>NZ_JBGVLF010000047.1:0-135077 GCF_045124115.1 Phascolarctobacterium sp.
GCAACGGAGTGGGCTAACAACCTACCTAGGAAGTGCTTGGGGTACAAGTCCCCCAATGAGTATTTTGATGAATATCTAGACCGCATATATGCAGCCTAGAGGATTGAAAAAAGTGTGCAACTTGCTATTGCAATTTAGATAATATTTATTCTTAAAAATTAAGCCTCCCGCTGTTTTAATTTTAGCGAGAGGCTATTATTATACCTAGAATTTATTTTACAGAGTTCTGCCAAAGAATTCTTGCAGTTTATTAACTTCTTGGTCTACAAATTCTGGAACGTAATAAGTTTTAATATGGGTTGCCTTGGGGATTAGGTATAGCTCTTTATCCTTGGTACCTGTAGCTTTGGCAAAAGCCTCTTCGGTCATATAGAGGGAGTCCGCTTTTTCTCCAGCCATCATCAGCAGGGGGACATTGATTAAGTCAATATTATCAGTAGCATCCCAGCTCATTAGTTCCATAAGGCTGCTAGTAGTATAGCGGAAGGTGGAATTAGGGTGACGGTGGCTGCGACCGTAGTATTCCATGCCTTCACGATAAAGGTCATTGGTTATTTTAGCAATGCTTTCGTCAGTAAGGGCATCAAAATCCACAGTGCCGTAGTAGCTGATTTTACCAGTTGCAGTTTCTTCTGCACGGGCTGTGGCAGCTGCTGCCATCCGTTCTTGGATGCTGTCTAATTGGCTGTCCATATAGCCATTGCGGCGGACGCGGCCGGTGTTGAACATGCTGAGAGTTGCTACAGCTTTAACACGTTTTTCGCTTTTGGCAGCATTCAAGGTGTAACCGCCGCCACCGCAGATACCAAAGGAACCAATGCGGTCAGTATCAACGCCGGGGTATTGGCTAATGAAGTCCACCATGCCATGAATGTCCTCTGTGCGGTAGTAAGGGATATCCAAGTTGCGAGGATTACCGCCACTTGCGCCTTGGTAGGCAGCGTCGGCTGCAATGGTGATGTAACCAAGTTCTGCCAAGCGTTGGGCAAAAAGGCCGGCAACCTGTTCCTTAGTACCGCCGTTAGGATGAGCCACAACAATAGCTGCGTATTTTTTGGAGGGGTCGTAGTTGGCAGGGGTGTAAATATTGGCGGCAATTTTTACACCGTGCAGCTTATAGTTTATGGGATGAATATTTACTTCACCTTTTACGTTTTTGGTAATGGCGTGGTCGTAAACCAAAGTATAAGGATTATCTTTGTGCGGAGCTGCGAAACCAACACCGGATACGCCGAGGGCTAAAGTCATCAATGTTGCTAAATAAATTTTCTTCATAATTTGTGCCTCCTTAATAGGTAAGATTGATATCGTTTGATTTACAAATTACTTATCTCTTGTTATAATCACCTTAGAGCTTGCTTAGAGCATATCAGTTAAAGTCAACTTTAAGTCAAGAGGCTTTTTATAAAATTTTTGAGAAAATATTTTGTAGGGTAACGACTGCAGATATAGAAAGGACGATGGTGATGTATTACACAATCGGAGAAATGGCAAAGCTTTTGCATATTGCTACTTCTACCCTGCGCTATTACGACAAAGAAGGTTTGCTTCCATTTGTAGAGCGTAGCAGCGGCGGTATTCGGATGTTCAAGGAAATCGATTATGAATGGCTTTGTGTTATCGAATGCCTAAAGGGTGCAGGGATGCCTTTGAAAGATATTAAAGAGTTTGTGCACATGTCCATGCAAGGTGATGTTACCATGCAGGAACGCTTGAAGCTGATTTTGAAACAGCGGGAAGCTGTGCAGCAGCAAATGGCGGAACTGCAGCGCACTCTTGATGTTTTGGATTACAAAAAGTGGTACTATGAAACGGCGGTATCCGCAGGCACGACAAAAGTGCCTCGGGAAATGAGCGATGAGGAAATGCCACCGCGTTTTGTACCTGTCCGTAAATATTTAAAAGATATTCATTCCAGATCCTAAAAGAAGCTCCTTGCTTATTTGCAGTAAGCAGGGAGCTTTTTGCTGGTAGGAGTTGTCCTGCTAAATTTTGCAAGGATACAAAATTTTTACGCCTCCGTAGGCTTGACTTAAAGTCAACTTTAAGTTGTAGAATAATAGTAGAAGTTCAATAAGTAATACGGACGGAGGTATAAAGAAATGCAAAAGTTGCACAAGAGAATTTGTTTAGGGTTGTTGTCCATGGCTTTTGCCGGTACGGTTATGTTCGCTAGTAACAGTGCTTTGGCAAAGCCCCTAGTAATTGCAGAGCAGGGCAGCTTCGCTGCCGGTGGTACGGTGGTGCAGACTGCAGGGGAGTTTGATTATACTAAGCCCACTAATCCTGCAGGACAGACTCTTCATGGTGATCATGCTTATGTGTTTTATCAAAGGCCCGTGCATGCTAAAAAGCTACCATTAGTTTTCCTTAATGGGGCAGGGCAGAGCGCCAAGACATGGGAAAGTACCCCCGATGGTCGGGACGGATTTCAAAATATTTTCTTGCGCAAGGGTTACAGTACCTATTTAGTTGATCAACCTCGTCGTGGGCGTGCAGGACAATCTACGGTAGCAGCCAATGTTCCTGCTGCCACTATCGATCAATTATGGTATAGTAATTTCCGCCTTGGCAATTGGCCTGACTTTTATCCCGGAGTGCAGTTCCCACAGGATAAAGCTTCTTTGGAACAGTTCTTCCGTCAGATGACACCTAATACGGGGGCCTATGATGAAGGTGTAATTGCCAAGGCCATGGCCGCAACTTTTGCTAAAGCAGGGGATGGTATTTTAGTGACCCATTCCCAAGGCGGTGGTCCGGGTTGGCGTACTGTGATGCTTAGCGATAAAGTGAAGGCAGTGGCTGCTTTTGAACCGGGGAGTGGTTTTGTCTTCCCAAAAGGGGAAGTGCCAGACCCCTTGCCGTCCACCAGTCCCTTTGGTGCTTTGGGCGCCAGTGCTGTGTCTATGGAAGATTTTATTAAATTGACCAAGGTGCCCATTATCATCTACTATGGTGACTATATTCCTGCGGAAATGACTGACGAGTGGAATAAGGATAACTGGCGTGTGCGCCTGATTATGGCACGTAAATTTGCGGATGCTATTAATCGTCATGGTGGTGATGCTACAGTGGTACATCTGCCGGAGATTGGCATTTATGGCAATACCCATTTCCTTTTCTCTGATTTGAATAATGTGGAGATTGCGGAGCATTTTGCTAAATGGCTCAAGGAAAAGCATCTTGATAAATAAAAAAGTGGTATAATAGACGGAACGAGGAGGTAATTTTCATGAAAGTTTTATTGATTAATGGCAGTCCCCATGCCAATGGCAACACTGCTTTAGCTTTACAGGAAATGATAAAAGTCTTTAATGCTGCCGGAGTGGAAACTGAATTGGTGCACGTAGGCAATAAAGTGGTACGTGGCTGTATTGCCTGCCGTAAATGCGCAGAGATTGGCAAATGCGTTTTTGATGATGTGGTTAATGAACTAGCTCCTAAATTTGCCGCCGCAGATGGCTTGGTAGTGGGCAGCCCTGTTTACTACGCTTCTGCTAACGCAACTTTGATTGCTGTTTTGGACCGCCTGTTCTTCAGCACTAAATTCGATAAGACCATGAAGGTTGGTGCCAGCGTAGTTGCTGCCCGTCGCGGCGGCCTTTCTGCTACCTATGACGAGCTGAACAAATACTTTGGCATTAGCGGTATGCCCATTGCTTCCGGTCAATATTGGAACAGTGTGCACGGTCGCGAACTGGGCGAAGCAGCTCAAGATGCGGAGGGTATGCAAAGTATGCGCACTTTGGCTCGCAACATGACATTCCTGATGCAGAGCATTGCTTTGGGCAAGGAAAAATACGGCCTGCCGGAAAAAGAGCCTTGGATTGGTACTCATTTCATCCGCTAATTTTTTAGCTTGCCAAAAAAGTAGATTAGTGTTAAACTACAGCTGTATAACTTCATAAGATCCGCTAGGGGCGCAGAAATGCTGAGAGGACGCAAGTCCGACCCTTTGAACCTGATACGGTTAACACCGACGTAGGAAAGCGATGTATTTGTTCTTTGGGCATAAAAATAGCCGCTTTCCCTGCAGGGAAGGCGGCTTATCTATTTCTAGGAGGTAAAGTATATGGCAACACAAATGCAGTTAGCCCGTCAGGGCGTCATTACTGAGGCAATGAAGCTTGTTGCAGCTCAGGAGCATGTTAGTGAAGAATTTATTCGTGAGGGCGTAGCGAAAGGTACCATTGCTATTCCCTGCAATATTAATCATAAGAACCTTGTACCTCGCGGCGTGGGACAAGGACTGAGCGTCAAGGTGAACGCCAACATCGGCACTTCCAGCAGTTACCATGACCCTGCGCCGGAGCTGGAGAAATTGGCTGCTGCTGTGGCCGCAGGTGCCGACGCTGTAATGGATTTGTCCACGGGGCACAATATCAGCGCTTCCCGCCAAGCAATCATCAACGCATCTACAGTGATGGTAGGCACTGTGCCTATGTACCAAGTTACTGTAGAAACTATTTTAAAACGTGGTGCTGTTGTGGAAATGACCAAGGAAGATATTTTTGACGTTATCCGCCAACAGGCTGCAGATGGTGCGGACTTTATGACGATTCACTGCGGCATTAACCGTAATGTGCTGAAAGCGTTGTTGGACGAAGGCCGTGTGATGGACGTTGTCAGCCGTGGCGGTTCCTTTATTACCGGTTGGATGTTGCACAATGACAAGGAAAATCCTCTTTACGAATACTATGACGAGATTCTTGATATCTGTGCCGAGTACGATGTAACCATCAGCTTGGGTGACGGTCTGCGCCCGGGGTGCATTGCCGATGCTACGGATAGAGCGCAGATCCAAGAACTGCTGAGCTTAGGCGAGCTGACCCAGAGGGCGTGGGACAAGGGTGTGCAGGTTATGGTGGAAGGTCCGGGACACGTACCTTATAACCAAATCGCTGCTAATATGCAGCTGCAGAAACGTCTTTGCCATGGTGCACCATTCTACGTTCTGGGGCCTTTGGTAACGGATGTTGCGCCCGGTTATGACCATATTACCAGCGCTATTGGCGGCACTTTGGCAGCAGTGAGCGGTGCGGACTTCCTTTGCTACGTAACTCCTGCAGAGCATCTTGGCCTGCCCGATATTAATGATGTGCGCGAAGGCGTAGTAGCTGCCCGTATTGCTGCCCATGCTGCTGATCTTGCCAAAGGCAACAAGCAGGCGTGGGAGTGGGATTTGGCTATGGCTAAGGCCCGCAAGGCGTTGGATTGGCCGGAGCAGCTGCGTCTTGCTATCGACCCGGTGAAGGCGACAGAGTATCGCAAACGCAAAAATAAGAGCGATGACGAAGCCTGCTCCATGTGCGGTGACTACTGTGCTGTAAAGATTGTAGGACAATATTTAGAAGAACATATGCGTAAACGCTAAAAAAAGACTGTGACCTTTTGTGTCATTTCATCATATCCCCGCCTCACGTGCGATTTTGTAACGCTCACTTCGTGCAGAATCACAACGAAGATTCGCGGCCGATCTTGTTCGTGGAACAATTTGCTATTGGGTTCGCATCACTTCGGTGATTCTAAGCACTCGTGTGCTAAAATCGCAAATGATTCGTCTGGGGATATGATGACAATGAAGGTAGTCACAGTCTTTTTATTTTGCTGTTGCCAGCATGAGTTTGATGCGGTTTTCTTGGTTTACTTTGGAAGCGCTGGCATCGTAGTCGATGGCTAGGATGTTGGCTTCTTCTGCAATTTCTTTGATTTTGTTAATCATGCCGCGTCCGGCGATGTGGTTGGGGAGGCAGCCGAAGGGTTGGGCGCAGATAATGTTGGTATAACCATTGCGTACCAGTTCCAGCATTTCTGCAGTCAAAAGCCAGCCTTCGCCCATGTTGTTGCCGTAGCCGATAACGCCTTTGACCATAGCTTTAGTTTCTTCATAGGCAGCAGGGGCGGTGAAGGGCGGCGTGTCCAGAGCATCACGCAGGATACTTTCCAAATGCTTTAGATACCACATGGCAGCTTTATTGGTGCCATATTTCCAAAAACTACCGCCGTACAGCTTGTAGTCTGTCAAATAGGTATCTACGCAGTACATGACAAAGTTGAGCAGGCCGGGGAGCATATATTCGCAGTTTTGCTGCTGTAGAAATTTCTCCAGATTGTTATTGCCCAAAGCAGCGAATTTAATATAGATTTCGCCTACGATACCGACTTTGATTTTTTCCTGATTGGTAATGGGCACTTGGGAAAAATCTTCCGCAATGGTTTTGGTAAATTTCTTCATGGTGCTTAAAGCTTGGGCTTTACCATCATGGAAAGCTTTGCCCAGCTTTGTCAACCATTGTTGGGCGAGGGCATCCGTTGCACCTTGCACCACTTCGTAGGGACGCACTTTGTTGGTCAGGTACATTAAAGCATCACCATAAATAACGGCAGCCAAGAATTTGCGTAGCATGGAGCCATTAAGGTGGAAACCCGGTTGTTTTTCTAAACCATTAACATTGAGGCTGATAACGGGAATATGGGCAAGTCCTGCCTTTTCCAATGCTTTCCGCAGTAGGAAGATGTAGTTGGACGCTCTGCAGCCACCGCCTGTTTGAGTGATAATCAAGGCGGTGTGTTCCAAGTCATATTTCCCGCTTTTCAGGGCGTTGATTAGTTGGCCGATGACCAAGAGCGCAGGATAGCAGATATCGTTATTTACATACTTCAACCCTGTCTCTACCACTTCGCGACTGGTGTTCTGCAGTACCTCTGCTTTATAGCCGCAACTATTTAGGGCATCACGCAGTAGGGAAAAGTGGAAGGGCAGCATGCCGGGGATGAGGATGGTATGGGTCTTTTTCATGTCCTCGGTGAAGGGAACAAAATGAGTTGCTTCTAACATAGGGTAACTCCTTAGTTATTATCTAAATCGAAAAGGTTGGCTGCTGAGAAAAGACTGCGAATACGGATTTTGGCAGCACCAAGATTATCGATATCATCGATTTTGATTTGGGTGTAAATGCGGCCGTTGCTTTCTAGAATACGGCGACATTCATCGGCAGTGATGGCATCGCAACCGCAGCCAAAGCTTACCAACTGGATCATATGCATATCAGGGTTGTCTTTAACGTATTCTGCAGCGGCGTACAGGCGGCCGTGGTAGGTCCACTGGTTGAGCACCTGTAGGTCGCGCTCCAATTCTTGGGGCTTAATATGGCTGCTGACAGCGTCCTCACTGACCACGGCTGCACCCATAGTGGTAATCAGGCGGTCGATACTGTGGTTGACTTTGGGGTCGATGTGGTAGGGACGGCCTGCTAAAATTACAATGGGCTTATGGTTGGCACGTGTTTCCGTAATAATCTTCTGCCCACGTGCCTTCACTTGATCTTCAAAAGCGTAGTAACAGGAGAAAGCTTTATTGACGGCCTCTTTGACTTCGCTTTTAGAAATATCCTTGAAGGAAGGATGGAGCATTTCGTAAAGCTTATCTGTCAGCTTGTCCTTATGGAGAAGTCCTAAATAATCAAAAAAGAAATGAATCTTTTCTAATTCCCGCATATTAGCGTGGAGCACTTCCGGGTAGTAGGCTACAACAGGGCAGTTATAGCAGTTTTCCGTGCCGTGTTCATCAATATTATAGGTCATGCAGGGATAGAAAATATTGGTAATGCCTTGACCAAGAAGCCACTTGATGTGTCCGTGCATCAGCTTGGCAGGATAGCAGACTGTATCGCTGGGAATGGTGTTCTGACCTAAGCGGTAAATAGTTTTATCTTCAATAGGGCTGGTGACTACTTTGAACCCTAAGCTGCTGAAAAGACCTTGCCAGAAGGGCAGCAGTTCGTACATATTGAGTCCCATGGGAATACCCATAATGCCGCGGGTAGGTTTTTCGTTAACAGGCAGTTCCTTTAATAGCTGCAGTTTTTGGCGGTAAAGATTGTAATCATCTTTCGGCGCCATGTGGGTAATGGGACGTTCACAGCGGTTGCCGCTGATAAAACGCTTGCCGCTGGCGAAAATATTGATGGTTAAATGGCAGTGGTTATTGCACAAGCCACAAGTGGCACCTTTCACCTGATGGCTGAAGGTGGCAAGCTCCTGCTCTTTGATAATCGTAGTTTCCTTGGGATTGTCCGTATAGCGGCGTTGGGCGTACAGGGCAGCACCATAGGCACCCATCAGTCCTGCGATGTTGGGGCGTACTACTTCTAACTCCAACTCCTGTTCAAAGGCGCGGAGAACGCAATCGTTGAGGAATGTACCGCCTTGGACAACAATGTGCTTGCCGATGGCTTCCTTGCTGCTGGGGCGGATAACCTTGTAGAGGGCGTTCTTTACGATGCTGATAGAAAGGCCGGCACTGATATTGGCTACGGAAGCACCATCCTTTTGTGCCTGTTTGACGCTGCTGTTCATAAAGACGGTGCAGCGACTACCTAAATCTACAGGCATATCGGCAAAAAGGCCGATGTGGGCAAATTCTTCCGCAGTGTAGCCTAAAATCTCGGCAAAGGTCTGTAGGAAACTACCGCAACCGCTGGAGCAGGCTTCGTTTAAGAAAATGTTATCAATGGCACCGTTATGGATTTTGAGACACTTCATATCCTGTCCCCCAATGTCCAAGATAAAGTCTACATTGGGCTGCAGGTAGCGTGCTGCGTAGAAATGGGCCATGGTTTCCACAATGCCGTAATCCATGCCAAAAGCGTGGCGAATCAAGTCCTCACCATAGCCTGTGACAGCGCCTGCCAGTAAACGGCAGTGGGGATATTTTTTATAAAAATTAGTCAAGTAATCGCGGACAGCGACTACGGGATTACCCTTATTGCTTTGGTAGAAAGAGTCCAGCAGTTCTCCCGTAGGACTCATAATAGCTATTTTAATAGTGGTGCTGCCGGAATCGATACCGATAAAAGCTTCTGTCGCTTTTTCCGGTGTGCTGATGGTCACGGAGTCCCGCTCATGGCGTGCCTTAAAAGCATCATATTCTTCTTGACTGGCAAAAAGCGGAGGCAGATGTTCAAAAGTATGGTTTTTAACTGCTGCCTCTAGCTTAGCAGGCAGAGTCGTTAAATCTACACTGCGCTCAGCGCAGAAGGCTGCACCCATAGCTACGTAGTAAAGGCTGTTTGCTGGGCAGTGGCCTTTAATGTTTAAAATATTGTCGAAACTATCCCGCAGGCAGCTCATAAATGTTAAAGGTCCGCCTAAATAGAGAACGTTGCCTTCGATGGGGCGTCCTTTGGCTAGGCCGGTTACCGCTTGGCTGGCAACAGCGTGAAAAATGCTGGCAGCTAAATCGCTTTTGGCTGCACCTTGGTTTAACAGGGGTTGGATATCGCTTTTAGCAAAAACACCGCAACGGCTGGCGATGGTGTAGTTAGTCGTAGATTGGGAAGCAAGGTCGTTCATGTCCGTCGTTTCTACGTTAAGCAGGGATGCCATTTGGTCGATAAAGGCACCGGTACCACCGGCGCAGCTATCATTCATGCGGGCATCGAAATGGCGGCCGAGGAAAAGGATCTTGGCATCTTCACCGCCAAGCTCGATTACGGCGTCTGTGCCGGGATTCAAGCGTTCGGTACAGATTTTTTCGGCAAAAACTTCCTGTACAAACTGCAGGTCGCAGTCTTCAGCTAAGCCGATGCCGGCGCTGCCGCTAACTGCTAGACGTGCCGTACGCAGATGGGGAAACTTCTGCAGCACTTCTTTCTGTAATTCTAGTAATTTGGACGCAATCTGGCTGTAGTGGCGTTGGTATTTGCTAAAGAGCAAAGTACCGCTATCATCCATAACTGCAATTTTGATTGTTGTACTGCCTATATCTAAACCTATCTGCATAGTGACCTCCATGAACATGCTTTGAGCAAATCATAATATATCACTATATATTTTAATACTTTCGCTGTTAATAGTAAAATGTTAGGGGCATTTAGAAAGTAAAAAAAGTGCGAACTTTTTACTCTTTCAATTAAAAAGAAAACGCTTACGTAGATTGTTATGTCTACGTAAGCGTTTTTTCACTTTTTTATGCGTTGATCAGTTTGCCGGGGTTGAGGATGTTGTTGGGGTCCATAGCGCGTTTGATAGTCTTCATAATGGACATTTCTACAGGGTCGCAGTATTTTTCCAATGCTGCAGCCTTTTTCGCGCCAATGCCGTGTTCGCCGGACAGGCGGCCGCCCAGGCTGTAAACATATTCATAGCAGATGCTGTGGAATTCTGCCAGTTGGCGTTCCCACTCTTCGTCGCTCATATCCATCTTTAAAACGTTGAAGTGCAGATTGCCGTCGCCGGCGTGAGCCAAGCACATGCATTCAAAGTCATAGTTTTTGGAAACTTCCATCAGATGATTCAAGCAAACTGCAATCTTATCAATAGGCACAACCAAATCATCGGAGGTAGAAACTTTGCTCTTAGCTTTGGAGCCTTCCAAGCAGCTGCGGCGTACTTTCCACACGCGTTCATCAGCTTCTACAACATCGGTAGCGCCGCAAGCAGTGCAGATTTCGTCCAATTGTTCCATCTTCATGTCTAATTCGTCTTCGTTAAAGGTTTCTACAGTAACGATTACATAGCTGCCGTCTTCATAATGGGGCAGGCGCAACTCTGCGTAATCGCTGGCAGCACGTACAAAGCCATTATCCATAAACTCTACGCTGGTGGGATTCAGGCCTGCTTTAATCAGGTTGGGTACCAGGTCAACTGCTTTGGCAACATCGGTGAATACTGCCAAAATATCCAGACGATAAGGGCACAGGGGTAGCAGCTTCAAGGTTGCTTTAGTGATAATGCCCAAAGTACCTTCACTGCCCATTACCAATTGGTCCAGGCAGTAACCGGTGCTGCATTTTTTCAGGCGGTTGCCCAGCTCTACGATTTCACCGGTAGGAGTAACAACTTCGATGGAATATACTTGGTGACGGGTGGTGCCATAGCGTACAGCTTTATTGCCGCCTGCGTTGGTTGCGATGTTGCCGCCAATCAAGCAGCTGTCTGCGCTGCAGGGGTCGCCTGCATAAAGCAAGCCTGCATCGTTAGCCATTTTTTGGATTTCTACAGTGCGTGCGCCTGCTTCTACAACCATGTACATAGCATCAGTATTCATTTCGATAATTTTGTCCATGCGTTCCATGAGCAGCACGATACCGCCGAAAGTGGGGATAGCACCGCAGGATACGCTGGTGCCGGCGCTGCGGGGAGTTACGGGAACCAGATATTTATTAGCGATTTTCATAACAGCAGCTACTTCTTCGGTGCAGCCGGGCAGTACCACTACTTCCGGCAGATGGTGGTAATGGGGGTCCGGCTCTTCGTCGGTTTTGTAGCGCTCCAAGGTTTCGGGATCAACTTTAACGTTTTCTGCGCCCAGGGCTGCGCGCAGCTCCTCTAGGACTTCTTCGGTTACAGGATTGAATTTAGACATATACTTTTTCTCCTTTTCTACCATTCTACTTAAATATCAAAAACTTTGCCGGGATTCAAGATTAAATTAGGATCCCAAGCCAGTTTGATTTTCTTCATCAAAGCAAGCTCGCCACGAGGGGTGAATTCCTCCATAAAGCCTGCTTTTTTGGAGCCGATGCCGTGCTCGCCGCTTAAACGGCCGCCATGAGCATAAACGTAGGTATATACCTCGCGGGTGAATTTGCCCAGCTGTTCTTCCCATTCTTCGTCGCTCAAATCCATTTTGCAAAGGACGATGTGCAGGTTACCGTCGCCGATGTGGGCGTTGATGCGTAGGGGGAAGGGGTATTTGGCTACAGTTTTAATAATATATTGGAGCATGGGGCCCATTTCGTCCACAGGTACAACCACGTCATCAGTGGTGCAGACCAAACTTACCAGTCGCACAGATTCCAAGCAGTTACGGCGCATTGCCCAAATGCGGTCATCGGCTTCCAAAACGTCGATAGCGCCACATTCTTCGCAAATATCGTTCAACTGCTCCATCTTCATATCCAGTTCGTCCTCATTAAAGGCTTCGATGGTAAAGATAACGTAAATACCGTCTTCTTTGTGAGGAGCACCGGGGAAGTCCAAAAATTGGCTGGTAGTGCGTACGTTGGGGTTATCCATGTACTCGATGCTGGTGGGGTTGATGCCTGCTTTGGCTACCTTGGGTACTACGCTGATAGCTGCCAAGGGGTCGGTAAAGACTGCCAGCATATCAAGACGGCAGGGAGGCAGGGGCTGCAAGCGCAAGGTTACTTGGGTAATAATGCCCAAAGTGCCTTCGCTACCGATTATAAGCTGTTCCATGCAGTAACCGGTGCTGCATTTTTTCAAAGGCGCACCCAAATCCACAATGTCGCCCATGGGGGTGACAATCTGCACAGCGTAAACTTGGTTGCGGGTTACGCCGTAGCGTACTGCCTTATTGCCACCGGCATTGGTAGCAAGGTTGCCACCGATTTGGCAGCTTTCCGCACTGCAGGGGTCACCTGCGTAAAGGAAGCCGTTTTCATTGGCTAATTTTTGGATATCGATGGTGCGTACGCCTGCTTGGGCAATCAGGTACATGCCTTCGCTGTTCAGCTCGATAATCTTGTTCAAGCGCTCCATGAGTAGTACAATACCGCCGCAGTTGGCAATGGAGCCATCCACAATACCGCTGCCGCCACCGCGAACGGTAACAGGGATAAGGTATTCGTTGCTCAACTTCATAATGGCAGCGATTTCTTCAGCGTTAGCAGGATCCACCACTGCATCAGGCAGGTGGAAACAGCGCTCGTCTGTTTCTTCGTCGGTTTTATATCTATCTAAGGTTTCCGCATCCATGCGCACATGCTCCGCACCTACAATGGTTTGGAGTTTGGCGATGAATTCCGGAGTCAGGGAATTATAAGTCTGCATGGGTTCATCTCCTAGGCATTGAAAACTTTGCCTGGGTTGAGAATGTTGTTGGGGTCCCAAGCACGTTTGATAAGGCGCATCAGATTCAGTTCGCCTGCAGGGGTAAATTCTTCCATATAGGATAGCTTTTTAGCACCAATGCCGTGTTCGCCTGCCAAACGGCCGCCTTGGGCATAGGCATAAGCATAAACTTCTTCATGGAATTCATGGACATATTTTTCCCAATCGGCGTCGCTCATATCGCATTTGCACAGTACCAAGTGCAGATTGCCGTCGCCAATGTGGGCGTTAACCTTTACAGGTACGGGGAAGGGATATTTAGTGCTGATTTCCATAATTTCTTTAATAGTGGAAGCAATCTTGTTGACAGGCACAACTACATCGTCAGTCAAAGATACTTTGCTGATCAGGCTGACGGATTCTTGGCAGTTGCGGCGCATGGACCAAATACGGTCGTCTGCTTCCAAAACATCCACAGCGCCTGCTTCTTCGCACAGTTCGCTGAGCTGTTCCATCTTCATATCCAGTTCGTCTTCGCTGTAGGTTTCTACAGTAACGATTACATAGATGCCATCTTCGTAATGGGGAGCGCCTTTGAACTCGATAAAATCCGCAGTGCCGCGTACGTAGGAATTGTCCATGTATTCGATGCTGGTGGGGTTGATGCCTGCTTTGTTAATGCGTTCAACAAGGCTCAGCGCCATGTGGGGATCAAGGAAGACTGCCAGCACATCAAAACGGAACGGAGGCAGGGGCAGAAGCTTCAAAGTAGCTTTGGTGATGATGCCCAAAGTACCCTCGCTGCCCATTACCAGTTGTTCCATGCAGTAACCGGTGCTGCATTTCTTCAAACGGGCGCCCACTTCGACGATTTCGCCGGTAGGAGTAACCATTTCCAAGCTATAGACTTGGTTGCGGGTTACGCCATAGCGTACTGCTTTGTTACCACCTGCGTTGGTAGCCAGATTGCCACCGATCAAGCAGCTTTCTGCACTGCAAGGGTCGCCTGCATAGAGGAAACCGGCTTCATTAGCCATTTTTTGGATGTCAATAGTACGCACGCCTGCTTCTACAACCATGTACATACCTTCGGTGTTCATTTCGATAATCTTATTCAGACGTTCGGTCAGCAGGATGATACCGCCGCAAACAGCAATAGCACCATCTGCCAAGCTGGTACCACCGCCGCGTACGGTTACAGGCACCATATATTTGTTGCACAGTTTCACAATTTCAGCAATTTCTTCCGCACTGCCGGGAATCACAACAGCTTCAGGCACACGGAAACGGCGAGGGTCGTATTCCTCGTCAGTTTTGTACATATCCAGTTTTTCTGCGTCGGTAAGCACGTAGTCAGCACCAATAACGGCACGCACTGCGTCTAAAAATTCAGCGCTTACAGGATTATATGTGGTCATTATTTACCCTCCTCATGATACATTTCTTGAATATTTATATTAGGATTGGTATAACTTTCTTTTGCTTTGGACTTCATGCCGCCCATTTTAATAATGTGTTGGGGACACCAATGACGGCAGGCGAAGCAGGCAACGCAGTTGCTGCCAAAAACGGGGCGACCGTTTTCCATAGTAATATTGCCCACAGGGCAGACCTTGGCGCATTTGCCGCAGCTGATGCATTTGCCTTGCATCAGACTCAATTGCCCAATATGCAGTATATCGTGCATAAACCACCAACACGCGTCTACACCGAACCATTTCAGCAGACCGCTTTCTCGGCACAGGGAAGTGTCTTCCTGTCTGCCGTGGATGGCGTCCACAATCTTGAGCAATGCTTTATCCGCATCCGCCAACATTTGCGGGAATTTGCTCCTGCCGTTCAAAAAGAAGTTGTCCGGCATGACGAGGGTAGCCGCGTAGTTCAGCGTGATGCCTCTGGCTGCCAACAGTTCCTGCAGGTGCTTCAAGGTACGGCCTTGGCTGCCACCCATAGTGGCGATGGCAAAGGTGTAGCTGGGCTTGGCTTCCAGCTTGCCCAAGAACTCCTGCACAAAAGGAGGCAGGTCAAAGCAGTGGACGGGGAAGGCAAAGCCAATCTCTGTATCTTCAATTGTGTAGGGCTGCTTGAGGTAGGCAGCCATGGATTCCAGACGGCAGTCAGCCAACGCGGCGGCAGCTTGTTTGGCTGCATCCAGACTGTTGCCGGAGCCGGAAAAGTAAAAAATAACTGACATAAGCGTCACCTACAATACAGTGTATTTCAACTTTTTATTATAATATAAAACCAGCTTTTTGTCTTGCTTTTATCCATAAAAAAGTGTTACAGGCAGGGCGTAAACGTAAATTTTACACAGCCTTTGCATACATTTAAAACGTGTTTAGTTGCAAGTGTATTTTTGATTTATACTAAATCTTCTACCAAGGCTCTAAGTGTTTTCACAATCATCTCGTAAGTGATTTCCTTCGCATAGGCAAACTGCTTACGATATTTTTCCCACATGTTGCGTAGATTCTGGTTGGTTTCGACTTGTCGGAGAATTTCCGAGACTTCTGCAATCTGCTCTGTTGTGCCGCGATGAGCGGCTGTTGCTGCTAATGCTTCGAAGAAAACAGTTTTATCGAACTTCTGCGTTGTTGCAAGTATGTAGGCGTCGTAGAAATCCCTGGGGCGGGTAGTGAACACGCCTCTGCGGAGAATGGTTTCTACTTTTTCTGCCATAACAGTTTCAATATTGTAGGCCCAAAGTTCATAGGATTTTTCATCATCGAAGATTTCTGCGAACTGATAGGAAACAGCATGGGGCGTGATAACATCCCCTGTGGAAACATCGATGCTTAAGGGAGTAAGCAGTGTGTCAAAGCGGGCATTCAACATTACACGGTAGCCTCCGTAAATATCATCTTCCCGTATGGGTGAGATTGTCCCTAGCTCAAAGGTTACAGCATCATCCATGACGATTGAGCAGATATGTTGCAATGCACTCCTGATTGCCTCTGGGGTGAGGGGGAAGTTTTTAAGCGTGGTGTCTAAATCCATGGTGGCTCTATTATCTAAGCCGACGATGGCGGCTACGAGCATACCACCTTTCAGTAGAAATTTACCTTTGTATTCTGATTTCGATAGTCGTACTAATAAACGTTCAAACATATAATTCTGCAAAATTACCTGAGCAGGTATATTTTTCTGCTTGGCAATGTTGCGTATACGTGCTTTCAAACTCATGGCATTGTTCATAGAAGTACCTCCAAATATTGTCGTAGCACATTGGCGATTCGTAGTTGGGTAGCGTAAGAGTTTAGCTTATTCAAATTTTTCTTCGGATTTGCCGCATACATCTTCAGTGCCGCTAGGAAGGTTTCGGTTCCCAGTTTGTTACGGCTGCGGATGATATCGCAAATGGTTCTTTCCAAGTCATAAACAGGAACCATATTCCCCGCAGGGGTAGCCAAAGTACTCTTACCCATCTCGAACAGTTCCGGTTTTATATAGTAGACTTTGCATTCCGCTTTGATGGCTGCGGAAGGCACGCAGTCAGAGGGTGCCGTTATGGTGTGCTCGAAAGGGGTTCTGTCTGAAATTCCGTGGAGAAACAGAGCTGTTTCATGGGAAAAGATAATTCGATCAGAGCGCCTGCTTATGGATAGCAGTTCATCTTGCATATCATCAGGCAGGATGTACTGGCCTTTTACAATGCGATGGATTTTTTCATTTTTACATAGTTTGGAGAGCATTGCCTTTGAGATGCCACGGTCCGTAGCTGTTTTTGTATCTATAATTCCACCATGCTCTTTGGCGATGGCAGACAGTTCCTCCATATAATTCATTGGCTCACCTCCCGATAACAATTCAATAATATTGTAGTTGAAATTATGATTAAAGTCAACGATGTGATAATAACAATATCATAATATTACGACTGATATTGTGATGAAAGTAAATATTTACTGCGGAAGGAGTGGCTTTTCTGATGCATAGTCATAAGCGAAGTATTCTTTACTTTTTTAAGCCGTAAATTTTACACAGCCTTTGCATACATTTAAAGCACTGCTGCTAGTTAGACACGCATTCTTGTTTTATACTGAAACTGGCTAAGAAAGCCTAAAGAAGAAAGGATGAAATGAATGTCTAAAAATATTGCTAGTAAAGTAGCCTATCTGCTGTGCGCAGGCTCCATGTTCTGCAGCGTGGCAGTTGCTGCAGAAGTTGCTCCTCTGCCTGCCTATACTGTGCAGAACGCAGGCTTTGAAAACGCTTATTCCCCTCTTGATGTCCAAAAGGTTGGCGCCTACCACGCAGGCATGAGCGATGCTGATGGCGGTGTGTTGGAAATAGTTGACTATTGCAAGGCCAACGGCCATGCTTACGCTGTTAACGGTAAAAGCGGACAGTTGGTAGTGATTGCGATGGCTGATTTGAGAAACGGTGTAGGAGTAACGGAACTCTCCGGTACTAATGTTGACGTTAAAGCTTTAGTAGAAGATGCTACCTTTGTTTATGGTGATATGACCTCCGTAGCAGTTAGCCCCGACGGTAAAACTTTGGCAGTGGCTATTCAAAGCGAAGACTACGCTGCCAATGGACGGGTAGCCTTGTTCGACTGCCAGGCAGATGGCTCTTTAAAC
This sequence comes from Phascolarctobacterium sp., assembly GCF_045124115.1. Taxonomy (GTDB): domain Bacteria; phylum Bacillota; class Negativicutes; order Acidaminococcales; family Acidaminococcaceae; genus Phascolarctobacterium_A. The sequence continues at coordinate 17,382 of NZ_JBGVLF010000047.1, forward strand.
TTCCGCCAAACCTACGTTACCGGTGTACAGCCTGATATGGTGACCTTTACCCCGGATGGTAGTAAGATTCTGACTGCTAACGAAGGCGAACCGCGCAAAGGCTATGGTGCGGGAGCGATTGATCCTGCAGGCTCCGTGACAATTGTAGATTTGGCAAAAGGCAGCACGGCTGTAACCGTAGGCTTCACTGCTTTTGATAGTGCGGAAGCACGCCAGGCAATGGTGAATAAGCAGATTGTGCTGAAAAAAGGCGCTGCTCCTTCCGTTGATTTAGAGCCTGAATACATTGCTTGTAACAACGACACTGCCTATATTTCCTTGCAGGAGGCAAATGCCATCGCCGTTCTTGATTTGCACAGCAATAGCTTCAAGGGCATCCATTCCGTAGGTTTTGAGGATTACTCTAAAGTGGCAGTGGACATTGATAAGAAAGACGGCAAATATCGTGGCAAAACCTATGCTTCCCTGCGTGGCGTGCGTATGCCGGATGCTATTGCTTTGACTAATATTGGCGGTCAAGATTATCTGCTCACTGCCAACGAAGGCGATTCCCGTGATTGGGATGGCTACTGCAACGAAGATGCCCGCAATTTTGGCAAGGGACAGACTTCCCCCAGTGGCAAAATTACTGCTGCTAACGGTTTAAGTGGCAAGGTAACTTTCCTCAACGCCAAAGACAACGATGGCTTGGACAGCAGTCTTGATTATTTATACGGCAGCCGTTCCTTTAGCTGCTTCCGCATTGGCGACAATGGTTTGGAAGAAGTTTTTGACAGCAGCAATGATTTTGAAAGCAAAACTGCTTTGTACTTGCCTAAATACTTCAACTGCTCCAATGATGATGTAACTATTGACGACCGCTCCGGCAAGAAAGGTCCTGAACCGGAAACTGTGGTTACAGGTAGGGTTAATGGCAAAGATGTAGCTTTCGTAACCTTAGAGCGCATTGGCGGCGTGATGATGTACGAGCTGTTGCCCGGTGGTAAAGCTAAATTTGCTAACTACATCAACACCCGTGACTTCAACCAACACATTGGCGATGACGACTCTCCCGAAGGCTTAAAATTTATTCCTGCAGCGGACAGCCCCACAGGCAAGGCTCTGCTTTTGGCAGCCTGCGAAGTGGGGGGGACTGTTGCTGCTTATGAAATTACATATAACGGTAAATAATCACACACCATTAAACATATCCATCCTAGGCAGAAGGGCCGTTCCTACGGGGGCGGTCTTTTTGCTACGCTTTTTCAAGGCATAAAAAAGAGACCGGGACAATGAATAGTCATGTTACCATATCCCGACTCACGCGCGATTTCTTAACGCTCATTTCGTGCAGAATCACAACGAAGATTCGCGGCCGATTTTGTTCGTAAAACAAGTTTCTCTTCGGTTCGCTTCACTTTTGTGATTCTAAGCACTCATGAGCTAAAATCGCAATGATTCGTCTATGGATATGGTAACACTGACTTGTTTCGTCCTAGTCTCTCAAAAAGGAGTAAGCGGGATTAGAATTTGAAGACTAATTCACTGTAGATGGTTTTTTGGTCTACATCGCCAACTTTGGATTCTAAATCATAGTATTTAACTGCGCCGACAATGTTTTTAGCAAAAGCATATTCAGCACCGATTTCGTAGCCTTTGAAGCCTTCGCGTTCAACCTTCATACCGGGGTCTTTAGCATCCATGGTGTGGGTTACATAGGTGCCGTAGCCTTGGTCGAAGTAGTTAGCCCACACGCCCCAAGAGCCTGCTTTTTTAGATTTAGCACCTTTGTATTGCAAGCCTACTACGTAGCCATCGTCATCGCCATTGTAGGTTTGCATATCTAAATCGGATTTCAAGTAGTTAGCATGGAGTTTTAAATCTTTAGCAATGGGGGCTTTGAAGCCTACTGCCCATACTTTGTTGTCGCGGGCAAATTCCTTCTTTTTGCCATCAACTTTAATTTTTTCGGTAAAGTCAGCAGCACATTCGTCAAATTTGTAGTAGCCTGCTTTGACTTTGACAACGCCAACTTTAGCGCCCAGTTCGCCATAGTACATAGTATCGCAAGCACTGGGGTCTTCGCTTATTTCGTCTTCGTTAGAGCCTTTGCCTGCACCCAGAGTCAGCTTCAAATCTTTGCCATAGGAAATTTGCGCGCCGTCCATAAGATCGTCGTAAATCCAACCATCAAAGGTGTCAGTGAATTTGTAACGGCCTGCTTGTACTTTCAAACCACCCAATTTACCATTTACGTAAGCGCGGGGCAGTTCAGTTCTTTCGTCGCCGTTGTTGTTCTTTAAGTCTTGGGTGTTTTCCAGCATACCGGTGTAGGACCAGTCTTCATTGATTTGGCCGTTAACGTAGATACGGGTACGCATTTTGTTTTTATATTCGTTTTTGGATTTTTCATGGTCGCCAGAGTAATCCCGGTAGCGGTATTTTACTTCGCCGGTTACGCGGACATTATCAGCCTTCTTTTCCAAGTTGGCAACACGTACGCCCAAGCTGTCCAGTTCGTCTGCAAATTCTGCAGCAAGTTTGTCTACGTTAGCACCTTTAGCCATCGCACGCGCTACGATTTGCGCCATTTCGTAACGGGTCATCAGCTTATCACCACCGAAGGTAGCATCACCGTAGCCGTCTACTACGCCTGCTGCTGCCAGTTGGTTAACGCTGTCATATGCCCAATGGCCTGCGGGTACATCGCTGAAAGGGTTGGCTGCATAAGCGGAGGCAGTTACGCCCAGTGCCATAGCCATAGCTAAAATTAAAGACTTTTTCATCATATTTCCTCCTCGATTATCTGCAAATAAAAAGCAGTGCATGCCGCAATGCGGTCAAGCCCGCCTGTTAAATATTGTAGCAAAGGAGGAGTATGGTCAAAAGCAAGGCTGTGTTAAATTGCTTGTTCCTATGTAAAATGTAGGCAAGGTACTGAGGACTTATGTAAAATCGCTTTACATTGCTAAGAATAGACGTATGAGAACGCAAAAAGAGCTTCCTCTTGTGAGGAAGCTCTTTAACTTTTTTAAATTAGAAGTTGCGTTGGTAGGAGATGCTGTACATCTTGGTGTAGCTGTCGCGAGTGTGCGCGCGGTCGAACATGTCGGTGGTGCCATTGCCCACAAAGTCCAAGGAGCCTACATCCATCCAACCAATGGATACAGCTAAGGTTTGATCTTTATCCTTGTATTGAGTACCCAAGGAATAGGTTTTACGGGTACCGGTAGGAATCATGAAGTCGCCGCCATCGTAGGGGATGGAGCTTTCGTCGAAAGCATAGCCAGCCAGCAGAGCATATTTATCGCTGAGTTTGTGCTCTACGCCGATGGCATAACGCCAGCCATTAGACCAGTTTTTATCGCTAGGTACAGTACCCAACATGCCTACACCACCACCGAAGGTAATGTCCAAAGATTCGTAACGATCCCAGCGGGTCCAGATACCATTCAATTCTACACGAGTCTTATCGTTAAATTTGTGGTTATAACCAATGGATAAGCTTTCCGGCAGAGTAACAACACCATAAGCGGAGCCGTACATATGTTGACCAAGCATAGGAGTGTGCATGTCAGCATCTGCTTCCATGGAGTGCTTTACTTTGCTGCGGTACACTATACCAATTTCGTTTTTGTCATCGAATTCATAGTTGGCAGCAGCATTCCAACCTAATGCATAGGTGTCGCCTTCAATATGAAGTGCAGAACGGACAGCAGGCTTGGCGGTATGATCCATGGGAAGAGTAGGAGTGCCATCGGCAATAGTGGTTTGCTGATTAATATCTCTATTCATATACAGGTTTTTATCTAATTGCAAACCAACATAGTTGATTTCTGCACCCAAGGATGCAGACCATTTATTAGTCAGTTTACGAGCGTAGTTAAAGCCAGTGGAAACACCGAACATTTTGGAGCTTACTGCATTGGAGCCAGCGATGGAGTTAGCTTCAAACTGGGAGATCAGACCGAAACGGCTGTAAACGCCCATACCAATCCATTCTTTATCGTTCAATTGTTGTACATAGTAGGTGCCAGGGGCCCAAGCAGGATGAATGCGGTTAGATGCAGTTTCTACTTTCTTATCACCTTGGAAAGAATCGAACTTACCGTGGGGACTCATATAGGTAGCGCTGATTTTAGCAGCTTTACCTTTTACTTTAGTAATGGAAGCAGGATTATAAGCCATGTTAGCAGCATCGTCCTCTGCAAACATGCGGGCACCTGCCATGCCCATACCTTCTGCGGACCATTCATATACAGCGTAGCCTTCAGCGCCTACGGCTTGAGGAGCAACAAAAGCAGCGGCAACAGCCAAAGCCAATAATTGTTTCTTCATCAGTTTTATACATCCCTTCTCAAAAAATTACAAAAATTAACTGTCATTTCAAACTGTTCTCTATTGTATCAGTTTTTTTGAGAATGCGTATAAAAACCTTTAATTACTCATTTTAACTGATTGATTAAGTTAGCCACGCCTTCCGCGCCCTGTGCTTTCGCTGCCTCGCGCTTACGCATGTTTTCTTCCTGCAGACGGCGCACATCGTCCAAGGTGGGGATGTTGCCGCGTTCCCAAGGTTGGTACTGAATGGTAGTGCAGTGGTGGTAAGCTTCGTAACGTTCTTTGGCATCCGCCAGTGCTGCAGCCTCTGCCAAATCACGCTCTGCTGCTTCCGTTACGGGGAAGGATTGGTATGCTTCCGTAATCAAGATGGAGCCTTTGTTGTAGTCACCTTGGGCAGCCATACTTTCCGCAATAAACTTCAATGCGTGGAAACGATAGGGGTTGATGCCTGGGGTAGCCTTTTCAGCTTCCAACATAGCGTGGGCCTGCACCAATGCTTTTTCTTCTTCGCCACAGCTGCGCATGATTTCCAACGCACGTACCCAGATTTTGCCTCTGTCCGCGCTGCGGAAAATATGCTCGTAGTCACGGCACAGCTTATAGGCTTGCTTCAGGTAGAAGACGGGAGCATCGCCTGTACCTGTGAGCTGCCACACGATTTCCGCAATATCGCGGAGGCAGAGCACCTTATGCTCCGCTTCGCTGAGGCCGTATTCGGGAGCGTCGTTCATGTCGGGCTGCACATCCTTAACAGTGGCAAGCACTTCCATAGCGCCTTCCATATCTTTTAAAATCAGCAGCATACGGCCAACGATGCTGCGGCATTTCCAATCTTCAAAATCATTGATCATGGTCAGGGGGATGGGGACATCGCAGGAAGCTACCTTCTGCACATAACCTTGCCAATCAAGTTTATCCATGACTATTCCTCCTTTTTATTCAAAACTGGTCAGGAAAAATTCCATACATTCATTAACACCGCGTTTTACGGCTTTAGCGCGGCTGGGCTCGCCAATCTTCCAAAAGTTGATGGAGGTGGAGGAGCCAATGCCTTCTACATTTTGGTTAAAGAGATATTTTTCTTCATTAACATCGACACATTTCAACTTCATCATTACTGTAGCGCTGTAGGTTTGGCTGCCTGCAATAACCATAAAGCCTGTTTCCTTTTCCCTTGCAGGCAGGATGCTGACAAAAATTACGCGGTCAGCGCCGCAGTCCTCGCCAATGGCAACTAATTCGCTCAGTGTGGGCGTTTCTGCATTTTCCATGGGATTAGCTAATAACGCCGCTTGTACCGCATTATTGCTGGCGATTTTCGTAACGCTGGTGTTCTTGCCGGGGTATTTCTTTTTCAAAGCGTCTTTAATAGCACCGATTGCCATTTCTCTGCTGCGTCCTTCCAAGCCGGAAGTGTCAACGTAGGGAAGCACGGCAACGGTGTAGGGCAAAGTACATTCGGTAACTTTTTTATCGGTTTTCGTAAAATGGGTTTCGCCTGTATCGGCAACGCCCATATCCAAGGCATCGATGGAACTTACTTCTTTACCATTATTCTTGGCAGGCTCTACCGTTACTTTGGGTGTAGCTTTAGGGGCAGTGGCCTTAGTGGGCTTATTGCTGACCACGGTTTCCGCCACAGGCCTTGCTTCGCCATTGCGGGCATCCACAATATCCATGGTGGAAGTAGTTGCTTCGCTAGTATTTTGCTGATTAATAGGAATAGCTTCGGACATGGTGGGTTCTGCTGCCAAACCAGTGCAGGTTACACCGCACAGGAGCAATCCTAAAGCCATATTTAATGCTTTTTTCATTCTGCATCATCTCCTTTAAGCATTTGCAGAAATTCTGCTTCATCAATAACCTTGACGCCAAGGGCGTTGGCTTTATCAAGCTTGCTGCCTGCTTCCTCGCCGGCAACAACGTAATCGGTCTTTTTGCTGACGCTACCGCTAACTTTGGCGCCTGCATCCTGGGCCATGGTTTTAGCTTCTGCTCTGCCAAGGGTGGGCAAGGTGCCGGTAAAGACAATGGTCTTGCCAAAGAAGGGATTGTCCTCCTGGCTGGCGGGAGCAGTAAAGGTCATGGTCAAGCCTGCTGCGGCAAGGCGTTCCAGCAAATCCCTATTAGTGGGGACGCTGAGCCAGGTAACTACGCTTTCTGCAATTTTGTCGCCAATATCGCGAATAGCTGCCAATTGTTCCGGCTGTGCTTCCAAGAGACGCTCCATGCTGCCAAACTCTGTAGCCAAAGTCCTAGCAACCTTAGCGCCCACGTGACGGATGCCTAAAGCAAAGAGCAACTTGTCCAATTCGTTGGCTTTGCTGGCTTCCAAAGCTGCCAAAAGCTTGTCAGCAGACTTTTCGCCCATACGGTCTAATTTTAGTACATCTTCTTTTTGCAGATTATAAAGGTCCGCTGCATCGCGCACCAAGCCTGCATCCATAAGAGCGTTGATAACGGAAGGACCGCAACCATCGATGTTCATTGCATCACGGCTGACAAAGTGGATTAAGCCTTCGCGGCCTAAAGCGGGACAGTGGGGGTTGGTGCAGCGGATGGCTGCTTCGGCGCCCTTGCGCTCCACGCTCCAACCACATTCGGGGCATTTATCGGGAATCACAACAGGTTTTTCCGCGCCTGTGCGCTTATCCACGGCTACACGGAGCACTTCGGGGATGATTTCCCCTGCTTTGTTGATAATAACGCGGTCGCCGATGCGGATATCTTTCGCTTTAATAAAATCTTCGTTGTGCAAGGTGGCACGGCTGATGACGCTGCCACTAAGCTTTACAGGAGTCAGTACTGCCGTAGGGGTGAGCACGCCTGTACGGCCTACGCGCCAGTCGATATCTTCTAAAGTGGTTTCTGCTTGCTCCGGGGGATATTTATAGGCAATAGCCCAACGGGGGTCTTTACCCGTAGCGCCCAAAAGCTGCTGCAGATGTACATTATTGACTTTGATAACAGCACCATCAGTATCGTAGGCGAGGGAGGCGCGTTTTTGGTTGAAGTCTTCTATATATTGCAGTGCGTCGTCAATATTGGGCACCACTTGATAGTTTTCGCTGACTTTAAAGCCATACTTCGCTAAAGTTGCTAAGCTGTCGCTGTGGTTGGCTTTGGCACCTTCGCCCACAAGGTAGTAGGCAAAGAAGCTGAGAGAACGGCTGGCGGTGACTTGGGGGTCCAGCTGGCGCAAGCTGCCTGCAGCAGCATTGCGAGGGTTGGCGAATTCGCTTTCGCCACGCTCGGCACGTTCTTCGTTGAGCCGCATAAAGGCTTGGCGTGGCATATAGACCTCGCCGCGCACATCCAAAAGTTCCGGAACAGTTTCGCCCTCCGGTACTTTCAGCACCAAAGGAATCGTACGGATGGTGCGTACATTAGCGGTAACGTTTTCGCCTACGATGCCGTCGCCACGGGTAGCAGCGCGGACCAGTTTGCCGTTCTCGTAAATCAGGCTGCACGCCAGACCGTCAATCTTAGGCTCCATAACGTATTCTACTTTCGCATCGGCAGGCAGACCGCTTTTCACGCGTTCGTCGAAAGCGCGCAGTTCTTCCGCACTAAAGGCGTTGGAAAGACTCAAGAGAGGCTCTAAATGACGCACTTCCGTAAATTGGGAGTCGGCGCGGCCGCCCACTCTTTGGGTGGGGGAGTCCGCAGGAACGCTGTCCGGATAGGCTGCTTCAATTTCGCGCAAGCGGACCATGAGGCGGTCATACTCGCTATCTGTAATCTCCGGAGCATCCAATACATAATATAAATATTCGTGATGGCGGATTTCTTGGCGCAAGTCCGCTGCTTCTGCCAGGGCTTGTGTTTTTTCGTCCGCAAATAAATCTATTTCTGCCATAATGAACCTCTTATAATTTCTGCAGCACTGCGTATTTGGTCAGCAGGCTGCGGATACCGCCGCCGGCAAAAGCAACTTTTACCTCTTGACCGTCTTCACTGTCTTTCACGGAAACAATGGTGCCTACGCCCCATTTCTTGTGGTTGACTTTATCGCCTGCCTTGAAGGTGGCAGTGGCGCTGCTTTCCTTGGGCATAAAGCTGGTCTGGGGTTGCAGGAACCAGTTGGCAGTGCGAGGACGTGTTGTTTGGCGGGCAGGTGCTTCCTGTACTAAAGCTTTTTGGCGTACAGGGCGTTTATAAACATGGATCAAATTTCTCGGTACTTCCTGCAGAAAGCGGGATGGGGGATAGGAAATAGTGTGACCGTAAATCATACGCATACGGGCGTTGCTCAGATAAAGATGCTTTTCTGCTCTGGTAATGCCAACGTAGCAGATACGGCGTTCTTCCTCAATTTCTTCTTCATCTAAAAGGGTGCGGGCGTGGGGGAAGATACCTTCTTCCATGCCTACGAGGAAGACGGTGGGGAACTCCAAACCTTTAGCGGAGTGGAGCGTCATCAAGGTTACAGCTTCGTCGCCCATTTCTGCATCGTCGATATCGGAAACAAGGGCTACATCGGCAAGGAAGTTTTCTAAAGTAGGCTCATCGTTGTTGCGGGCAGCTTTGTTGGCAAAGTCTTCCGCAACACTGAGCAATTCCTGCAAGTTTTCCAAACGGCTTTGGTCCTGGGTGCTGCGGCTCAGCTCTAGTTCCTCCCTGTAACCGGTGCGCTCCATAACATCCATAATCAAATCTTTTACAGAAGCTTCCTCTGCTTCTGCCATGTATTCGATAATCAAACCTGCCAGTTCGTCCAGCTTGCCTACAAAACGGCTGCTGAGACCGGGTACGGCAGCTGCGTTGGAGATAACTTCAAAGAGGCTTTGACCTGTTTCTGCTGCATAGGCTTGCAGTTTAGCCAAGGTAGCGTCGCCGATACCGCGGCGGGGGACGTTGATAATGCGCAGCAGGCTCAGGCTGTCATGGGGATTATAGATCAGACGCAGATAGGCGATGATATCTTTAATTTCTTTGCGTTCGTAGAACTTGGTGCCGCCGACCATGGTGTAGACAATACCGCTCTTAATGAGCATTTCTTCAAATACACGGGATTGGGTATTGGTGCGGTACAGGACAGCCATGTCGCCCAGCTTAGCGTTTTCCGTACGCTGCAGCTCCTGCATTCTTTCAATGACGAAACGTGCTTCGTCCCTTTCATCTACTGCTTGGTAGTAGGTGATTTCCGTACCGGTGCCGTTATCCGTCCATAGGTTCTTGGGCTTGCGGCCGGTGTTATGCTCGATTACAGCGTTGGCTGCGTCCAAAATTACTTGGGTGCTGCGGTAGTTTTGTTCCAGTTTTACTAATTTGGCGTCAGGGTAATCGCTTTCAAAATCGAGGATGTTGCGAATGTCGGCACCACGCCAACCGTAAATGCTCTGGTCCGCATCACCTACAACGCAGATATTGCGATGCTTGCCTGCCAATAGCTTGGTCAACAGATATTGGGCGTGGTTGGTATCCTGGTATTCGTCTACCATTAGGTAGTCGAATTTGCTTTGGTATTTTTCTCTAACTTCTGCGTTTTCCTGTAGCAGGCGCAAGGTTAAGAGCAGCAGGTCGTCAAAGTCCAGCGCGTTGTTGGCTTGCAGTTTTTCTTGATAAGCCTGATAAATCTTAACAACCTGCTGGTCGAAGAAGTCCCCTGCTTGGCGGGCAAACTCTGCTACATCCTGCAGTTGGTTCTTGGCGTTGCTGATGCGACCTAAAACGCCTGCAGGTTGGAAACGCTTTTCGTCAAGATTCATTTCTTTGAGAATTTGCTTGATTAAATTTTTAGTGTCGGTAGTATCGTAAATCGCAAAGTTGTTGCCATAGCCTGCGTTGAGCTTGTCAATATCACGGCGCAGTACCCTAGCGCAGAAAGCGTGGAAGGTGAACAGCCACACGTCTTTAGCTGCGGCGCCCGCCATTCTATCTACACGCTCGCGCATTTCTGCGGCAGCTTTGTTGGTAAAAGTGATGGCTAAAATGCGGTAGGGGGCAACGCCTTGGTTGAGCAGATAGGCTACTCTGCAGGTGAGGACTTTGGTCTTGCCACTGCCTGCCCCTGCCAAAATCAGCATAGGACCGTTAATGTGTTGTACGGCCTCCGCTTGTTGTTTATTTAATCCTTGAAGTGTATCGGTCATAATTGTGCTCCTGTTTTGCTTATAGTATATCTACATTATTATACCACGAAAGGGGGCGTTTGTGCTTTAGTGGACTTGTGAAAGTTTGTGGCTGTAGGACGAGGGCGGATTTTATAGATTTTCCGCGCCTTAAACTTAGGACGGAAGTGTATAAAGTTTAAGGTGAGTTGAACTGTGAGCAATAATTTTTCAGAAAAACGTTACAAACTCGCTTTATATTTTGCGAAAAACGTTACAAGCATGGTGTTGAAATGCCCTGTTTATACCTTGAACTTAGGACGGAGATGTACAAAGTTTAAGGTGAAATTGTTGCGGTGATGCCTTGCGAATGATATAATTATATTAAACTTAGGACGGAAGTGTACAAAGTTTAAGGTAGACTTCTTCGGCGGAAAGAGTATATTTTATATTTGAGCTTAAACTTAGGACGGAAATGTACAAAGCAAGAGGTGTAAAAATGATAAAGCGTGACTTATATCTTCGGCGTATTATCAGTAATATGTGGAATGGTGAGATCAAAGTAATTACCGGTATACGCCGTTGTGGAAAATCAGTATTGCTTTTTGAGCTGTTTTATAAATATTTATTACAAAAGAATATTGCCGATGAAAATATCATTAAAATAGCCCTCGATCAAAGAAGGTACTACAAATTCAGAGATCCTATCGTTCTTTGTGATTACATTGAAGAATTTGTAGAAAAAAACAAAAATCAGAAGTTTTATTTGCTCATAGATGAAGTACAATTCACCAAAAAAGTTATAGACAAGAAAAATGGCGATGTTGAAGTTAGTATTTATGATATGCTAAACGAGCTTAAAGCTTATAAAAATCTTGATGTTTATGTAACTGGCAGCAATTCCAAAATGTTATCTAAAGATATAGCTACGGAATTTAGAGGAAGAGCTACGCAAATCCACGTTCAACCACTTTCTTTTGCAGAGTTTTATAGTGCTGTCGGTGGAGATAAACGTGATGCTTTAGATCAGTATATGCTTTATGGTGGTATGCCTAGGATTGTTGATATACATGATGTTACCGATAAGAAAAATTATCTTAAAAATCTTTATGAAGAACTATATGTTAAAGATATTATTGAGCGTAATAAATTAGAACGACCTGACATACTTAATGCTATTTTAGATTTTACAGCTTCGCAAATAGGTTCATTGACTAACCCAACGAATATAGCTAACGCGCTTACTAGTTTGAGAAGAGAGAATGTAAATAGTACGTTAGTTTCTAAGTATCTTGATCATGTTATGGATGCTTTTTTACTCAGCCTTGCTAAGCGTTATGATATCAAAGGGAAAACTTATTTTAACTACCCTAATAAGTATTATTATACTGATATAGGTTTACGTAATGCGCGTTTGCATTATCGTCAATATGATCCGGGACACATTATGGAAAATATTATTTATAATGAACTTATTGTACGTGGTTATTCTGTGGACGTAGGGCAGATTACAGAGAGAAAAAATAATGAGAAAATTTCCCGTGAAATAGATTTTGTTGTCAATAATGGAGACCGTAGAGTATATATCCAATCTGCTTATCAAATGAACACGGAGCAAAAAGAGAATTCTGAATTACGCTCTCTAGCTATTACTAAGGACTTCTTTAAGAAAGTTGTAATTCGTATGGATATTCCTCATAATTTTTATGATGATAATGGATTTTTCCATTGTAATCTGATAGATTTCTTATTAGGTGAAGTAGAACTTTGGTAAGACTTGAGATATGTAAATATAACTAAAGAATAATACTATAAAAAGGATGACTTAACATGTCTAAAAATATACCTTTTGTTCCTGCTGCAGATTTGAGCAAGTTGTGGCGGGCGATTATTGAATTTGATATGCTACAGCCTGGGGACCGTGTCCTCATCGGCCTCAGCGGCGGCAAGGATAGTATGCTTTTGACCGCTATGCTGGCGGAAATCCAAAAGCACGCTCCCTTCCATTTTGATTTGGCGTGCTACACGGTTAACGGCATGTTCGCGCCTAATTTTCCCAAAGCGGAGCTGGAAGCATTCTGTTCCCACTATGGTCTAAAGCATTATAGTGATGATGTGGATGTAATGGCAGCCCATGGGGCTAAATGCGGCAGTCCTTGCTTTACCTGCGCTTATTTTCGTCGTGCTGCTACCAATCGCCGTGCGAAGGAGTTAGGCTTCAACAAGGTAGCCTTGGCGCACCATAATGATGATGCGGTGGAAACTTTCTTTATGAATTTGATGACCAGCGGTCAGCTGCGTACCTTCCTTCCGGTAACGCCTTTGTCACGGACGGGGATTACTGTGCTGCGTCCCTTGCTCTACTATCGGGAAAGCGAGATCCGCCAACTGGTGGAGAAGCTGCAGCTCAAACCTTTGAAAAACCCATGTCCTTACGATGGGCACACCATGCGTCAGGACATTAAGGAGCATTTAGTGGAGCTGGATGCACGCTATCCGGAAGTGTACGACCATTTGGCTGCAGCCATGCGTTGCGGCGATACCAGCGAACTGTGGCCTGCTAAGCCGGGCAAAGAGTTGGTAGGCAAATTCCGTGCCTTTTGGGGGCAGAAGCAGAAACCGGCGCAAGCTGCTGCAGGCACTAGCGCTACAGCACAGGACCATGGGGAGAACGCAGATGTTTAGTCAGCATACCTTATATATTATCGTTGCTGCTGCCTTGTGGGGCTTGATAGGCCTTTTTGTGAAACTGATTGCAGGGCAGGGCTTTGACTCTATGCAGATTGTAGCTTTACGTGCAGTTGCTTCCGCAGTGTGTATTACCTTGGTGCTGTGCTATAAAGGTTTGGAAAATTTGCGTATCCGTTGGCAGGATTGCTGGTCGTTTGTCGGCACGGGCATCCTTAGCTTGACTTTCTTCAACTACTGCTACTTCAACTGCATCCAAAGCAGCAGTTTAGCTGTTGCTGCTTTATTGCTTTATACAGCGCCAATTTTTGTGATGCTGATGTCCTTGGTGCTTTTTGGTGAAAGCTTCGACCGTTACAAAGGCTTGGCGTTAGTTTGTACCTTCATCGGTTGTGCTTGCGTTACCGGTGCTTTCAGCAGCGGGCTGACGTTAACTGTCAGCGGTCTTGTCTATGGCTTAGGCAGTGGCTTTGGCTATGCCCTGTACAGCATTTTTGGCAAGTACGCAGTACAAAGGTATTCTTCTCTAACTATTACCGCCTACACCTTTTATTTTGCCGCTTTAGCGGCAGTGCCTTTGGCAGGTTTTACGGCTGCAGAGATAAGCAGAATCAACACTATGACTATCGTAGGGGCTTTAGGCTTGGGGCTGGTGTGCGCTGTAGTGCCTTATTTGTTGTATACTAAAGGTTTGGAAAAGGTAGAACCTGGGCGTGCCTCCATCCTGGCGACTATTGAGCCTTTTGTGGCTGCAGGGGTCGGCGTGCTTGTTTTTGTAGAGCCTTTGACCTTTAGCAAGGTTATCGGCATGGGTTTGATTTTCTTAGCCATCGTCATCTTGAATATGAAAAAGACGTAAGCAATAAATATGCCTCAGATAGCAAAATACCCGGCTTAAGCCGGGTATTTTGCTTGCAAGCACTATATTTTAACGTCCAGAGAAGCGCTGACACCAACGCCTTGGACACGGTTGACATTTTTGTAGTCCACATTATCTACAGGAATCAAAATCTTTGCACGAACACCGATAATGGTTTGTTCAATGATTAAAGCAGCCTTTACTTGGTCAACTTTGCTTTGGGGGCCACTTACTTGGGCTGCGCCGGCACGACTGCCGTCGCCTACGGAAATAATAGGTACGACCTTGGTGGCATCTGTGGAGCTAACTTTATATTTCGCAGTGACGGCATTGATACCATCGTTAAGAGGCCCTGCAGTAGCGTCAACAGCGTAACCGATGACACCGCCTTTAATAACTTTATCTAGAATACCTGCTTGAGCAGGTGCCATGCCATTACCTAAAACAAAGCCTGCAGCTAAAGCTGCGGCGATCCATTTTTTACTTTGCATAACTCTTGCCTCCTTATGAACACATCATCAATTACTTTTATAGTTCGACAAGAGCACTAAAAAGCCTTGTTAGTTCTTTGTGAAATAATCGTAGCAGTGTTTGTGATTATTTTTTGGCAAGCATTAAACCATCGTCTTGAATAGCTACAGGAACTTTGAGTACTTGGCCGGGCTGGAGGTGTTTGCTTTTTAAGGAATTCGCACGGGCGATGCGATCTATTACTAAGCGTACATCTTCGCCGTTATTGTTGTAGCGGCCTGCAATATCCCACAGGGTATCGCCGGCAGCAACGGTTACAGTGCAGTCGCGATAAATAGGCTCAACGGCAAACGCACTGCTGAAACCACTGTATATCATGCTGGCAAATGCTAATGCGAACAAAATAGCTTTCATAAATCTCACCATCCTGTGAATTTTTGTTTGTATATATAATAATACGGATGACGAAATTTGTCAATAGAAATTTAAATTTTTGTTCGTATTAAAAAGAAATATATGAACGCGTACGTTGCAAATAAAAAGTACCGAAACGTATGCTTCGGTACTTAGAAAATTAATTTTTCTCTTTTTTTACTTCTTCCAGCTTGTTTTTCATCCAGTCGATCATAGCAAGCTTGCCGAAGTCATGCCAAGTTTCGCAATCGGTGTTCTTAGCGATGTATTCGTTCCACTTGTCTTGATTAACGTTTTCTACTTCCAACAGGTTCATAATGCCGAAGCCGCTACGCCACAGGATATCGTCCATGGAAGTGAATTTGCTGTTGGCTTGCAGGAACGTAGGGTTGAACAGTTGTTGGAATGTAATTAAGCTCATGGCTTTGCCCAGTTCTTTATCTGCTTTGAACTTATCAAAGTACTCATTAAAAGTTTTATCTAATTCTTTTTTATCCATTGTGCATCCTCCAAATTTACATCATATAGAATTATTTTAACACAAATTCATCGGAATGGCACTGCTTTAGAAAAATTATTTCCATAGAGCCTAAAGGAATCTCAAGGGGCAGTTGATTTTTTGCGATATTAAAGGGTTGTATTCCCACTATTTTAGTATTAAAATAAAATACGTAAGAAAGGTTGTGAAGGTCATGAAAATTTCTACCAAAGGACGCTACGCCTTGCGCTTGATGCTGGATTTGGCGATGCACTATTCCCAAGGGTACATTCCGCTGAAGGCAGTTGCCCAAAGGCAAGAAATTTCCGATAAATATTTAGAGCAGATTATCCACCGTTTAAGCAAGGCGGGATTAGTACAAAGTGCCCGTGGCGCCCAAGGTGGCTATCGTTTGACGAAGGACCCTGCTGCCTACAGCGTAGGCGAAATCCTGCGGACGGTGGAAGGTAGTTTGGCGCCTGTTTCCTGTTTAGACTGCGCAACTACCTGTGATAAGATTGAAAGCTGTTTGACCATTGGCCTGTACAGAAGGATTCAAGAGGCAGTGGATGGAGTAGTTGATAACACTACTTTGGCAGATATGCTGCAGGAAGCGGAGCAGAAGCAAGCCTAGGCTAAGGGATGATACCGGTTGTAACCGGAAAATTAAGGAGGATATCAATGTTAACTAGAGAAGAAGCATGGAAACTATTAACCACTTATAATAAGGAGCCTTTCCATCTGCGTCATGCTCTGACCGTGGAAGGGATTATGCGTTACTTTGCCAAAGAATTGGGCTATGGTGACGAAGTAGAGTATTGGGGCATCGTAGGTCTTTTGCATGACCTTGATTTTGAACAATACCCTGAAGAACACTGTGTAAAATCTCAAGAGCTGATGCGCGAGCATGGCGTGGATGAAAGCATTATCCGTGCCACCGCCAGCCACGGCTGGGGATTGAGCGGCAGTCAGTTTAAGCCTGAGCATCAGATGGAAAAGGTGTTGTTCGCTGTGGATGAGCTTTCCGGTCTGATCGGCGCTGCTGCTTTGATGCGTCCTTCTAAAAGCGTACAGGATATGGAACTGAAATCTTTGAAGAAGAAATTCAAAGATAAAAAGTTCGCAGCAGGCTGCAACCGTGATGTTATTAAAAGCGGTGCGGAAGATTTGGGCTGGGAACTGGATGACCTGCTGGACAGAACTATGGCTGCTATGCGTGTGGACGAAGCTGCCATTAACGAAGCCTGCGAAAAATTTTAAGGGAATAATACATACGGCGATAAAAAATACGGCTCGAACCATTGGTTCGAGCCGTTGTTCTTTATTGTACTGCTTCTCTAAAGCTGTTGGTGAGTTTGGCGAAGTCTTCTAGGCTGAGGGTTTCTGCGCGGCGTTTGCCGTCCACACCTGCTAGCTCCAGCCAACGGGTAACTTGTTCGCCCTTGATGCCCATGTTTTTGAGAGAGTTGCTGAGCATTTTGCGGCGCAAGGAGAAGGCTGCTTTGACTACGCGGAAGAACAATGCTTCGTCGCACACTTCTACAGGAGGCTTGCTGCGGCGTTTGCAGACAATAACTGCGGAATCAACTGCAGGCGCAGGGATAAAGGAAGTGGGCGGCACGATGAAGGCGATTTCTGGTTCCGTGTAATATTGAATCGCTACGGAAAGAGCGCCGTAGTCTTTGCCACCTGGCTGTGCTGCCATACGTTCAGCAACTTCCTTCTGCACCATGGCAACCAAGCGCTCCATGGGTAAGCGTTTCTCCAGCAGGGCGAAGATAATAGGCGTGGTGATATAGTAGGGCAGGTTGGCGCAGACTTTGAATTCTTTAACGCCGACAGTTTCCATAATATCAACTTGCAGAATATCGCCGCTGACGATGCGGACATTGTCATAGCCTGCCAAAGTAGTGTCCAAAACAGGCAGCAGGCGCTTGTCCAGCTCTACTGCTACTACGTTGGCACCGCTTTCTGCCAAGCCTTGGGTGAGGGTGCCGATGCCGGGGCCGACTTCTAAAACAGTATCTGCTTCACTGAGTTCGGCGGCTTCGACAATGGAACGGACGATGTTTTCATCAATCAAAAAGTTTTGACCAAGCTTTTTATCTGCACGAAGTTTGAAACGGTGCAGAATATGGTTAGTCACTTGGGGGGATGCGATAATTGGTTTATCCACGTTTATTCTCCTATTTTAGCTAATGCAGCTTGGAATTCTTCCCTGCTGACTCCGTAATGGTTCAATCTTTCTAAAAAGCGTTTGGCGTTGCCGTAGCCAATGCCCAGCTCTGCACCTAAAGCGTCGCGACGGGCTGCGGCTTGGGGGCTGCCGTTCAAATTATTATTAAACAGATCCATGTGGTTGAATTCTGCTTGGGGACGGTATTCATGGTGGCGTACTTTCGCTAGTGCTGCCAAAATAGCCTCCGGTTGCGCCTGCTCCACGCCTACATCATTGTGAGCCGTAGCTTTGATTTTGGGGATGAAGGCTTGACCTGCCTCCGGAAAGCGTTCTGTTAAAAAGCGGCGGATGCGTTCGCCTGCACCATCTGGGTCGGTCAGGATGATGATACCACGTTTTTTATAAGCTGCTTCGATTTGGCGCAGGGTATAGGGGGCAAGGGTAAAGCCACCTGTTTCAATGGTATCGGCTTCTAAGGCTTTGCGGATGGCAACAGTATCCATTTTGCCTTCCACTACCAAAACTTCTTTTAACATCTTTCTACCTCATTCTGCAAGAATGTAAACATCGACATTGCGGCGTCCGAAGTGGATGGCGCGACGATAATCACTAAAAAATAAATCTATACGGTGATGCACCATGTCGCCACCGGTATCTCCTGCCATGGCGATGCCGTAACCGGGAATGTACATTTTAGTATAGTAAGGAATCATGCGGGGATCCACTGCAACAATACCTTCATAGGGCCAAATGCCGATGGAAGTGCGGTTGCCTGTGGAAACGTAGGCAGTTGCTTCGCAAGTCAGCTTTTTAGTATAGCGCTTGTAGCCTTCGGGGGTAAGGACGCTCATAGCCATGCCTTTGCGGATGATTTTCGCTTCAGGCTCTACGATTACCTCTCTTACTAATTCCTTAGTGGAATGACTGCCATCTTTGTTTTTGATGCGCTTGGAAATGACTTTGGCTTTGCCTTCTTTGCCATGAGTGGCGATTGTTTCCGTACCAAAGTTAATGCTATGGTCCTCTTTATACTGTACAGGGATTTCTACGGCAGCTTCGCTAAAATCCAATTCTTCGCCTTTTTCTAAAACGTAGATGGTCATGCCTTTTTGCAGGCTGTCCTTAACATCGGGATAAACACGATTTTTGCTGTAGGAGATGCCCACATCTTTTAAAGCTTCGCCAACAGTTGCTTTAGCACTTTTGTATTCCACAGTGGCTTCACCACGGACAACGGTAAAGGGGATGCCACGGACTACTTGGATGACGCTGCCATCCTGAATGCTTCTGTTGGGGCCTTGCAAGCGCCAGCCGTCACCGGGCTGGAGGGTAACGCCTGCCTCCTTGAGAATATCCTGGGGCTTATCGCTGTTAGTGCGTAGTTGTTGGGTTTTGCCATCTACCTCGACGGTAATATGACGGGTTATATCAAAGCCTGTTAAGAAGGGGGCCATACAAATCAGTATAACCGCCAACAGGCAGTGCAAATGGATTTTGCCTTTGGTTACAAACATGCTCGTCCTCCTTAATACTGTAATATTTTAACATAGAAGGAGCGAAACCGTCAAATTTGTGGCGTTTTTTACAGTTTTAGGGCTATGGCAGGACGAAAATTTTATTTGTAAAGCTTAAAAAGGTGGGTGTGGAATGGTGACCTAGGTCCTCTTTCAACACAAAAACCCCGCAGCCTGCGCTACGGGGTTTATTATTATGCAATTAGAAGCCTGCGGTAATGGTGCCTTTGAAGTGGTCTTCGATGAATTTTTTGTTTTCAGCGGATTGGTAAACCTTCTTCAAAGTTGCAATGCGGGGATCTGCTGCGTTAGCTTTGGTAGTAACGAAAATGTTCAGGAACGGGTTGTCCGGACGTTCAATCAGCAGGGAATCCTTGGAGGGGTTCAGCTTAGCAACCAGTGCGTAGTTAGCGTTGATTACAGCGATGTCCAGGTCCGGCATAGCTTTAGGAATGGAAGCTGCATCCAGCTCTTGGATTTTATAGTTTTTGGGGTTTTTGGTAATATCAGCAACGGTAGCGGTAACGGAGTTTTTATCTTTCAGTTCGATAAAGCCTTTGTCAGCCAGAACCAAGAGAGCACGAGCACCGTTGGAAGGATCGTTAGGAATACCAATGGTTGCGCCTGCAGGAATATCTTCTACTTTTTTATATTTAGTAGAGTAAATAGCCATGGGGAAGTTTACAGTTTTGAAAACTTCTACCAATTCGAATTTAGGCTCTTTTTTCAAAGTTGCTGCCAAATAAGGAGCGTGCTGCATGCTGTTAGCAAAGAGTTCGTTTTGGCTCAAAGCTACGTTGGGGGATACGAAGTCAGAGAACTCTACAACTTCAACCTTCAAGCCTTCTTTTTCAGCCAATTTTTTGACATTGTCCATGATTTCAGCATGGGGGCCTGCGGTTACACCGATTTTTACAGGTGCATTGGGGTCAGCTTTTTTAGCATCTTTTTTGTCGCCACCGCAACCTGCTGCAATGATGGTCAGAGCGCACAGGGCAACGGTAACCAGGATTTTAACTAATTTGCTCATCTTACATACCTCCACAGATGAATTGTTTTTTAGATATATGCAAACCCAAAGCGGAGCCTTGGAAATTGCCAAAGATTTTTACAGCTTATTTTTATTAAGCTTTTTGGATGCGTAGTCACCCAAGGATTGCATTGCTTGTACCATAACAATCAGGACAACAACGGTGGCCAGCATAACGTCCATTTGGAAACGTTGGTAGCCGTAGCGGATTGCCAAGTCGCCCAAGCCGCCGCCGCCCAAGGTGCCTGCCATTGCGGAGTAGCCAATCAAGCTGATGATAGCAAGGGTTACACCCAATACAATGGAGTGCAAGGATTCAGGCAGAAGCACTTTAGTGATAATCTGCATGGGGCTGGCGCCCATTGCTTGTGCAGCTTCGATGATGCCCGGGTTGATTTCCAGCAGGGAGGATTCAATAATGCGGGCAATAAATGGTGCTGCGGAAATAGTCAAAGGAACGATGGCAGCGGTGGTGCCGATGGAGGAACCAACAATCATACGGGTTAAGGGGATGATTGCTACCATCAAGATAATGAACGGAGTGGAACGGGTGGCGTTAACAATAGCGCCCAACACACTATTGATGGTGGGGTTAGGCAGGATGTGGTCTTTACGGGTTACAGTAAGGATAACGCCAAGGGGAATACCGATAAGCGTGGAAAGTGCGGTAGAAGCAAAAACCATGTAGCAGGTTTCCCAGAAAGACTTTAATAAAAGATTAAGCATATCAGGATTCATAACCAAGCACCTCCAATTTCAGATTCTGTTGATGCAGGTATTCCAGTGCGTGCTTTACGCCGTCCCTGTCGCCTGCAACTTCGATAATCAAGGTACCAAAGGGAACATCCTTCAGTTGGTCGATGTTGCCGTACAGGATGCTGACATCTACAGCGAAACGCTTAACCATGCCGGAAACAATAGGTTCGCCGGCAGAATCGCCGATGAAGGAGATGCGGACAATCAGCTTGCTGCCTTCCTTATAGGTATCGGTAAGCTTCATGTTCTTAATCATATCAGGGATTTCGGCGTTGATTACGCTCTTAGTAAATTCTTTGGTGGTGGGGTGTTGGGGATTGGTGAAGACATCGACCATGGGGCCTTCCTCGATAATGTTACCGCTTTCAATAACAGCAACACGGTCGCAAATGGCTTTAACAACCTCCATTTGGTGAGTAATGAGGACGATGGTTAGGTTTAACTTCTTATTAATATCCTTCAACAGCTCCAAAATAGATTTGGTAGTTTGGGGATCCAGCGCGGAAGTTGCTTCGTCGCAGAGCAGAACTTTCGGATTGCTTGCCAAAGCGCGGGCAATGCCTACACGTTGCTTTTGACCGCCGGAAAGCTGGCTGGGGTAGTAGCCTGCGCGCTCTTCCAGCTGTACCAGTTCCAGCAAAGGTTGTACGCGTTTGCGGATTTCTTCTTTGCTCATGCCTTGGATTTCCAAGGGGAAGGCAATGTTGTCGTAAACAGTGCGACTGGTGAGCAGGTTGAAGTGTTGGAAAATCATACCGATGCTTTGACGTGCCTTGCGCAGTTGGGAATCGCTCATGGCTGTCAGTTCGGCACCGTCCACAAATACTTGGCCTTTAGTGGGTTTCTCCAGCATGTTGATGCAGCGTACCAAAGTGGATTTGCCTGCACCGGACAGACCGATAATGCCGAAGATTTCGCCGGCTTTGATGCTCAGGTTAGTTTGATGGAGAGCATGGATGTCACCGGCTTTACTATAGTAGGTTTTTTCTACATTAACAAGTTCTATCATCTCGTTAGTCCTTTCTCGTTGGTTACACAAAAAAATCCTTCGCCGGCACGGCGAAGGATACAAATTGCGCTTTTGTAATCTTCATCTGCCGGAATAATCCGTTGGAATTGGCACCGTTCACCGCAGTGTGGTTGCCGTAGCTTCATCGGGCCAGTCCCTCGGCTACTCTTGATGAAATTTCTGTGAAGTTAACACTTATCATATCGCTATTTTGTACGAATGTCAATAAAAATATCGAGATATTTACGCTATTGACCACTCATAAAGCAATGTTGCTGCTCTTTGTGTAACTATGGTAATATGCTAGTAAGCTTGCAACAAAGTATACTACAACAGTAGGATATTGTAAAGCGTTTTTGAGTAAAATTTTTGCAGAAATTCTCTTGACTTTCACAAGATAAAGTATTAAAGTAATGATACAAGTTGTTTGAAAAACACGTTGATATTTACGGAATGTTACAGGAGGAATACTATGGCTGCTAATATTCATGACCATTTGACCGATCAATTATTCAAAGTTATCCTGAGCTTGAAGGATCAGGAACAATGTTATAAATTTTTTGAAGATATTTGCACTGTAAGCGAACTGAAAGCTATGGCGCAGCGTTTGGAAGTAGCGCGGATGTTGGATGAAGGCTGCATCTACGAAACCATTGTGGAAAAAACAGGTGCCAGCACTGCCACTATTTCCCGTGTTAAACGTTGCTTGGTTTATGGCGCGGACGGATACAATTCCGTTATGGATGTGTTAAAAGGAGAGAAGGAGCAAAATGCTGAATAAAGTGTATCAGGTGCCGTACGGCACTAAGGATATTCTGCCGGGTGAAATGAAGACTCGTCGCCGTATCGAAGATGCTATCATCAGTGTTTTTGATAAATGGGGCTACGATGAAGTAAAGACTCCCGATTTTGAATACGTGGAAACTTTTGGCAACACCGGTAGTGAAGGCGATTTCCGTTTCTTCGACCGCAGTAACAAGCTGCTGGTGTTGCGCAATGATATGACGGCGCCTATTGCCCGTTTGACGGCTACACGTCTGCAGGGCGGTGAAAAGATTAAGCGCTTATGCTATTTGTCCAACCTGTACCGCTATGAAGAGATTCAGGCGGGCCGCCAATGCGAATTTGAGCAGGCTGGTGTAGAAATGTTGGGCGCCAGCGGTGCAGCTGCAGATGCGGAGATTATCGTGCTGGCTGCAGAAGCGCTGCAGGCAGCAGGAGTGCAGAAATTCGCCATCAGCCTAGGCCACGTAGGTTTTATCAATGGCTTGGCAGAGGAAGCAGGTTTCAGCGCCGAGCAAAAGGTACAGTTAAAAAACTGCCTGCGCAACCATGATGCAGTTGCTATGCAGCAGATGGCGGACGCTATGGAGAATATCCGCCCGGAAGTAAAGCAGCTTTTTGCTGATTTCCTGTTCCTGCAAGGCGGTGTGGAGCTTTTGGACAAAGTGGATGCTATTGTTACTAATCCGCAGTGCAAGGAAGCTTTAGCAGATTTGCGCAACATTTACGCTCTGCTGGAAGCCTATGGCGCCGCAGCCTATTTGAACTTTGACTTGGGCTTATATCGTTCCCTTGATTATTATACGGGGATGCTCTTTGAAGTGTATCTGCCGGAAATGGGCTATCCTGTTGCCGGTGGCGGACGTTATGACAAGATGATGCAGGGTTTCGGCCTTGATTGTCCTGCTACAGGTTTTGCTTTGGGCGTGGATCGCGTTGTGCTGGCGTTGGAGCGCAGCGGTGCGGCTCCAGGGGTGCGCAGCTGGGATGTGCTAGTGGCGTGGAGCGAGGGCAAACTGCCCGAAGCTATCGGCAAGGCAAGTGCTTTACGTAAGGAAGGACGCAGCGTGAAGCTGTGTACGGAAGCTATGGATTTGGCACAGGCTGCAGCTGCGGTGAAGGAATACTGCTGCAACAGCTTGGTATACGTATCCTAAAGGAAGGGTGAAGGAAATGGACGAATATATTACCATTGCCCTGCCTAAGGGCAAGCTTTTTAATAAATCTGTACGTCTGTTGGAAAAGGTTGGCTACAGTGCGGAAAACGTTACGGAGGATTCCCGCAAGCTGGTCATCAGCAACGAGGAAACCAAGGTGCGTTTTATCATCGCCAAGACGGTGGATGTACCTACCTATGTAGAATACGGTGCTGCAGACATCGGCATTATTGGTAAAGATGTGCTGTTGGAGCAGGAAAAAGATGTTGTAGAACTGCTGGACCTTGGCTTTGGCCGTTGCCGTCTGATGATGGCGGTGCCGGAGGCTAAGCGCCGGGAAAAACTGACTGATTACGCCCACCTGCGGGTAGCAACGAAATACCCAAACTGCGCTAAAGCGTACTTCAACAAATTGGGCATTCAGACAGAAATAGTCAAACTGAATGGTTCCATCGAACTGGGGCCTATTGTGGGACTCAGCGAAATGATTGTAGATATTGTAGAAACAGGGCGAACCCTGAAAGAAAATAAATTGGCGGAGGTGGATTCCATCTTTACCGCTACGGCCCGCTTGATTGCCAACAGAGCTAGCTTCAAGCTGAAGTTTGCCCGTTTGCGCAAATTGGTGGAAGATTTACGTGTTGTTTTAAATGAGGAGGCAAAATAAAAATGCAGGTTACTGACGCAAGAGAGATGAACGCGGTAGAGATTGCCGCTTTAATGCAAAAGAAAACGTTTGATGAAGTGGAACTTTCCCCACGTATCCAAGCAGGTACGGATGCTATGTTCGGCCGCCACATGACTGCGGCCCAAGTAGTAGAGCAGATTGTGGCAGACGTGCGTGCAGAAGGCGATGCTAAGCTGTTTTATTACACTAAGTTGATTGATAGAGTAGAGCTGAATGCCGACAACATCCGTGTTACCGAGGAAGAATTTGCTGAGGCAGAAGCTATTGTGAAGCCGGAAGTAAAGGCTGCTTTGGAGCGTGCTATCGCCAATGTTATGAAGTTCCATGAGGAGCAAATGCCCAAAACATGGCTCACCAATCGTCCCTTTGGCTCCATGCTAGGACAAAAGGTTACGCCTGTCGATTCCGTAGGCATCTATGTTCCAGGCGGTACTGCTGCTTATCCTTCTTCCGTCATGATGAACGCCTGCCCTGCCAAGGTTGCCGGCGTGCCTCGCATTGTTATGGCTGTGCCTCCCGGAAAGGATGGCAAAGTCAACGCCAATGTTTTAGTAACTGCCAAACTGATCGGCGTAACGGAAATCTACAAAATGGGCGGTGCTCAAGCTATTGCTGCTTTAGCTTTCGGCACAGCAACGGTGCCCAAGGTAGAAAAAATCACCGGTCCTGGCAATATCTTCGTAACCCTTGCTAAAAAAGCAGTTATCGGTCATGTGGATATTGATATGCTGGCAG
Source organism: Phascolarctobacterium sp. (assembly GCF_045124115.1). Classification (GTDB taxonomy): domain Bacteria; phylum Bacillota; class Negativicutes; order Acidaminococcales; family Acidaminococcaceae; genus Phascolarctobacterium_A. Next base: position 42,519 of record NZ_JBGVLF010000047.1, read on the forward strand.
GTCCCAGTGAAATTTTAGTCATTGCCGATGATAGCGCCAAACCGGAATATTTGGCTGCCGATTTGCTGAGCCAAGCAGAACACGATCCTTTGGCCTGCGCTATCCTAGTAACGGACAGCGAACGCGTGGCTAAGGCTGTGGCAGAGGAAATCGAAGTACAGCTGGACAAGCTGCCCCGTAAGGAAATAGCAGGTACCAGCCTGGCGCAAGCAGGCAAGATTATCCTGGCTAAAGATATGGACACGGTTATTGAAATGGCAAATCTGAGTGCTCCCGAGCACATGGAGATTATGACTAAGGCTCCCTTTGAGGTTCTGCCCTACATCCGCAATGCAGGCGCCATCTTCCTGGGACAATACAGTCCTGAACCTTTGGGCGACTACTACGCAGGTCCCAATCACGTCCTGCCCACCGGCGGTACTGCTAAGTTCTATTCCGTGCTGAATGTAGAAACCTTTATGAAGAAGACCAGCATTATTTCCTACACAGCTCCTGCTCTTTATGCAGCTGCTGACGATATTATCACTTTGGCTGAGGCTGAAGGCTTGACTGCTCATGCCAACGCTATCCGCCAACGTGTGGGCAAGGAGTATTAAGATGGCTGATTTTAGTGTACGTAAAAGTATTGAACGGATGGAGGAATATTCCGTAGAAACGGTGGCAGCGGACATTATTGTCAATGCTAACGAAAGCAATTATCCCATGCCTGAGGAAATTGCCAAGAGCATTGCTGCCCGCACTGCCCGCTTTCCTTTTAACCGTTATCCGCCGATGAAAAGCGAAAATCTGGCTCAAGTAATTGCTGACGAGCTGGAAGTAGATATGGATTGCGTCAAGATTGGCAATGGTTCCAGCGAACTTTTGGAAAAAGCCTGCTATGTTTTTGGCGGGCCCGGGAAGAAGATTGCCGTGCCTTGGCCGTCTTTCTCCATGTATGGTGAATATGCAGATTTAAGCGACAGCGAGGCTGTGCGCTATCCTCTGACGGAGGATGGCTACGTAGATGCGGACAGCGTTATTGCTTTCTGCAAGGAGCAGCAGCCTGCTTTGCTGATTGTCTGCAATCCCAATAATCCCACTGGCAATTATAATCCTTTGGTGGTGATGGAAAAAATTATTGCTAATGTGGACTGCCCTGTAATCATGGACGAGGCGTATATGGAATTTGCCGATGGCAAGGACGTGCCTCCTAATGATATGCGTCCTTTGAACAAGCTGTGGCTGGTGGCAGGCTCTACTTTGAGCCTGTTAGGCAAGTATAGCAACTTTATGGTATTCCGCACCTTCTCTAAGGCTTATGGATTGGCAGGTATGCGCTGCGGCTACGCTGTAGGCGCTTTGGGCTTGGTACGCCAGTTGGGTAAAGCCATCCTGCCTTATTCTGTGAACGCTTTTACTTTGATGGTTGCTAAAACATTGTATGAAAATAAACTGCTCTACAAGCAGCAGGTGAAGACGATTCGTGAAGAGCGGGATAAAATGGCAGCCTATATGGCAAATTTGGGCTTCCGCGTTTGGCCTACTGCTACCAACTTTGTTATGCTGCGGGCAGAGGGCGCACTGATGGAGCAGTTGACTGCGGCCTATGCTGCTAAGTACGGTGATGATTTGCCCAAACAGGCAGCCAGCGGCAAGCTGATTTTCAAGTATTATTTGGAAAACAGCATTTTGGTGCGTGACTTTACCAGCCATCCGGTGCTGACAGGTGCTTTACGCATTACTGTAGGTACTCCGGAAGAAAATAAACAGATTTTAAGCAAGCTTACCGAATTAGTTGTGGCTACAGGAGGTAAATTATGAGAAAGGGCAGCGTAGAACGCAAAACCTTAGAAACAGGTGTCAGTGTGGACTGGTGCTTGGATGGCAGCGGTCTTTGCGACATCAGTACGGGCATTGGCTTTTTTGACCACATGCTGACTCTGCTTGCCAAGCACAGCTTTAGCGATTTGACAGTACAGGCTACAGGGGATCTTGATGTGGACAGCCACCATACGGTGGAGGATTGTGGTATTGTGCTGGGGCAGGCGCTGAAGGAAGCTATTGGTGATAAGGCAGGTATTCATCGTTATGGCAACTGCTTTTTGCCCATGGATGAAGCTTTGGTGCAGGTGTGTTTAGATTTTAGTGGTCGTCCCTATCTTGTTTTTGCTGCCGATATCCCCAAGGTGCAACTAGGCATCTACGATGCGGAGATGACGGAGGAGTTTTTCCGTGCGGTAGCTATGGCGGCAGGGCTCACTTTGCATATCCGCGTGCTTTATGGCAAGAACACCCATCATATTATCGAAGCTATTTTCAAGGGCTTTGCTAGGGCGTTGGCGGAGGCAGTGGCTATGGACCCGCGGGTGCATGGGGTGATGTCTAGCAAGGGTGCTTTGTAAATGCAACATAGTAAGTAAATATCGCAGAAAGCTGCCACTTGTTCACGTGCAATTTCTTAACGCTCATTGCGTGCAGTACAATAACGAAGCTGCGGGGTGCAATTTGATTGTGGTGAAATTTAGTATAGAGAACCCTTGCGTCTATTGTACTAGGCACTTATGAGCTAAAATTGCAATGTTCTCGTCGTGGCAGTATTCCTGCTTGGTATTACTAAGGAGTACGTTGATGAGTAATAAAATTACTATTATAGATTACGGCATGGGCAATCTGTACAGTGTGTGCAATGCTATTAAGGCTGTAGGCGGTGAGCCTGTGGTTACAGGTGATAAGAATGTCATCGCTGCAGCGGAAAAGATTATTCTGCCCGGTGTAGGCGCTTTTGGCGATTGTATGGCTAATTTGGAAAAGAGCGGTCTGATTCCCACCATTATGGAGGCTTTGAATAGCGGTAAGCCCTTTTTAGGCATTTGCTTAGGGATGCAGGTGCTGTTTGAGGGTAGTGACGAAGCACCGGGCGTGCAAGGGTTGGGCTTTTTCCAAGGGCAGGTCAAGTATCTGACTACGGATTACAAGATTCCTCATATGGGATGGAATAAGCTACGGTTGGGAGCGTCTTCTCCTTTACTGCAGGAGGCAGAAGGACAGTATGTGTACTTCGTCCACAGTTTCCACTGTGTACCTGAGGATAAGGGCATTATTACAGCAACCTGCGACTACGGGATGGAGGTAACTGCTTCCGTAGGTCGTGGTAATGTGCAAGGTTTTCAATTTCATCCGGAAAAATCCAGCACTGTGGGCCTTGGCCTGCTGCGTGCATTTAAGGAGTGGCAACCATGATTATATATCCTGCAATAGATATCCGTGGCGGACGTTGCGTGCGTCTGACAGAAGGGCGCTTTGATGCGGAAACAGTTTTTGCTGATGACCCGGCGGAGATGGCTTTGAAGTGGGCTGGAATGGGGGCTGAATGGCTCCATTTGGTAGATCTTGACGGTGCACTGGCGGGGGAAGGGAAAAACCTGCCTGTTATCAAACGCATTTTGGAGTGCGTAAAGATTCCTGTACAGCTTGGTGGTGGGATTCGCAATATGGCGGCTATTGATAAGCTGTTGGAGCTGGGCGTAACCCGTGTGATTTTGGGCAGTGCTGCCGTAAAAAATCCTGCTTTAGTAGAAGAAGCCTGCAAGAAATATCCCGGACATATTGCTGTGGGCATTGATGCTAAGAACGGCGATGTAGCTATTGAAGGCTGGGGTCAGGGTAGTGGTGTTGCTGCAGTGGAACTAGCGAAAAAGATGGCTGTTTATGGCGTGGATAAGATTATCTTTACAGACATCAGTCGTGACGGTATGCTTAGCGGTGTTAATGCGGAAGCGACTGCTGCTTTGGCAAAAGCTTGCGGCGTGCCTGTTATTGCCAGCGGTGGCGTGGCCTCCTTGGATGATATCCGTAATCTGCAAAAAGTGGCTGAGGACGGTATCGCCGGCTGTATTATCGGCAAGGCTATTTATACAGGCGCTGTGGATTTACAGGACGCATTGGCTTTAGCCAAGGAGGGTTAGGATGCTGACGAAAAGAATTATACCTTGCTTGGATGTAAAAGAGGGCAGAGTGGTAAAAGGGACCAATTTCGTAGGCCTGCGTGATGCAGGGGACCCTGTAGAGCGTGCTGCTGCCTACGATATGGAAGGTGCCGATGAGTTGGTTTTCCTTGATATTACCGCTACTTTTGAAGAACGTAAGGCGATGCTGGACGTAATTCGTAAAACTGCAGCCAAGGTATTTATGCCCTTGACTGTAGGCGGCGGTATTAGCAGTGTGGAGGATATCCGTAACGCTCTTTTGGCAGGTGCGGATAAAACTTCTTTAAACTCCGCTGCTGTGAAAAATCCCCAGCTGATTGCCGATGGTGCCCGTATTTTTGGCAATCAGTGCATTGTGCTTGCCATTGATGCCCGCCGCGTAGGCGAAAATAAATGGGAGGTCTACGTGCAGGGCGGTCGCAAGCCTACGGGTATTGATGCTGTGGAGTGGGCGAAGCAGGGCGTAGCCTTGGGTGCAGGGGAAATCCTGCTGACCAGCATGGATGCTGATGGTACTAAGAATGGCTATGATATTCCTTTGACTAAAGCCATTAGCAGTGCGGTCAATGTGCCTGTTATTGCCAGCGGCGGTGCAGGCAAGCTGGAAGACTTTTACGAAGTGCTGACGGAAGGTGGCGCTGATGCAGTGTTGGCTGCTTCCGTTTTCCACTACAAGACTTTTACGATCCAACAGGTGAAGGAGTACCTGCGTTCTCGCGGAATCGAGGTAAGACTGTAATGGCTTTTGATGTTTCCATAATTAAATTTGATGCGCAAGGCTTGGTGCCGGCAGTGGTGCAGGATGTAAAGACAAATGCTGTAGTGATGTTGGCATATATGAATAAAGAGTCCTTGGAGCTGACGCTGAAAACAGGCTACACCTGGTTTTGGAGCCGCAGCCGCCAAGAGTTGTGGAACAAGGGCGCTACCAGCGGCAACCTGCAGAAAGTAATTGAGCTGTACTATGACTGTGATGCAGATGCTGTTTTAGTGAAAGCGGAGCTAAACGGACCTGCCTGCCACACAGGCAATTATAGCTGCTTCTTTAACAAGGTGGTATAAATTGTATTATGCAGATTCGCCCTCTGTGCTGCTTTATGTGGCAGGAGGGCGGTCACTTTCCTGAAGCGATGTTGAATTTAGGATAAAATAAAGTAGACTTTAGATTTTCCTAAAAATTATGAAACTGTCAACGAAGAAGATAACGGAAGTAGATATTTTTATTTGGCTAAAGACTACATAAATGATATAATAAATGCATCTATACTTTGGAGAGGGATATAGCTTTCTCCCGTACAAAAGAGGTGTTTGTGATGAATGAAAATAAGCCTGTGCCGCAGCTAATTGAAATCGAACCCATGCAGGATGGTTATCGTTGGGTAGCGATTACGGCTATGCTGCTAGCTATTGGCATTATCCTGCATACAGTTAGCCCTAACGTGGGCGGCGTAACTCCTAACTGGACCATCGCCATGTATTCCATTGTTATCAATTTGACACGTCCTAAGCTGAGCCAAGCCATCGGCATTGGCTTCATCGCCGGTTTGACCTTGGTGCCTTCTTCCAAGTCTGCCTTTCCTTTGGGCAATGTAGCCAGCGAGGTAGCAGGTGCAACTGTATGCTGCCTGTTGATCAAGGCTATGTTTGCTGTAGGTATGGGCGATTGGAAGCTGCGTCCTTTAGTAACCGGCTTTTTGGCAACCTGCGCCAGCGGCGGCCTGTTTACCTTTATTTTGAAGATTGTTTTAGGCTTGCCTTTGCACGTATGGATTTATGCCATGCTGCCCGTTGTTGCTATTATCGGCGTGCTTAACGGCTTGATTACCTTCTTCCTGTTCGCACCTGTGCGCAGGTTATTCTTTGTACAGGAGGGCGGTAAATAATGGAGCACGTAATTAAAGTTAAAGACTTTTATTTTGCTTATAAGTCTTCTCCCAATCTGGTGTTGCAAGATATTAATCTGGAGATTAAAAAAGGTAGCTTTACAGCCATTACCGGTCCTAGCGGTGCCGGCAAAACTACCTTATGTAAAGCCTTGACCGGCATTGTGCCTTACTACATGGGCGGCCGTTACAGCGGTGATGTGGAAATCCATGGCGAAAGCACTAAGGGCAAGCGTGTTTCCGACATTGCTATGCGCGTAGGCTTTATTATGGAGGACTACGAAAGCCAGCTTGTTTCCCTCACTGCAGGGGAAGAAATTGCCTTCGCTTTGCTCAACCACGGCTTTGCTCCTGCAGAGATTGCGGAGCGTACCGCCCGCGCTTTGGAGGACGTAGGTCTGCCCGGACGCGAAAGCTATCAACTGGACGAACTGAGCGGCGGCCAGCGCCAACGTTTGCTGTTGGCAGCTACTTTGGCCGTGCATCCGGAGATTATCGTTTTGGACGAGCCTGTGTCTGCTATGGACCCGGACGGTGCCCAATCCTTGTATAAACTTGTTTATGATATTCATCAGCGCTATGGCACTACTATTGTTGCGGTAGAGCACCGCATGGATTATCTGCTGCCCTATGTGACGGATATGGTGGTGCTGAAGGAAGGCAGACTAATAGCTGCAGATGCTTACGAAAGCGCTGCTCCCAAAATGTACGAAGACCCTGCTTTGCGACCTTTGCTGCCTACCTTGTGGCAGGTTAAGTTAGGCTTGGAAGAAAAGCTGTCTATAGATTTGGGAGATTGGCGCTGTGAGCAGGATGCGCTCAGCGATTTTAAGACCTACGGTATTGTGGCTAGAGAAGGGAGGGCTGACTGATGCTGGAGGCTAAGGATGTGAATTTTGCCTACCTGCGTGGGCAGCCTGTTATCAACGATATGGAGTGCCGTATTGAAGATGGCGAATTTGTGGCGCTTTTAGGTCATAACGGCAGTGGCAAGACTACTTTGAGCCGTTTGTTTATGGCACTCTGCCACCCCCGTAGCGGGCAGATCCTTGTGGATGGCGAAGATATTGTTAAATGCGAGCCTGCAGATTTGGCAGATAAGATTGGTTATGTTTTCCAAAACCCAGATCTGCAGATTTTGGAAGATACTGTTTTTGACGAAGTGGCTTATGGTCCGCGTGCTAAAAAGCTGACGGAAGAAACCATTACTCGCCAAACTTTGGAAGCCTTGGAAGCTATGGGCTTAATGGAGTTGAAGGATGAATATCCCCGTCTGCTTTCCTTCGGGCAAAAGCGTCGTTTAGGTGTAGCTGCGGCTTTGGCGCTGAATCCGCGTACTTTGATTTTAGACGAAATTACCAATGGTCAGGATGCGTTGGAAAAGGAAAACATGATGGCTTATTTGCAAGCTATTAACGAAAAACGCGGCATTACCATTGTGCTGATTTCCCATGATATGGACATTGTCCGCCGTTATGCTAAGCGTGCAGTGGTGCTCCATAGCGGTCGCAAGGTGTTCGATGGTACGCCCAAAGAGCTGTTTAACGGTACTCATCCGGTAGAACGCTGGGGGCTGCGTCGTCCTACAGTTTCTTCCTTGGCAAGTGCTTTGGGTGTAGAAGCTGCTACAGCCCAAGAACTGGTAGATGCAGTAGTAAGGGAGGCTGAGTAAGATGAAATTGACAGCCTTTACCCAAATTATTGTGACTTTGGCGATTACTGCTTGGGTGTTCATCCTGCCTGTGGAGGCAGTAGCGACGATTTTAGTGTTGGAACTGGCGCTTCTGCTCTACATCAAGCATGACCGCATGACTATGGCGGCTATTGGCGGTCTGGCAGTGTTCACTGGCATGATGGTACTGTTGCAGCTGCTTTTCGGCACACCGCTGGACACTTCCCTCATCGGTGGTCTGCGGATGCTGGTTATGACTATGGCGTTTTTGTGCCTTTTGGCTGCCACACGTATCCAAGATATTGCTAAAGCTTTGGTGGATCGTTTTCATATGCCCTGCGAATATGCTTTTATGCTGACTACAGCGTTGCGCTTTGTGCCCAACTTTTTGACGGATAGCGAAATTACCCTTGATGCCCAAAGCTGCAGAGGCTACTCCAACCGTGGCAATATCATCAAACGCTTTTTGGCATATTTGGTAGTAATTCGTCCGCTGGTTATGCGTGCGGTGGCTAAGTCCGAGACTTTGGCGCTGTCCATGGAATTGAAAGGTTTTGGCGGTAATACTTATAAGAATATGCCATCCGAGCCCTTGGGCTTTGCAGATTTTGTAGTGCTGCTTCTGACTGCGGTCCTCAGTACGTATCCTTTCTGGATTAAATATTTGGGCTAAACTTTATATGGCAAGATTAAACCCTCGCACTGTGCTTCGGTACGGCGCGAGGGTTTTGTGTTTCCGCTTTATGCACAACAAAAAACAGGCACAACCGCAGTTATGCCTGTTTTGAAAACTTATATTATGTGGCTGAGTGAAGGGATTAGACGTTAAAACGGAACTCAACTACGTCGCCGTCCTGCATAACGTAGTCTTTGCCTTCCAAGCGAACCAAGCCTTTGTCGCGGGCTGCAGCTTTGCTACCGCAAGCCACCAGGTCATCGTAGGAAACGATCTCCGCACGGATGAAGCCGCGTTCGAAGTCGGTGTGGATTTTGCCTGCTGCTTGGGGGGCTTTGGTATTTTGCTTAATGGTCCAAGCACGGGATTCAATTTCGCCTGCGGTGAGAAAGGTCATGAGGCCCAGCAGTTTGAAACCTGCTTTAATCAAGCGGTCCAGACCGGTTTCTTCCAAACCTGCCATAGCCAAGAATTCAGCAGCTTCTGCGTCATCCAGCTCTGCAATTTCGCTTTCCATTTTAGCGGAAACAACGATAACTTCTGCGCCTTCTTCGGCAGCGTATTTCTCTACAGCTTGTACGTATTTGTTATCGCTGTAGTCAGCAACTTCACCTTCGGCTACGTTAGCAACGTACAGGGTGGGTTTCATGGTGAGCAGGTGCAGTTCGCCCAAGAACTCTACTTCTTCATCGGACAGACCTAAGCGGCGTGCAGGAACTGCATCGCCCAAACCAGCCATAACTTTTTCCAGCACAGCTTGTTCCAGCTTAACCTTCTTGTCACCGGTTTTAGCCAGTTTTACAAGACGCTCTTGGCGTTTTTCTACAGTTTCCATATCTGCCAAGCACAGTTCGGTGCTGATGATTTCAATATCGCGAATAGGATCGATGCTGCCTTCTACGTGGGTGATGTTGCCGTCTTCAAAGCAACGTACTACTTGGGCTACAGCGTCAACTTCGCGGATGTGAGCCAAGAACTTATTGCCCAAGCCTTCGCCTTTAGAAGCGCCTTTTACCAAACCTGCAATATCTACAAAACGCATAGCTGCGGGAACGATTTTGCGGGATTTGAACATTTCACTTAAAACATCAAGACGTTTGTCAGGAACATCTACTACACCAACATTAGGTTCGATGGTGCAGAAAGGGTAGTTGGCTGCTTCGGCGCCAGCCTTGGTAATAGCGTTGAACAGGGTGCTTTTGCCTACGTTAGGCAAACCTACAATACCTACTTCTAAGTTTGTACTCAAATTAATCTCTCCTTATTTTCTGTTTGCTCTTTCCAGCAAACGGTTTGCATAGTTACGCATAGCGGGATCGGCAACCTGCTTGAAATCTGCAGGCGGCAGAGCAAAGGCTGCTTCGTCCACTACGTTGGAAACTTCTACTACGTGGAACATAGGCAGGTAGCTAGCTTCGTAGCCCTTCCAATTTTCAGTATCTTTTTCATAGTAGAATTTCAAATTGCTTTCGCCTTTGGTCATCTTGTCGTAATCATAACCGGTAGCAACGTCATTGCCTGCTTCGGGACGATTATTGAACCAAGTAATCATAGTTTCTGCAAAAGCAACGCTCATGCCGGGCAGCTCAGGCACGCGGTCATAAGATTTGTGGGCGTAGTCAATGGAGTACCAGTAACCGTCGCGGCAGAAGCTGACAACGTCTTTAATAACCTTGCCGTCGCCGTCGGTAGTGGTAATGCGTTCAGCATTGATGCCATTGGCTTCATTATATTCTGTACGATTAGTGCGTTTTTGTTGAGCAGTTGTCAGTTTGGCATAAGCTTCGCGGGTCAGCACTTCCCGCATATCGATGGTTTGAGTAACCACCAGATGTACAGGGTGCTTATCGCTGTTTAAGGTTTGACCAAGCAGTTTGATGGTGCGTTGGCCGGGGTTGTAAGCCAAAGCAACTGCGGCGCACATAATGGTAAAGATAAAGGTTAACATTAAAACCAATAAGGATTTGCGCATGTAATTCACCTCGTTTTAGATTATATATAGCTATTATAACACGAGAAAGCTTAATTTACCTAAGTTTTTTCTGTCGAAATAGGGAGGAAGGCAAAAAAGATAGCAGTAAGTATAGCAGGATTTTTGCAATTTGTGGCGAAATACACCTATGATATATATTTTCGGGTGTGCCTGTGGCAAAAATGCCCGGATTAAGGAGCAGATAAATGAGCACATTCACCAAGGTCCTGTTGGCAACGGATTTGTCGCCTCAGGCCGATAAGCTGACTGAGTGTCTGTTTAGCTTATGCCCCGATACGGAAACAGAAGTGGTTGTGGCGCACGTTTTCGAAGATGATGATGACGCCGACCCTGACGGTAGCAACTATAAAAAAGCGCGCAGCCGTTTAGAGGGCTATAAAAGTGATATAGAGCAAGCAGGCTATGAAGAAATTTCCATTGTAACGCCCCAAGGGGACACTAGCCAAACATTGAATGCGTTGGCTGACGAGCATGACGCTGATCTGATGCTGGTTGCCTCACACCGCAAGGGCTTTTTGCAGCGTGCCTTGATGGGCAGTACTACCTTTGAGTTGGCTCGTGCCACCAATATTCCTTTGTTGATTAACAAGGATGAGGAAGACGAGTCCACCGATGATTTGCTGGCTACAGTGATGCTGCCTACGGATTTTTCCCGTAAGTCCTTAGAAGCGTTGAATATTATCCGTAGCCTACGGGAATACGTGGGCAAGGTAATTTTTGTCCATGTTATTGAACATAGCCGCAACAAACATGATTATAAGGAAAAATATGGCAGTGCTATGCTCTTTTTAAAAGAGTTGGTGGATGAGATGAAGATTTTCGGCATTGAAGCTGATTATCGGATTGCCCATGGCGTTGCTTCTAAAAAGATTCGCGCTATCTGCGAGCGTGACAACGTAAGCTTGGTAATGATGGCGAAGACCGGTGCCGATATGACTAATGGCGAGGAACTGGGCAGCACAGCGGAGAACGTAGTGCTGAACTGCGACTGTGCCGTAATGTTAGTGCCTGCAGATGACGATGATTAAGTTTTGTTAGCGAAGGAGGCGTAGCAGTGCTGCGCCTCTAAAAAAATATAAAATTTTTTACAAAAAGTGCTTGACTTTGTTGCCTCAAGCCAGTATAATAATATTCGCAGTTGTTTTACTGCGTAAAATTGAAAATTACCTAAGTTTTCAACCTTGGAGAGATGACCGAGTGGTTGAAGGTGCACGCCTGGAAAGCGTGTGTACGGGATACCGTACCGAGGGTTCGAATCCCTCTCTCTCCGCCATTAAAAATCGGCCGCGCATGCGGCTTTTTTATTACTTCTCTGTAGGACCGTAGATTTGGGTCCTGCGCAATGGGAGCCTGTGAACCAGGTCAGGTCCGGAAGGAAGCAGCCTTAAGCGGATACTTTCATGTGCCGTGGGGGTGCCCAGGTTTGCGGCCCTACAGGGAAGCAATAGCGCGCTGAGCGAATGCTCAGCGTTTTTTTTATTCTTGCGGCTTTAGGCTGAATATACTATAATAACTATGTATATACTTTTCATGGAAGGGAGCAGGGCTTATGGCTTATGTGGCATTGTACCGCCAATGGCGGCCTCGTAATTTTGATACGTTGGTAGGACAGCAGGCGGTCAAGACTGCACTGACTAATGCACTGACTAGCGGTAGGATTGCTCACGCTTATTTGTTTGCAGGACCCCGCGGCACAGGCAAGACTAGTACGGCCCGCATTTTAGCTAAGGCTTTGAACTGCGAACATGGTCCTACACCCGTACCATGCGATGCATGCGACAATTGCAAGCGCATTGCCGAAGGAACTTCCATGGACGTGTTTGAAATCGATGCTGCGTCCAACCGCGGTATCGATGAAATAAAAGCACTGCGCGACCAGTTAGCCTTTACACCGGTGGATTGCCGGTACAAGGTTTATATTATCGACGAAGTGCATATGCTGACTACAGAAGCTTTTAATGCTTTGCTAAAAACTTTGGAGGAACCGCCTGCCCACGTAATCTTCATTTTGGCAACTACGGACCCTCATAAGATTCCTGCGACCATCCATTCCCGTTGCCAGCGCTTTGACTTCCGCAGGGTGACGGTGGAGGAAATAACTGCCCATTTGGCGATGGTTGCTAAAGGCAGCGGCATTACTGCTGACGAAGAGGCGTTGCGTTTGATTGCTGTGCAGTCCGAAGGCGGTATGCGTGATGCTTTGAGCCTTCTCGACCAATGCGGCGTTATGGATAAACAGGTTACTGCTGCTACCGTACGGCAGGTGCTGGGCATTGTCGGCCGTGATGCTTTACGGGAGCTGGTAGCAGCTATCGGTCGTAAAGATGCGGCAGTGGCACTGGCTCAACTGGAGCAGCTCCTTGCCCAAGGTAAGGACCCGCGCCAAGTTTTGGTAGAGTTAGCGGAATATTTGCGGGCGTTGCTTTTGTATCAGGCTGTGCCTGGATATAATGAAGTATATTTGACAGATACGGAAGAACAGCTTCATGCTTTAGCGCCTTTCTTTGGTCGTGATCGCCTAATGGCAGCGGAAGAAAGACTGCACGCAGCTTTGCAGGAGCTCAAGGGTACTATGCGTGCTAGAATTACGGCGGAACTGTGCCTGTTGGATTTATGCCGCATGGAAGGTAGTACGCTGGCGTCCTTGCTGGCGCGTGTAGAGCAGCTGGAACGTCAGTTGGCGCAAGGAGTGCCTGCTGTAGCAGTACCTGCAGTTAATGTGCAACCTGTAGCAGCACAAGTCGCCCCTCAACCAAAACCTGCTCCGCCAAAGCCTGTTATTCCCCAAGATAAATTATATGATGGTCCTGATTATTTCGGACCGGAAGAGGAAGATGCGCCTTCTGCGGATGAGCTGTCCAATTTGAGCGCTGCACCTCCTGCTGTGCAGCAGCCTGCGGTTGTTTCTCAGCCTGTTGCTGCACTTAAACCTAAATCTGCGCCTATCGCACATCCTGCGGTAGCAAGCAAGCCTGTGGCTGCACCCGCTCCTAAAGCAGTAGCTAATGAGAAAACTGTCGAGGAGTTTGGTGGCGACATTGCTGCCGGCGAAGATTTTTGGCAGCAGACTTTGGAATTGGTGCGTTCCGAAAAGAAGATGTCCATGCATTCCTGTGCTAAGGCAGGGCGTGTCTGCAGTTTTGATAATGATGTGCTGACTGTAGCTTATAAAGCAGCTTTTATTGCCGGCAGAATGAGCAAGGACGATTACCGCGGCTATTTTGAAGAAATTTTGTTGCGTTTGGCTCGTCGTCCTATCCGTTTGCAGTGTATTGCAGAAAGCGAAGTGCAGAAGGCAGCGCCGAAAAAGGCGGCAGTTAAGGCTGAACCTGCAGCGCCTGCGCCCTCTCCTGTGGCGGAGAGCGCATTGCCCGATAATTTACGCAAGGCAATGAATGTTTTAGGCGGTACCATAACTAAGGTATAAATTAAATTTATATATAATTATTTTTGATATTTAAGGAGGATTTTAATTATGTTTCCTGGTGGCATGGGTAATATGCAAGCAATGATGAAAAAGGTTCAAAAAATGCAAGCTGATATGGCTAAAATGCAAGAAGACCTGAAAAAACGTACTGTCGAGACTTCTGTTGGCGGCGGTGCTGTAACCGTAGTAGTTAGCGGTAAAAAAGAACTGCAATCCATTAAAATCAAACCGGAAGCTGTTGACCCGGATGATATGGAAATGCTGGAGGATATGATCCTGACCGCTGTGAACGATGCTATGAAGCAAATCGACGAAATGACTGAAAAAGAAATGGCTAAAGTTACCGGCGGTATGAAGCTGCCCGGCATGTTCTAAAATGGCAAGGATGATCAGGCCTTTGGCTAATCTTTACGAGCAGCTGCGCCGTTTGCCCGGCGTAGGCTCGAAGACTGCCATGCGCCTGGCCTACCATATTATTGATATGCCTGAAGGCGAGGTGCGGCAGCTGGCTTCCGCGCTCATGGGAGCGAAGGACAGCATTCATTACTGCACCCGCTGCTTCAATCTCACTGACGGAGATTTGTGCAGCGTCTGCGCCGATAGTGCTAGGGACCGCCACACCATCTGTGTGGTGGAGCAGCCTCAGGATATTGCGGCTATGGAGCGCAGCCACGGCTATAATGGCTTGTACCATGTGCTGCACGGGGTGCTTTCTCCTTTGGACGGTATCGGTCCTGATAAGCTGCGCATTCGCGAGCTCTTCCTGCGTTTGCAGCAGGAAGATATCAGCGAGATTATTATCGCTACTAATTCCGATGTGGAGGGCGAAGCTACTGCCACTTATCTGGCGCAGCTTTTAAAACCTGTCGGGATTACAGTGAGCCGCATTGCCCACGGTCTGCCTATGGGCGGCGATTTGGAATATGCGGACGAGGTCACCTTATCCAAAGCTTTGGAAAATAGGCGGGCCATGTAAGAAAGGGATGACATTTTCATAATGGCAACATTAGATGGTCTGGCAGCTAGTGCCGGCCTAGGACCCCTTGGCTCTTTAGGGCCGATGGTGGTGGGCGTGGTGCTGCTGCTTTTGGTAGTGAAGCTTTTATCCATGCCTTTCAAACTGGTGTGGAACGGTATTTGCGGTGCAGCGTTGCTGTGGATTGTTAACTTCTTGGGCTCCTTTGTGGGCTTTACCTTGAAGATTACGGTTATCAAAGCGTTGATTGCAGGGTTCTTCGGTATTCCCGGTGCCGTTGCCGTAATTCTGTTTGAACTTTTTGGTTAAACTTATATGTAAGAGGTTGGGACACAACGTATAGTCATGTCACCATATCCCGACTCACGTGCGATTTCTTAACGCTCATTTCGTGCAGAATCACGACGAAGATTCGCGGCCGATCTTGTTCGCAAAACAAGTTATTATTCGGTTCGCTTCACTTCGGTGATTCTAAGCACTCATGAGCTAAAATCGCAATGATTCGTCTTGGATATGGCAACAATGACTATTAGGGTTCCGACCTCTTTTTGTTTACAAAACAAGTATACTTGTATACATTTCCTTTATACTGTATACAATCTGACTTTTTATAAATCCTCTGATATAATGAGTTTAAGATTTTTTCACATTTTATTAGGGGGTTGTTTCTATGAACTTGTCTACAAAAATTTTAATCGGCTTAGCCCTCGGTATTATCGCCGGCTTAGAACTGGGCGCTGAAGGCGCAGGCTTTGCTAAAGCTTGGATTGGACCTTTGGGCACCATCTTCATGAACATGATCAAGATGGTAATCGTTCCCTTGGTATTCTCCAGCTTGGTTATTGGTGTTTGCAGCTTGGGCGACATTAAAAAGGTTGGCCGTATTGGTGTAAAAACCGTTGCTTGGTACCTGGGCACAACTGCATTCGCTATCGTTATCGGTTTAGCAATCGGTACCATCATGCAACCGGGCGCTGGTTTGTCCATGCCTGTTGAAAGCGCTAAGGTGGCAGCAAAATCTGCTCCTCCCATCATGAAGGTTATCATCGACATTTTCCCGACTAACCCGCTGCAAGCAATGGTTAAGGCTAACATGCTGCAAATCATCGTCTTCGCACTGTTCACCGGCGTTGGCATCACTGCTGTTGGTGAAAAAGCTGACTACCTGAAACACACCATTGATGGTTTGGCAGAAGTTTCTTACAAAATCGTTGGTATGATCATGGCAGTTGCTCCTGTCGGCGTATTCGGCTTGATTACTCCTGTAGTTGCTGCTAACGGTCCTGCAGTTCTGCTGCCCTTGCTGAAGGTTGTAGTCGCAGTTTACCTGAGCTGCCTGCTCCATGCAGTGTTCGTATACGGCGCTTTGCTGAAATTTGTTGGCGGTACCGATGTAGTCAAATTCTTCAAAGGTATTGCTCCTGCATCCCTGATGGCATTCAGCTCCTGCTCCTCCGGCGGCACCCTGCCCTTGACCATGAGCTGCGCTCAAAAAATGGGCGTATCTAAAGAGGTTTCTTCCTTCGTTCTGCCCTTGGGTGCTACCATTAACATGGACGGCACCGCTGCTTACCAAGGCGTATGCGCACTGTTTATTGCCCAACTGTACGGCATTGAACTGACAGGCGCTCAATACTTCACCATCATCGTAACCGGTACTTTGGCTTCCATCGGTACTGCAGGTGTTCCCGGTGCTGGCTTCATCATGCTGACCATGATTCTGACCTCTCTGGGTCTGCCTTTGGAAGGTTCCGCGCTGATTGCAGGTATCGACCGTATTCTGGATATGCCTCGTACTTCTGTTAACATCACCGGTGACGCTACTGTTGCTTACTTGGTTGACAAGAGCGAAAGAGCTAACCAACAAGAACCTCTGTACTAAGAGCGCAGCTAACTAAACATTGTCTTTCCCTGGCGTCGCTCCGCGTTTTGCGGACGGCGCCTTCTTTATTATGCTCCGGAGTAAAGCCTATTCGTTCTACCTATTAGCGGATCTTTTTCCGTCATTCTGCGTCTAAAATATTTTGACGTAGCTCTGCTACGCCTGCAATATTTTTTCCTTGTCTGACGAAAAAATCTCTCGCTAATAGTACGAACTCACACGGCTTTACTCCTACGCGGTTTTATAAAATTTATTGGAAGTATTAGAAACGATTATCATAAATAGCAGCGAATAATTTTTGCGGTTGAGTGGTTGAAATCATGTCCTTAATTTATAGTTTGAAATTTTTTCACTTGTCAAAGGGAACAAGATGGAGTTTAATGGTATAATAAAAGAAAAGCGTGTTGAGGTATACGTTTATGACTAAGCTGGATAAGTTGCAACAGGTTATATATGAGCGTCTGCACAGGCGGTCTGCTGGTATTGATAAGTTGGACCGTTTGTGGGAGGCGGCAGTGCTGCTGCCTTTGGTGGAAACAGCAGAGGGCATCGCGGTGCTTTTTGAAGAACGCGCCCATAGCCTGCGCCGTCAACCGGGGCAGATTTGTTTCCCCGGAGGTAAGGTGGAGTGCGCTGATGCGGACTTTGCTGCCACTGCAGTGCGGGAAACCTGCGAAGAATTAGGGTTGCAGCCTGAAGATATCATTCTTTGCGGTGAGCTGGACAGCTTAGTTACCCACATGGGGCCCATTATTCATCCTTTTGTTGGCTTGATCAAGGACACGAGCAAGATTAGCTACAGTCCCAGCGAAGTGGAACAGGTCTTTACGGTGCCCTTAAAGGAACTGCTGGCTATGGAACCACAGCGCTGCTCTATGCAGTTGGCGGACCATCCCGGGGAGGACTTTCCTTTTGATTTAGTGCCGGACAGGATGAAAGGCTGGCGCAAGCACAAGGAGTATTACGTATATTTTTACAAATATAAGGACCATGTAATATGGGGCCTGACAGCCAGAATGCTTTATGGTTTTCTCTATCGAGGACGCAAAGAGCTGGAAGCATTCTTGCAGGCTGACGCTAGAGAGGATATGGTGGAATGAGAAGTATTTTTGAAGCAAAAATTTTAATGATTGTCGCAGCTGTATGTGCAGTTGCTTATATGCTGTTCGGCTATCTGAATCCGGAGAAGGGTATGGATAATCTGGCACCTTCCGACCGCTTGAATATGAAGAAAAACATTGTGGTCTTAGGCGTGGATGAACGTGCGGAAGAACACGATGTAGGCCGTAGCGATACCCTTTTTGTGGTTATGTTTGATACTGATAAGAAGGCAGCTTCCTTGCTGTCCATTCCCCGTGATACCAGAGTGCGCATTAAAGGTCATGGTTGGGACAAGATCAACCATGCCTACGCTTATGGCGGACGCGAGCTTACCCAAAATACAGTGGAAGAGCTTTTGGGCATCCATATTAATAACTACGTTATGGTAGACTTTAAAGGCTTCAAAGGTCTTGTAGATGCTATCGGCGGTGTGGATATTGATGTAGAAAAAGATATGTACTACCACGATACTTGGGATGGTTTTAAAATTGACTTAAAGAAAGGCAGACAGCATTTGGACGGGCAGACCGCTATCCAATATGTGCGCTATCGTGACGAGGAAGGCGATATCGGCCGTATCCGCCGCCAACAGCATTTTATTATGGCGGTATACGAACGCATTACTTCTGCTAATATGCTGCTACATATTCCCGGTCTGGCTAAACAGCTGACCAATATGGTGAAGACGGACCTACCCTTGAGCGATATGGTGGACTTGGGCAGAGCGCTGCACTCCATGGTTAAGGAAAAAGGCTTGGCTATGGCTACTGTGCCCGGTACTCCTGAATATATTGACGGCATTAGCTATTGGTTGCCGGATATTACGGACTTGCGCGAGCAGATGGTAAAGATGCAGGGCGCTACTATGACCGACCGCTACAAATCTGCGGCGGAACTGATGGAGCAGGAGTATACTGCTGCTGTGGAAAAAGCTAAGAGCGGCGATGACAGCGCCGAAAATAAAGAAGCTGTAAAAGAAGAAAAAGAACAGCTGGAAAAGAAAAAAGAAGCTGAAGCAAAAGCAGGTAAAGTAAGCAAGGATGCGAAAGATGATAAAGATGCTAAAGCTGGCAAAGCAGACCAGACCGCGGAAGTGAAAAAGTCCGCAGGTACTACGGTAGTACGCCTTGTCAACTGCAGCGGCAGCAAAACTGCCGGTGCTGATGCAGCTGCGCGTCTGCGTAGTGCAGGGTTCACCGTTATTAGCGGTGGCAGTGGCGAAGTGGTAGCGCAGACTACGGTTATTTCTACCACTAACAATGGTGCTGTGGTAGGTCGCTTGTCCAATGTGCCCTTCTCTCATAAGCTGCGTATTAGCCGCGATGGTGCTGCTGATTGCGATGGCGTCATTATGTTAGGCGCAGATTATAAATAAATTGTTAGAAAAATTACAAAAAAGACTTGCATTTTGTATACAAATTTGTTATACTAAGACTATCAAAACAGCCCCTCATTTGGCCCTTCTTCGTAAGGGCTTTTTTTTTTGCTATTTTTAGATTTTCGTGGAAAAATCCTACTGTAGAGCAGGAATATGTAGCAAAAGTTTTCAGAATATGTTAAAATATAATATAATTAGAATACGTGTAATTATTTTTGATTAATAGATTAAATTAAAATTTTAGGAGGCACTTATGCGTGACGAAATACATGTTGTAGTGGACAGCATCGCCATTTCCGGCGAGACTCCCTTGAAGGATGATTCCCGCTGTCATGAACTACGTTTGATTGCCCGCCATGGCAAGGAAGAATGGCGTGACGGCGAACGTTCTTTGGAAGAGTTGTTCGCTATGGTGGAAAAGGACAGCACCCTGCCGGGAACATCCCAACCGCCCATTGGCGAAATTCTGCAGCTGTTTACAAGCTTGGTACAGGACGGTAAAAAGGTACTGATGGTTTGTGTAGACAGCATTCTGAGTGGGACCTTCCAAACCTGCTGCGTTGCGGCTCAACAGGTTATGGATGAAAATAAAGGTGCGGATATCCGCGTTGTGGACGGCAGAACTGCTGCCTGCCCTTTAAGCGGCGTGGCTATGGCTGTGCTGGAAAAGGTGGATGCAGGTGTTACGGATATGGACGAGCTGGAAAACTATGCTAAGGACCTTGTAGCTCGTACGGAAACCTATTTTACCGTGTCTACTTTGGATTATTTGCAAAAAGGCGGACGCATTGGCGCCGTAGGCGCCTTGGTTGGCAATATTTTGGGGGTAAGGCCTGTTATCCATTTGGATAGAGAAGGGCGTTTGATGATTGCCGATAAGGTGCGTACCCGCAAGAAAATTTTAAAGAGAATTATCGAGCTTGCCTGCTCCCATGGGCCTGTAGAAGCAATTTACGTGGCCCATGCGGTGGTTCCTGATGAAGCGGAAATGCTGCGTCAGCAAATGCAGGAAGCATATCCCGGTGTGCCGATTATCGTAACCAGCATTGGTACCGTATTGGCAGCTCACTTGGGGCCGGGCTGTATTGGCGTGTTCGTGCGCCGTAAAGCCTGAAGGAAAGGTGTGGATAGATGGTGGAAGTTAAGGAGATAACCGGTAAGCAGGTCAAAGACATGCTTTTAGGTGCCTATCATAGCTTTGAGAAAAATTTTGAAGCAATCAATGATTTAAATGTTTTCCCTGTACCCGATGGTGATACAGGTACCAATATGATGCATACTATGGCCTCTGTAGCTAGGGAGCTGAGCGCTATGAGCGATACTGCGGAAGCAGGCGAAGTTGGCGCAGCTGCTGCCCGCAGCGCCATTATGGGTGCAAGAGGCAATTCCGGCGTAATTTTGTCCCAACTGCTGCGTGGCATCGGTAAGGGCGTAGCCGGGAAAAAGACTTTGAATAATACGGAAATCGGTAAGGCTTTCCAATTCGGTATTCTTTATGCTTATAGAAGCGTTTCCAAACCGGTGGAAGGCACGATTCTGACTGTTGCCAGAGGTATGGCTAAAGGTACTTACCAGGCCATCCGTACTGCCAATGTAAGCTTGGAAGACGTGTTGCTACAGGCTATTGCCAGCGGTAAGGAAGAATTGGCGAAGACACCGGATATGCTGCCTGCTTTGAAGGCGGCAGGTGTAGTTGATGCCGGCGGCCAAGGCTTAATTGCCTTCTTCGAAGGCTGTTTGGCAGGCTTGCGCGGCCAAGATTGCCAAGTACTGCCTGTTACTGCAGGTAAGGCGACGGCTCGTATTACTAATACTGCGGAACCTTTAGATTTGGAATTCCCTTATTGCACGGAGTTCATCGTCAAAGGCGCCAATGTTGATAAAAAGACTGTTAGCGAAGCCTTGCAGGGCTTTGGTAACTCTATGATCGTGGCAGTGGTAGAGGATATTGTGAAGGTGCATATCCATACCAAGCATCCCGGTGATGCGCTGAATGCTGCCCAACAGTGGGGCACTCTCCACGACATTAAAATTGAAAATATGCGGGATCAACATGAAAACCGCCTGTTTACTGCGGAAGATATTCAACCGGTTAAACATGGTGTGGGCGTGCTGAGCGTGGCTGCCGGGGATGGCATTGCCAAGATTATGCACGAAATGGGCGCTGCCGAGATTATCAGCGGCGGCCAGAGCATGAACCCGCCTGTAGAGGATTTTGTACAGGCTATTGAAAACGGTACTTGCGAAGAATATGTAATCCTGCCTAATAATAAAAATATTATCCTAGCTGCAGAGCAGGTACGCAAGCTGTTGGGCAATTCCAAGGTTTCCTTTGTGCCCAGCACCAATATGGCGCAAGGTTTGGCTGCTTTGCTGCGTTTTGACGCTACCAAGAGCTTGGATGAAAATACCGTGGTCATGACTAAGGAAGCCAAAGAAGCCAATGGTGGCAGCGTTACCGTTGCTGTACGCGATAGCGTGGTTAATGGGCTGGAGGTTCACGAAGGTGATTACCTGGGTATTTTAAATGACAAAATCGTCTGCACCGGCAGCAGTATTGCCCAAGTGTTGGAGCAAATGCTGGCGGATGTCGATTATGAATTGATTAGCATGTACTACGGTGCAGATTTGACCGCAGATGATGCAGAGGAACTGGCCGAAGTTGTCGGCGCGATGAATGATGATTGGGAAGTGGAAACCTATTACGGGGGTCAACCATTGTACCCCATACTTTTAGCAATGGAGTGATGAAGCATGCTTACTAGCCAGGAGCTGACTGCAATTCTCCGGGATAACGGCTATAAAGTTACGCCCCAACGCTTGGCTGTATACGAGGCGTTGGCGGATGAAACATGGCATCCCAATGCGGAAATGCTTTATAACAAGCTGCAGCCCCGTTTTCCGGCGATGAGCTTTGCCACAGTTTACAAGACTGTGGAAATTTTGCATGATATTAAGGTTATCCAGATTCTGAACACCGGTGAGGATAGCTATCGCTATGACGCCAATGTGGAAGAACATTACCACCTGCGTTGTCTGCAGTGCGGTGCTGTTGATGATGCCACGATGGATGAAACAGCGAAGCAGCAATTAACCCAGCTGGTGGAATCCCAAAGCGGTTATGAAATTAGCGGCAGGCAGTTTTATTTCTATGGTATCTGCCCCAAATGCCGTAAGATCCATTAACCAAAAACTTAGGCGCACCGGTAGCACGGTGCGCTTTTTTTGTAGCAGAATTTTTACGGAAACGCCACAATAATGTAATATTTTTTCGTGGCGGATTTGTTATAATAAATACGATAAAATGATAGGAGTGTCCTGATTTTGTCTAAGGATTTTCAAGTAGTGATGTTGGCTAGCGGTAGCAAGGGGAACTCTGCCCTGATTAGCACGGATAGCCAACGCTTTTTGGTGGACATAGGCTTGAGCTGCAGGGAACTAGTAAAGCGCCTCCACGAAGCGGGCGCCAGCCCCAAAGAATTGGAGGGTGTGTTCATTACCCATGAGCATATTGACCATGTAAAAGGCTTAGTAACTTTTGCTAAAAATTATGATGTTCCTATTTACGCAAGCGAAGGAACCTTTCGTTTTTTATTTAACAAATATGGTAAGTTGGAACGGCGCAACTGCCGTTTGACGGGGCCCTCCATGCTGTGTGGTGATGTGCGTGTGGATGCTTTTGCCATCCCCCACGACGCAGTGCAGCCCCAGGGCTATAGCTTTACTTGGAAAAGCGCAGGGAGCAAATGTACCTACATTACTGATACAGGCTTTGTGACGCCTTTAGTCAATGAGGCAGCCAAGGACAGCGATGTCCTAGTGCTGGAAGCCAACCATGATGTGGAGATGTTAAAAAATGGCAGCTATCCCTACGATTTGAAGCAACGTATTTTGGGGACTAGGGGCCATCTTGCTAATGTAACAGCGGGGCAGTTCCTGTTGACCATGCCTAAACTGCCCAAACAGGTTATCTTGGCGCATTTAAGCCAGCAGAACAATACACCGAAGCTGGCTTATGAAACTGTAAAGCATATACTGGAGCAAAAAGGACGCTTGCAGGAAACGGAACTGATTGTAGCAGCTCAGGACCATCCTGTAGCCAATGAAGCGGTATTAATGCCGCGCTTGTATTGATTTTACGAGGAGTGAGAATGATGCAAAAAAATATGTGGAAAAAAGGAATGAATATCTTCCTGTGCGGCTTGCTAGGCGCAGCCGTGCTGATGGCAGGCTGTGGCGACAAAAAGACAGCGGCCGCTGTAGCGGAGAAACCTGCTAAGCAGGAACAGCAGTTGAGCTCTGCCCGCAATACTCCCATTGTGGCAGCAGCAAAGAAAGTGGGTCCTGCGGTAGTAGGTATTACCAATAAGGCTTATGTACGTAACTTTTGGACTAACCAAGTCAAATTGACGGAACGTGGCACAGGCAGCGGCGTTATTTATGACAAGGCAGGCTATATCGCTACTAATAACCATGTAGTAGAAGGTGCTTCCGAGATTATTGTCAGTCTGCCTGACGGACGTAGTGTAAAGGGCAAAGTTCTGGGTGCTGACGCAGCTACGGATTTGGCAGTGGTAAAAATTGATGCGAATAATCTGACTGTGGCTGAATTCGGTGACAGCGATACTTTGCAGGTAGGCGAGCCTGCTATTGCTATTGGCAACCCCTTGGGCTTGGAGTTCCGTGGCAGCGTTACCGCCGGCGTAATCAGTGCTTTGAACCGCAGCATTGAAATTGGCGAACGTAAATATAATCTGATTCAGACGGATGCAGCTATTAACCCCGGTAACAGTGGTGGTGCACTCGTAAACGCAGATGGCGAAGTTGTAGGCATCAACAGTGCGAAAATTGCTGTTAGCGGTGTCGAAGGCATTGGCTTTGCTATTCCTGTGAACGCTGCCCGCCCCATTTTGAAGGAGTTGTCCGAACGTGGTAAAGTTGCCCGTCCATATCTTGGTATTTCCATGATGGATAAAGATATTGCTGCCCGCTATGGCTTTGAAGGCGATTTCCACAACGGTATTATGGTGGTGAAGGTTGTTCCTAACAGTCCTGCCGCT
Organism: Phascolarctobacterium sp.; assembly: GCF_045124115.1. Taxonomy (GTDB): domain Bacteria; phylum Bacillota; class Negativicutes; order Acidaminococcales; family Acidaminococcaceae; genus Phascolarctobacterium_A. Next base: position 66,532 of record NZ_JBGVLF010000047.1, read on the forward strand.
AATGCCGGTATTAATGCGTGGGATATTATCCTCAACTTCAACGGTAAACGCGTAAAAACTGCTAAGGAGCTGCGCCAATTGGTTTCCGAGTGCAAAGTTGGGGAAAATATTGATGTGGTGATTATGCGCGGTGGTTCTACTCAAACTGTAACTATTAAATTGGCGGAAGTTCCTGAGGAGTATGGCAATTGAAGATAACTATTGCTTGCGTAGGCAAGATTAAAGAAAAATATCTGACGGCAGGTATTGAGGAATTTACTAAAAGGCTGACTCCTTTCTGTAAGCTGGAAACAGTTGCCATTAACGAAGAAAAGATGCCTGATAATCCTGCGCCTGCAGAAAAGCAGCAGGTGCTGGAAAAGGAAACCCAGCGTTTGCTGGCGGTGATTCCTGCTAATTCCTATGTTATTCTGCTAGATGTAATCGGCAAACAACTTTCATCTCCAGAGCTGGCGGCGAAAATGGATAGTTTGGCTTTGAGCGGTAATAGTCATATAACTTTTGTTATTGGTGGTGCTTTTGGCTATACGGACGCATTACGCAAACGTGCGGACTTGGCTTTGAGCTTCTCTAAAATGACCTTTACCCACCAAATGATCCGCTTGCTTTTGGTAGAGCAAATCTACCGTGCCTTTAAAATCAGCCGCGGGGAAAAGTATCACTGGTAAAAAGTTAACACTACAAAAGTGGAACGAGGCTGAATAATATTTTTTCATGTAAACTCCGCGTAAAGTGTGGTATAATGTACTATCATGCTTTAGGTGGAGTTTATTTATGCGGAGAAAAGTTTTATTTGGCATTGATTATACGGACAGCGAAGTGATTAAGCTGGTGTTGTACCTGTTCGTAGGCGGTACGGCGGCATTGGTGGAATGGGGCTTGTTCTACATCTTCCTGCATTATCTTTTAGCAGGCTTAGGGTTGGGTATCACTTCCTTGTCCATGCTGTGCACCTCTTTAGCTTTCTGCCTATCCACGCTCTACCATTATTTTTTAGGCAATGTGCTTGTTTTTGACAGTGGCAGCCGTTATGAGCGGGGCAAGGAATTGACATTGGTCTTTGCCGTAAGCATTATGGGCTTGGTCTTTAACCTGCTATTGATGTATATTTTTGTAAGCCTTTTAGGATGGGAACCCATGCTTTCCAAAGTGCTTACTAGTTGTATCGTAGTCGTATGGAACTACCTTTCTCGTAAGAAATGGATTTTTAGGAGTTAGAATGGCCATTAATTATATTGACGTAGGTGAATTTAAAAAAGTAGTCTTAGTTTATAACCGTAATTCCGGCAAGCAGCTTTTCGCCAGCATGATGGCAAGAGTGAATGAAGTCTTCAAACGCTTGAAGGATGTTTATGGTAGCAAAAAAACGGAAATGATCGATATTAGATATTTTGATGATATTCCTGACATTGCGCAAAAGCTGAAGGATGAGCAGGTGGATTGGTTGATCATCGCCGGTGGTGACGGTACCATTCGCGCTTTGATCGAACAGCTTGCCAACAGAAGCTATATGCCCTATATCAGCGTTTTCCCTGCAGGCACGGTCAATCTGGTAGCCAAAGAACTCTTGGTGAGCAATGATCCTGCTAAATGGATTAAGCGGGTGCTGAAGGGTGTAGAAACGCCTGTGTACTTGGGCAGAGCTAACGGCCACGTCTTTTTGACGGTAGCAGGCATCGGCTTTGACTCTTTGGTAGTGGATAGCGTATCCGAGAAGGAAAAGAAGCTTTTGAACAAACTCGCCTACGTGTGGCAGGGGACGGAACTGATGCGTAAAGAACTGCTCTTTAGCAACTGGCGCTACCGTTTCCAAGTGCGCTTTGACGAGGAAACGGAATGGCACGAGGCCTCTTCCGTCATTGTGGGCAAAAGCAGATACTACGCAGGCCGCTACAATTTATTCAGCGAAGCGAACCTGTCTTCCCCCATGCTCCATGTGGCGCTCTTTACAGGCTATGGCCGTGCAGATTTTATCCGCTATGCAACCTGCATTGCTTTGGAAGCGTTGAACTTGGACAAGGATATCATCGTTCGCAAAGCCAAAAAGTTGGAAATTCGCTGTAATGAAGAAAACTTTGCTGCCGAGCTGGATGGCGATGCCATTACTACTGCTCCGCTGGCAATTGAATTAGAACCTGTGCCTGTGAGATTCTTGGCATAAACTAGGGTGATATGAAGTGGGATTGAAAACAACCTATCTGCTCTTTGTCTTGGTGGCGGGGGCAGTGGAGGGATATTTAGCCTACAGTGGTTTTGCAGGCATGGATCCCTTTCCTTATGAGGAGTTTTATTTTAAATTAATAGACCATCTTTTGCGGGACTGCCTTTTAGGTGCTGTAGCATGGGTAGGCTGGTTCCGCCGTAACCGCGTGCCGGACAGGGTGCGCCGTTACTTCCCGGTGGTAGTAGTGGGCGTGCTGTATGTGGCAGTGGCTTGCTTTATGGTACATCAGCTAAGCTTGGACAAAGGCTTGCAGACTACCCTGAGCATTTTGGCAGGTATTAACAATAATATTCTGTTGCTTTTGGTTACGGCAATGTGCTACCATAAATGGCCCAATATGCTGATGAAGTTTATTTACTTCGTCATGTATATGTTTACGGCGCTGACGCTGATTTTTGACGCTTTTTATTTTTGGCAGACTTCCATGCACGTGGAAAGCGTGCTTTTCCAAAATCTCAATATTTACGCAGTTAAAGGCATATTTGCTACCATGGACAATAAGCTGATTGCCGCTATTATTGGTGCAGTAGCAATTATTTTGTTGTTGTTCCGTGTGTCCAAACCCGGGCGGAGAAAACCCAACTTCGCTTGGTCTTTGTTATGCGTAGCCATGTTTTCCATTGGCTTGAACCTAACGGACCGCGTATTGGGGGCGCTAGGAATGTACGGCGTGGAAAACCTCATAGGTATGTACGTGGAGATTGAAAACGAAAAAACACGTATGACCTACCGCAATATGCTTTCCGTGCCTATTAATGTCAACTTTTTGAGTAAAGCACTTTTTGATACGGATAAGCTGGCAGGCGCCCAACATGTGGAGATGCGGGAACTGACGGAGAAGGACAAGACAGTTTTAGCTAAGCTAGGCATTCCTGAGCCTAAGGCAGCGGTGGAGAAGACTGCACCGCAATATGATAAGATTGTCATGCTGGTTTTGGAATCCATGCATCGCGATTATATTAACTACTACAACGAAAATATTCCCGAAAAGGCTACGCCTTTTTTGAACAGCTTGGTCATCCGCTATCCCCATCTGAATAGGTATTATTCTTCCGCAGTGCCTACTACCCAAGGCTTGAATGCTACCTTCCGTTCCCATGTGATTATGGATAAGGATGTACCGGGCAAGCTGAATCCTTCTCTCTTCCGCAGTGTGCAGGAGCAGGGAATGCGGGGCATCTTTATGAATGCTTCCAGTCAGTATTATGCCAACGAACTGCGGGAATACCCTGACCAGTTTGGCATGAAGGAATATTATGCTAAAGAATATTTAGAAACCCAAGGATACACCGGTGCCAGCGGTTGGGGCTTCCACAACGACGTTATGTATGAGGAAACCTTGCGGATGTTGGAGCGTGGCAAAGGCGACAGAATGTTGCTGGTAACGAAGACACTGGATATGCATCAGCCCTATCCTTATACAGGCTACAGCTGGAGCGAAATGCCTGAAGGCGTACGTGATAATCCCAACGCTACGGTTCGCGGGGTGTACTGGGTGGATAAAACCTTGGAGCACTTCTTTAAGGAAGCGGAAAAACGCGGCCTTATGGACGAACGGACTTTGTTCATCATTACCAGCGACCACAATCCCCATAGTGGTGGCGAGTACACCAAATTGGTGACTAAAGCCAATGATAAGCTGAGTATTGCACCTATTCCTTTGATTTTTGTCAGCAAAAACCTGCGTCCTTTGGATGGGCTGCGTACTAACCAGTATGCCTCCCAAATTGATTTGGCGCCGACACTGCTGCATCTTTTAGGTATAGATGTACCGGAGAAGTTTATGGGACGTAATCTGCTGCAGTACACAGCAAAACCCTACGCTTTGGGCTATTTTGGCGGCAAAGCTTTTTATTGGTCGGCAGAGCGCCATTTTGTAGACCAAATGGATAAGCCCGTACCCGATAGCGAATACGAAGATGCTTTGAGCAACTACATTATCCATTACTATGGCTTGTGGCATCAAGGAAAAGAATAATGTATACAATACCGCTAGGACTGTAATCCTAGCGGTTTTTGTTTTATAATATAATGTACCAAAAATTTTGGAATGTAATGGAGGGTTTTATATGTTTTTGATGATTGGTGCCCTTGTTGTTTTGGGCGTAATCTGGCTGCTGTTGAAACGCCATGAATCTCGCATGGTGCTGATTGCAGCAGGTATTTTGATGTGTATTATTGCCGGTAAGCCGATGGCTTCCTTGGATGCTTTTGCTAAGAGCATGACCAACGCAGGTTTGATTACTTCTGTTTGCTCCTGCATGGGCTTTGCATGGTGCATGAAATACACTGAATGTGACAAGCATTTGGTTGTTGCGATTGGTAAAGTGCTGAAGAAAATGGGTTTCCTGCTCATCCCCGGTGCTACCTTGGCAACCTTCGTTGTTAATATCGCTATCCCCAGTGCTGCAGGCTGCAGTGCTGCTGTAGGCGTTATCTTCATCCCCATTCTGATGGCTGCAGGTATTCATCCTGCAATGGCTGCTGCTGCTGTTAAGTCCGGTACTTATGGCAGTATGCTGAACCCCGGCCTGGTGCACAACGGCGTTATTGCTAAATTGGCAGGCACCCAAATTACCGACGTTATCGGTAACCACATGATGGCTACTGTTGCCGGCGTACTGGTTGCTGCTGCTGTGTTGACCGTAGTTGCTATCGTACTGAAAGAAAACAAAGGCTATGTTCCTGAAGGCGGCGTAATGGAAGAAGAAAACTTCTCTATCAACCCCTTGTATGCAGTTATGCCTCTGGTTCCTGTAATTATCCTGCTGTTGGGTGCTACTAAAGTTGTTCCCGCGCTGAAAATGGGCGTTCCCCATGCAATGGTTATTGGTGCTATCCTGGCTTTGGCTGCAACCCGCAAGAGCCCTGTAGAACTGACTAAGAGCTTCTTCAACGGCATGGGCGATGCTTATGCTAACATTATCGGCATCATCATCTCCGTTGGCGTTTTCGTAGCTGGTTTGAACGCGCTGGGCCTGATCAAAGCTTTGATTGCTTGGATGCTGAACTCCACCGGTATCGTTAAGATTGCTGCTACCTTTGGTCCTTTCCTGCTGGCCCTCATCTCCGGTTCCGGTGATGCTGCAACCGTTGCTTTCAACGAAGCAGTTACTCCCCATGCCGCAGAATTTGGCATTGCAACCATGAACATGGGCTCCATTGCTGCTTTGGGTGGTACCTTAGGTCGTACCATTTCCCCGATTGCAGGTGCAACCATTATCTGCGCAGGCATTGCAGGCGTAGATCCTATGGAAGTTTGCAAACGTAATGCTCTGGGTATTGTTTGCGCACTGCTGGTTGGCATGGTTCTGCTGCTCTTCTGATAAAATAAAAAACATTAAGGCTGTGGCTGTAAGGTCACAGCCTTTTTTGTATTTCAGTGCAGAAAGTCGGCAAAAATCACAAGTTTTTGCACTGAAGTGCAGAAACTTGCAATTCACCAACTAGCTAAGCAATGGTAACTTTCTTTGTAGAAAAAGGAAGAATTAACTTCACGTTTCGGCTAATCTCTAATCAGAATATGAATTGGCCGAAAAATCGTTGACTCACTACGCCTGCTATTGCAAAACAGTTTGCCAAGGCTAACTTTGTGGAGTATAATATAGGCAAGATTGATACGTGCTGAATTTTGTTCGGCGCTAGGAAAGGAGTACGACAATGAAGATTTATACTCTGATGGAAAATACAGCTTGCGAGGAGCGTTTTTGCTGCGAACATGGCTTGAGCCTATACATAGAAACTAAAAATCACAAGATTCTTTTTGACACCGGTGCAGGCGCTGCCTTTGCAGAAAATGCTGCCGCCTTGGGTGTGGATTTGGCAGCGGTGGATGTGTGCATCATTTCCCATGGGCATAACGACCACGGCGGTGGTCTGGCTAAGTTTTTGGAAATGAACAAGACTGCGCCGATTTATATCAGCCGTTATGGCTTTGAACGCCATTTCGCCGGTAGCGACAGGGAAATCAGCATTCCTGCAGCTTTGCAGGAGAGCGGACGTTTTGTCTTAGTAGGCGACTATCTCAAGCTCGATGACGAATTGGAGCTGTGCAGCTGTAATGATAAGCTTGCCAAACATTTTGCCGATAGCTTTGGTTTGAATATGCTGCAGGATGGCAAGTTGCTGCCTGACGACTTCCGCCACGAGCAGTATCTGCTTATTCACGAGGGTGGGAAGAAGATACTTTGCAGCGGCTGCTCCCACAAGGGCATTTTAAACTTGATGGAATGGTTGCAGCCCGATGTGTGCATCGGCGGTTTCCACTTTATGAAGTTGGCTACGGAAGGTGCGGACAAGGCGGTGCTGGACGAAGCTGCTGCGGAGCTGGATAGTCTGCCTGCAGAATATTACACCTGTCATTGCACAGGCGAAGAACAGTATGCTTATCTCAAACAGCGGATGAACAAACTTCATTACTTGGCAGCAGGTGCTGTAGTCGAGGTTTAGAAATTTTATGCGTAAGGAAATTTTGCAGATTACCGGGATGAGCTGCAGCGCTTGTAGTGCCCGTATTGAAAAAGTAGTGGGCAAAATGGCAGGTGTGCAGCAGATTGCCGTAAATCTTTTAGCCAATAAGGCTGTAGTTGAATACGATGAAACTGTGGTAGATTTAGAAGCTATCTGCAGTCGTATAGCCAAACTGGGCTTTGGTGCTGCTCCCCAAGCTCAAATTACTGCACCGACGGCTAAGGCGGTGGACACAGCTGCCGGCGAGCTGGCGGAAATGCGCCAACGCCTGCTGCTTTCCCTGCTGTTCACCCTGCCTTTGTTCTACCTGCACATGGGGCATCTATACCATTGGCCTCTGCCTTGGTTCGTTCAAGGACAGGAGAATATGCTGATTACGGCTCTTTTACAAATGTTGTGCTGCGTGCCCGTGGTGGGGGCAGGGCGCAAGTACTTTGTCCACGGTATCAAGAACTTGTGTAACGGCGCACCCAATATGGATTCCTTAATTGCCATTGGCAGTGGCGCGTCCTTCCTCTATGGTCTTTATGCAGTTTTTGGCTTGGCTTATGCGTTCGGTCATGGGCGGTTGGATTTGTTGCAAGGGTTCCACGATGCATTGTACTTTGAATCGGCAGCCATGATTCTGACGTTGATTACCTTGGGCAAATTCCTAGAGGCGCGGGCTAAAAGCCATACTTCCGACGCCATTACGGCGCTCCTAAAGCTGACGCCGCCGATGGCGCTAGTGGAACGCCATGGGGTGCAGGGGGAACTGCCTGTGCCCGAAGTGGTGGCAGGGGACATCTTGATTGTAAAAACAGGAGCGGCGGTGCCTGTGGACGGGGTGCTTGTGGAAGGCAGCGGTGCTGTGGACGAAAGCGCTCTGACCGGTGAAAGCATTCCTGTGGACAAGGTATGCGGTGACAAGGTAACAGGCGGTACCATTAATAAAAGCGGTTATTTTAAAATGCAGGCTACTGCTGTAGGCGGCGACACTACTTTGGCGAAAATTGTTGCTCTAGTGGAGGATGCTACGGCATCCAAGGCGCCTATTGCGAAGTTAGCAGATAAGATTAGCGGTGTGTTCGTGCCTGTGGTTATTACCTTGGCGGTAGTAGCAGGGTGCGGATGGTTGGCTCTGGGCGCAGGCTATCACTTTGCTTTGACGATTGCTGTTTCCGTACTGGTTATTTCCTGTCCCTGCGCCTTGGGACTGGCTACGCCCACTGCCATTATGGTTGGCACAGGGCGCGGCGCCAAGCAGGGCATTCTAATCAAGTCTGCTGCAGCGCTAGAAACGGCGCATAATGTGGATACGGTTATCCTAGATAAAACGGGTACCGTTACGGAAGGCAAGCCTGTAGTGACGGATATTTTGCCTTGGGGCGACGTAACTAGGGAAGAACTGTTGACTGCGGCCGCTGCTTTGGAAAAGTTGTCCGAGCATCCTTTGGGGCAGGCAGTGGTGGCTGCGGCGGCAGAGTTAGAGCTGCCTGTGGCCGAAGGGTACCGACAACTGCCCGGGCGTGGCCTTACAGGCGTTATTGACGGCGTTACTTATGTTGCAGGCAATCTGCAGCTGATGGCGGAGCAAGGTGTAGCTGTGGAGCCTATCCAAAGGCATCACGAAACTTTGGCGCAGGCAGGCAAAACGCCTTTGTATTTTGCTCGTGGCAAGGAGCTTTTGGGTATTATTGCCGTAGCCGATACAGTTAAGCCCACTAGCAAGGGCGCCATTGCAAAATTAAAGGCGATGGGTTTGCGAGTGGTCATGCTCACAGGCGACAATGCTTTGACGGCGGAAGCTATCCGCAAGGAAACAGGCTTGGATGAGGCGGTGGCGCAGGTGCTGCCCCAGGATAAGGAGCAGCTGGTGCGCAAGCTGCAGGCAGAAGGGCACACTGTTGCCATGGTTGGCGATGGTACCAATGATGCTCCTGCTTTGGCAAGAGCCGATGTGGGCATTGCTATTGGCGCAGGCACGGATGTTGCCATTGAAGCGGCGGATATGGTGCTGATTAAAAGTGATTTGCTGGATGTGGAACGGGCGCTACAGTTAAGCCGTAAGGTAATGCTGAACATTAAGGAGAATTTGTTCTGGGCGTTTATTTATAATACCATTGGTATTCCGTTGGCTGCAGGGGTGTTTTTCCCTGCCTTTGGCTGGTTGTTGAATCCTATGCTGGCTGCGGCTGCTATGAGCTGCAGTTCTGTATCCGTAGTAACCAATGCCCTGCGTTTAAGGGCAGTAAAATTATAAATGATTAGATAAGGAGATGTTTTCTAAATGGTTAAAACTATTGCGATTGAAGGTATGCACTGCCAACACTGCGTACAAGCAGTAAATGAGGCACTGGCTGCGGTAGCAGGCGTTACTAGCGTGGCTGTTTCTTTGGAGCAGAACAACGCTGTGGTAAACGGCGAGAACTTGGATGACGCTGCTTTGAAGGAAGCAGTGGAGGACATGGGCTTTGACGTAACTGCTATTGCCTAAAAAAAGCGCAAAAAGGCTGGGACAGGTATCGTCATGTTGCCATATTCTTACTCACGTGCGATTTTTAACGCTCATTTCGTGCAGAATCACAACAAAGATTCGCGGCCGATCTTGTTCGAAAAACAAGTTATTCTCTGGTTCGCTTCACTTCGATGATTCTAAGCACTCATGAGCTAAAATCGCAATGATTCGTCTAGAAATATGGTAACGATGACTGGTTTTGTCCCAGCCTTTTCTTTTACAGTACAAGTTTGTTTTTGCGTTCCAAAAGTTTGATGAAGTAATGGTAGCTGACGAAGACGAAGATGGCGCAGCTAATCCAAGAAATAGGCTCTGCCAAGCAAACGCCCAAGAACCCTAAAATTTCACTGAGATAGATGGCTGCAAAGGAACGAGTAATCAATTCTACAATGCCTGAAAGCATAGGAATCATGCCTACGCCCATGCCTTGGCAGGCGTTGCGGTAAATAAAGATCTGCCCTAAGAAGAAGTAAGCAGGAACAGTGTAGAAAATATACATGTGGGCTGCTTCCATTACTACAGGGGAAGGATTGTCCAAGAAGATTTTAATAACGACTTCACCGAAGAAGAAGAGCAATATCGCCGCAGCGCAGCTGAAGCCTAAGAGCAGCAGGGAGCATTTGCGTACTGCTTCGCGAATGCGGTCAAAGCGGCGGGCACCGTAGTTTTGGGCGGTGAAGACCGCCATGGCGATGCCCATGGAAATCATGGGCTGCAAGGCAAGCTGTTCCACACGGATGGCAGTGGTGAAGCCGGCAATCTGTTCGCCACCGAATTTGTTGCAGACGGACTGCAGAATAATAATGCCTGTACCAAGAACGCTGAACTGTACTGCCATGGGCAGACCCATGCGCAGGTGCGCCCACAGTTCAGGCCAGTCCAGTTTGATATCCTTACGCTGCAGATGCAGTTGCGGGAAGCGCTTATAAATATAGGCAAGGCAGAGCACGGCAGATATTGCCTGGGCAATAACCAAGGCGATGGCACTGCCTGGGACGCCCCAGCCAAAGTAGAGAATGAAGACTAAGGCAAGAATAATATTAACGATGGAAGAAACAATCAAAAAATACAGAGGCGTTTTGCTATCGCCTAAAGAACGCATAACGCCGGAAAGCAGGTTGTAGCCCATCATGGCGAAAAGACCGTCGACAATGATCATGACGTAGGCTTTGGCATCAGCCAAAAGCTCTGCGGGGATGTTCATCAGCACCAGTACAGGGTCGATGACTAGATGCATAATGGCCATGATTAAAATCACAGCAAAGACGCTGAGTACGGAACAAGTGCCGATACTGCGGCGCATACCGTCCATATCGCCTGCCCCATAGCGTTGGCCTGTAACTACGGTGAATCCGTTGGAGAGACCGATGGTGAGCACCATGGTGAGCATAAACAAGGGGGATACAGCGCCTACGGCTGCCAAGGCTTCTACGCCGATGGTGCGACCGACAATAATAATGTCTGCAATATTATATAGTTGTTGGAAGACGTTGCCGATTAAAAGAGGTACCACGAAGGGTATCATCAGCTTTAAGGGAGCGCCTTCCGTCATATTTTTCAACATAGCATTAACCTCCTGTGACTCGTCAGTCACACTATAGCACAAAGAAATTTGCTTGTAAATAGAGAAAGCGCATGCGACCGCATGCGCTTTGCTTTCAATTTTGGAATAACTAGTTGCGAACTACTCGGTTAGTGATTTTACCGATACCTTCAATTTCTACAGTAACTTCGTCGCCTTCACCCATCAAGCCCGCACCTACGGGGGTACCGGTCAAAATCAAATCACCGGCATCAAGGGTAAAGCTTTTGGAAATATAGCTGAGGATTTCGTAAGGATTATAAATCATATCCTTAGTATTAGCGTCCTGTTTCAGTTCGCCGTTGAGCCACAGCTTGATTTGCAGTTCCGTGGGATCCAAATCTGTTTCCAGCCAAGGACCTAAGGGGCAGAAAGTGTCAAAGGATTTGCAGCGCAGCCATTGGCGTTCCTTCTTCTGTAAATCACGGGCGGTGATATCGTTGGCGCAAGTGTAACCCAAAATATATTTGTGGACATCTTTAGGTTCGACGTTCTTCATCTTCTTCTTGATGACAATGCCCAATTCTGCACCATAAGCCAATTCCTCTACCTGCTCCGGCCAAATGATGTTTTCACCTGTGCCGATAACGGTATGGGCTGCTTTAGCAAAAATGCTGGGCTCTTGGGGAATCTTGGCGCCACAGGCTTGGGCGTGCTTGCGGTAGTTGAAACTTACGCAGATAATTTGCGTAGGTACGCAGGGAGCCAGAAGGCGGATTTCGTTCATCGCATAGGTGTCGTCAGTAATCTGCCAAAAGGTTTGCAAAGAGCCTTGGACACGGCGGACGATATTGCCATCGATATAACCGATGCAGATGCGTCCGGTTCTTTTATCTTCAAAGCGTACACATTTCATTTGTCTACCTCCATAATCTTCATCTGTCTGCCAACAAAGTAAACAGGGGTCAAATCGCAAGCCTGAGCTAAGGACAGGGCTTCGTTTAAGCGCCTGCCTACGTGCTCCTTATAGTGGGCATCGCTGCCCAGGGTGCAGTATTTACCGCCCAATTGGCGATAGCGTTTATACAGGGGCAGAAGACCTGCTACCGCTGCGGCATCGTCCAAGCGGCGGGTGTTGATTTCAATGGGCTTTTCTTTGGCAATAAGCAGGTTAAACAGCTTATCGAAAAGTTCCGGCGCGTCTTCAAGGCGCAGTTCCCGTTCTGCGCCTGTGTAAGGCCAGTAGCGGCAGATATAGTCAATGTGGGCAAAGGCGTCAAAATCCCTATCCTGCTCCAAGCAGGTAATGGAATCGCCTAAGAATTCTTCCACGATTTGTTGACGGGTACGGCCTGCGTAACATTCAGGCTCGTATAAATCACGTCTGCCAATGCAGTGGATGGAGCCTAGCACGTAGTCGAAAACGTGGCTTTGGGCAATCTTTTTGTCTGCTGCGGCAGTGTGGGTCTGCATGCCGATCTCGATACCGATAAGCACTTTGTCGTTGCACAAAGGCTGCAGGCGGGAGAAGTAGTCGTCTATATCAAAAGTAAAAGCATCAGGATTAGTAGGATAGTCATAATCCCAATGTTCCGTAACTGTCATACCGATTTGAGCTTCCTTGGCAGCAGCAATGGCGTCAGCAAGCTGCATGTGGCTGTCACAGGAATAATCGCAATGCATATGAGTATCAAAAAGCATGCGTGCACCTTCCTTTCACGTGTTCTATTTTACCAAATTGCAAGGAAAAATCAACGGCAAAACAGGCTAATTTACATAGTTAACAAAAATATTACGATTCAAGGTATGCCGTGGCTTACAGCACTTTCTGTAGCAGGTTCAGCACGTTTTGATGAGTGATTTTTTCGATGGTGCTGTCGCTGTATTTGGTGGCGAGGAAGTCGACCAACGGCTTGTAGTCCTGTACGCCTTGAATGTTGTAGGGAGGATGGCTGATGCCGTCGAAATCGCTGCCGAAGCCCACATGGTCATCATTGCCCATTAGGTTGAGCATGTGGTCGATGTGGCGGTATACGCTTTCGATGCAGGCGTCGTTATAATCGTTTTCCAAGAACTGGCCTGCGAAGGTGATGCCTACTAAGCCGTCATTAGCATTAATTGCCAAAAGCTGTTTGTCATCTAAATTGCGGGGATGGGGGCACAATGCTTTGGCGTTGGAATGGGTAGCGATAATGGGCTTGGTGCTGGTTTCGATTACATCCCAGAAACCTGCAGGCGCCATGTGGGAAACGTCCACCAGCATACCCAGTTTGTTCATCTCTGCTACGACTTGACGGCCGAAAACAGTAAGACCGCCGCCGCTACATTCTTCGTTGACACCGTCGGCAATATCGTTGCGGTTGCTCCATACTAAGGTCATAGCGCGTACGCCTAGTTCGTAGAGGCAGCGCAGTGCTTCCAAGCTGCCGTCGATGGCGCCGCCTTCTTCAATAGCCAGCAGGGTAGCTGCTTTGTGGTTTAAAGCGTCGGCAGCATCAGCTGCAGTGCGAATTTGCAGCACATCCAAGCCTGCTGCCTGCATCTTTTTGGTTTCTTGCAGGTATTTGTCCAACAGCTTCAGAGTATAGCGCAGACCGCCGCCGTAGCGGTACTCCGGGGTGGGTACGAAGATGGCGCAGAACTGCAGACCGCCGCCTAAAGCCATCAAGCGCTTCATATCAAGATGTTGGTCGTTGCTATATAAATCAGTACCTTTTTTATATAATTCTGTCAGTGTATCACAGTGGCAATCACAAATATACATAGTTATGGGTCCCTCCAATAAAATAAACTACTTAAATAATACTCTTTTTTGCGATGTTAGTAAAGTAAAAACGGCAGCCGCACAGAGCAGCTGCCGTAATTTTTTTCGATTGATTAATAACCGGTGTAGTAGAAGAAGAAGGTCATACCGATGGTTACAATCATAGCGCCTATCATGGGGATGAAGGTGCGTTTAACCAGATCGAAGGAGCTTACGCCGCCCATACCGGAGGAAACAACGATTACTGCGGTAATAGGGGAGCAGTTACGCATGATGGATGCTGCAAAGTGCATAGGCAGCAGCATCAGTACGGGGTGCAGACCGGTTGCGGCTGCAACTGCAGGAGTCAGTGCTGCGAAGGCGAAGAAGGGAGCGTTACCGCTGCCCATAACTACAGCGGAGCAACCGATGATGGCAACCATTACCAGCATCATAGCCATAGGACCGAAGCCCAAGCCTTTAGAGCCTTCAATCATAGCGTTGATGGTGCCCATGCACAGCAAGCCTTTAGCGAATACTTGACCTGCCAAGATCAGGGTGATTACGTTTGCCATCTGCATGCCCAAACCATCGAAGAAAGCTTGAATATCAGCAAAGACTTTTTTGCCATCGCGCCAGCGGATGTATTCACAGCATACGCCTACGAACAGGCCGATGAACATAGCCATAACGATATTCATTTTAATGGTGGTGATCCACAGAGAGCTGAAGCTCAGGATCAAAGCCAAGGGGATAACGGGCAGGATTGCGTAGAACAATGGCGCGTTATCGGATTCGTCCTGCACTCTTTCTACTTCCATGGGTTTTACTACATGGCCGTCGCGTTTATCCATGTATTTTTGAGTCAGGTAGTGGAGCACGCCTACTACTACGAAAGCAACAGCAACGATGGGTACTTGGTAATGGCTCCAGTAGAATACAGGGTCAACGCCTGCGGTTTCTGCGGAAAGAATGGTACCGGTGTCACTGGGGCTCCAGTCGAAGCACAAGGTGGTGGCAACAGCTGCAGTAGCGGACAGACGGCTAACGCCCAAACCAATCAGAATGGGGAACATAGTAACCATCAGCAGCATTGCCAGACCGGAAGCACTGTTGATGCACAAGCCAATCAGCATACCTACAATCCAGGTACCGGACATAACAAGATAGGGGGATTTAAGTGCTAAAAGCGGTTTGATGGTCAAGCGAACCAGAGAACGGGAAGCACCGATTTTGTCCATATACTTGGCAAACGCGCCTACGGACATAATGTTCAAGCCCAGCTTGCCGGCGGTGGAGCTGAGGGTTGCACGCATAAATTCAAATGCGTCAAAGAAAACGGAACCGGTGGAAACTTTAGCTCCCAAAATTTGGCCGATGCCCAAAACAGCAGCCAGCCACATCATAACCATGCCGCCCATAAAGAGCACAGGTTGGGGTTTGTACTTTTTGTAGATTAAATAGCCTACCCAAAAAGTTACAAGAGCAGAGATAACAACACCCATTGGCAAATTCCTCCTCACTATATTTCGTATACACAATGGTTTTATAATTATAGCATATAAGTATACTTTAACGCAATAAAAAGCCGTGCTTCCCATGTGTATACATGCTGGCACGGCTGTCTTTTTAAATATTAAATTTATTGTTGGGTTTTATTTTTTGCTCTATTTTGCTTGCAATGCATCCCAAGCTTGTTCTGCCTTATCTACAAAGAGCTTTTGCACAGCAGGGTTTTCACCTAAGCCGTGAACGTAAGCGGAAACCTTGAAGCCTTCTTTTTCCAGAATGGATTTGAAGGAGTCAGGTTCGTCGCCTGCCATATCGTTGTTAGCGTGGTCGCCTGCAACCATCATTAAGGGCATCAAGGTAACGTTTTTAATGCCTTTAGCTTTGAGCTTGGGAATAACGGTTTCCAGATGGGGCCAGCCTTCTACGGAGAAGATGAGGACATTGTCATGACCCATTTCCTCCAAACGGTCCTGCATTACTGCATAGTAAGCGTTAGCAGGATGGGGAGTGCCGTGAGCCATTACCAAAACAGCATCCTTTTTGCCCAGCTTGGGGAATTGGGTGGAAAGAGCTTCCATGGTAGCGGTGATGTCGTCTGCTTGGCCTTCTTGACCTTGCCAGTACATCAGCGGAGTGCTGAAGGTAGCTTTTTTGAAATTGTTTTTATAGCTTTGGTAAACTGCGTTCTTATAATCATATTCCATACCGGGGATGATGTCCAGGCTTGCCATTGCTACACGGCTGTAGCCTTCTGCCTTCAGTTGGGCAAGAGCTTCCTCCGGAGTAGGATAGGTGATGCCTTCTTTAGCTTTAATGCGGTCGATGATAATGTGGGAAGTAAAGGCGGTTACTACCTTTACACCGGGATGGTTGGCTTTAATAGCATTAATGGTAGCATCAATGGTTTTGGCACGGGTGTCAGTAAAAGTGGTGCCGAAGCTCATTACCAAAATAGCATCTTTGTCCGGGAGAGCTGCTAAAGCAGGGTTTTCGTTAGTTTTGAGACCGATTTCGGTAGCAGCAAGCAGCGCCGGTGTAGCTGTAGTTACTTCGTCGCTTAATTTATAACCAGCGGAGGCAGTGGCGCCAACGCCCAGTAACAAGGTGAGAGTGAGAGATGCAAGCAGAACTTTTTTCAGAGATTTAAACTTCATGAATAGCACTCCTTTACAATATAAGATATACTTAGATTATAACACACTCAAATAGAGTGTCAAGCGTATTAATAACTATTACTATTATGTCAAAAGAAAAGCCATCCCGTAGGATGGCTGGGTTTCAAAGGGTTATTTCAGTAGTTTTTTGATGCCTTTAAAGGTCTCGTCGCTGATAATATGCTCGATACGGCAAGCATCTTTTTCTGCAATTTCCAAATCAACCTTTAAAATTTTGTGGATGAATTGCGTCAGGGTGGTGTGGCGTTCATAGATAGCGTTGGCTTTTTTCAAGCCTTCTTTAGTCAGGTGGATAGAGCCGTCAGGATCCATGATGATATAATCTTCCTTTTTAAGGATGCTCATGGCGCGGCTGACGCTGGCTTTAGTGAAACCCATGGCTTCCGCAATATCTATGGAACGGACACTGCCGTTTTTCTGCATAAGGACGAGGATTGTTTCTAGATAGTTTTCACCGGATTCTAGTAAGGACATAATGGGACCTCCCAATTTACTAAGATATTAATATTTTATCATATTTCTATAGGCTAGTATAGTGTATAATATGTAGATATAGATAATCATAGAACGGAGGAGCATAATGTTGGACTTTATGATAGAAAAGCAAAGCGTGTGGGAAAATTTAAAGAGCACGGCGAAGCCCATCGTGCTGTATGGCATGGGCAATGGTGCTGATAAAATACTGGATTGGTGCGAAGCAAATGGTGTGTGCGTACGGGGGGTTTTTGCCAGCGATGAGTTTGTGCGCGGGCAGCAGTTCCGCGGCTTTACGGTAGAACGCTATGCTGCCGTTAAGGAGCGTTTGGGGCAGGAACTTTTGGTGGTCATCGCCTTTGCCAGCGAACTGCCTGAAGTTTTGGCACGGTTTCAAGAACTGGCGAAGGAGCAGGAAGTGGTAGCGCCCCACCTGCCTTTGTTCGACGAAGAAGAAACAGTGAGTCTTGCGTGGTTGGCGAAATATGAAACGCAGCTGCAGCAGGTGTATGATAAATTGGCGGACGACTGGTCCCGCAAAGTTTTTGCCTGCACTTTGAATTACAAGCTGAGTGGGAAGATTAGCTATCTTTTTGCTTGCGAAACCCAAAGGGAGCAGGATATTGCGGAGCTGATTAAGCCCGCGTCTGACGAAGTGTATATGGATTTGGGTGCATATAACGGCGATACTATCCAAGAGTTGGGGCGTTTGACCAATTGGCAGTGGCGACGGGTGATTGCAGTGGAGCCCGATAGGCGCAACTGCCGCAAACTGCGTGCTTTGGTGGAGAGTGCTGAAAACTGGCAGGCACCTGTAGCAATACATGAAGCGGGTATTTGGGATGAGAAAACTACTCTTAGCTTTAGCGACAGCGGCGGCAGGCAGAGCACATTTATCGGCGCAGTGAAGCGTGAGGTGCCTGTAACGACCATTGATAAGCTGGCGGAGGAATGTAAACCTACCTATATCAAGTTTGATGTGGAGGGGGCGGAGGTGCGCGCTATTGCCGGAGGCAGGCGCACTATTGCGGAATGTGCGCCGAAGCTTTTTATGGCGGCGTATCATTACGATGTGGATTTGTTCCGCTTGCCTTTGCTTTTGTGGGAGCTGGTGCCTGATTATAAAATTTATTTGCGTAAGCATCCTTATGTGCCTGCGTGGGAGTTGAATTTTATTTGTGTGTAGAGAGGAGCAACCCCCTATGCAAAACTTTTTCAAAAAAATCTAAAAAACTTTCAAAAAAGGTGTTGACAAATATACTGATATGCCTTATAATCATACTCGTTGCTGATGCGGAAATAGCTCAGTGGTAGAGCACCTCCTTGCCAAGGAGGGGGTCGCGAGTTCGAATCTCGTTTTCCGCTCCATTTAAAAAATTGCCCTGCAGACCGCGTCTGCAGGGTTTTTTAGTATTGTCAAGACGCGTCGCTTGTGATATGATATTATGAGCGATTTATGTCGGCTTGTGCGTGGCGCACAGGGCTTGACGACCTAATCCGATTATATTATTTTTTACCCACATAAATTTAAGGGAGGATTTTATTAATGAACGTTACTGTTGAAAGAGTAGAAAATGAGGCAACTTTAAAAATTACCGCTCCGGCTGCTGTTGTAGATGCTGGTTTCAAAAAAGCTGTTACCAAAATTGCTAACAGCGTAAACATCCCCGGCTTCCGTAAAGGTAAAGCTCCCCGTGCTATCATCGAAATGCACTATGGCAAAGATGCTGTAAAACAAGAAGCTTTTGAAGAAGTTTCCAACAAACTGTACAGCGAAGCTCTGGAACAAGAAAAACTGATCCCTGTTGAAGATCCGAAACTGGAATCTTCCACCTTCGAAGAAGGCAAAGACATGGAAATGACCATTAAAGTTACCGTTAAACCGGAACCCGAACTGGGCGAATACAAAGGCCTCCATGTAGACAAAGAAGAAGCAGTTGTAACCGACGAAGACGTTGAAGCACAAATGAAAGAACTGTGCAACCGTAACGCTAAAATGGTAGCTGCTGAAGAAGGCCACGTAATCGAAAAAGGCGACTTCGCTATTATCGACTTCGCAGGCACTGTTGGCGGCGAACCCTTCTCCGGTGGTGAAGGCAAAGGCTATCCCCTGGAAGTAGGCTCCAACTCCTTCATCCCTGGCTTTGAAGATCAACTGGTTGGTCTGTCCAAAGGCGACGCTACCGATGTAGAAGTTACTTTCCCCGAAGAATACTTCGTTAAAGAACTGGCTGGTAAAGAAGCCGTATTCAAAGTTAACATCCAAGACGTTAAAATTAAAGAACTGCCTGAACTGACCGACGAATACGTTGCAGCTAACAGCGATTTCAAAACCGTTGAAGAACTGCGCGCTAACTACAAAGAACGCATGCAAGCAGCTGCTGAAGAAAATGCTAAAAACGCTTACGAGCATGCCCTGATCGACATGGCTGTAGCTAACGCTAAATTCACCGTTCCTGCTATCATGATCGAAGACCGCATCAGCCAAATGGTTGAAGAAATGAAAATGAGCCTGGAAAGCCGCAAAATGTCTCTGGATATGTACATGCAATACACCGGCATGGACATGGCTAAGATCCGCGAAAACCAACGCCCTGTAGCTGAAGAAAACGTTAAGACCGACCTGGTTCTGGACGCTATCGCTAAAGCTGAAAACATTCAAGTTGACATGGCTGACGTTGATGCAGAAATCGCTGCAATCGCTGGCCAACACGGCGCTTCCGTTGACGAAGTTAAGAAAATCATTAAAACCAATGGCACCATGGGCCTGCTGCTGGCTAACATCCTGCGCCGCAAAGCTGCTCATGTAGTAATCGACACCGCAAAATAATTTTGCCCGGCTTTTACAGTAAAGGGGTGTGACAAAATGAACTATGTGCCTATCGTTGTTGAACAATCCAGCCGTGGAGAACGTTCCTATGATATTTATTCCCGTCTGTTAAAAGACAGGATCGTCTTCGTGACCGGGCCTATTGATGACAATATGGCAAATGTTGTCATTGCTCAATTATTGTTCCTGGAGTCCGAAGATCCTGATAAGGATATCCATCTGTACATAAATAGCCCCGGTGGCAGTGTAAGCGCCGGCATGGCTATTTATGATACTATGCAATATATTAAACCCGATGTTTCCACCATCTGCATGGGTATGGCAGCCAGCATGGCCAGCGTTCTGCTTGCGGCAGGCGCTCCCGGCAAGCGTTTCGCTCTGCCTTACTCCAGAGTGATGATCCACCAACCTTTGGGCGGTGCCCAAGGCCAGGCAACGGAAATCGAAATCCACGCTAGGGAAATACTGCGCATCCGCGAGGAAATGAACCAAGTGCTGTCCAAGCATACCGGTCAACCTGTGGAGAAGATTGCCGCTGATACCGAGCGCGATCATTACCTGACCAGCAGGGAAGCAAAGGAATACGGCCTGATTGACGAGGTCGTTACCCGCAGCAAATCTGTGGAATAAGGTACCAAGGAGATTTACAACATGAATTTTGACGATGGTCAAGGCAAGGAGCTGTGCTGTTCCTTCTGCGGTAAACGCGAAGGCCAGGTACGCAGACTTATTGCCGGACGCGGCGTGTATATCTGCGACGAGTGTATCGAATTCTGCAAAGATATGCTTGACGAGGATAACGAGCAAGCTGCCGCAACTACAGTTGCAGAGGCTGGTGACCTGCCCCGTCCTAAAGAAATCAAGGCTATTCTTGATGAATACGTAATCGGTCAGGACGAAGCTAAGAAGACTTTGTCCGTGGCTGTTTACAATCACTATAAACGCATTAACTACGAGCTGCAGAACCCGCAGGACAAACGTGATGTGGAACTGCAAAAGTCCAACATCCTGATGCTGGGTCCAACCGGCAGCGGCAAAACCCTGCTGGCGCAAACTTTAGCAAAGATTCTGCAAGTGCCTTTTGCCATGGCTGACGCTACTACCTTAACGGAAGCAGGCTATGTAGGCGAGGACGTAGAAAACATCCTCCTGAAGCTCATCAGCAATGCAGATTATGATATAGAATCTGCCCAACGCGGCATTATCTATATCGATGAGATTGATAAGATTTCCCGTAAATCCGAAAACGTTTCTATTACCCGTGACGTTTCCGGTGAAGGTGTACAGCAAGCCCTGCTGAAAATTTTAGAGGGCACTGTGGCTAGCGTGCCTCCCAAGGGTGGGCGCAAGCATCCCCATCAGGAATTTATCAATATCGATACAACCAATATTCTCTTTATCTGCGGTGGCGCTTTTGCCGGTCTGGAGCATATTATCAACGCCCGCGTTGGTAAGAAGAATCTGGGCTTTGGCGCCGATATCCGTAAAAAAGAGGAAATCAATACCAGCGAAGCGTTTAGCAAGGTATTGCCTGAGGATATTATGAAGTTTGGCATTATCCCTGAATTTGCAGGTCGTTTGCCGGTTATGGTAACTCTGGAATCCTTGGATAAAGCAGCTTTGGTTAAGATTTTGACCGAGCCTCGCAATGCCCTTGTAAAGCAGTACCAGCGCTTTTTGGAAATGGACGGCGTGGAGCTGGAATTCGAGACCGGTGCTTTGGAAGCAATTGCGGAAGAGGCTCTCAAACGCAATGCCGGTGCCCGCGGTCTGCGAGCAATTATTGAGTCCATTATGCGCAATGTAATGTATGATGTTCCTTCCCGTGATGATGTAAAGAAATGCATTATTACCGAAGCCACTGTCCGCGAGCATTGTGAACCGCAGCTTATTGTGGAAGAATAAAACCATTAGGGGGAAGGTGCACGCCTTCTCCCTTATTTTATCGTAAAGGAGGGATTGGATGCCTGAGACAATGATTAGCAACGATAACCTGATAACAAAACCATTACTGCCTTTACGGGGTCTACTGCTTTTGCCCGGAATGCTGGTAAATGTGGATGTAGGCCGCGATAAATCCATGGCAGCAGTCAACGCGGTCTTGGAAACTGATAAAATGCTGTTGGTAGCTGCCCAAAAGGACGCTTCCATGGCGGAAGTTGGTACTGATGACTTATACGCGTGGGGCGTACTGTGCGAGATTAAGCAACAAGTGCAGCTGCCCAGCGGTGCTATGCGTATTTTGGTGGAAGGTAAGGAACGTGTCCATATTAGCGATGTGACGGAAGTACACCAAAATGATAGCGACTTTTTTGTAGGCCAAGGCACCATTGAGCCCAGTATTGCAGGGGATATGACGGAAGCAGAGGCGTTGCGCCGATTGCTGTTGGAATCCTTTGAAAAATGGGTGCTGCTGTCTAAAAAAATCAACGTAGAAGTGGTGCAGGCTTTTAAGTCCCAACCGGATACCGGCCGTGTGGCTGATATGATTACTGGTTATCTGCCTGTTTCCTTGGAAGAAAAGGAAAAGGTGCTGGAGACCTTGGAAGTCAATGTTCGTCTGCGCTATCTCTACGAGCTGCTGACCCGTGAACAGGAAATCGCCGATGTGGCGAAGAGTATTTCCCAACAGGTTCATGAACAGGTAGAGCAGAACCAAAAAGAATATTATCTCCGTGAGCAGATTAAAGCGATTAGCAAAGAATTAGGCGAAGCAGAAGACGTACAAAGCGAAATTGCTGAATACAAACGCCAAGTAGCAGAATTGGATATGCCTGAAGATGTGGCGACCAAGCTGAACAAGGAGTTTGCCCGTCTCTTAAAGATGCCTCCTATGACTCCCGAAGGCGCTGTAATCCGCAGCTATATTGATGCGCTGCTTAGCCTGCCTTGGGGCAAGTATACGGAAGATAATTTTGATATGAATAAAGCCCAAGCAACTTTGGACGCCGACCATTACGGTTTGAAGAAGGTTAAAGAGCGTATTCTTGAATATTTGGCAGTACGCGCTTTGGCTCCTCATGCCCATGGTCCCATCCTCTGCTTGGTTGGTCCTCCCGGCGTGGGCAAAACAAGTTTGGCTTTTAGCATTGCTAAAGCTATTGACCGTAAGTTTACCCGTGTATCTTTGGGCGGTATTCGCGATGAAGCGGAAATTCGCGGCCATCGCCGTACCTATATCGGCTCCATGCCCGGTCGTATTATCCATGGTATGCAGACTGCAGGCTGCATGAACCCTGTCTTCCTTTTGGACGAGGTTGATAAAATGGCAGCCGATTTCCGAGGCGATCCTGCTTCCGCATTACTGGAAGTGTTGGACCCGGAACAAAACCACGCTTTTAGCGACCACTTTATTGAGTTTCCCTTTGATTTGTCCCATGTATTCTGGATTGTAACTGCCAACACTGTAGAAACTATTCCTCCTGCCTTGTTGGACCGTATGGAAATTATTCAGCTTTCCAGCTATACGGACGAAGAAAAAGTAAAAATTGCCCAACTACATCTGCTCCCCAAGGAGTTGAAACAAAACGGCTTGGATAAATACAAAGTATCCTTTAGTGAGAAGGCAATCCGTCGCATTATTCACGATTATACTCGTGAAGCAGGCGTGCGTAATTTAGAGCGCAAGCTGGCAGCAGTATGCCGCAAGATTGCTTATAAGATCGTTAAAGGCAAGGGCAAGGGTGCCCAAGTTACAGGTAAAAATTTGGAAAGCTTCCTTGGCAAAGTCCTCTTTATGGATGACGATATCAGCTTGGAGCCTGCAGTAGGTACCTGCAATGGTTTGGCGTGGACCAGCGTAGGCGGTGAACTGCTGAAGGTAGAAGTGCTGACTTTCAAAGGCAAAGGTGGCTTGACTTTGACCGGCCAACTGGGCGATGTCATGAAGGAAAGTGCGCAAGCAGGCTATACCTACATCCGCAGTCGTGCCAAAGCTTTGGGGATTGCGGAAGACTTTGGCGAGAAGAACGATATCCATATTCACTTGCCGGAAGGCGCAGTGCCTAAGGACGGTCCGTCTGCAGGCGTAACTATGGTTACCGCTATGGTTTCTGCATTGACAGGGCGCAAGGTGCGCGGCAAGTTGGCAATGACCGGTGAAATCACTCTCTCCGGCAAAGTATGGCCTGTAGGCGGCATCAAGGAAAAAATGCTGGCTGCCTACCGCTACGGCGTTAAGACTGTACTGTTGCCTGAGCGCAATATGCAGGATTTAGAGGATCTGCCGGACAATGTACGTAAAGAAATGGAGTTTATTCCCGTCCGTCATTTGGACGATGTGCTGAAGATAGCCTTGGAGGATTAACATGAACAAAGGAACCTGGGATATTATCCGTGCCAAATACGTGGCTTCCGCAGTACGTGCCGACCAGTACCCTGCGGATAAGATGATTGAGGCTGCTTTTATCGGCCGCAGTAATGTGGGGAAATCTTCTTTGATCAATTCCCTGTGCCGTCGCAACGGTTTAGCACGTGTCAGCGCTACTCCTGGTAAAACCCAAACCATCAACTTCTACGAATTAGAAGCTAAACGTGCCAGCGAAGGCTTGGACGAGCGCGCACGTTTTTATTTGGTGGATTTGCCCGGTTACGGCTTCGCCCGTACCAATAAGAGCAACAAGGAGCAATGGTCCGGCTTTATCAGCAAGTATCTGTCCGGTAGTGAAAATTTGGCGCTGGTGTGCCAATTGATCGATATCCGCCACAAGCCTTTGGAAAGCGATTTGGAATGTTTCCGTTGGCTGAAGCAATGCGGGCTCAACGTACAAGTTATCTTGACTAAGAGCGATAAGCTGAGCAAGAATGCAGCTATGAGCCAAAAGGCGCTGTTCAAAAGGGAAATGGGCCTGAAAGAGCACGAAATTATGACCTATACTTCCTCCGCTCACACTAATCGCGGTGAACTTATTAGCCGTATTATGCAGGCTTTGGGTGCGGACCACGCTGAGGTGGAAGAGGAGTAAGACTTCTGATTTAAAGAACTATTGATATTTTTCCTGTTGGGGGATAAGGAGGGGGAGCCTATGCTGTTGAATCGTATACTATTGTTTATCATGGCTCTGTGCTTAGGCAATATTTTAGTGCGTCTGCACCTTCCTATTCCCTTTCTGCTGGGAGGTTTGCTCACAGGCGTCCTCTGCAAAACTTTTGCTAGGCGCAAGGCTGTTTCGTGGCCGAAACAGTGGCGTGAATACGCTTTGATGATAGCAGGCTACGGCATCGGCTCTACCTTTACAGGAGATACTTGGAATCGTTTTTTAGAAGAACTGTTGGGGGTAACGGAAGCCACCGTAGTTATTCTTGGTGCAAGTATGCTTCTTGCCTTCATTACAGCTAAAATTTCTCAGGAAAATTTGAAAAGCTGTATTATGGGGATGCTGCCGGGTGGCATGACTTTGACCATGCTGCTGGCGGAAGAAGACAAGGACGTTAACCCTAACGTGGTAGTAGTAATGCAGGTGCTGCGCCTGCTTAGCGTAGTCGTTACGGTACCGTTTTTAGTAATTTGGCTGTTGGATGCTAAAGTGATCAGCAACAGTATTACCATGCCTAACCATGGGGGCGTGCACTGGTTGGTGTTCATCCCTTTGGCAGTGCTGGGCTGCTTTATTGCAGGCAAGGTGCATCTACCCACACCGCGGCTTTTGGGGCCTATTTTGGCAACGGCTGCCTTTGCTGTTTATAGCAACGGTGTGCAGCCCGTGCCTGCTTATTTGATGGCTCCTGCCCAAGTAAGCATCGGTCTTTATATGGGGATGCAGCTGGAAGCGGAACGGATTTGGGCTACACGGAAGATGGTGCCCTTTATCATGGTGGGTACTGCTTTCTTAATCGTGGTGAGCATTGGCATGAGCTACGTTCTTAGTGCCCGCTACGGCTTTAGTCTGATTACCGCTTTTTTAGCTATGGCGCCAGGTGGTATTGCAGAAATGTGTTTGGCAGGCATGAGTATGCAGGAAAATGTTTCGGTTATATTAACATATCAATTGGTGCGGGTGCTGGCAATTAATTTGTGCATTCCGCCACTGTTAAATTTGATGTTTGGGAAGAAAGGGTAAGGATTAAGATGAGATATCGTATTGGTATTATCGGTTTTGCTTCGTCAGTAGATAGAATTATGGACGTAAGCGTGGACTACAGCACTGATGTGCAGTTTATTCCTTTTCCTTTCCAAAGCGAGCAGGAAATGCCGGAGATTCTGCAAAAGGCAAGGCATAAAGTGGATGGATGGCTGTTTTCCGGCCCCATGCCCTACGAGCTGGCGAAGCCCTATCTGCAGAACGATTACACAGCGGATTACTGCCCTACTTTGGGCGCAGGCTTGTATCGCACCATTATCCAGATTATGGCAAGGTTAATAACTTCCGTTCCTCGCGTATCTATTGATATGTATAAGGGAATGCTGGATATTGAAAGCGTTATTGGGGAGATGGGGATTAACTTCCCTGAAATCCACATTAAATATTTTGAAGATATTGGCTCGGAGATGGTGGAGCAGGTAGCACGTTTCCATCAGCAACTGTGGCTGCAGGGGAAGATTGATTACGCTATTACTGCAGTAGCAGGCGTGCGTAACTGTTTGGAAGAAATGGGCGTACCGGTAATGTACCTGACACTGACTAAGCAGGAGATTGCCCAAGGCTTGAAGTTGCTTTCTGAAAAAATCAAAACCAATTATTTTAGAACTTCTCAAGTTGGTACTGTCGTAATTTCTATTTCCGATTATGCCAAGCTGGTAGCAAAGAACCAATATGCTTCCACCATGCAGATGCTGGATTGGAAGTTGAAGGGGATTCTGCTACCTTTGTCCGCCACGTTGAACGGCTATTTGATTGATAAGGGCAGTGGCCGTTATGTTATCTTTAGCTCCCGTGGCGTAGTAGAAAATTACGTACAGGCTATCCAAGAAGCATTGGCGCAGATGAATGTAGCCATTAATTTCGTGGTGCCCATCCATATCGGCATTGGTTACGGCGAAACTGTAGCTCAAGCGGAGTTCAACGCACAGAAGGCGCTTTTGGCTTATGCTGAAAGAAAACAGGCAGGTCTGGTTATTATTGAACATAACGGCAAAATGGTAGAGTTGGACGAAAGCGGTTCCCATTTGGAATACGATTATTTTTCCGATGATCCGCAGGTTGTGGCACAATTGCATCAAGCTGCGGTCAGCGTCAAAACTTTTCGCAAGTTGGTAGCTGCAGTAAACTCCTTTAGCAGTGACCGTTTTACAGTGGCACAGATGGCTGCTAAGCTGGCTGTCAGCGAGCAAAATATCCGGCGCATTCTTGGTTCTCTCGCCGGTGTAGAACTTGTGCACGTAGTGGGCGAGGAACTGTCCGCTAATCGCGGCAGACCAGGCAAAATTTATAAATTGAATATCTAAGAGAAACTGTAAGGACTGTGAGTTGTCCTCGCAATGGCATATCACCGCTCACGTGGGATTTTTTAACGCTTGCTTCGTGCAGAATCACAGCGAAGATTCGCGGCCGATCTTGTTCGAAAAACAAGATACTATATGGTTCGCTTCACTTCGGTGATTCTAAGCACTCGCAAGCTAAAATTCCAATGATTCGCTTGTGATATACCATTGCTTGGACGGACAGTCCTATTTCTTTTTTTTTATTAAAGAAATATTAAAAAAACACTTGCCAAAATAAAAAGAGTAGTGTATAATTCAGATTAAGGAAACAGTTTCTTTAATGTTGTTATAAAAGTTATTACTTACATTTATGAGAAGGAGTTGATTTTTTACAATGGCATTCGTTGATGTAGTAAATCCCGCAATTGTAGAAGTAATCCCTAAAGTCGAAGCAATTTACAAAGAACTGCACATGGCACCGGAATTGTCCATGCAAGAGTTCAATACTGCTGCTAAGGTTGCAGCTTATCTGCGTAATATCGGCGTAGAGGTAACGGAAAAAGTTGGCGTAACCGGCGTAGTTGCGCAAATCAAAAATGGTGAAGGCCCCGTAATTATGCTGCGTGCCGACATGGACGGCTTGCCCATGAAAGAAGACACCGGCGTCGACTACGCATGCACTGCTACTACCGTAGATAAAAGCGGTAAAACTGTGCCTTTGGCTCACGCTTGCGGCCACGATATGCACATCACCTGGCTGCTGGGCGCTTTGACTGTAATGAACGCTAGCAAGAATGCTTGGAAGGGTACTGTAATCGGTATCTTCCAACCCGGTGAAGAAATTGCTGCAGGTTCCAAAGCTATGTTGGCAGATGGTCTTATGGACCGTTTCCCCAAACCGGATATTATCTTAGGTCAACATTTGGTACAGGGCATGGCAGGTACTTGCTCCTACAGAGCAGGACAAATCCTCACTGCCGGCGACAGCATGAAAGTAACTTTTTATGGCAAAGGCGGCCACGGCGGTATGCCTAACAACGCCATCGACCCCATTATTATGGCTGCTTCCGCAGTAATGCGCCTGCAAGCTGTAGTTGCTCGTGAAGTTCCTCCCCAAACCCAAGCTGTTATTACCGTAGGCGAGTTCCACGCAGGCACTGCTGAAAACATCATCCCTGATGAAGCATATATCAAACTCAACATCCGTACTACCGACGAAGAAGTACGCGAACATGTTCTGGCTGCTGTAAAACGCGTTTGTGATGCTGAGGCTGCCGCTTCCAACGCACCGAAAATGCCCAGCTATGAACCTATCAATGATTTCCCCCTGACTGTTAATGATAAAGAAGCAACCATGAAGATTGCTGAGGCCTTTGCGGAACATTTTGGTCAAGAAAACGTTACCGAATGTCCTCCTGCAGGCGCTAGCGAAGACTTCAGCCGTTATGGACGTGCGTGGAATGTACCTTATGTGTATTGGTTCGTGGGCGGTACTGCACCGGAAAAATATGCTAAGGCTGTGGCTGAAGGCACTGTGGCAACTCTGCCCGGTCCTCACTCTCCTTTCTGGGCACCCGTACTGCATCCCACCATTGAACACGGTATCAAAACTATGCTGATTGCCGCAGGCTTGTGGCTGATCAAGAAATAATCGAAAGGCGGATTTTATCATGAGTAACAACACTGCTACCCAATACCAAGGCAATGATAAACTGCTGTTGGGCATTGTCCTTGGCGTAATTACCTTCTGGCTGTTTGCACAAACCACTTTAAATATTGCTCCTACCATGAGCGCTGAACTGGGCATCGAAGCAACTTGGATGAACATTGCCGTTTCTATCACCGCACTGTTCTCCGGTATCTTCATCGTAGTAATGGGCGGCTTGGGCGACCGTATCGGCCGTGTAAAAGTAACTCTGTTGGGCGTAATCCTCAACGCTGTTGGCTCTCTGTTGATTGTGCTTTCCCCTGCTGATACTGTTACCTTCCTGATGGCAGGTCGTATTATCCAAGGCCTATCTGCTGCCTGCATCATGCCTTCTACCTTGGCGCTACTCAAAGCCTACTATGATGGCGTAGCACGTCAAAGAGCTGTAAGCTTCTGGTCCATCGGTTCTTGGGGCGGCAGCGGTCTGTGCTCCCTCTTTGGCGGCTACATGGCTTCCAACTTTGGTTGGCGCTACATCTTCTGGATTTCCATTGCCATCTCCATTGTAAGCTTCCTGTTGATTTATGGCACTCCCGAATCCAAAGTTGAAGATGACGGCAAGAAGAAAGGCTTTGACTGGTCCGGTCTGATCACTTTCATGATTGCTTTGGTATCTTTGAACGTAGTAGTAGGCCAAGGCTCTAAACTTGGTTGGACTAATCCCCTTATTATGGGCTTGGCAGGCGTATTTGCGGTAGCCTTTGCTGCCTTCTACAAAATCGAAAACTCTAAAGATAACGCTTTCGTAAACTTCAAAATCTTTAACAATAAAACTTATTCCGGTGCAACCCTGTCCAACTTCCTGCTGAACGGTGCTGCAGGTACCTTGTTGGTATCCTTGTCCTTAGTACAACATGCTTCCGGCATGAGCGCTTTCGAAGCAGGTATGCTGACTATCGGTTACTTGGTAGCAATTTTGGCAACCATACGCGTAGGCGAAAAACTGTTGCAACGTTGGGGCGCACGCAAGCCCATGATCATCGGCTGCTCCATTACTGCAACCGGTATCCTGCTGCTCTCCATGAGCTTCCTCTATGAATGGCAATACATTATTGCTGCGGTTATCGGCTATACTCTCTTTGGTATCGGCTTAGGCTTCTATGCAACTCCGTCCACCGATGCTGCCCTGTCCAACGTTCCCGAAGACCAAGTTGGCGCTGCTGCAGGTATCTACAAAATGGCTTCTTCTTTGGGTGCTGCCTTTGGCGTAGCAATTTCCGCTGCTCTGTACACCGGTCTGATGCACGTATCCAATGTACCCATGGCTTGGCTGTTCGTTGGCCGTGCTGATAACGTAGCTATCCGTTATGCTGCTGCCATTGCCCTCTTGTTCAACGTTTTCATGACTTTGGTAGCAATTGTCTCCATCATGAGCACTGTTCCCAAACACAAAGCTGAAAAATAATCCTTCTTAAAAATCACAAATCTTCAAACCTTCCTCCATAAATGTAAAAGATAAAAACAGAAACGCCCTTCGCCTATGGCTAGCAACGAATCCATAGGAAGAAGGGCGTTTTACGTTATAATTTTTTGCGGGAGCTGATTACAGTTCGTTAATCATAGCGATGAGTTTATCCACCTGCTCATCTAGAGTTGCCCAGCTGGTGCAGATACGCACGCTGTAGTTGCCGTCGGGCAGGTAGGCAATGTGGCTTAGGGCGAATTCTTCGCTGAGCTTGGCAAATTGCTCCGGCGTCATAATTACAAATTGCTGGTTGGTGGGAGAGTCGGTGACGAATTTAAAGCCTTTAGCTAGTAGGGCATCGCGAATCTTTAGAGCCTGCAAAGTAGCTTTAGCGCAGATCTTGGTGTAGAGTCCGTCAGTAAAGGCTGCACCGAATTGCACGCCTAAAAGACGGCCTTTGGCTAAAATAGAACCGCATTGCTTAGCGATGGTGCGGAAATCAGGCTTGAGTGCATCGTTTAGAATTACTACTGCTTCGCCAAAGAGCAGGCCGCATTTTGTACCACCGATGTAGAATACGTCGCAGTTGGCAGCAAGTTCTGCTGGGGTAATATCGTTATCAGGAGCGCCTAAAGCGTAGCCTAAACGGGCACCGTCAATGAACAGATATAAGCCTGCTTCCTTACATACAGCGTAAAGTTCTTCCAGTTCGCGTTTGCTGTACATGCTGCCGATTTCCGTAGGCTGGGAGATGTAGACCATTTTGGGTTGCGCCCAATGCTCGCGGGCAGGGTCTGTGTCATATTTAAGCCATTCTGCTTTGATTTGGGCTGCAGTCAGCTTACCGTCTTCCGTAGGCAAGGGCAGAACACGATGGCCCACATGCTCGATGGCACCTGCTTCGTGGGTGTTGATATGGCTGGCGTCCGTGCCGAATACGGCTTGGTGGGGACGCAAAGCAGCGCAGATAACGGTTAGATTAGTTTGGGTACCGCCTACTAAAAAGTGTACATCCGCATTAGGACAGCCAAAGTATTCTTTGATTTTGGCACGGGCGTCGTCGCAGTAAGGGTCTAAACCGTAGCCGTCGGTTTGGTCCATATTAGTAGCAACCAAACGCTCTAAAATGGCAGGATGGCAGCCTTCGGTGTAATCGCTGTTAAATCTGTACATGAGGATTCCTCCTAATACTTATTTGTTATTAAAATACCATGGGAGAAGCAGACGTAACTGCTACACCCATGGTTTAATTTTTTATGTGCAATTATTCCCTGTGGAAAAGTTTTTTGCCAACCAGCTCCCACAGGACGGGCAGGACGGAGAAAATTACGATGCCCAAAGTTACTAAAGTAAAGTTTTGTTTAATTACAGGAATGTTGCCAAAGAAGTAACCACCGCCAACAAAGAGGAACACCCACACTACAGCGCCGACAACATTGTAATGTGCGAAAGTCATGTAGTGCATTTTGCCCACGCCTGCCACAAAGGGGGCAAAGGTGCGGACAATGGGCACGAAACGTGCCAAGAAAATAGCTTTGTGACCATGTTTGGCGTAGAAGTTGCTGGCTTTGTCCACGTGCTCCTTCTTGATAATCTTGGAGTTGATCATGCGCATACCCAGCGTTTCGCCAATCATATAGTTGCACGCATCGCCGAGAATGGACGATACAAGGAAAATAACCGTGATGATTTTGATGTCCATGCCGTCGGGAGCAGTGGCTGCCAAAGCGCCGCAGGCAAAGAGCAGGGAGTCGCCGGGGAGAAAGGGGGTTACAACCAGGCCTGTCTCGCAGAAAACTACTAAGAAAAGAATAGCGTAGATAAAATGACCATAAGCTGCCATGATCTCAGGCAAATGCTTATCCAAATGAAGCACCAGGTCTATAAAGTACATTGCATATTGTTCCATAAAATTTTTAGCCTCCGTTTTTATGTATAGAAGTATTTTAGCAGAAAAAACTTGCTTTGTCATAATAATTTAGTAGGAAAATGTGAAAAGTCGCTTAATTCGTGTTACAATAAGGTGTAATAGTTTTTTTGAGTGCAAGTAAAGGAGAATAAAGATGACTGATAATAATTTGTGTTGGTGTGGCAGCGGTAAAGCTTATGCAGACTGCCACCAGATGAACGATGCTAAACTGGCACTGTTGCAATCCCAAGGCAAGGAAGTGCCTACCCGTGAGATGATCAAGACTCCGGAGCAGATTGCCGGCATCCGTGAAGCCTGCGCTATTAATACTGCAGTACTGGATGAGGTTGCTAAGCATATTAAAGCAGGCATGACTACGGAAGAAATCAATACCATTGTATATGATTTCACTATTGCTCATGGGGCAACTCCCGCACCTTTAGGCTTTTGCGGCTTCCCCAAAAGTGTGTGCACTTCCGTTAATGACCAAGTGTGCCACGGTATCCCCAGCCAGTACGACGTGCTGAAAAGTGGTGATATCGTCAATGTGGACGTGTCCACTATTTACAAAGGTTATTATGCGGATGCTTCCCGCATGTTTATGATTGGCAAGGTGCGTAAGCCTGCAGCCGATCTGGTGGCAATCACCAAGCAGTGCCTGCTGAAAGGCATTGAAGCAGCTCAGCCCTGGGCGCATTTGGGCGATATTGGTGCAGCAGTATCCGCATTGGCAAAGAAACATGGCTACAGTGTAGTTACCGAGTTCGGCGGTCATGGTGTAGGCGTGGAATTCCACGAAGACCCCTTTGTCTGCCATGTGGGCAAACGCAACACGGGTATGGTTCTGGCACCGGGTATGATCTTCACCATCGAGCCTATGATCAATATGGGGCGTAAAGGCGTTTTTGTAGACGCTGCCAACGATTGGACAGTTTATACCGAAGACGGCAGTCTGTCCGCCCAATGGGAGCACACCATTTTGATTACGGAAAACGGTCCGGAGATTTTGACCTACTGATTTTTGTTTTAAGGAGGGCGTTAGTATGGATTTCTTGGCTAAATTTTTCAAGCTGGAGGAGCATGGCACCACAGTAAAGACTGAATTGGTGGCAGGCTTGACTACCTTTATGACTATGGCCTATATTTTGGCTGTTAACCCGGGTATTTTAGGTTCTTCCGGTATGGATGCAGGCGCTGTTTTCACTGCTACGGCTTTGGGTGCTTGTTTAGGTACTTTGTTCATGGCGTTCTTTAGTAATTATCCTTTCGCATTGGCTCCCGGTATGGGGCTCAACGCTTTTTTTGCATATACTGTCTGCGGCGTTATGGGTTATTCCTGGCAGGTTGCTCTGGCTGCCGTTTTTATGGAAGGTATTCTCTTCATCATCATGTCTCTGACAAAAATCAGAGAGGCTTTGTTTAACTGCATTCCCGTTTCTTTGAAACTGGGCGTTACCGGTGGTATCGGCCTTTTCATTGCTTTCATTGGTCTGCAGAACTCTAAAATTATTGTGGATGGACCTTGCTTGGTTGGCCTGTATCCCTTCCGTCAAGCGTTGGCTGATGGTTCCTTCCATTCCACCGGCATCGGTGCCTTCCTGGCACTGGTAGGTATTATCCTTACCACTGCTTTCTTGATTAAGAAGGTTCCCGGCGGTATCCTCTTGGGCATTTTGGCAACTTGGGGCTTGGGCGTTATCTGCGAATTGACCGGCATCTATATTCCTAATCCTAAGCTGGGTATGTTCTCCGTACTGCCCAACTTCTCCAATGGTTTCTCCATTCCCAGCTTGGCTCCCACTTTTATGCAGCTTGATTTTAGTATGGTAGGCACTTTTAACTTTATCGCTGTTATGATTGCCTTCATGTTTGTTGACCTTTTTGATACTTTGGGCACTTTGATCGGCGTAGCCTCCAAAGCGAATATGCTGGACAAGGATGGCAAGCTGCCGAAAATTGAGGGCGCTTTAATGGCTGACTCCTTGGCTACTACCGTAGGTGCAGTTTTGGGTACTTCTACCGTTACTACCTTCGTAGAAAGCAGCACCGGTGTTGCTGTAGGCGGTCGTACCGGTTTAACCTCCTTGACTGCAGCTGTACTTTTCCTGCTGAGCTTGTTCCTGGCACCTATCTTCTTGGCAATTCCTGCTTTTGCCACCGCTCCTGCTCTGATTGTAGTAGGCTTCCTCATGGTAGGCGGTTTGGCGAAGATTGACTTTGAAGATTATTCCGAAGCTGTTCCTGCATACATGGCAACTATCTTCATGCCTTTTGCATACTCCATTTCCGAAGGTATTGCTTTTGGCGTTATTGCTTATGTAGCTATGAACCTGTTGGCAGGCAATAGCAAGACCAAGAAGATTAACTGGATTCTCTATCTATTAGCTATTATCTTTATTTTAAAATATATCTACATGTAATTGTGTTTGCAGTAAACGAGGCGTGTTATGAATAAGCATGTACGAGCAGTAGCCTTGGGCAAAGAACCCGGTGATGTGCTGCTGCGTAATGGCAAAATTGTAGATGTGCTGACGGAAAGCGTTTACGGGGGCGAGGTCGTACTGGCGGACGGAGTGATTGCCGGGATTGCGCCCTACGGAACCTATTCTGCAGCAAAAAAGGAAATTGACGTGGCGGGGGCATTTATTGCCCCCGGTCTTATTAACGCTCATTGCCACGTGGAAAGCAGTATGGCGGCTCCTGAGCATTACTGCGCCGAAGAATTGGCTTGGGGCGTTACGACCTTGATTACGGATCCCCATGAGATTGCCAATGTGGCAGGGGCGGAGGGTATCCGCTACATGCTGCAGGCAGGTGGGCACATGCCCATCAACTACTATGTGCAGCTGCCTAGTTGTGTGCCTGCAACTCCTTTTGAACATGCAGGCTGCATTATGGATGCTGCAGCCATGGTGGAACTTATGGATGAGCCCGGTGTTTTGGGCGTGGGCGAAATGATGAATGTGCCCGGCGTCTTGAACGATGCTCCTGATGTGTTGGCAAAGTTGGAGTTGGCGTTGCAGAAAAAACGCGTTATTGACGGGCACGCTCCCATGTTAGGCGGTACGGCGCTGCAAGCTTATGCAGCCAGCGGCATTGATACGGATCACGAAAGCATTTCTTGGGCGGAAGCTAGGGAAAAACTGCGTGCAGGGATGGCGGTGCTGGTACGCCAAGGCAGTGCGTCTAAAAATTTGCAGGTTGTTTTACAAGGTGCCTTGGCAGAGGGCGTGGATGTACAGAACATGGCCTTTTGCACTGATGATAAACATTTAGCTGATATCCGTAAGGAAGGCAGTATCCGCCACTGTGTAAAAATGGCTGTGGCTTTAGGAATGAACCCTGTGCGTGCGCTGCGCATGGCATCCATCAACGCTGCTAAGATTTACGGCTTACACCGTTTGGGTGCTATTGCACCGGGGTGGCAGGCGGATATTGTTGTTTTTGACAATCTGGAAGCGTTACGTCCTTTGCACGTATTCCACAAAGGTGAAGATGCTGTGGCAAAGGCTGCTAAAGTAGTGCCTCTTGTCCCAGCTCCTGCACTGCAGGGCAGCGTACGTCCTGCTCCCTTTACTGAGGCGGACTTTGCTGTGGAGAAATTTGCGGCGGAAAAAGAATATCCTGTCATTAGGATGCTGCCCGGGGAAATTCTAACGGCAAAGGAAAGCATTGGCGGTGCAGATGTTCCCGCTGCTTTGGCGGCAGGCAGTTTGCACATGATTGCTGTCTTGGAACGTCACCATGGCACAGGCTACATGGGATTGGGACTCATTGCAGGCTATGGCTTGCGCAACGGTGCCGTTGCCACTACGGTTGCACACGATTCCCACAACTTGATTGTTATTGGCAGTACACCCAAGGATATGGCAGTGGCTGCCCATCAGCTGGTACACTTGCAAGGCGGTTATACCTTGGTAGAAGCAGGGCAGGTGAAGGGCAGTGTGCCTTTGGCTATTTGCGGCTTGATGAGCAGTGCTCCGGCAGAACAGCTCATAGTTTCCTTAGAAGAAATTCGTACTTTGGCTCATGCACAAGGCGTGCCCAAGGGTATTGATCCTTTTATCAGTTTAAGTTTTATGGCTCTGCCCGTTATTCCGCACTTACGGATTACGGATATGGGTATGTTTGATGTAGATAAATTTGCTTTTTGTGAGGGGTAAGATATGCATAGATTAGTTTCCCAACTTATTGTTTACCGCAATCTGCCGGAGGATAATTTGCTCTATCCTTTAGCGGATGTGTGCGAAGAATTTGCTACCGGTAATTATGTGAAGGAAGATTTGGTAGATCGCATTTATGACCAAATCCATCGACTTTTAGATATTGCTACTGTTTACGGCTTCAACCATAACTTGTGGCAGAACTACTTGACCTATCTGCTCATCAGCTGCGAGAATCCTTTTGCCATTACTTGCGAAAAAGTGGGCGCTTGCCATGGCAGTGTAAACAGCTTTGCTAAAGCTGATTATGCTGTGTTCAAAAAGCTTTTCCACTATAACTTTGCTCCCTTGGAAAAGGAATTAGGTATTAACTGTTTCTCCATTATTACGGATTATGCGGCAGTGGAGAAGAAGGAGCGTCGTTATAACAAGAATATCAGCGATA
Organism: Phascolarctobacterium sp.; assembly: GCF_045124115.1. Taxonomy (GTDB): domain Bacteria; phylum Bacillota; class Negativicutes; order Acidaminococcales; family Acidaminococcaceae; genus Phascolarctobacterium_A. The sequence continues at coordinate 102,969 of NZ_JBGVLF010000047.1, forward strand.
AGGTGCAGGCGTTGAGCAGCGCTATTGCGGCAGCTAAGGATGGGGAAGAAGTCTTTGCTCTTGTCACTGATTTTTATAAAGCATATGGCGTGGGCACTCTGGGCTTGAACAAGGCTTTCCGCCTGATTCACGAGGAAGGCTGCGAGGCAGAATTGGTGCCTATTTCCAATACGGAAAACATCACTTTTGATGATTTGGTGGGCTATGAACGCCAAAAGCAGCGCCTTTTGGAAAATACGGAAGCCTTTGTGGAAGGTCGCCCTGCTAATAACGTCCTGCTTTTTGGCGACAGCGGCACAGGCAAGTCTAGCAGCATTAAGGCGTTGATTAACAAGTACTATGACCAAGGCTTGCGCATGATTGAGATTTATAAGCATCAGTTCCGCGATTTGTCCCAGGTTATTGCTACAATTAAGAACCGCAATTATCGCTTTGTTATCTATATGGATGATTTAAGCTTTGAAGAATTTGAGATTGAGTATAAATATCTCAAGGCGATTATCGAAGGCGGTCTGGAAGTGCGTCCTGACAATATCTTGATTTATGCTACCAGCAATCGCCGTCATTTGATTAACGAGACTTGGAAGGACCGTAATGATGTGACGGAAGAAGACGGTATCTACAAGTCCGACACCATGCAGGAGAAGCTGAGCCTAGTCAACCGTTTTGGTTGCACTATTTACTATGGCCAGCCCAACCAAAAGGAATACTTCAACATTGTTTGCGAGCTTGCTAAAAAGCAGGGTTTGGATATTCCCGAAGAGAAGCTGTGTGCGGAGGCTAAAAAGTGGGAGCTGAACCACGGTGGTATTTCCGGACGTACAGCCCAACAATTTATCAATTACGTGCAAGGCGTAGGGATTTGAAAAATAAAATAAAAATCTCTTGCTTTACATTGTGCTATGTGATACACTAATGTAGTGTTAATTTCTTAACTGATGAAACTAATCTGTTCTAAAAGTGAGGTGTAAAGAATGAAAGAAAAGATTCATCCCAATTATGGTGAAGTTACTGCTACCTGCGCATGTGGCGCAAGCTTCGTAACCGGTAGCACTAAGAAAGAAGTTCGCGTGGATGTTTGCTCTAAATGCCATCCATTCTTCACTGGTCAACAACGTAACGTAGCTGCTCGCGGCCGTATTGAAAAATTCAACAAACGTTACAACAAAGAACAATAATTTTTATATTTACAGCAGAGCAGCTTAGTTGCTCTGCTGTTGTTCTTTTTCAGGAGAAATTATGAATAACAGTTGCTGCAAGAAACCTAATGTAGGCGGACAAGCTGTAATTGAGGGCGTTATGATGCGCGGCGTGGACAAGGTTGCCGTAGCCGTTCGCAAGCCCGACGGGGAAATCGCAGTGGACGTGAACCCGGTAAACAGCATCCGCGATAAATATCCGATTTTGAAAAAACCGCTGCTTCGCGGCGTTATTGCTTTATTTGAATCTTTATATGATGGTATGAAAGCCTTGGCTTATTCTGCACAAATCAGCGGCGATGAAGACGAACAGCTTTCTGATAGGGAAATGGTGTTGACTATTATCACCTCTGTGGCTTTAGCCATTGGTCTTTTCATCATCATCCCCACTTGGTCCATGCGCTTTATGCATAGCTTGACCAATGACCCCATGCTGCTCAACTTGGCAGAGGGCGTGCTGCGTATGATTATTTTCTTGGCATATATTGCCGGAATTTCCTCTATGGAAGAAATTCAACGGGTGTTCCAATACCATGGTGCGGAGCACAAAACCATCTACACCTATGAGGCAGGTCTGCCCCTTGTAGTGGAAAATGTACGCCCTTTCAGCACCCTGCATCCCCGTTGCGGCACCAACTTTTTGATGATTGTCATGCTGATCAGCATGTTTATCTTTACTTTTTTAGGCTGGCCCAATTTGGTGGAACGTATTGCTTCCCGCATTATCCTGATGCCTGTCATTGCTGGTGTCAGCTACGAGTTGATCCGTTTCGCCGGTGCTCATGCGGATAATAAGCTGGTACATTACGCTATTATGCCGGGACTGCTTTTGCAAAAGCTCACCACCCGACAACCGGACGATAGCCAAATCGAAGTAGCTATTGCTTCTTTGAAAGCTGTCCTGCCGGAAGAAGAACTGACTGAACAATAATTAGAATAGGGAGAGAAAATATGCTCGATAAATTACAGGCCATTGAAGACAGATATTTAGACCTGGAAGCGAAAATCAGCGACCCGGATGTTATTGCCGACCAAGCCAATTGGTTGAAGGCAACAAAAGCCCATGCCAAACTGGAACCCATTGTCACTGCTTATCGTGAGTACCGCGATATGTGCGCTGCCCGTGACGAAGCAGAAGAAATTCTCAATGCCAATGAGGATGACGAACTGACGGAAATGGCGAAAGAAGAATTGAAGGAGCTGAAACCTCAAATCGAGGAGTATGAACAGCGCCTGACCATTCTGCTTCTGCCTTCCGACCCCAATGATGATAAAAACGTAATTGTGGAAATCCGCGGCGGTGCAGGCGGCGAGGAAGCAGCTCTCTTTGCAGGCGTGCTCTTCCGCATGTATATGCGCTACGCAGAAACCCGTGGCTGGAAGGTAGAAGTTATGGATTCTTCCCCTACCGAACTGGGCGGATTCAAGGAAGTTGTCTTTCAGATCAACGGCGACAGTGTGTACAGCCGCATGAAGTTTGAAAGCGGCGTACACCGCGTACAGCGTGTGCCTGAGACCGAATCCCAAGGCCGCGTACACACTTCTACCGTTACTGTAGCAGTGTTGCCGGAAGCGGAAGAAGTGGATGTAGAAATCAATCCTGCAGACTTGCGTATTGATACCTACCGTGCAGGTGGCGCAGGCGGCCAGTACGTTAACAAGACCGAGTCCGCAGTACGCATGACCCATATTCCTACCGGTATCGTGGCTCAATGCCAGGATGAAAAATCCCAGCTGAAGAACCGCGAAAAATGTTTGCGCGTGCTCCGTGCCCGCATTTTGGAAAAAGCCCAGGAAGAACAACGTGCCGCTACTGCTGAAGATCGTAAGAGCCAAGTAGGTACAGGCGACCGTTCCGAGCGTATCCGTACTTATAACTATCCCCAAGGTCGTGTTACCGACCACCGCATCGGTCTGACACTGCATAAGTTGGACACCATTGTCAACGGCGATATGGACGAGCTTTTGGATGCATTGATTACCGCTAAGCAGAGCGAGCAATTACGACAGGTGAAATAAAATGGCTGATTCTGTTTGGACCATTATGAAAATCATAAATTGGACAAAGCAGTACTTTGAAGCAAAGGGCGTGGAAAATCCACGCCTGGATGCCGAAGTACTGCTTTGTGCTGTCTTAAAGTGCCAACGCATTACTCTGTATGTGGACTTTGAACGTCCGCTGACGGAGGAAGAGTTGGCGATCTATAGGGAGTACGTCCGCCGTCGCGGCAATTTTGAACCCTTGGCCTATATCCTTGGGGAAAAGGAATTTATGCGTAACACCTTTAAGGTGAACAAGGCAACTTTGGTCCCTAGGCCGGAAACAGAGTTGCTGGTAGAAAGCTTGCTTAAAGCAGCACCATACCTACGCAGGGAAGGTGACGTCAAGATTCTAGACATCGGTACCGGTAGCGGTGCTATTATCGTTTCCTTGTTGGACTATCTGCCCCATGCCAAGGGCGTAGGTGTGGACATTAGCGTGGATGCCCTTGTAACTGCCAAGGCTAATGCTGATGCCATCGGCGATGTCAAGGAGCGCATTGGCTTTGTGCGTAGCGATGTGTTCAGCAAACTGCCTGTAGAGAAAAAGTTTGATATTATCGTTTCCAATCCGCCCTATATTCCTGCTGGGGATATTGCTGCTTTGGATAAAGATGTACAGCAGGAGCCGGTAACTGCTTTGGACGGCGGTGAGGATGGTCTTGATTTTTATCGCCGCATTACAGCGGAAGCTGCCGAACATATGGAGGCAGAAGGTCTGCTGGCCTTTGAAGTGGGCATCCACCAAGCAGAGGCTGTGGCACAGCTGTGCAGAAATGCAGGCTTCGCTAAAACTGCTATTCGCAAGGATTACGCAGGCATCGAGCGTATGGTCTTTGCTGTAAAAACTACGAAGGGAGGGGATGCTTATGAAGACATGCTATTGGAAATTACAAGGGAACTCTGAGGATGCGGAAATCTTCCGCAAAGCAGGTGAATTGATCCGCCAAGGCGAGGTTGTAGCTTTCCCTACGGAAACAGTGTACGGCTTAGGCGCCAATGGCTTGAATCCTGAGGCAGTGGCAAAAATTTTTGCAGCTAAAGGACGTCCTCAAGATAATCCCTTGATTATGCATATTGCCCGCAAGGAAGATATTGCTCAGTTGACTACGGGCTTGAATGCCAATGCGGAAAAAATCATGGAGCATTTTATGCCCGGACCTTTGACCATGATCGTGCCCAAGGCACCCATCGTTCCCGATGTGACCAGCGCAGGTCTGGATACTGTAGGCGTACGCTTCCCGGGCAATAAGTACGCCCAGGAATTTATCCGCGCCTGCGGCTGTCCTATTGCTGCACCATCCGCCAACATCAGCGGGCGCCCCAGTCCCACTAACGCCCAAGATGTGTTGGAAGATATGGACGGCAAGATAGCTGCCATTATTGATGGTGGGGCCTGTGGCGTTGGGTTGGAGTCCACTGTGGTGGATACTACCAGTCCGATTCCCACTATCTGCCGACCGGGGGGCGTTACCTACGAAATGCTGACGGAGGCACTGGGGGCGATGGAGATTGATCCTGCCCTTATGGGAGATAAAAATTTTAAGCCTAAGGCTCCGGGGATGAAGTATCGTCACTACGCTCCTAAAGAGCCTGTCTACCTCTTGGAAGGGGAGGCTGTAGCCTTGCTTCCTGAGCTGGTGGCTAAGGCAGTGGCGCAAGGGATAAAGATTGGTGTTCTTTGCAGTTCCGCAATGGCAGCACAGCTGCCGCAATCACCGCAAGTGCTGTTGTCCTGTTGGGGCGATAGCAGGGAGCAGTTGGCAGGTGATTTATTCTATCTGCTGCGCGATTTCGACCGCACTAAACCAGAGGTTATTTTGGCACAGGGCGTCAGCGAGGATGGCATCGGCCTAGCAATCATGAATCGTTTGCGCAAGGCTGCAGGCTATCAGATCATTACTTTGGAAAAGGGTACATTAATATTAAAAAATGGTAAACAATTACCGGGATTTATGATAGAATAAGAATATGTGAATTCGATTACAAGGAGGTAATTTTATGAAAATTGCTATGGCATGTGACCACGGTGGCGTGCATCTGAAGGATCATATCAAAAAATATTTGCAAGATAAAGGTATCGAGGTTGTTGACCATGGTACTTTTGGTGAAGAATCTGTTGACTATCCTGATTTTGCAGAAAAACTCTGCAAAGATATTACTAGCGGCGAAAGCGGTGCAGAACGCGGCATCCTGATTTGCGGTACCGGTATTGGTATTTCCATTGCTGCTAACAAATGCAAGGGTATCCGTGCTGCCTTGTGTGCAGATGTATTCTCTGCAAAAATGAGCCGTGAGCATAACAATGCCAACGTACTGTGCATGGGCGAGCGCACCACCGGTGTAGGCTTGGCTGAAATGATTACCGATACTTGGCTGGAAACCGAGTTTGCCGGTGGTCGTCATGCGCGTCGCGTAGATAAAATCATGGCACTTGAGAAATAAAAGTGCCGAGTATAGTAAGGTAAGTGGCTATGGATATGAAGTTAGTTGAAAAAGAAGCTGCAGATCAGCTTGCTGCGGCAGCGGAAGAATTAATCAGCATCGCTAAACCCCGCAAGGGACAAATCTTCGTTTTAGGCTGTAGTTCCAGCGAAGTGCTGGGTGCTAAAATCGGCACCGGTGGTAGCAGTGATGTAGCCGTAGCCATGTTCAAGGCCCTCAAGGCTGTGTGTGATAATCACGGCTTGCGTTTGGCCGTACAATGCTGCGAGCATTTAAACCGTTCCCTAGTTGTGGAAGCGGAAACTATGGACGCTTACAATCTCACCGAGGTTACTGTGCGCCCCGTTGCCCACGCAGGTGGCGCTATGGCCACGGCTGCTTACGAAAATTTCGCAGAGCCTGTGGTTGTAGAAAGCATTTGCGCTCATTTGGGCTTGGATGTCGGCCAGACGCTTATCGGTATGCATTTGAAAAGAGTGGCTGTACCGGTACGTTTGCAATATAGCAAAATTGGCGAGGCAGTTTTAACTGCCGCCAGAACCAGACCGCCCCTAGTAGGTGGCCCGCGGGCGCAGTATTTGGAAAACCGCCCGTAATGCTTTGAATTAATATTGGAGGGACTTGGAAATGAATCTGGAAAAATTGGCTGTTGTAGACCCTGAGATTGATGGTATTATCCATGAGGAATTGAACCGTCAACGTAACAAAATCGAATTGATTGCTTCTGAAAACTTCGTTACTCCCGCAGTTATGGAAGCTATGGGCACCATCCTCACCAACAAATATGCTGAGGGCTATCCCGGTCATCGTTATTATGGTGGCTGTGAATATGTAGACAAGATTGAAACCTTGGCTATCGAGCGCGCAAAGGAGTTGTTTGGCGCTAAATTTGCCAATGTACAGCCTCACTGTGGTGCTAGCACCAATATGACCATTTACTTTGCTTTCTTAAAACCCGGCGACACCATGATGGGTATGGATTTATCCCAAGGCGGTCATCTGTCCCACGGATCCCCGGTAAATATTTCCGGTACTTACTATAATGTAGTTCACTACGGTGTAAACAAAGAAACTGAACTGATTGACTACGAAGCTATGGAGGCGATGGTTAAGGAGCACCATCCCAAAATGATCGTAGCAGGCGCTAGCGCTTATCCCCGCATTATCGATTTCAAACGTATTGCTGATATCGCTCATGCAAACGGTGCAATGCTTTTAGTAGACATGGCACACATTGCCGGTCTGGTAGCAGCAGGTCTGCATCCGTCTCCGGTTCCTTATGCTGACTTTGTTACCACCACCACTCATAAAACTCTGCGTGGCCCTCGTGGCGGTATTATCCTGACCAATAACGAAGAATACGCTAAGAAGATTAACAAAGCTGTATTCCCTGGCCTGCAAGGCGGTCCTTTGATGCACATTATCGCTGCTAAGGCTGTTGCTTTTGGTGAAGCTTTGAAACCTGAATTCAAAGAATATCAAGCTAACATCGTTAAGAACGCTAAAGCTTTTGCAGAAGGCTTAAAGGCAGAAGGCTTCCGTTTGGTATCCGGCGGTACCGATAACCACTTGATCCTGGTTGACGTTCGCAACAAGAACCTGACCGGTAAAGAAGCAGAACACCTGCTGGATGCAGTAGGTATTACCTGCAATAAGAACACCATCCCCTTCGATCCTGCCAGCCCCTTCGTAACCAGCGGTATCCGTCTGGGCACTCCTGCAGCTACTACCCGTGGCTTCAAGGAAGAAGACTTCAAAGAAGTTGCTGCTATCATGGGCTTGGTATTGAATAACCCCACCGATGCAGAAAAACATGCAGAAGCAGCTAAACGCGTAGCAGCTCTCTGCGCTAAATATCCTATGTATCCTAATATCCAATAAGCTCCGATTTTAAAAAGAGAGGAACATCCCTATGCAGATTACAGTTGTTGACCATCCCCTGTTGAAAGCAAAAATGACACGCCTGCGCGACATCAATACCGATTGCGCTACTTTCCGCCGTACTATCGGCGAAGTGGCAATGCTGTTGACTTTTGAAGCAGCTGCAGGCATCCCCATGGAAGAATGCCAAGTTACCACTCCATTGTGCGAAACTACCGGTAGCCGTATCCATGGTACTGTCAACGTTATCCCCATCCTGCGTGCAGGCCTGGGCTTTATGGAAGGCGTTTTGACCGTGTTGCCGGAGGCTAATGTTGGCCATATCGGCATGAGCCGTAACGAAACTACCTTGGAGCCTATGGAATATTATTGCAAGCTGCCCAAGGATCTGGATGCCTATACCATTGTGGTAGACCCCATGCTGGCAACCGGTGGTAGCGCTGTAGCTGCTGTGGATCAGCTGAAAAAGCGTGGCTTGAAGAATATCTGCTTCATGTGCTTGGTAGCTGCACCGGAAGGCGTGCTGAAGCTCAATGCTGCGCATCCGGATGTAAAGATTTACGCAGCTGCTCTTGACGACCACCTGAACGAGAAAGGCTACATCGTTCCCGGTTTGGGCGATGCAGGCGACCGTATCTTCGGTACGCTTTAAGATGATGGCAGAGCAAGTACGTCCTGATTGGGATGAATATTTTATGGAAATCGCCCAGGTGGTAAGCAAACGCTCCACCTGTCTGCGCCGCAGCGTTGGCGCGGTGATTGTCAAAAACCGTCAGATTGTTGCTACCGGTTATAATGGTACGCCTAAGGATCTGCCTCACTGCGCAGAAGTCGGCTGCCTGCGGGAGCAATTGAAGGTGCCATCCGGGAAGAACCACGAACTGTGCCGCGGTATCCATGCGGAGCAGAATGCTGTTGTGCAGGCTGCCTACCATGGTGTATCCGTTAACGGCGGTACTTTGTACTGTACGCACCAGCCCTGCGTGGTTTGCACTAAGATTCTTATTAATGCAGGCATTGAGCGTATTGTTTACGCCAACCCTTATCCTGATAAGCTGGCTGAGGACATGATGCGCCAATCCGGAATTAAGATTGATATTGTTAAATAAAATGTGAGATGGCTGGGGCGTTTGTCATACTATCATATCCGCGGCTCACGTGCGATTTCTTAACGCTCACTTCGTGCAGTATCGCAACGAAGATTCGCGGCCAATCTTGTTCGCAAAACAAGTTACTGTATGGTTCGCTTCACTTCGGTGATACTAGGCACTTGTGATCTAAAATCGCAATGATTCGCCTAGGGATATGATAGTAATGACATTTGGTCACAGCCTTTTTTCTGCAATAATAAACAATTTGTTGACAAAATACAGTACATCAAGGTATAATATTCTTGTCAATGGAGACTACACGGGATGCGTGTAGTCTCTTTTCGTTTTATTAGGGAGGCGTGTTTATGGAAAAAGAAAAACAACAACAACGGGGCTTTTTAGATAAGCTCATGGACTTTGTAGAGCGCATTGGTAACGCTCTGCCGGATCCTGTAACTCTATTCGTTATTTTGGCTGTTATCGTTTTGGCGTTGTCCGCTATTTTCGGCAGCATGGGCGTTAGTGCTGTACATCCCGGTACCGGCAAAACCATCAGCGTAGTCAACATCCTGACGAAAGACGGTTTCCGCCAAATGTACAGCAAGGCTGTAAGCAACTTCACTAACTTTGCTCCCTTGGGCATGGTATTGGTGTGCGTAATCGGTGCGGCTGCCGCAGAAAAGAGCGGTTTCTTGGTTGCATTGATGCAAAAGGTTATGCGTGGTGCTAAATCCTGGCTGGTAACTTTTGCTATTATGTTTGTTGCTATTAACACCAACGTTGCCGGTGATGCAGGCTTCATCGTTATGCCGCCTCTGGCTGCAGTAATTTACATGGGCATTGGCCGTTCTCCCGTGCTGGGCATGTTCGTAGCTTATGCCGGTGCAGCTGCAGGCTTCTGCGCTAACATTATGCTGGGTATGTCCGATGCTTTGGCATACGGCTTCACTGAAGCTGCTGCCAAGATGATCAACCCTGCTTACCAACAAAGCATGGCTGTTAACTGGTACTTCCTCATTGTTTCCTGCGCAACTTTGTCCATCGCAGGTACTTTGCTGGTAGAAAAATTCTTGATTAAACGTTTCCCTTGCACCAAGGAAGACTTGGCAAAATACGATTTCGACAGCGATTCTACCGAACTGACCCCTGCGCAACACAGAGGTATTAAATGGGCGCTGATGGGTTTGGCTGCTTATGCAGTAATTCTGGTTGCTATGTGCGTAGGCGACGATCCGCTGCTGGCAGACCCTAAAACTCATTCCATTATGGCTCCTGCTGCTCCCTTCATGAGCGGTATCATCCTGACAGTTGCTTTAGCTTTGCTGGTTGTAGGTGCGTTCTACGGCTTTGGCAGTGGCAAATATAAGAACGATAAGGATTTGTTCGCAGACATCGTACTGGGCTTTAAAGATATGGCAAGCTACATCCTGCTGTGCTTCTTCATCGCTCAATTCACCAGCTACTTTGCATGGTCCAACTTGGGTATGGTTTTGGCTATTAAAGGTGCGCAATTCCTGCAGGCTGCTAACTTTACCGGTGCTCCGCTGTTGATTGGTTTGGTTGTCGTATCCTGCTTCATCAACATCTTCATCGGCTCCGCTTCTGCAAAATGGGCGATTTTGGCACCTATTTTCGTGCCTATGCTGATGATCATGGGTTATGACCCTGCAGTTACCCAAGTTGCATATCGTATTGGCGACTCCATCACCAATCCTCTGTCCCCGCTGTTCTACTACAGCCCTGTAATCTTGGGTTACTTGAGACGTTATGCTCCGGAAGCTGGTTTGGGTACTTTGATCGCTAACATGGTTCCTTATTCTGTAACCTTTACGCTGGTATGGATTATCCAATTGTTGATTTGGGTATTCTTGGATCTGCCTCTGGGACCCGGCGGCGGTATCTTCTTGAAATAAGTTAAAATTTATATGGTATAATGTAATGAAGCAGCTTGTTTGGCAGGCTGCTTCATTCGTGCGTTAAAATGGAGGTAAAAATGCTCTGTCAAAAAATCGATATTATTGTACATGGCTGTTCTGCCCATGGCTCCCAACCACATTTAGGTCATGATGCTATTGTAGCAGCCAGCGCTTTTGTAATGAACAGCCAATGTTTGGCTAGCCGTGTAACCGATCCTCTACAGGATATGGTGCTGACTTTTAACAAGGTAGCAGCAGGCAGCCAATTTAATATTATTACTGATACTGCTGTGTTAAGCGGTGCTTTGGGTTATAATACTGTGGAACATGGTGCGTTGCTGCGCAAGGCACTGGAAAAGATTTTGCGTAACACTGTGGCTATGCTGGACTGCACTGCCGAGATTACCTTTGGGGAAGTAGAGGAGAGAGCGTAAGATGGAGTTTAAAGAGAAAGCATTACAACAGGCAGATTACGTAGTGGGCTGCCGTCGTTGGTTCCATGCTCATCCTGAGCTGGGTACTAAGGAATATGAAACCACTGCTTTTATTAAAAAAGAATTGGAAGCTATGGGGGTAGAGGTACAGACCTTTGCCGATATCACCGGCTGCATTGGCACTATTAAAGGCGCACATCCCGGCAGGACCGTCATGCTACGTGCTGATATTGATGCACTGCCCATTCAAGAGTTGAACGAGTGCTCCTACGTTTCCCAAACTCCCGGCGTGATGCACGCCTGTGGGCACGACTGCCATGCTGCTATGCTTTTGGGTGCTGCGAAAATGTTGGTGGCAGCTAAAGAGGAAATTCACGGTACTGTAAAGCTACTGTTCCAAATGGCGGAGGAAATCGGTACGGAATCCCGCCATTATGTGGAAAAAGGCTGTCTTGACGACGTGGACGCTTTAATGGGCATGCACGTATGGGCCATGGTGGACAGCGGTACTGCTAACTTTGAAGATGGTCCCCGTATGGCTTGCAGCGACCGTTTTATTGTGAAAATTAAAGGTCAGGACGCTGCTTGGAACGAGCCCCACAAAGGTGCAGATGCTTTGGTAGGTGCCGCTGCGGCAGTAGTTGCTTTGCAGGGCATTGTCAACCGCATTAACGCTCCTGATAATGCTTTGGTAGTTACTGTAGGCATGATGAACGGTGCTGCTGCTGAAGAGCGTTTGGCTACTGAGGTAGAGCTGGTAGGTACTGTGCGTACTTTTGCTAAAGATTTCCGTAAGCAAATGCCTGAAATTATTAAGAAGGTTGCTACTGATGCTGCAGCAGCTTATGGTTGCACTGTGGAAAGCCAATATATTTTCGGCCCCAGCCCGCTGATTAACGAACATACAGAATTAAACGAAATTGCCCGCGGTGCGGCAGTGAAGGTTTTAGGCGAAGGCTGCCTGGCTAGCTTGAACAAGATGACCGGTGCGGAAGACTTTTCCGTATTAGCGGAAAAAGTGCCTGCAGTTTACGGTTATTTGGGCATTCGCAATGCTGCCAAAGGCATTGAAAGTACCCACCATCATCCTTTGTTCCAAGTGGATGAGGAACAATTACAGTATGGCGCAGGCATTTACGCTCAATTTGCCCTGGATTATTTAGATAAACATAAAGCGTAGGTGGAACATGGAAGCTAAATCCTTAAAACATATTGTGATTTTGGCTACAGGCGGTACTATTGCCGGGAAAGCAGGCAGTGCCCTGCAGATGACAGGCTATCAAGCAGGTGCTTTTAGCGTGCAGGATTTGTTGGACAGCGTTCCTGGGTTGGACGCTCATGCTAAAATCAGCGGCGAGCAACTGTGCAATATTGGCAGCCAGGATATGCAGGATGCTATTATTCTGCAGATGGCGCAGCGTTGCAACGAACTTTTGGCACAGAATGATGTGGACGGCATTGTTATTACCCACGGCACGGACACTATGGAAGAAAGCGCTTATTTCCTTAACCTAACTGTAAAAAGCTCAAAGCCTGTGGTTATGGTTGGCGCTATGCGTCCTGCTACTGCCATGAGCGCGGATGGTCCTTTGAATCTGCTTAATGCTGTCAAGGTAGCGGCAGAAGACGCTAGCGTAGGCAAGGGCGTCCTGCTAGTAATGAATGACTGTATTTACGGCGGTAGGGATGTGACTAAGACTAATACTACCAACGTAGCTACTTTCCATGCTACCAATGGTGGTGCTTTGGGTTATATCACCGGGGGCAAGGTGCAGTATTATTACGCACCCTTGCGTCTGCATACAGTGGCGACGGAGTTCGACGTTGCAGGGGTGACGCAACTGCCTAGGGTAGATATTTTGTATTCCCATGCCAATGATGATGGCATTTTAGCTGAGGCTGCGGTAGCAGCAGGCGCCCAAGGCATTGTTTACGCAGGCAGCGGTATGGGCAGCCTGCACGCAGGCTGTGAAGCTGCTTTGGCAGCCGCTATCGCCAAGGGTGTGGCTGTGGTGCGCAGCAGTAGGACCGGCAGCGGCGTAGTAGTAGAAAGCAAAAAAGCTTGGACAGAGATGGGCATTTTGGACGGGGATAATTTAAATCCGCAAAAGGCGCGCATTCTCCTGCAGTTGGCTTTGTGTGTTACTAAGGACCGCGACGCAATCCGTGAAATTTTTGGCAAATATTAAAAATTAGTTATGAGGTTGTAGTATATTTGTCATATTGCTATATCCAGACTCACTCGCTATTTTGACGCTCGTTTCGTACAGAATCACGACGAAGATTCGCGGCTGATCTTGTTCGTATAACAAGTTACTTTATGGTTCGCTTCACTTCTGTGATTCTAAGTACTCATGAGCTAAAATAGCTAATGGTTCGTCTATGGATATAGCAATATGGACAAGTGTTGCAGCCTCATTTTCTTTTGTAAAAATTTTTCTACCTCTAGCAGTAATTTTGCATTAAGTGTAGAATATAACAAGGATAGATAATTAGGTGAAGGTTGTTTTATGCCTCAAATTAAGGAGGGACAATGATGATTTATAATTACTACCCCGGCTGTACGCTTTCTACGAAAGCGAAAAAGCTGGACGCAGCTGCCCGCAAAGCAGCAGAGGCCCTTGGCTTTCCCTTGGTGGAACTGCCTGAATGGCAATGCTGCGGTGCTGTGTATCCCATGGCTCCGGACGCTATTGCGGAGCGCTTGAGCGCGGTGCGTGCCTTGGCTGCTGCTAAAGCTAATGGCGGAGTGCTGGTTACTTTGTGCAGTGCCTGCCACCATGTACTGAAGCGTGTGAACCACGATATGCAGACTAATGAGGAAATCCGCAATAAGGTAAACAATTACCTGCAGCTGGACGAGCCTTATGCAGGGGAAACAACGGTGCTTCATTATTTAGAGGTGCTTCGTGACCATATCGGTTGGGAAAAAGTTGCTCAAGCAGTGACGAATCCCTTAAAGGGGTCTGCCGTAGGCGCCTACTACGGTTGCATGCTACTTCGTCCGGGACAAGTCATGGCCATGGATGACCCGGAACGTCCACGTATTATGGAGGACTTTATTAAAGCTATTGGTGCTACCCCTGTGGAATATAGTCTGCGTAATGAATGTTGTGCAGGCTATTTGACAGTGACGGACAGCACCCTGCCCCAAACTTTGGCAGGGGAGATTAAAGCTAATGCTCAAAGCCTGGGCGCAGAAAAACTGGTTACTGCCTGCCCCCTGTGTGCCTATAATTTGGTAGCCAATGACAAGACCACAAAGCTGCCTGTCCTGTACTTTACTGAATTACTAGCGGAAGCGTTGGGCGTTGCTGAAGGAGGTGCTGCAGATGGAGCTGAGTAAGAAGGAAATGGCGGAGCAGCTCCTGTCCTTAGCTGCAACTGATGTGAAACGCTGCGTGCAATGCGGTCGCTGCAGCGCAACCTGTCCTGCAGGCTTTAAGATGGATTTGCTGCCCAGCCGTATGGTGTGGGAGCTTGTCAATGGTAATGCCGATGTCATGCTGGAGGCAAAATCTCCTTGGAGCTGCATGAGCTGCATGGCCTGCGAAGAACGCTGTCCTCGTGGCGTAAGTCCTGCCAGAGTAATGGAGGCAGTGCGTTTGCTGGCTATTCGTCAGCAGGGCGGCAACCGCTTGGCTGCGGAAAATCTAGAGAATTATCCTAAGGATATGCCCCAACAGGCTTTGGTGGCAGCCTTTAGGAAATACAATAAATAGGAGGTATCCTCGTGCAAAAAATAGGTGTTTTTGTATGTTGGTGTGGCAGCAATATCGCCGGCACGGTGGATGTTGCCGCAGTGGCGGAGGCAGTGCGTTCCATTCCCGACGTTGCCTATGCTACTGATTATAAGTATATGTGCTCGGAGCAGGGCCAGGAGCTCATCCGCAATGCGGTAAAGGAATATGGCTTGGACCGCATTGTAGTGTGCAGCTGCAGTCCTCGTATGCACGAGGCCACCTTCCGCAAATGCGCGGAGGGATGCGGCATCAATCCCTATATGGTAGAAATTGCCAATATCCGTGAGCAGTGCTCCTGGGTATTGAAAGATAAGGAAGAAGCTACTGCTAAAGCGATTAAGTTGGCCAAGGCAGCTGTTGCCAAGGTACGCTTTAACAGTCCTCTCCATGAGGGACAAAGCGATGTAGTGAAGCGTGCCTTGGTTATTGGCGGTGGTATTGCCGGCATCCAGACTGCTTTGGATATTGCAGAAGCAGGCTACAAGGTAGATATTGTGGAAAAGGAGCCTACCATTGGTGGTCGTATGGCGCAGTTGGATAAAACCTTCCCCACTTTGGACTGCAGTGCCTGCATTCTGACGCCTAAAATGGTGGATGCTGCTTCCCATGAAAATATCACGCTCTATACCTATAGCGAAGTAGAAAATGTAAGCGGTTATGTGGGTAATTTTGATGTAACCATCCGCAAAAAAGCACGCAGTGTTAAAGCCGACATGTGCAGCGGTTGCGGTCTGTGTACGGAAAAATGCCCGTCCCGCAAAACTCCCAGTGAGTTTGATATGCAATTAAAAAATAGGGGAGCAATCTACATTCCCTTTGCCCAGGCCATTCCCAAGGTGCCCGTTATCGACCGTGATGCCTGCATCAAGTTCAAAACCGGCAAATGCGGTATCTGCTCTATGGTTTGTCCCTGTGAGGCTATTGATTATACCCAACAGGATGAACTGGTAAGCGAAAAATACGGTGCCATAGTTTTGGCAACTGGCTTTGAAATGCTGCCCTTGGACAAATTTGCCGACCTTGGTTGGGGCGTAAGCAAGGACGTAATTTCTTCCCTGCAGTTGGAGCGTCTGACCAACGCTGCCGGTCCTACGGAGGGTCATCTGGTGTGTCCTTCCACCGGTAAGGAGCCTAAGAGCGTTGTTATCGTTTCCTGCGTTGGTTCCCGTGATACTACGGAGCGTGGCAAAACCTACTGCAGCAAGATTTGTTGTATGTATAACGCTAAGCACGCCATGTACATCCGAGAAAAATATCCTGATGTAGATGTAACCGTTTTCTATATTGATGTACGTACTCCCGGCAAGGGCTTTGACGAATTCCAACGTCGTGCGGTGGAGGAATATGGCGTTCATTATATCCGCGGTCAAGTGGGCAAGATGGCAGTGGATGGCGATGGCAAGCTGACAGTTTTCGCCAGCGATTTGAACAGCGGTAAGCATTTGATGCTGTTCCCCGATATGGTAGTGTTGGCTGCTGCTGTGAAACCTTCTCCCGATGCCCGCAAATTGGCAACAATGCTGACTGCCAGCATTGATAACGATGACTTCTACGTAGAGGCCCATCCCAAACTGCGTCCGGTGGAAAGCCCCACTGCAGGTGTTTTCCTGTCCGGTATGTGCCAAGGGCCCAAGGATATTCCTGAAACTGTTTCCCAAGCAGGTGCTGCTGCAGCCAAGGTTATCGGCCTTTTGGCTAAGGATCATCTGCAGACTAATCCCTGTACTGCCATGTGCCACGAAAATATTTGCAGCGGTTGCAAGACCTGCGCTAATGTGTGCCCTTACGGCGCTATTTCCTATGAAGAAAAGCAGGTTATTACTTTAACCGGTACTCGTGAAATGCGCACAGTGGCAGTGGTTAACAACGCTCTGTGCCAAGGCTGCGGTGCCTGCACTGTTGCTTGCCCTAGCACGGCTATGGATTTACAGGGCTTTACTAATGAACAAATTTTGGCAGAGGTGGATGCGCTATGCTAGAAAATAACAACGCCTACGAACCGAAAATTGTGGCCTTTTGCTGCAATTGGTGCAGCTACGCCGGTGCCGATGGCGCAGGCACTGCCCGCAAGCAGTATCCGGCCAATATTAAGATTATCAAGGTTCCCTGTTCCTGCAGGGTTAACCCCTTATTCATCCTGCGTGCTTTCGCCCGCGGTGCCGACGGTGTTATCCTGTGCGGCTGCCATCCCGGCGATTGCCATTACACAACGGGTAACTACTTTACCCGTCGCCGCATGACCCTGCTTTTAGGTATGCTCAACTATTTGGGCGTAGCAGGGAACCGCTTTAGAGTGGAATGGGTCAGCGCAGCAGAGGGCGCACGCTTTGCCCAGGTAATGAATGATTTTGCGGAGCATATTGCTTCCTTAGGAGAAAATGTAAAGTTGAGGGATTTGCGATGCGCGAAATAGAAAAGCTGATGCAGCAAAAGGCTGCAGATTTGCTGGCAGGTGGTACTGTGGACAGGGTCTTGGCTTGGCGCAAGGGCGAATTCTTCTATGATAACGCTCCTGCTGTATTTGCTAAGGCAGAGGACTGTGCAGAAATTGTCTATAACGAATTCTGTCCTGCTAATCTGTGCAAGTACCTGATGGATACCAGCCGTAAAGGTCTTAAAACCGCTGTGTTCCTCAAACCCTGCGACACCTATGGTGTAAACCAATTGCTAAAGGACAACCGCATTAAGCGTGAGCTGTTTTACGCAGTGGGAACTCCCTGCAGCGGTATGGTGGATATAAAGAAGATTAAGGCAGCAGGCGCTAAGGCCATCGTCAAGGTGGAATGCCATGGTGACGAAGTTGTTGTTACTACTGCTTTGGGCACTGTAACTTTGGCTAAAAAAGATGTGCTGTTGGATAAGTGCATAATGTGCAAGGGCAACGAATATAAGATTGCTGATGAAGAAATCGGCGAGCCTTTGGCAACCCCTGTATTCGAAGGGGATAAGTTCGCAGGAGTCAAAGCTATTGAAGCCATGAGTCCGGAAGAACGCTTTGCTTTTTGGCAGCAGGAGCTGAGCAAATGTATTCGCTGCAATGCCTGCCGGGATATTTGTCCTGCCTGCAGTTGTGAGCAATGTATCTTTGATCATCCCCAGTCCCCGGTAGCAGGCAAGGCCTATGCGGATCCGGTGGAGGAACAGCTCTTCCACATTATCCGTGCCTACCATGTGGCCGGTCGTTGCGTGGGCTGTGGTGAATGTGCCCGTGTATGCCCCCAAGGGGTAAAGCTGGGTCTGTTGAATATGAAGTTTATGAAGGATATCAACACCTTCTTTGGTCCCTATCAGGCAGGCGCTGATGCAACTACGCCTGCGCCCCAGGTGGACTATAAATTAAACGACCATGAAGTGGATATTGCAGTGGGAGGTGGCAAATAATGTATAAGATTAGCAAAGCTAATTTGCCCAAGCTGTACGCTGCTTTAGCTGCAGAAGCAAAGCTGCTGCTTCCCTGCAAAAATAAAGCAGGCAAGGTGGATTTTGCTCCCTATGGTGATGGAGTAGAGGTTGCCCTGGAGGCTCCTCTTACTGCTCGCTCTGCCAAGGACGTTTTCTTTCCCCAGGTAGAAAATCTGCTGGCCTTTAAGGTTGAAGGCAAAAATCTGGCTATTGAGCAAACCATGCCCAGTGATGAAGCTGTTATCGTGATGGGTGTGCGTGCCTGCGATGCCCGCAGCTTTGGCATTTTGGACAAGGTGTTTTTGGCAGACCCTGTGGATTCCTATTATAAGGCTCGCCGTAAAAACACCCTGCTCATCGGCATGGGCTGCAGTGCTCCCGAAGAAACCTGCTTCTGCCATGCTTTCGGCATTGACGCTGCTGCACCTGAAACCGACGTGCAGACTTGGCTGGTGGACAGCGATTTGTATTGGCAGGCAGTGACTGCTAAAGGCGAAGAACTGACTGCTAAACTGGGCGCTATTTTGGAAGAAACGGGCAATACTGCGGTAGAAGAACAAAAGGCAGTGACCGAAAAGATTTTAGGCGCTCTGCCTTTGGCTGATTTTAAATTTGATGCTGATTTGTCCAAGGATGAATTGGCAGTATTCAACAGCAAGGTGTGGGAAGAAATCTCCCCTGCCTGCCTCAGCTGCTGCACCTGTACCTATGTGTGTCCCACCTGTCATTGCTATGATATCCGTGATTATAAAGTGGACGAAAACCACACCCAACGTTTCCGTTGCTGGGATAGCTGCATGGCTAGCGATTTTACCAAGATGGCTCACGGCAATCCTCGCAAAACTCGTTTGGAACGCTTCCGCCAACGCTATATGCACAAGCTGGTGTACTTCCCTGCCAACCATGAGGGCGAATTTGCCTGCGTTGGCTGCGGTCGCTGCTTGCAAAAGTGTCCGGTAAATTTGAATATCGTCAAGGTGGCGAAGGCATTGGAGGTGAAGAAGGATGTGTAATTGCCGTGATACTCTGATTCCCCAAATCGGTGTGATTACTGATATTTGCGAGGAAAC
Source organism: Phascolarctobacterium sp. (assembly GCF_045124115.1). Lineage (GTDB taxonomy): Bacteria > Bacillota > Negativicutes > Acidaminococcales > Acidaminococcaceae > Phascolarctobacterium_A. The sequence continues at coordinate 122,190 of NZ_JBGVLF010000047.1, forward strand.
AGCGGATGTAAAAACCTTTAGGGTGGAGGCATTGAACGGTGGCAAGCTTTTTGAGCACATGCCCGGCCAATGCGCCATTCTTTCCGTTCCCGGTAAGGGCGAGGCTATTTTCTCCATTACCTCCTCTCCTACCAATACAAAATACATGGAATTCAGCATTAAACGCTGTGGCTCCATTACTGATTTTCTCCACTTCCAAGTGGAGGTTGGTCAGCAGATTGCAGTCCGTGGGCCTTACGGCAACCATTTCCCTGTTGAGGATAAACTGAAGGGGAAGGATTTACTCTTTATTGCCGGCGGTATCGGCCTGGCGCCCCTGCGCAGCGTTATTAACTATATGCTGGACAAGCGCAGTGATTACGGCACCATTGATATTGTGTACGGCGCTCGCAGCAAGGAAGACTTCGTCCGTTACGAAGAGCTGACCCAGGTGTGGCCGACACAGGCAGATACCAAAGTGCATCTGACCATTGACAGACCTCAAGAAGGTTGGGACGGCAATGTTGGCTTTGTGCCTGCCTTCCTCAAAGATTTGCAGTTCACCCCGGACAAGACGGTGCTCCTGTGCGGTCCGCCGATTATGATCAAGCTGTGTTTGGCTGCCCTCATTGAAATGGGCTTCAAAAAAGAGCAGGTATATACCACGCTGGAACTGCGCATGAAATGTGGCGTTGGCAAATGCGGTCGCTGCAATATCGGCAAAAAGTATGTCTGCAAGGATGGCCCCGTCTTTACCTGTGATGAGTTGGACGAGATGCCGGACGAGTATTAAAAATCTTCCCTGTCAGTAAGCTGGCTTTTTCCTAAGGGAAAATGTAGGGATAATATAGAAGCGAGGAATAAATATGGAAGAAATGGTAACAGTATACCTTTTGGGTAAGAAATATTCCGTGCCTGCCACCTTGACAATTATGGATGCTATGGAATATGCATGTTTCAAGCTGATTCGTGGCTGTGGCTGCCGTAGCGGTTTCTGCGGTGCCTGTGCCGTTATTTACCGCCTTAAAGGCAGCACGGAGCTAAAGGTTGTGCTTTCCTGCCAAACCAAGGTAGAAGACGGTATGTGCGTGGGCAAGATTGATTCCTTCCCCATTAATAAGCGCACCTTTAATATTGACGAAATTAAAGCAGATGACAATATTGTTGGTCAGCTGTATCCGGAAATTTATAGCTGCATTGGCTGCAATGCCTGCACCAAGGGCTGTCCTCAGGGCCTCAACGTTATGCAGTACATTGCTTATGCTCAACGTGGCGAATACGAAAAGGCTGCTCATGCTTCCTTTGACTGCGTAGGCTGCAATATTTGCGCTTCCCGTTGTCCTGCGCAAATCAGCCACAGTGCTGTTGGACTGCTCTGCCGCCGTCTGACCGGTAAATACATCGCTCCCAAGTGCGAGCATTTGGCAAAGCGTGTTGCTGAAATCGAAAACGGCGACTATGTAACCTTAATTGAAAAGTTGAAGAAAATGCCCCTTGACGAAATCAAGGATCTGTATAATAAACGGGATATTGAGAAATAGGAGGCGGACCATGAGCGCATTTACTGAAGAAATGTTAAAATCTATGGCCAAGGTGGAGGCCACTCGCGCATCCCGCCTGCATGCCTCCATTGAACGCTTTAGTGCGGAAGAAAAAGATGCCCTGCTGCAGGAGTTCCATCCTGACTATAGCGCTAAAGGCTTTAAGGTATTGGAAGTTGGCCCCAACAAAGGTCAAAAGGTGCCTGTAGAACTGGCAGCCCTCTTGGAAGGCAAAAGCCGTTTGGAAGGCGTAAAGGTTGATTTGGAGCGCATTGACTACGATGTGGACGTATTGGTAATCGGTGGCGGTGGCGCAGGTGCCAGCGCAGCTTTGGAGGCTGCCAATGCAGGTGCCAAGGTTTTGGTTGTAACCAAACTGCGCATGGGCGATGCTAACACTATGATGGCAGAGGGCGGCATTCAAGCTGCTGATAAAGGCAACGATTCCCCTGCAACCCACTTTTTGGATGCTTTCGGCGGCGGCCACTACAAAAACATTCCCGAACTGCTGGAAAAATTGGTAACGGACGGTCCATTAGCAATTGACTGGCTGAGCAAGCTGGGCGTTATGTTCGATAAGGAGCAGGACGGCACTATGGTTACTACCCATGGTGGCGGTACTAGCCGTAAGCGTATGCATGCCTGCGCCGACTATACCGGTGCGGAGATTATGCGTGTGCTGCGTGATGAAGTAGTAAACCGTGGTATTCCTGTATTGGAGTTCGCTCCTGCAATTGAACTGATTCTGGATGAGAAAGGTCATTGCGCAGGTGCTGTGCTGCTGGACTATGATAGCAACGAGCTGAAAGTTGTTCGTGCTAAGACTGTAATTATGGCAACCGGTGGTGCAGGTCGTCTCCATTACCAAGGCTTCCCCACCTCCAACCATTATGGCGCAACTGCGGATGGTCTGGTAATGGCCTACCGTGCAGGTGCTCCCCTGATTTATGCGGATGCTATCCAATACCATCCCACCGGTGTTGCTTATCCGGCACAGATTTATGGTGCGTTGGTAACAGAAAAAGTTCGCTCCATTGGTGCCCAGCTGGTTAACGCTGATGGCGAAATCTTCATGCATCCTTTGGAAACTCGTGACGTAGCTGCAGCTTCCATCATCCGCGAGTGCACTGCCCGTGGCAAAGGCGTAAAAGCTTTGGATGGTGTGGCACTGTGGCTGGATACGCCGTTGATTGAAATGCTCCACGGCGAAGGCACTATTGCTAAGCGTATTCCCGGTATGCTGCGCATGTACTTGAAATTTGGTATTGACTTGCGCAAGGAGCCTATTTTGATTTATCCCACTTTGCACTATCAAAATGGCGGCATCCTGATTGATGAAGAAGCACAAACCAAGCTGCCCGGTCTGTTTGTAGCAGGCGAGGCAGTGGGCGGCATCCATGGCACCAACCGTTTGATGGGCAACAGCCTGTTGGATATCATTGTTTTTGGTCGTATTGCCGGCACCAAGGCTGCGGAAGTTGCTAAGGCAACCACTCTTGGCAAGCTGAACTTGGATCATGTGGCTGCTTATGCTAAAGAGGAAAAAGAAGCAGGACTTGCTGCAGAGGAGCTTTCTCCTAAGCTGCTGCCTGTGTACACCCACGGTAGGGATGCAAGATAACTAGCAAGAGGTCGGAACGCTATTGTTCCGGCCTCTTTTGTGTTATAATTACATATATAAATTGCGTTTCAAGGAGGTCGTTCCCATGAAAAAAATTATGGCGCTGGTGCTGGCGTTAGTGTTCTGTTTCAGTGTTTTGGCAGGGTGCGGAAGTAGCAAGAAAGCGGAAAACGGTACTACGAAAACTGTAACAACTACTACCACTACAAGCAACGCTAAAACCATTCAGCCTGACAAGAGCCAAAAGGCGGATGCTAATTACAAAGCCAATAGCGGCAAGCTGCAGATTAGCGAAAGCAAAGCTTATTCCGATAAGGAACACGTAGCTGCGTATATTAACGAGTTTGCTAAACTGCCTCACAACTACATTACTAAGAACCAAGCTAAAAAGCTAGGCTGGCAGACCAAGGGCACATTGGACAAGGTTGCTCCGGGCAAATCCATTGGAGGCGACCGTTACGGCAACTACGAAGGCAAGCTGCCTAAGAAAAACGGACGCACTTGGACGGAATGTGATATTGATTACGTAAAGGGCAATCGTAATGCTAAGCGTATCGTCTTTTCTAATGATGGCTTGATTTACTATACAGGCGACCATTATAAGACTTTCACACGCTTATACTAAAGGAGGCAGGAAGATGCGTAAAATTGTTTTAGAATTAGAAAAGATGCACAGCCTGCCAGCGTTGCACAAATATCTGCATGTGGCTTTAGCGTTGCCTGAATATTATGGAGCTAATTTGGATGCGCTCCATGACTGTTTGACGGATATAGCAGAGCCTACGGAGCTTGTTGTGCCTGCTGCTGTAGCAGACGAAGCTAACTTAGGTTGGTATGGGCAGCAGCTTTTGGCAATGCTGCAGGATGCAGCAGCAGAAAACGAAGCTTTAACAGTAACGATAAAATAATCTTTATGGAGAAGGAAGGAGGCACAAGGGTGAGCAAAAAGATTGCACGAGGACTGCTTCTGCCGCTGCTGCTATTGGCGGCGTGGCAATTGGTAACGGCGCAAGGGGTATTTAGCGCCTACTTGCTGCCCGGTCCTGCCCAAGTTTGGGCGTCCTTCCTAGAGTTATGGCAGAACGGTATGCTGATGCAGCATTTGGCAGTGAGCTTGAAACGTGTCTTTACGGGGTTCGTCATTAGCTGCTGCTTGGCAGTTCCTTTGGGTATTCTCTGCGGGCAGAGCAGACGCTTTGACCAATATTGCTGGCTGCTCTTAGAGTTCCTCCGCCACGTACCGCCTTTAGCGGCAGTGCCTCTCATCATCCTGTGGGCAGGCATTGGGGAAGCCTCCAAGCTGGTGATTATTGTTCTTGCTTCCTTTTTCCCATTATTCCTCAATACTTATAGCGGCATCCATAGCTGCGATAAGCGTTTGCTGGAAGTGGGACGTAGTTTGGGGTTTACCTTGCGGGAGCAGATCTTGCAAATCCGCATTCCTGCAGCCTTGGAGGCCATTGTAGTAGGTATGCAGCTAGCGTTAGGCTATAGTTGGCGCGCCCTCATTGGTGCGGAGCTGATTGCGGCTTCTGCAGGCATTGGCTATTTGATTCTGGATGCGGAGGAAATGTCCCGCCCTGATGTGGTTATTGTGGGTATGCTTGCCATTGGTATTATTGGCACGTTGATTGACTATGTCTTTATGATCATTATTAAGCGTTTGTTCCCGTGGCATGGGACGACGCAGCAGTAGGGAGGTGCCTTGTGGAAGCATGGAGTTTAAATGTGCAGGGCATCTGTAAAGCTTATGGTAGCAAGGTTGCCTTGGCGCCCACTACGGAGCAGTTCCCTGAGCACAGCTTTACCTGTATTGTAGGGCGCAGTGGTTGTGGCAAGACTACGCTGTTACGCCTGCTAGGCGGACTGGAGGCTACGGATGCAGGCAGTATCGCTCTGCCTGCGGGATTGCGTGTTGCGCCTGTGTTTCAAGAGCCGCGGTTGATGCCTTGGCTGAACGTGGCGGAAAACATTACCTTTGCTGCCCGCCATAATAAAAGTTTGGACAAGGGGCGTTTACCTGAGCTGTTGCGCCTGCTAGAGTTAGAAGGGGCGGAACACCTTTATCCTAAGCAGCTTTCCGGCGGGATGGCGCAGCGGGTATCCTTGGGGCGTACGCTGTTTTATAATCCTGATATTATCCTGATGGATGAACCATTTAGCGCGCTAGACTATTTTACGCGGCAGGGCTTGCAGCAAACGCTGCTGCGGTTATATGCGGAAGAACGCAAAACGATAATTTTTGTTACTCATGATGTAGAGGAAGCCTTGCTTTTAGGCGACAGGGTCCTTATAATGAATAATGGCGGAGTTTGTTACACTCTGCCCGTAGAGCTGCCAAGGCCGCGGCAGGCAGCTACTGCGGAGTTTCAACAGTTGCGGCAAACAATATTAAACAGACTGTAGTTAATGCGACTGCGACTGCAGGTGAAGGGAGTTTTGAAGATGAACAAAAAACTTATCGCCTTAGGTTTAAGTGTACTTACTGCACTCACTTTGTTAAGTGGCTGCGGAGGCGAGAAAAAGGCGGCAGTGCCCGCCAAAAATGATTTAAAGGTGACTTATGTAAAGTCTCCTTTGAACATTCCCAGTATTGTAGACAAGCATAACCAGACTTTGGTCAAAGAGTTTGGCAAGGATAAGGTTACTGTAACCTTTCCAGAAATCAATTCCGGTGCTAAGCAGACGGAAGCACTGGCAAGCGGCAGCTTGGATGTGTGCAGCGCTTTAGGCGGCACTAGCGCTATTTTGGCAGCTTCTAATGGTGTGGATGTCAAGGTAGTGGGCATTTTCAGCCGTGCACCTAAAGCTTTCAATATTATGGTGAAGGACCCTGCCATTAAATCTGCAGCAGATTTGCAGGGCAAAAAGGTTGCAGGCCCCAAAGGTACTATTCTGCACCAAATTTTAGTGGCAGCCTTGGATAAAGCAAACTTGAAGCCTACGGATGTCAACTTTGTTTCCTTGGGCATTCCTGCCAGCGTTAACGCCCTCATGAGCGGCGAAGTTGATGCAGCCTTGGTTGCAGGCAGCGATGTGCTCCGTGCGCAAAAGGCAGGGGCGAAAGTCCTGTGCAATGGCGAAGGCTTGGTAGATGCTACCATCGTTATCGGTGTCAGCGGTAAAATGCTGAAGGAACACCCGGAGATGGTGAAGAAGTATCTGGCAGTGCATCAGCAAAATATTGATTTCATGAATAAAGAAACTGAGAAAGCTTATGGCTTTACTGCACAGGAAACAGGTCTGACCATTGACGAGGTAAAAGCTATGGCGCCTTGGTACGACTTTACTACTAAGATTACTGATGCAGATATCAAAGATTTGGAAGCAACTCAGGACTTCCTGTTGAAGATGGGCATGCAGAAGAATAAGATCAAGATTAAGGATATTATTGCGGAGGTCAAATAACTTTTTAATTCCCTCGGCTCTCCCTAGGGAGAGCTGTCAACGAGCTGCGTAGCAGTGAAGTTGACTGAGAGGGGCTTGCGTGTACGAGGCTGGGGCATATATAGTCATGTCATCATATCCCGACTCACGTGCGATTTCTTAACGCTCATTTCGTGCAGAATCACAACGAAGATTCGCGGCCAATCTTGTTCGCAAAACAAGTTATTATTCGGTTCGCTTCACTTCGGTGATTCTAAGCACTTATGAGCTAAAATCGCAATGATTCGTCTAGGGATATGGCGACAATGACTGGTTTTGTTCCAGCTTTAACTTTTACATATATACAAGGAGATACAACAATGATACTCAGTGCGGAAAATTTGGCATTTAGTTATGGTGAACGTACTCTTTTCGAGGGCGTTACCTTCAATGTGGAGGAAGGAGATAAATATGGCATTATCGGTGTCAACGGCACGGGCAAAAGTACCCTGCTGCGAATGATTGCTAAACGTGACGCCGGCGGAGGCAAGCTGACCATTCCCGGTAATGTGGTAATGGAATATCTGCCTCAAGATCCTCCCTACGAAGCAGATGCCACCGTACTGGAGCAAATCTTTAAGGGGGATTCTCCTTTAATGGTGCTGTTGCGCCAATACGAGTTGGCAGTGGAACAAGCTGCCAATAACCCTGATGATGCTAAGGCGCAGAAGGAACTGCTGGATTTGCAGCAGGAGATGGATGATAATTATGCATGGCAGTTGGAAAGCGAAGCCAAGGCGGTGCTGACACAATTGGGCATTACCCGTCTGCAGCAAAAGATGGGCGAGTTGAGCGGCGGTCAACGGAAACGTGTGGCTTTGGCAGGGGTGCTGGTGCGTCCTTCCGACCTTTTGATTTTGGACGAACCCACTAACCACATGGATAACGCCACTGTAGGTTGGCTGGAACAGCAGTTGATGAAACGCAAGGGCGCTTTGCTCATGGTTACCCATGACCGCTATTTCTTCGACCGCGTAGTAAACCGTACTTTGGAAATTGATGGCGGCAAGGGCTATGTCTACGTGGGCAACTACAGCTTGTTCCTGCAGAAGCGTGAAGAACGCCGTATTGCCGAAGCCAGTGCTGCCAAAAAGCTGCGCAATATCTATCGTCGCGAGCTGGCGTGGATTAGTCGCGGTGCGGAAGCACGTCGTACTAAGAAAAAGGACCGCGTAGAGCGTTTTGCTCAAATCGAAGCGGAAGTAAAGAATGTCAAAACCCAAAGCAGTTTGGAAATGTCTTCTGTAAGCAGTCGTTTAGGCAAGACGGTTATCGAACTGGAAAATATTTCCATGCGTTATGATAATATCGACTATATTAAGGATTTTAGCTATATCCTTTTGCGTAACGACCGTTTGGGTATTGTGGGCCCCAATGGCGCAGGTAAGTCCACGCTGATGGATATTATTGCCGGCCGCTGTGTACCTACCGGCGGTAAATTAACTGTAGGGCAGACTGTTAAGATTGGCTATTTTGCTCAGCACAGCGAGTTCCCTGACAGCAATATGCGTGTGTTGGAGTATATCAAAGAGGCGAACAATTATATTGAAACGGCGGACGGACAGCGTATTAGCGCTGCCCAAATGTTGGAGCGCTTCCTGTTCCCGCCGGAGTTGCAATGGGTGCCTGTGAACAAGCTTAGTGGCGGCGAGCAGCGGCGTCTCTATTTGCTCAGAGTACTGATGACGGCGCCCAACGTGCTGCTTTTGGACGAACCTACTAATGATCTGGATATACCTACTTTGTCCGTGCTGGAAGATTATCTAGATACTTTTGCAGGAGCAGTTATTGCTGTTTCCCATGACCGTTATTTCTTAGACCGTTTTGCCCAACGTATTTTTGCTTTGGAAGCAGATGGCCATGTGCAGCCTTATAATGGCGGCTACACAGATTATTTGGAAGCAGTGCAGGAAAAACAGCAGGAGGAAAGCGTCAAGGTGAAGGCTGCGGCGAAGGTGGCTGCACCTGTGGCTGCGCCTAAACAGGAAAAGAAAAAGCTGACCTATGGTCAGCGGTTGGAATTGCAAAAGTTGGAGCAGGAAATGGGGCGCAGCGAAGCGGAGCTTAAGATGTTGGGTTACGAAATTAATCAGTGCGGCAGTAATTATGGCAAATTGGCGGAGCTTACCCGCAAGCAGGAAGAAGTACAAGCGCGCCTTGACGCTATGGAAGAGCGCTGGTTGGAACTTTCCGAAATAGAGGAGTGAATACATTCCCTCTCAGTCAACTGCGCCTCTATGAGGCTTGTTGACAGCTCTCCCTAAGGGCGAGCCAAGAAAGGGTGTGCTTACGCTAACAACTTGGCTCTCCTTGGGGAGAGCTGGCGCGAAGCGTCTGAGAGGGGATTTTAGGGAGAAGTGTTATGCTGAAAGTTTTAGACACACGTTACCGGGACAAGCTGCAGCGTTTGTTGAGCGTGATGCTGCCCATAATGGCTACACAGATGGCTATTATGGGGATGGCGTTTTTTGACGCCAGTATGTCCGGTCAGGCGGGCAACAGCGATTTGGCTGGCGCCGCCATTGGCGGCAATATCTGGATGCCTATTCAGACAGGCATCAGCGGCGTATTGATGGCTGCTATGCCCATGGTCGCCAATCTGTACGGCGCGGGGGAGAAAGAAAAAATAACTAAGGTAGTACGCCACGGTTTGGCGTTGGCAGTGGCTTTTGGCCTGTTGGTACTTATTTGCGGTGCGGCATTTTTGCCCCGTTTTTTAGATAACATGGGCTTGGCGCCGGAAGTAAACCGCATTGCTCTATGGTACATGGCAGGCATGGGTTTGGGTGTCATTCCTTTCTTTATGATTACACCTTTGCGCAGCTTGGTCGATACATTGGGCTACACCAACTTGACCATGAAGATTTATTTGTTGGCGCTGCCCATTAACGCCTTTTTAAACTATGTGCTGATTTTTGGCAAGTTGGGCATGCCGCGCCTTGGTGGCGTGGGCGCAGGTGTGGCGTCAGGGCTGACTTTTTGCTTACTGCTTGCCATTTATGCGTGGTGCATTACGCGCTTGGAGCCTTTCAAGAGCTATCATATTTTAGGGTGGCTTAACCCTAGGTGGCAGCAGTTGAAGGAGTATCTGCGTATCGGTATTCCCATGGGTGTTTCCATCTTTATGGAGACCAGTATTTTTGGCGTGGTAGCGCTCTTTGTGGCTAAATTTGGTACGGACGTTATTGCGGCACATCAAGCGGCGCTGAACTTTTCTTCGTTAGTGTATATGTTCCCGCTGAGTTTTTCTTTGGCATTGACTATTGTGGTCGGTGTGGAATATGGCGCGAAGAATTATCAAGGAGCCAAGGATTATGTGACCATTGGTTTGCAGACCAGTATTGGCATTGCAGGTTTCTATATGCTAGCGGAGTATTTGTTCCTAGAGCCTATTGCCTATATTTACACTACTAGCCCTCAGGTAGCAGTGCTGGCGCAGCATTTTTTGCTCTATGCTATTTTTTGGCAGGCTGGGGATGCGGTGGCTGCACCCATCCAAGGGATTCTGCGTGGCTACAAGGATGTGGATGCCACGTTTTGGGCAAGCATGCTAGCCTACTGGGGCATTTGCCTGCCCTTGGGCTTATATTTGGACTATAGCTTAGACCATGGTGCCTACGCTTATTGGCAAAGCCTCGTCATCGGCGTTATCAGTAGCGCTGTGCTGCTCAGTTGGCGTTTGAAGCGATTGCTGAAGAGAATAGGATGAATTTTTGCTAAGAAAACAAGAAAAGCAGCTTGCCGCAAGGCAGGCTGCTTTTGCATTATGCTTATAAGACTAAAGTGGTGTTAAGACTCTTGGCGATTTCTTCCAAGCGCTCCATGGACAGCTTGGTATATTTCATAATTTTGTTAGCTGGTTCACCGTCCTTAATCATATCGGTAGCGAAGGAATCGCGCTCCTCCGCACGACCTTTTTCATAGCTTCTAGCCTCTTTAATAGCCAAAACACTTCTCATATTGACGACCTCCTTACCTTTACATTCATTAATAGAGTACAAAAAATTTTCGTTCTTATCCACAACAGACATCAGCTTTAATGTTGCATCTACATGCTTAATATTGTAAGAGATTGGTGCGTATTCAACGCCTCTTTTCGCTTGCATGAAATAATCTACAAAAACCTTGTAGTCATTGTGAAATAATTCTAAATCTGTTTCCGTCATGCTAGCAATTTCAAAAACATTGATTGTGTAATCACTTACGTATTTTTTTAATGGTTTAATAATATTTAGGCGATCTACAAGATGCTTACTATAGTCCCATGCTTTAGTTCCGGTGTATAATACTAAAGTAATTACGGGATTACGCAATGATTCTTTGGGTAAATACGGCGTTTTCAATATCTGCTCCCTATAGCCTGCAGCATCATAAGCCATTACTCGTAGAGCCATATCGTAATCGACAACAGATTGGTTTTCCAAGCCCAATAAAGCGATGGAGACTCCGCCGTCCTTCCAATACTTTACTACATCGCGCTCCAATTCATGCAGCCTTCCGTTTTCAGCCTTATAGCTACTTTTTACAGAAGCATTGACTAAAGATTCGGGTTTAACAATCTGCTTGCCTTTGAAAAGCAGGGCGTTAACTATATCAGCAAAAACGTCATTGTAATCTTGAAGAATTTTCTCAGCAATATCTTTATCTGCCATTAAATCTCAACTCCTTTACGTTTAGATTTAGGGATGAGACCATAGCAGTACAAAAATATAATTTTACGCATAGTACGGCACATCCCTTGAAAATGATGTGGGAGTGCGTACTACTATGCGGTGGAACTTCCCAAGGACTACCGCAATGTCGGCAGCATGTGCGTTGCTTACACCGCTGCGTCAAACCGTAAAATTTCTTTGATGATGATACCTGCCTTTATAATGAGATGGTCGTAGTGCAACATTTCTACTAACTATATTATAGCACGAACGCAGGGAGAAGTAGTTAAAATTTATTGAAACGGACTATAAATATAGTAAAGGAAAATCCCCTCTCAGTCAGCGTCGCTATGCTCCGCTGACAGCTCTCCCCAGGGAGAGCCAAGGGAGTAAAGCGAATGCTAACCTTCTCGGCTCTCCTTGGGGAGAGCTGCCGGAGCAGCCTGGGCGTAGCACAGGCGTAGCGAAGGCTGAGAGGGGATTATGTAAGCTTTCTTCGCCTCAGCGATGCTCGCTTCGCTCGCATTCTATCGCACAAACAACACAAAAAACGGGACTGCTTGCGCAGTCCCGTTAATTTTTAGCTTATTAAGTTGAGCTAAGAGTGGAATTAGAAAGTGAATACTACTTGAGACCAGATAGCGCTGTCGTCTTTCTTGTCGTCGGTTTTACCTTCCAGATCCATGTATTCAACTTGAGCAACGATGTTCTTAGCCAATGCATAGTTTACGCCAGCTTTCCAGCCTTCGAAACCGCCTTTTTCTTGTTGCATCTTGTTAGCAAAGCCAGAAGCCCAACCGTTAGCAATCATAGTGGATGCAGCCATATCGTAGTAGGTTGCATATACGCCCCAGCTACCGGGTTTGGAAGCTTTAGCACCTTTGTAGGTCAAGCCAGCGTACCAACCGTCATCTTCACCTTTAGCGTTTTCCAAATCGCCTTTCAGGTAAGCAGCTTTGATGCCTAAATCTTTGCTCAGTTTGTAGTCAGCAGCAACAGCCCAAATGTTATTGTCTTCAAAAGTACCTTTAGCCATCATTTGGTCTTTTACATCCACGTAAACAGCTTCTAAGCCGATACCAGCAACTTTACCGCTCAGAGAAGCTGCATAATATTTTTCACCGAGAGAATGATTAGCTCCGGAAATGCCGTCATCGCTAGCCAATTTACCGCCTTCAACAGCCAGTTTTACATCTTTACCATAAGCAACTTTAACGCGGTCAGCACGATTGCTCAGGATTTCGCCACCGAGGATGGAAGCATTGTTACGGCCAGCTTCAACTTTCAAACCGCCAATTTTACCGTTTACAAATGCACGTTGGAATTTGGTGGTTTCATCGCCAGCATCGTTCAGCAAATCTTGTTCATTTTGAATCATACCGGTGTAGGACCAATCTTCGTTGATTTGACCATTCATCCAAATACGGGTACGCAGTTTGGAGGATTCAGCACGGGTATCATCATCATAGCTTTCATAGTGAGCACGGATTTCGCCAGTGATTTTAACGTTGTCAGCTTTCTTTTCCAAGTTAGCTACGCGAACGCCCAGGTTGTCCAGTTCGTCAGCGAATTCAGCAGCCAGTTTGTCAACGTTAGCGCCTTTAGCCATAGCTTTAGCAACGATTTGAGCCATTTCATAACGGGTCATCAGTTTGTCGCCGCCGAAGGT
>NZ_JBGVLF010000048.1:0-36431 GCF_045124115.1 Phascolarctobacterium sp.
CCCCACCTTAGACGGCTGGCTCCTTTCGGTTACCCCACCGGCTTCGGGTGTTACCAACTTTCGTGGTGTGACGGGCGGTGTGTACAAGGCCCGGGAACGTATTCACCGCAGTATGCTGACCTGCGATTACTAGCGATTCCAACTTCACGCAGGCGGGTTGCAGCCTGCGATCCGAACTGAGATCGAGTTTCTGGGGTTTGCTCTGCCTCGCGGCTTCGCTTCCCTCTGTTGTCGACCATTGTAGTACGTGTGTAGCCCAAGACATAAGGGGCATGATGACTTGACGTCATCCCCGCCTTCCTCCAAGTTGTCCTTGGCAGTCTCCCATGAGTCCCCACCATAACGTGCTGGTAACATAGGATAGGGGTTGCGCTCGTTGCGGGACTTAACCCAACATCTCACGACACGAGCTGACGACAGCCATGCACCACCTGTTTTCACGTCCCCGAAGGGAACTGTCTATCTCTAGACATAGCGATCAATGTCAAGCCTTGGTAAGGTTCTTCGCGTTGCGTCGAATTAAACCACATACTCCACCGCTTGTGCGGGCCCCCGTCAATTCCTTTGAGTTTCATCCTTGCGGACGTACTCCCCAGGCGGGGTACTTATTGCGTTAACTCCGGCACAGAAGGGGTCGATACCTCCTACACCTAGTACCCATCGTTTACGGCCAGGACTACCGGGGTATCTAATCCCGTTCGCTACCCTGGCTTTCGCATCTCAGCGTCAGACACAGTCCAGAAAGGCGCCTTCGCCACTGGTGTTCCTCCCAATATCTACGCATTTCACCGCTACACTGGGAATTCCCCTTTCCTCTCCTGCACTCAAGTCTTCCAGTATCCAGAGCCATACGGGGTTGAGCCCCGCATTTTCACTCCGGACTTAAAAAACCGCCTACATGCTCTTTACGCCCAATAATTCCGGACAACGCTCGCCACCTACGTATTACCGCGGCTGCTGGCACGTAGTTAGCCGTGGCTTCCTCGTCTACTACCGTCATTACAAATCATTATTCACAATCTGCACATTCGTCATAGACAACAGAGCTTTACGGGACGAATCCCTTCTTCACTCACGCGGCATTGCTCCGTCAGGCTTTCGCCCATTGCGGAAGATTCCCCACTGCTGCCTCCCGTAGGAGTCTGGGCCGTGTCTCAGTCCCAATGTGGCCGTTCATCCTCTCAGACCGGCTACTGATCATCGCCTTGGTAGGCCGTTACCCCACCAACTAGCTAATCAGACGCAGGCCCATCCTTTAGCGATAGCTTATAAATAGAGGCCATCTTTCACAACTCTTCCATGCGGAAAAGCTGTCACATTCGGTATTAGCACCCCTTTCGGGATGTTGTCCCCAACTAAAGGGCAGGTTGCCTACGCGTTACTCACCCGTTCGCCACTAAGAAAGTTCAACACCCAACCTCCACCAAGTGTTAGTCCATGCTTTGATGGCGTAGTGCAAATCTCGCTCCGTTCGATTTGCACCGCTCACTTCAGCGGTGGATAGCTCGGTGTTGAACTTTCTCCGTTCGACTTGCATGTGTTAGGCATGCCGCCAGCGTTCGTCCTGAGCCAGGATCAAACTCTCCAATAAAGTTTTATTGAAGAACCGATTTGGCTCTTATTATTTTAAATAGGAATTATGATGTTAATAATTGCTCATTATTCAATCGCAATTATTAACTAAGTTCGCACGTGCAATTCTTCGCTTCGTCTTACGACTCGCGAGCGAATTGGTGCTCACTTATGACTTGGTCTCGTTCTTACGAACTCGACCCGCACATTCGCTTTTTTAATAGGTTATTGTTCAGTTTTCAAGGTTCATGGTCTAGCGACCTTGGCACTCGTTTGTTGCCGTATCGCGTCGACTTGTATATATTATCATAACGTTTCTCATGTGTCAACACCTTTTTTGAGTTTTTTATAAAGTTTTTTACACCTTTTAGCAACTTCCTCAAATTGAACAGCAAAATAATATGACAAAAGGCGCTTAAAATGCTATAATGGTATTGTTGTAAAACTTTCCTGTTTTGCATATATTATATGAAGAAGAGGTAGAAAATGTTTAAGGTACTGAAATTTCTGTTCATCAGCGTCATCTGCTTGATGATCATGGGTTGTTCCGTGCTCTATGGCTTCTCAAGCTTTTTTGCACCGACCAACATGGATGAAACGCTCATCCCTGACGCTGCTTCCCAATTTTATGATATTAACGGCAACGCCATTTATACCACACTCTCTGAGGAACGTCGTATTCCGGTAACTATCGATAAGATTCCTAAGCACGTACAGAACGCTTTTATCGCTATTGAAGATAATCGTTTCTACGAGCATGGCGGTATTGACTATCGCGGTACTGCCCGCGCTTTGGTTTCCACTCTCAGCGGTAGCGAGGTTCAGGGCGGTAGCACTATCACTCAACAATTGGCTAAAAACGCATTCCTCACTCAGGAACGCTCCATTGTGCGTAAGATCAAAGAAGCTTTCATCGCTAAAGAATTGGAAAACAAGTATACTAAGGAAGAAATCCTTACCATGTACTTAAACCAAATCTATTTTGGCCAAGGTGCCTATGGCATTGAAAGCGCATCCATGTACTACTTTGGTAAGCATGTCCAAAACTTGAACATTGCTGAAGCTGCTACTTTGGCTGCTATTCCTAAAAGCCCTAACTACTACAATCCTTTCGAGAACCCCAACGAAAGCACTAAGCGCAAAGAACTGGTTATCGACCAAATGGTTAAATATAACTTGATTACTGCTGATGAAGGTGCTAAAGCTAAAGCTTATAAAATGGTCTACAGCACCGCTCACAAGACCAAGAACGACCCTCGTGGATACTTCTTTGACATGATTACCCAAAAAGTTATTGAAGAAGTCGGTGCAGACGCATTGTATAAAGGCGGTTTAAAAATCTATACCACCTTGGACAGTGATATGCAGCGTGCTGCAGAAAACGCTATGCGTCATCTCCCTGCCTACTACACCGATGGCAAAAAGCTTACTCAACCACAAATGGCCTTAGCTGCCGTTGATCCCAAAACCGGTTATGTTAAAGCTATGGTTGGTGGTCGCGGTCAAGATAAATTTAACCGTGCTACCTTGGCAGTCCGTCAACCCGGTTCTGCCTTCAAACCTTTTGTTTATTTGACTGCTATGCAAAATGGGTTCACCCCTGCCAGTGTTATTGAAGATAAAGAGGAAGAGTTTGCTCCCGGTTGGAAACCGCAAAACTCCGATATGAAATGGCACGGCAAGGTTAGCCTGCGCACAGGTATTGTCCGCTCCTTAAACGTGCCTACCATCAAACTGGCTCGCGAAGTTGGCGTGGACAAGATTGTCAGCAACGCAGAAAAAATGGGTATTTCCACTTTGGTTGATTCCGGTGCTTATAGCGATGTAAACCTGGCTATGTCCTTGGGCGGTCTCTCCAAAGGTGTTAATCCTTTGGAAATGGCTTCCGCTTATGGCGTGCTCGCAACCAACGGCATTTACTGCAAACCTATTGCTCTGCTAAAGATTGTTAACCGTGAAGGCAAAGTCCTCTACGAAGCTAAACCTCAATCCAAACGTGTTATTGACGCTGAATCCGCTTACTTAACAACCAATATGTTGCAAGACGTTTTGGTTAGCGGTACTGCAGGCGGCATGGGCATCGGTAGACCTGCGGCAGGCAAAACCGGTACCACCGATACCTTTATCGATGCTTGGTTTGTTGGCTACACTCCTGACCTGTCCACAGCGGTATGGGTTGGCGATGATAACAACAAACCTATGAACCACATGTATGGCAGCATGGCTCCCCTCTCCATTTGGCATGACTTTATGGTCAACGCCTTGGCATCTACTCCGCGCACCGGTTTCTCCAACCCCGGCGTAACCGTTCCTGCCGAGCCTGAAATCAAGCAGGATGAAGAAGACAAGGACAAGGACGGCAAGGACAAAGACAAAAAAGACGATAAAGAGGCTACTGTTAAAGAGGAAGATAACAAAAACCAATCCCCAACAGTTACTAATAAACCCAAAAGCTCCGGTAAGCGTAGCATGAAAGAACGCATTAACGAGATCATGGGCAAGCCTGTTGTTAGCAACAAACCTACCAAAAACTAAAAATTATCGCAGTCTTCCAAGCGAAGGCTGCGATTTTTTTGCAACAAAAAGGCCGGGAACGCCCAGCCTTAGTAACAGTATAAAATTATTTGTCTTTAGCAACGTGAGCCATAACTTCTTCAGTCAGGTCATAACCGCCAAATACCATTGCACCTGCATCGACTACGCTGTTAATGCCATGAAGTTTAGCAACCTCGCCAATAGCTTTGCGGATTGCACTACGAATGGGGTTCAACAGAGAAGCTTCCTTTTTATCTACTTGCGCTGCCAATTTTTCGCCCAGTTCGCGTTTGCCCTTGTCATCCAAGTTAGGAGCTTTAGCTTTAAATTCGTTCTCCGCTTTTTGACGTTCCAAATTAATAACGCTCATAGTAGCTTGAATATCAGGATAGTTACGGAATACGCGCTCTACGTTAACATAACCAACCAAACCGCTTTCGGCAGCAAAAGCATTACCCACGCAGCCTAAAGCCATAACCAGAGCCATAACCAAAGTTACAACATATTTTTTCATCATATAGTACCTCTTTCTATAGAAATAATACAGGTATAATCTTATATCATTTCTTCAAAAATTGCAAATGAAATTTAACTATTCATCGATATCTTTCTCAAGAGCCTCTTTATTAACAATGTAGAAATATCTGCTGCCTATAAAACAAAACTGCCCCGGCCGTAGTCGGGGCTAAAATAAATGCTAGTGGGTCATTTGCCACCAAGCACCGAAAACAACAAATCCAAGAATTCCCATTGTAGCTATAGCATCCATGACTAACTCCTTATCTTCATCAAGCGAAAATGTAGAACAATAAAGAAATGCCCGTAGCTGCGATAGCAGCGTACATAATCTTCCATCCTTTTGCCGCCCAAAAGGTAGTCATCTTTGCCACCTCCTTTCGCTCTCTCTTTACACTTACATAATACAACTTTTAACGATTCACAGTTGAAAACACAAATAGTGTAAACTTTTGTAGAAAATGTGAAACTAAATTATGTCATTTACTAAACTACTTTATAAAAATAATAAAAACCGATACAGACAAGCTTGTCCGTACCGGCTGAATAGATGCAACACAGAATTAACTATGTAGTGGTATAAAATTGTGAACTCGTAAAGCAAAGTTTTATTTATATAGGCTATTTGTTTAATCCTCATAAAAATACACACAAAGCAAAAAAGCCACCGTTACAAGCGGTGACATCTTCGATGCAATGTTTAATAAACAGCTAAAAGCAGAATGCGTAAGCGAATTTTTGAATACTTATAAAAAGTACGACATAATTTTTCTGCAATATCAGCAAAAACACGAAGTTCTTGTTGACAGTTTTCCATCCAAAAGGTATACTTACGCTAAAGGAAGTCGCCTCTCGGTCGCCCCCGTGTTTGTCACGCGGGTACGCTGCCGTAGAAGTGGCTTCTTTCGTTTTGTTAACCCTCTCCACTAGCATTTGCCATTACTTTTTATTTGACAGCTTTCTTAACAACTTCTATAACAATATAGACAGGCTCTCACTGGGGGTATTGCTGTGGATTTTCATCCCTGACAGTGCCGTACTCAGGAGTACCTGTCTATTATTTTGCGAAATATATCTTGCTACGCTTGACTTTTACTAAAGCATTTGCAAGACTACGCCCGTGAGTGTCATCGGATGGCCCTATTTGGAGGGTCACTTGCCAACACTCCAGTAATAAATTATAATTTATAGAACAAGATTTGTTTCATCCCACAAGTTGTAGAGAGCCTTTTGTTTTCTAATCTCTTTTCGTCCGTAGTTAAAGGGGAGGAATTTGTATGAAAAAATTTTGGGATAATATGTCCATGGATACTAAAGCAAGTATTGTCATTTCTGTAACCACAATCCTTTGGATGATGTTCGTTGGAGCTATATCTTACTACTTTTTTTAACAAAAACAAAAAGCTCAAGAGCTTTCGCTCTTGAGCTACTTTTTGCAATGGCAGGGGCACTAGGACTCGAACCCAGATCGACGGTTTTGGAGACCGTTGCTCTACCATTGAACTATGCCCCTATGGAGCGGAAAACGAGATTCGAACTCGCGACCCCCTCCTTGGCAAGGAGGTGCTCTACCACTGAGCTATTTCCGCAAATGGCGACCCGGATGGGACTCGAACCCACGACCTCCGCCGTGACAGGGCGGCATTCTAACCAACTGAACCACCGGGCCATTGTCAGTGCCTGACAGGTATATATATTACCATAAAACAATTACTTTGGCAAGTACTTTTCTCAAAAATTTTAAATTAAATTTTACACTGTTTTAACGTCTGCCAAAAGCCTTATTAATAGGCCCTGCCAACATGGCTGCAGCAGCGCATTTCACAATATCCAGCGGAATAAACGGCACTACACCAATCATAAAGGCTTTATCCCAAGGCAGTTCCGTAAGCAGCTTTAACTGGAGCAGACCAGGAATATAGATCAAGGGAATGCCGACCAAACAGCCCAACAACACGTAGCGCTTGAAGCTGTACTTCTCGCCACGCGCCACTGCCAAAAACACCGCCGTCAGCAAAAAGCCAAAGATGTAGCCACCTGTAGGGCCAAAGAGTTTTCCTGGACCTGCAGTGCCGCCTGTGAAAACAGGCACCCCTGCCAAACCTACCAAAAGATAGGTCGCCATGGTCATAAATGCCTGCTTGGGGCTCAACACGTAGCCTGTCAAGTTCACAATCAACGTCTGCAACGCCAAGGGTGAAAGGGAAAAAGGCAAGGGAATAATGATATAGGCAGAAACGCAGTTCATGGCCACCATCAGCGCCATCTTGGTCATTTCCGCAGTTTTATTAATGCTTCTATTATTAGTCGTCATGTACGCACCATCCTCTGAATAGCAGTTTTTCGTTAACCTACTATGATTAATACATTAACCATTATAAAGCAAGATGGCAGGATAGTCAACCATATAATAAAAGATAGTTAACTATTCCTGCCGCCGCGAAAAATAATCTGCTCGCCAAAGCGTGCTTTTAACTTGTCCGTTACTTCGTTGCGCCGTAAGCGCTTGTCATCGTCTTCAAACCCCAGTCCCACAGGCTTGCCAAAGCCCAATCCCGAAACAGTGATGCCCAAAAGCCGCACGCCCTGCTCTAGACGTACCTGCTGCAGCAAGCGCACAGCCAAAGCATAGATCTCTTCATCACAGGCAATGTCGCTTTCCCCGGAAAGACTACGGCTGATGGTACGAAAATCATTATACTTGAGTTTCAGCGTTACCGTTCTACCGTAGTAGCCTTTGCGTCGCAAACGATAGCCTACCAGCCCGCTAAGCTCTAATAGTTTCTCCCTGCAGGCTTCCGCCCCATGCAGATCCTCGCTAAAGGTAATCTCCCTGCCAATGGATTTAGGCTCGCTTTCAGGCACCACAGGGCGGTCATCCCGCCCCAACGCCAACAGGTGCACCCGCTCTGCATTTTTGCCGAACACCCGTCGCAGGATAGCAATATCCGCCGCTGCCAATTGACCGATGGTAGTGACGCCAAACTGACTTAAAGCATGCTGTGCTGCAGCACCAATGCCAAAGATTTTTGTCACCGGGAAGGGAGCAATGAAGCTTTGCGCCTCTGCGTGCTTGATGACTGTAAAGCCATCGGGCTTGTATAAATCCGATGCCATTTTAGCCAAAAACTTGTTAGGTGCCAAACCTACGGAAGCAGTGAGCCCCACTTCCTGCTTAATGCGCTCTTTGGCTAACAGCCCCACCTTTTCCGGAGTGCCATACAAGCGCTCCATGCCGCTGACATCAAGGAACGCTTCGTCAATGGAAAGCTGTTCCACCAACGGTGAAAGGTCGTGGAAAATGCCCATAATCTGCCTAGACACTTCTGCATAACGCGCCATCCGCACAGGCAGGAAGACAGCGTTGGGACACAGCTTGTGCGCCTGTATCATGGGCATGGCGGAGTGCACGCCAAAACGGCGCGCCTCGTAGGAGCAAGTGGAAACAACGCCACGCATGGACTGACCGCCTACGATAACAGGCAGACCCCGCAGCGCAGGATTGTCCAACACTTCCACAGAAGCAAAGAACGCATCCATATCCACATGCATAATCCATCGCAGCATCGTGTTCCCCCCTTTCTACACCTTCGCCTCTCTTGCAGAAGCAATCATCATCTTATAAAGATAACCCAAGTCAAAGCACCAATTAAAAACAATCCTGCGAAATTATAATAGAGGAAGGTGCGCAAATACGTGCCTGCCTGATAAGGATGCTCTACCACAAACAGCTTATAGGAAATAACGCTTGCCATGGAGGCAATCAAAGTTCCCAAGCCGCCAATATTGACACCTAAAAGCAAAGCGTCCGCCTCATTAGTCAACCCTGCCAACAGCATTGCCGCAGGCACGTTGCTAATCAATTGGCTGGCGCCCAAGCCAGCCAAATAAGTACCTGTTGCCGTACCCAGCAAGGACTGGCGTAACCAGGTTGCCAAACCCGTGTGGCTGATATTGCCGATAAAGACAAAAAAGCCTACGAAAGTCACCAGCAGGCTGTAGTCCACTTCTTTAAACAATTGGCGCTTTACTGCAAGCACCGCCGCCACCGTCACTGCCAAAGCAACGTTCTTATCCAGCCAATGAAGCACTGCCCCAATATTTATGCCCAATAGCAACAGGAAAAGCCCGGTCTGCAACGCAGGGGGCATAGCCATGGGTTGCAAGCTTAATGACAAGGACTTATTGGGACGCCGCCAAATCAGCACGCCCAGATAGAGTAAAGACAACAAGCATGGCAACGCCATAACCTTGAAGAAGGCTGCTGCCGTATAATCAAAATGGGCATATAAGAACAAATTTTGGGGATTACCCGGCGGTGTCAGCATACTACCCAAATTTGCCGCCAAAGTCTGCAGGATAATCACCCGCGCCATGTCCGCCTTAATGGTCCTGCCGATGACTAACGCCAAAGGCACAAATGTAATCAACGCCACATCATTAGTTACGAACATACTGGAAACATAGGTGATGCCTACTAAAGCCAACACAACGCCGCGCATACTTTGGCAGCAGTTCAACAGCTCCACCGCCGCCCAATCTAAAAAGCGTATCTGCTTCAGCCCCGCTACCACCAGCATGAGGCTGAGCAGAATGCTGAGCACGTCAAAATCTATGTATGCAGCCTTGGGCGTGTAGAACAGGCTGCTGCCCGCCGCCAAGGCTACTGCTGCGCACAGCACTGTTTCCCGGCGCACAAAAGCGTAAATCTTCTCCTTCAACTATGGTCTGCCTCCGTTCCCCAATTTGCCTGGGCGCCGCACAACGCTAAGCCATGGACGGACGCCGCCCCTGCCGCCAGCAGTACCCTGGCTGCTTCCGCCATAGTGGTACCAGTGGTATAAATATCGTCGCAAAGCAAAATACGCTTGCCTGCAACTGTATAGCGGGGCGTTATGCCAAAACAGCCTGCCAGTTCCGCCTGGCGCTGCTGCTTATCCAAGGCGAATAAAGGCGCAGTCCTGCGTTCGCGCTGCAAAAGGTCGGCGCAGGCAGTAAGGTCACGCTGCTCCAAAATAGACAAAAACAACTCCGCAGGCACGTCGTAACCACGCTGCTCTTTGCGTTCTTTAGAAGTAGGGATGGTCGCCACAATATCGAACTGGCTGAGCCAACGCAGCTTGGGATTGGGCAGAGCAGCCTCCGCCTCTTCCTGCAGCATTGGCAGTAACTCCCCTGCCCCCTCAAACTTGAGGCGGTGCAGTGCGTCCTTCAAGACACCGTCATATTTATACAGCAAAAGCACACTGCTTAGCACATCCTCCGGCAAGGGCGCAGCCTGCCCTGCCAAATATTCCTCCCGCGGCGTATATTTTAGCTGCCGTTGCAACAAATAGTGCTTGCGGCACTTTTCACACAGCATCCCGTTATCCACATGATAACCGCAGACAGCGCAGGCTCTAGGAAAAATTATCTCCTTGAGAATTTGCAAATAATAACGCAGTTCCCCTGCGAAGCTCATTTAAAAGACCTCCATATCTTCCTGCAAGCGTTCCGCCAGCAGACTGTGGCGCCTGCGGGTCCTGTCGTTTTCTACCGCCGTCAACACGGCACGCTTACTGCCCACGATTAAAACCTGCTCCTTAGCGCGGGTAATGGCAGTATACAGCAAGTTGCGCTGCAGCATAATATAATGACCGGGCACCATCAGCAGAATCACGCAGGCGTACTCGCTGCCTTGGGACTTATGTACGCTCATGGCGTAGGCCAGCTGCAGCTCGTCACATTCCCCTTGGGCGTAGGTGACAAAGTCACCTTCAGGACGTTCCGGAAAAGCTACCGTAACATTTTTGCCGTCCACTGCCACAATGCGCCCGATATCACCATTATACACATCTTTTTCGTAATTATTGCGGGTCTGCATAACCTTGTCCCCCAAGCGCAACACGTTCCCCGGAATATTCACCTCGGGCTTTTTGGCGGAAGGAGGATTGATGTACTGTTGCAACAGTTTATTTAAATTCTGTACGCCGCAGGGACTTTTATGCATGGGCGACAACACCTGCACCCTACGCCAGTCCCCATCGCGGGTCATATCCGCATAGGTACGCGCCACGTATTCCGCAGCTTGGTTTTCATCCACAAATTCCTGCAGGGCAAAGTCGCTACCCACACCGCCTGTAAACTCAGGCATCTGCCCATGATTGATTCTGTGGGCATTGAGGACGATGGGACTGACCTCCGCCTGACGGAAGACATTCTCCAAGCGCACTACGGGCATTTTCCCGGAACGAATCATATCCTTGAGGACGGAGCCCGCCCCAACGGAAGGCAGCTGGTCCACGTCACCTACAAAAATAACACGGCAACCACCGGGAACTGCTTTCAACAAATGATAGGTTAAATTGATATCCAGCATGGACGCTTCGTCCACAATAATCGCTTCTGCATCTAAAGGATCTTCGTCATCTTTGCCAAAGCACAGGTAATCCCCTGTGGGCTGGTACTCCAACAGGCGGTGCACCGTCAGCGCAGGATGCCCTGCGGACTCCGCCAAACGACGGGCAGCACGCCCCGTAGGCGCAGCCAAAAGAATACGGCAGCCTGCCTTTTCCAAAACCCGCAAAATGCCTTTGACAACGGTAGTCTTACCTGTACCGGGACCGCCTGTCAAAACGAAGACACCGTGCTGCAGGCTAGCGTAGACCGCTTCTCGCTGAGCATCCGCCAGCGTAATGCCTGCATCCCGCTCCCAGGCTGCCAAAACATCGTCTGCGTTGACGCGGGTAATGGGCTTGGCCTGGTCGCGCAGGTAGAGCAAACGCCGTGCCGTCTGTACCTCCGCCCGATACAGATACTCAGGATAAATAAAGCGGATACCGCCTACTTCCTCTAGTCTCAGTCTATCTTTAGCTAAAAGGTCAGCAAAAACGTCTTCTACAGGCGCCACGTCCACTGCCAAAGCCCGCGCTGTTTCCTTGATCAGCAGTTCTTCCGGTACGCAGGTGTGACCTGCAGCAGCGGCAGCAGTCAAAGCGTAGCTGATGCCTGCTACAAGGCGTTCAGAGCAATCGTGCTCCATGCCCATTGCCATAGCGATACGGTCCGCAGTCTTGAAGCCGATGCCGGAAATATCGTCCGCCAGGCTATAGGGATTTTCCTTCAACCTTGTCATAGCAGTATTGCCATAGGCAGCCTGCAGCTTGGCAGCGTAGCCGCTGCTGACGCCGTGAGATTCTAAAAACAGCATCAGTTCGCGCATCCCTGCCAGTTCTTGGTAAGCCTCGGCAATTGCCAATGCCTTCTTGGCGCTAATGCCTTTAACCTTTGCCAAAAGCTCCGGACGATTACCAAGGACTTCCAAAGTGTCGCCGCCAAACATTTCCACAATGCGGGAGGCCATCACAGGCCCCACCCCGGGCAAAGCACCGGACGCCAAAAAGCGTTCCATGCCGGCTGCGGAAGTAGGCTGCACCACCTGCAGCGTAGCAGCGTTAAACTGTCTGCCAAAACGGGCGTGCTCCACCCACTCCCCTTCCATAAGGATGTTCTCCCCTAAATAGGGAGCAGGACCGCGATAGACAGTCGTAAATCTGCCCAAGCCTTTATTTTCCACCCGCAGCACGCTGTACATACTGTCGTCGCTTTGGAAAACAATATCATCCACAACGCCTTCTAAACGTTCCATTACGTCACCACCATCTATAGAAAAACTGTTCTTTAAAGTAAAAACGAAAACATATATTTAATTATAACACAGAAAGGCATTCCATGAGCAAATTTCTTTACAAGTGCCTATTTTTTAGCTATAATAGTGTGTGCACTAGTAATGATTGCTATGTTGCAATGGTTACTTCGGAAAAGTGTTGATAATGAATTTAGAGGTGTAACTGTGAGTCAAAAAAACTATTTGGGAAAATTAATCGCTATAGATATGTACAACTGCAACATTGAGGACATTAAAGACCCTAAGATTGCAGAAGATATCCTTGCCAAAGGCTGCCAGGAAACCGGTATGGAATGCCGCCGCATTGAATGTCTCACAGAAGAAGGCAAGGAAGAATACTCCCTGTTTGCACTGTGCAAGCAAGGCCATGTAACTTTGCACATTTATCCGGAAATGGGCTTTATGGTTGCTGATATGTTCAGCTGCTGCGAAGGCTCCCAACCTGCGGAACTGTGCCGCTACCTGCGCCAAGCTTATGATGCTGACAAATCTAAGATTACTTTGTTGGACCGTGGCGATTTCGGCAGCAAAAACGATATGAAGCCCACCCACCGCTCCAAGACCAAGTTAATCCGCCACACTAAGAACGTTACTCAAAATGTTGGCGATAAATTAAAACAAGTAATGCTTAAACCCCGTTCCATCTAAAATGAAAGCTGCCAACATTGGCAGCTTTTTCTATAAGCCTTAAAGGAGGTCCAAACCTATGAAATATTTAATGTGGGATGTTGACGGCACCCTGATTCTGACCGGTGGCGCCGGCAAAGATGCCATGATCAACGTTATTAAAGACTACTATTTTTTAGATGCTTTTGATTTTACTACTTCCCTGGCAGGCCGTACGGATAGCGATATTATTAAAGGCGTAGTTACCCGCCTGCGTGGCTGCTGCAGCACTGCGGAAGCAGCAGGGCTGTTAATCCGCTACCACATGGAACTGCCCAAGCAGCTTCCCCTGCACCAAGGGCGTGTGCTGAAAAACGTGGAGAAGACTTTGCAATATTTCCACCGCCCTGAAAGCAAGTACATGAACTGCCTCTTAACGGGCAATACCCGCACAGGCGCACAGCTGAAGCTGTCCTATTTCGGTCTGGATAAATATTTTTCCTTCGACCACAGCGTCTTTGGAGAAATCAGCGAAAGCAGGCAGGAATTGGCACGGATCGCCTTCTCCCGCTTGTTTTTGGAAAACAATCAAAGCTTCACTCCCGATAAAATGATTTTTATTGGCGACACCCCCAACGATGTAGCCTGCGCCAACGCCATTGGTGCCCGCTGCCTTATTGTCCGCGACGGTTCCTTCCACAAAGAAGAAGATTTTGCCGAAGTAAAGCCTTGGAAGATTATCGACTGCCTGCCTGATGATCCTGCCGAGCTGGAAAAAATGTTGGACGAGGAATAAGCATGATGAAGAAACTTACTTTGTTAACACTGGCCTGCGCTTTGGGCTTGACTATGCAGGCTGCGGCTTACAGCAACAGTGATTTGGCAGCGGTGCAGAACGGTGGCAGCTGTCCCGGTGGCGATTTGTCCGGTGCGGATTTGGCAGGTATGGACTTATCCGGCAGAAACTTTGCCGGTGCAGACTTTACGGAAGCACGCCTGTCCGGTGCCAATCTGGATAAAGCCCAACTGCAGGGAGCAAAGTTCCGTAGCGCCCTTGTAGTCAAAACCAGCTTCCGCAATGCAGAGCTGGCAGATTGCGACTTTACCTACGCTGCAGCAGGGGAAGCAGATTTTACTAACGCCAACTTGCAGAGCAGCCAGTTCTTCCGCAGCCGCTTACAAAAAGCAAAACTGCTCAACGCCAATCTGCAGCACGTCCAAATTCAAGAAGCGGTATGGGATGGTGTCCAAGGCGATTACGCGGACTTTAGCTATGCATCCCTCCCCTACAGCTGGCTGCGTGGCGCCAGTCTGAAGAACGCCACTTTCTACGGTGCCAACATGTACAACATCCACCTGCAGAAAGCAGATCTGACTGAAGCTGACCTGCGTAGTGCCAAGCTGGGCAAAGGCGATTTGAGCCAAAGCAAGCTGAACAAGGCGCTGTTCGACAGAGCCATGCTGGACGAAGCGGACCTGCGGGGTGCGGAGATGGAATACACCCGCTTTGGTACTGCCTTTAAAGAGAACGCCAAAATAGATAAATAACGCGATAAACAGAAAGGACAGCCTGCAAGTGCAAGCTGTCCTATTCTTATTTTACAGACCTAATCTCCACATTCCGGAGTACCCTACACGGGTTACTTCCAAGCCTTTGATACCAATCAAAAGTTTAGTAACTTCCGGACGTTCTGCCTTAGGAGTGCCTTTTTCGTAAGGCTCTTGGCACTGGTATACGAACCAGCGGTCTACTTCCAAGTTATCATCTTGATTGAGACGGTTCCAATGGATGAACTGAGGCTCACCGTAGAGCTCAATCAATTTCTCAAAACTGTCGCCCACTGCCAATCCTTTGGAGGTAGCAACGTCAGTGCGTTTGGTCACCATGCGTTCTATAGGTGCTGCTTGGTCAGGAGCTACTTCGCCACGCATCCACAGTTCGCCTTGGGTATAGAAAGCATGGGTCATAATGATTTCGCTGTCCTTATCATCGGGAACCTTATGCACGTAGCGAACTTCCACCAATGCGCCCAAATCTTTGGCAGCATCGTTAATGGTCATAGTAGCGCCATTATTAACTACGCTATTAGTAATAACAATATCTTGCTGGCTAAATAATTGGATATCTTTTTGGTATGCCTGCTCTGCAAAAGCACTGCCTGCCATCAAGCTTAAAGCTAAAGCCAAACCTGCAACTAAAGTCTTTTTCATATCCCTGCACCTCTTTCTTAGAATTCCCAACGGAAGCCGGCTTCAATGCGGTAAGGCATTTCTACGCTAGCTTTAAAGTTTTTCTCTGCATCAAGATAGAAGTCGCAGTTGTTGCCCATGTCAACGTTAGCACCGATACCTACTACGTACCAAGTGTCTTTGAAATCGGCACCGGAGTAGAAACGGTCACTGCCCAGATACAGGTTGTTGTCGCCGCCATCTAGGAATTCATGCATTACAAATGCTTTTGCATAGTAACGATGCGGATATTTGCGTTCGCTTTCCAGTTCTTTGCTAATAATAAAGCCTGCACGACCAACTAAGCTATCAGCGTTATCTTGTTCTACGCGGATGCCTTTATTAGTGGTATAGGAGTCGCCCCATACATAGCTGTAGGTCAATTGTGCTTGGGGTTCGATGAACCAGTTATCTTCGTTGAGTTTTTTCTTGCGACCATATTCTGCGCTTACGCTGCTTGCCCAGTTATCGAATTCGCCATGATCGCCATAAACGGTGTCATATTCGGAATCGATGCGGCCAACGCGGACTACGAAATCCCAATAATGGTCATGTTTGCGGATATTGGTTGCATAGAGGGACAGATCGGTGTAGTTGTTGGTACCGTCGCCACTGCCGAAGCTGGTGTCTGCCCAAGTGTGGCCGATTGCGATGCCTTTGCGCCAAGTGCCGCTACCGTCTTTTTGTACGTCTTTACGGTCGTAGCCTACTTGGATAGTTTTAGCGTGGGTATTGAAGCCCATGCTTCTGTCGTCTTCCAACTTCTTGCCAATAGCGCGAGCCCATACGCCGCCTTCGTCATCGCTAAAGCGTACTTCGCCCAAGCGTTTCAGCAAAGTATCGTCATCACGCCACAGTGCGAATGCTGCGTTGTAGGATTTAACAGGAGTTTCACCGTTGGGGTTAACAGCGCCATTATCAAGAGTAATGAACCAATCGTTCAGATTGTCATTATTCTTATTATCGGATTTTACTTTGAATTCGTAATCATACAAACCGGATTCGTTGGCTTGAGTAACAGTTGCACCTTGACCAAAGCTCATGGTACCTTTTTCGTTGACTTCTGCGAAATACAGCTTGTCGCCTTTATGCATAGCGCCTAAATTATCGTCATTGTTTTCGAACTCAATAGTGTATTCGCCATCATTAGTGCCGAATACTTTGATAAAGTCGCTTTCTTTGCCGCTTTCGTAGACGCCAACTTCATTGCCAAGATATTTCAAATCCATCTTGAACACGCCGCCATCACCGGTCATAGCCTTATCGACAGTCAATACACGTGCATTTTTCCCATCTTTACGCTCCGTCATATCGATGACACTGTTCTTGAAAGTCAAATCGGTAACATTACTGTCGCCAGTCATATACCAAGTAGAACCATTGGTGAAGTCAAGGTCGGTAAGAGACTTGTCACCATTTTCATCAGCATAGGATGTCAAAACTCTACCATATAAGAAAGAATCTTTTGTATGGTAATCAACCGTAGCAGAACCGCCCGTAGATGCAAGTACGTCACCAATTACTTTTGTATCATTTTGGGAAGTCACTTTAATAACACTTTGCTTTCTCGCATCAATTGCTTTGTTAGAAGCAGTAATATAGTTATTGATAGCGTCCAAAGAAATTTTCGCCTCGCCAACATCATCATTTCTGCCCACGATACCATTCGTGCCCGTTACAGTGATATTGCCCTTCAAAGCTTCTATCTTAACATTATCTTTGCTACTAGCTTGAATAACAGCATTTTTACCATATTCATGCTCCGTCAAAGCAGAAAGATTTATGTCTCCATTATCAGAAATAATTTTTAAATTGTTTCCATTGCCAGATATAGCAGAAACAGCCCAATAACCTCTTGCAGTTATATCTATATCGTTTCCTGCATGAACAGACAACAATCCGTTATCACCATTATTGGAAACGCCAGAATAGCCATTGGTTTTTATGTAGTCCTTGGCATCAATAATCATATTGTTGTTTTTACCAATCTGAATTATGAATGCAGCACTACCAGCCTTAACATCTATTGCCCCTGCGTTAACAGTAACATTACTATTATCGCCAACTTCGCCACTTAGGATTATACCATTTTTACCAGCTTCAATATAGAGATTTTTTTCAACATCGACATCTATTTTCCCTTTACCATAACCTGCATAAATCTCTAAGCCATTAGTCCAGGCAGCATCCTTAGCAATAACACTTAAATTCTTTGCTGCAAGAGAACTTTGTGAATAAGTTCCTGGATCATGAGCCGCTAAAACAATACCTGTTTTACCAGTAAAGTCTAAAACTACATCACCATTACTTTCAATTTTAGGACCATACATGTTGACCCCTTGGATAGTAAGAGAAGAGCCATTTTCCACTTTAATATTGTAACTATAATCAGGCTCGGTACCTCCATTAATTCTAGGAAGTTGATCAGCCGAAGTAATAACTGTATTAGTATCAATAGTTACTACAGGAGCTTCCGCTGCATTCGCAACGTTATACCCCCCCCACACCGATAGCGGTAGCGGTAAGAATGCTTAAGGTTATCGCTTTCATTAAATCTTTCTTCATAACACCATACCCCTTTCTGATAATGGTCCTGCACTACATTTTGTACAGCTATAGAAAAACAAATCCATGAAATATTTCACATGTGTAAACACATGCAAGATTTTTGTTTTTCTTATTGGTATAATTATACCTGAATTTTGAGATAAATTGTAGGCCGTAAGCCCGCCAACGGTGGCGGAACTCCGCCAATATACCCCTTGGCGCGATTACGGCCACGAAAAAGCGGACACATGCAACAAAATCCTGTAACTAATTTTACAAGTAGAGAAGGACAGCCTGCAAACGCAAGCTGTCCTTTAACATTTACTATATAATTTTAAACCTTACCTTCGTAAGTCAAAGCGGATGCCTTGGGTAACGTAACAAGGAGCCTTCATGCCAAACTTGTCCTTAGCAGGAGTAAAGCGCCACTTGTAAACCGCATCCAAAGCTGCTTGGTCCAAATCACCATTACCGGAAGAACGCACCACAAAGGCTTCCTGCACCCTGCCATCAGCGCCAACCAGCATCTTTACACCGGTCACACCTTCGATACCCTTGCTACGTGCGGAAGAAGGATAACGAGGCTGCACAGCGGACGCTACACGAGGCGGAGTTACAGGCACGCCTCTACCGTCGCCTACGCCATCACCGGTGCCTGAGCCACTACCTGAACCGCTACCTGTTCCCTCACCGGAACCTTCTCCGGTACCATCCCCGGAGCTGCTGCTATTGCTAGGCGCAGCGCTGGCATTGGAATTAGGATTAGTAGCCTTCTGCTGCTTCTTCAGCACAACCTTCTTGGTTTCCGGCTTCAATTTCTTATCAATAATATCATCAATACTGCGGACGATGCTGTTATCTTCCACCTCTTCTACCTGTTCCTGTGGTGCACCACCACCGCCACCAGCCAAGGTGACCTCCAGAATCTGCGGCGGGCGGGTAACGAAACGCAACCCCAATACGCCAACAATAACAGCGGCAACAAGATGGACGCCCACAGCTACAGCAAAGCCCGTGCTTAAACGGCGTTTCTCTTCATTCATTTGCTTTCACCTACATCCGTAGCCAAGCCAAAGCGAGTTACGCCTGCGCCCTTCATCTTATCCATCAGCTGAATAACGGACTTGTAATCAGCATCGCCTTCAGCACGAATAATTACAGAGAAAGAGGAATCACGCTTAGCCTCGGTCCCTGCATTAGCAACCAATTGTTCCAACTCGATGGGAGTTTCATCCAAATAGATAGAACCATCCTTCTTAATAGTAACGTTAAAGTTGCTCTTGCTAACAGTTTCGCTGTGCTGCGCTACCGGCAGGCGAATAGGAATAGTCTTAACCTCACTCATATACATGGTGCTGATGATAAAGAATACCAACAGCAGGAAAATCATGTCGATCATAGGACTCAACATAATCTCCGGACGGACGATGGGTTTTCTACGACGTGCTCTACGCATCTTCCCCACCCCTTACTGCTTCTCGATTTTTTCGTACATATCGTTCTTCGCTTGTACGATGTCGCTCAAAGTGGTAGCCAGTTCGTACAGGTTCAAAGTTTCGGTTTTAATCTTGCCTGCCAAATACGCATGGATGCACATACCCATAATGGCAATGCACAGGCCGAATACAGTGGTAATCAACGCTTCACCGATACCGGAAGTAACAGCCATGGGGTTTTGGGTTCTTTCGTTCAAAGCATTAAAGGATGAAATCATACCGGTGATGGTACCCAAAAGGCCCAGCATAGGTGCCAAGCCGATAATTACGCCCAAATAGTCCAGTTTGTTTTCCAAAGCGTCAATAACACGGTCAACTTTGGCATAAACAAAAGATTCCAAACGGGAACCCATATCTTCTTCCATATTCAGGATCTCATGGCACATTTGAGCGCCTTCACCTTGGGATTTAGTAGCCAAATCATCAGCAGCAACCAAATTGAAATCGTTCATTAAGCGCACAAAAGTAACGGTAAATTCCGTACCGCTCATGGCCTTCTTAAAATACAGATAACGCTCCACGCCAATAGCGATTGCACCAATAGAGCACAACAGCAACGGCCACATACAGGGACCGCCTTTTACAAAATAATCAAGAGCACCACCAAAAATATTCATTACTTAACCTTCTTTCATATACCTTGCACAGATACGTCGCTTGTTAGGAAAATATGCAACGCTTTCTCCAAGCCTTATTGAGAAATAGTGCTAATAACCATTGCAAATATTATACAACTTTCACGGCAACCCGTCAAGATATAGGCATTTTTCTCAAGTAAAATTTTTACTTACGCAGAAAAAAACTGCCAAACTGCGGTCAATCGCCACAGCTTGGCAGTAATTAATTACGTAGAAAAAATTAACGCATATTGATGAATTGCAGGTCTACACCGAAGTCCCCTGCCTTCAGCATTTGGATAACAGCCTGCAGATCGTCCTTCTTGGCACCTGCTACACGCACTTGGTCGTCTTGGATTTGCGCAGTAACCTTCAGCTTGGTTGCTTTAATAGCTGCTACAATCTTTTTGCCGTTTTCTTTGGAAATACCTTGCTGGATTTCCAATTGTTGGCGTACAGTGCCCTTTGCAGCGGGCTCGATCTTACCGGGAACCAGGCAGCGCAGAGGAATACCGCGTTTAGCCATTTTTTGGCGCAGCATATCTAAAATTGCGCCCAGCTTGTATTCGTCTTCGGCAGCAACCTTTACTTCTTTTTCGCCCAATTCGATGGTAGCATTGCTGCCACGGAAATCGTAGCGTTGGTCAATTTCTTTTTTTACTTGGTTAACAGCGTTATCCATTTCCTGCATGTCAACCTGGGATACAACGTCAAAGGAACTATCTTTTGCCATGTTTGGTACCTCACTTCAAGTTATTTGTAATATTTTATCATATACACGTAGCAATGGCAACTGAGTTTTATTTGTGCTGGGGTTTGGGTGCCTGCTTCCCATGCATATAGGCGTGTTCTTCCGCCAGTTCCTGCTGCAATTGTACAGCGTTCCACGCCGCATTAGTAGGCGTCAGCATAGCCTTCAAAGCCACCTGCTGCAGCTTGCCTTTTTTAATAGCTACTAATAGCCGGTCCAGCTCCGGACGGGTCAGACCGCACATTATCAGCATTTCCTCCGCAGCTTCTGCACCGCTGTAGACTTCCTCCACAGGCGCTACACCCGGAACGCCGGCAATAGCGCCCAAAGGCTGCAGCATTGCTTCCCTAGGCACAGCCTTAAGCTGTACTTTCAACAGCATGCAGGCCAGCTTCAGCGCAGCCAAACGCTCTGCTGTAAAATTATATGCTAAAATTTGTTTTTGCATTGCTTATCTCCTATTAACCTTTATTTTTACGCCCCGTATCCTGCCCGTGGCCGCTGGGGATATAGTAGCGCTTACCCACCAGCTCGTCCGGCAGGTATTGCTGCTCCACCCAGCCTCCCGGATAGCTGTGGGGATATTTATATTCAAGACCATGTCCCAAAGCCTTAGCACCGGGATAGTGGGCATCACGCAAGTGTTTGGGTACACTGCCGCAGTTGGCGCGGCGTACGTCCGCTAAAGCGCTGTCAATGCCCATATAGGCGGTATTGCTCTTGGGAGCATTGGCGATATAGCACACTGCCTCCGCCAAGGGAATGCGTGCTTCCGGCAGACCGACGAAATCTGCAGCCTGGGCTGCGGCGTTGGCAACTACCAGCGCTTGCGGGTCCGCCAAGCCCACATCTTCTGCCGCACAAATCACAATACGACGGGCAATAAAGCGTAAGTCTTCGCCACCTTCAATCATTCTGGCTAGATAATGCAATGCTGCATCTGCATCGCTGCCGCGCATACTTTTGATAAAAGCGGAAACAATATCATAATGCTGATCGCCCTTTTTATCATAACGCTGCATAGCATTACCAATGACGCTGCGGAGAACTCCCGTAGTCAAGCGTCGCTCCCCTTCTCCCGCCAGCGGCAGCATAAACTCCGCCTGTTCCAGTAAATTCAAAGCACCGCGGGCATCACCTGCGGCAAAGTCGCCGATAATCTCTAGTGCTTCTGCATCAGCAGTAAAGCTGTTGCCATAGCCCCGCTCAGGGTCCGCAATAGCGCGCTGCAGTATTTGCACAATGTGCTGGGGCTGCAGCTTTTCTAAGCGGATAACCTTCATCCTAGAAAGCAAAGGTGAATTGATTTCAAAAAAAGGATTTTCCGTAGTGGCGCCAATGAGGACGATGGTGCCGTTTTCCACGTAGGGCAGCAGCACGTCCTGCTGGGCTTTATTAAAACGGTGGATTTCGTCGATAAAGACAATGGTACGCCCCATGCCCCGCCGTTGGTTTTCCTGAGCCTTAGCAATCAGCTTACGCAGTTCGGGTACGCCGCTGGAAACAGCGTTAATGGACACAAACTGTTCCCCTGTAGTATGGGCGATAACCTGGGCGAGAGTTGTCTTGCCAGTACCGGGTGGGCCGTAGAATAGAATGGACTGCAGCATATCGCGCTCAATCATCCTGCGCAGGGGGCTGGTTCTGCCCACTGCCTTTTCCTGCCCTACAAAGTCTTCCAACCGTGCAGGACGCATACGGTCTGCCAAAGGCGTCTGCTGTTTTTCTTCCACCGCAAAAAGATTACCGAATAAATCTTCCATAGTAAATAATCCTCAAAAAAATTAATCCCCACAATGCCGTCCAGCTCCATGTTTTGAACCTGCATGTGCAGGTGGGTGCCTTCCCTTCAATCGCAAAAGTCCACTCAAGGAGGCTGGATTTTGAAAGAAGGAGATATCAGGCTCCCTAGGTCAGAGTGTTGGCTCAAAACCTGTGGAGCAATGTAACGAACATCGCAGGGGTATAATTCTCACTTATATACTTTGTTGCCGAATTATCTCGACATACATATAATACCAAAAACGGAAGCGTTTTTCAACGCTTCCGCCTTATTTTTTGAAAAATTATTTATTTTATTTGTTTTCCTTCTTCATGAGCAAAGAAGTTTTGATGTGCAGCTCGCGCAATTGTTTTTCGTCAACATCGTTAGGAGCTTGGGTCATCAAGTCAGATGCACTCTGAGTTTTCGGAAAAGCAATTACGTCACGGATGGAATCGCGTTGAGCCATAATCATGATCAAGCGGTCCAGACCGAATGCCAGGCCACCATGGGGCGGAGCACCGTATTCAAATGCATTCATCATGAAGCCAAACTTCTCTTGTGCTTCTTCGTCGGACAGGCCGATCGCTTTGAAGATTGCTTTTTGTACGTCACGACGATGGATACGGATGGAGCCGCCGCCGATTTCGGTGCCGTTAAGTACCATATCGTATGCTTTTGCATATACTTTGCCCGGATCGGTTTCCAGCAAGGGCAGGTCTTCGTCGCGAGGAGAGGTGAACGGATGGTGCATAGCAACATAACGTTTTTCTTCTTCATCGTATTCGAACATGGGGAAGTCTACTACCCAAGTGAATGCCAATTCGTTGGGGTCAATCAGGCCACGGCGTTTTGCCATTTCGATACGCAGTGCGCCCAAGGAAGCAGCAACTACGGAAGGTTTATCAGCAACGAAGAGCAGCAAGTCGCCTGCTTCAACTTCAGCAGCAGCTTTGATAGCTTCGATGTTTTCGTCGCTGAAGAATTTAGCGATGGAGGATTTTACGCCGCCCTCTGCGGGGAATTGCAGCCATGCCATGCCTTTTGCACCGTAAATGCCACAGAATTTAACCAGTTCGTCCAGTTGACGACGAGGAATATCTGCATAGCCTTTTACGTTGATGCATTTTACTTGGCCGCCGTTGGCGATAACGTTGTTGAATACTTGGAAGGTGCAGCCTTTTACAGCTTCGCTAACGTTCTTCAGTTCCATACCGAAACGCAGGTCCGGTTTGTCGCTGCCGAAACGGTCCATAGCATCGTCCCAAGTCAGACGTTGGAAAGGAATCTTGATTTCTTTGCCCAAAGCGCCTTTGAAGATGTGGTAGATCAAGCCTTCCATCAATTCCAGGATTTCGTCAACTTCCATGAAGGACATTTCCATATCCAGCTGGGTGAATTCCGGTTGACGGTCTGCACGCAGGTCTTCATCACGGAAGCAACGGGCGATTTGGAAATAACGTTCCATGCCTGCAACCATCAGCAATTGTTTGAAGATTTGCGGAGATTGGGGCAAAGCGTAGAATTTGCCGGGGTTTACACGGCTGGGAACCAAATAGTCACGTGCGCCTTCCGGAGTGGATTTGCACAGCATGGGGGTTTCGATTTCCAGGAAGTTATGTTCGTCCAAATAGTCGCGCATCAGCTTAGCAACTTTATGACGCAGGATCAGGTTGCGTTGCATTTCCGGACGACGGAGGTCCAGATAACGATATTTCAGACGCAGGTTTTCATCGGTATCGATACCGTCTTTAATGTAGAACGGAGGAGTTTTAGCCTTATTCAGAACTTCGATTTCGCTAGCCAATACTTCAATGGTACCGGTAGCAATGTTTTCGTTAATGGTGTCCTCGTCGCGCAGGCGAACTTTGCCGGCTACCTTAATAACGAATTCGTTACGGATATCCTCTGCAGTTTTAAAGCTGCTGCCAGCGCTGTCCGGGTCGGCAACAACTTGCACAATACCGCTGCGGTCACGCAGGTCGATGAAGATCAATCCGCCATGGTCACGGCGTTTGGATACCCAGCCACACAGTACAACCGCTTGGCCGTCGTTGGCTTTGCCCAGCTCACCGCAATGGTGGCTGCGTTTTTCTTGAATCATGTTTAGCACCTCTACTTATAATGTTTTAAAAATATCAACTATACCATTAACAGCGATTTCCTGTTGCTCGCTGGTAGCCATATTACGCAGGGTAACATTGCCACGGGCAACCTCGTCCTCGCCGAAAATCAGCACTTGTTTAGCGTGAAACTTATTAGCCTGTTTCATTTGCGCCTTCATGCTGCGACCGTTGAAGTCGTATTCCACTTTGAAACCTGCGCGACGCAGTTCAATAGCGGTTTTGAAAGCCAAAGTAAAGTTTTCCTTTTTGGGGCAGACGATATAGGCATCAATGCTTTCGTCAAGCTCAGGCAGCAGACCTTGTTTTTCCAAAGCCAGCAGCACACGCTCCATACCCATGGCAAAACCAATGCCGGGGCGTGCTTCATCGCCGCTGATTTCCTGTACCAGACCGTCATAACGGCCACCGCCGCAAACAGCGCTTTGGGCGCCCAAGGGAGCGTACTGGATTTCAAAAGCGGTTTTAGTATAATAATCAAGGCCGCGCACCAGATTGTGGTCTACTTCGTAGTCCACGCCTGCTGCAGTCAAAAGCTCTTTCAAGCCTTCAAAATGAGCCTTGCATTCATCACATAAGCATTCTTCCAAACTGGGAGCGCCCACACCCAACTCATGGCAGTGAGGGTTCTTGCAGTCCAAAAGACGCAGGGGGTTACGGTCAAAGCGGCCTTGGCAATCCTTGCACAGTTCGTCGAAATGGGGCTTGAAGAAAGCCTGCAGTTTTTCACGGTGCAAAGGTCTGCAGTTGGGGCAGCCGACGGAATTGATTTTCAGTTTCAAATCCTTCAAGCCCAAAGCTTGCAGTACCTGTACTGCCAAAAGGATGATTTCCGCATCCACATTAGGACCTTGTACGCCCAAGGCTTCAATGCCGAATTGGTGGAATTCACGCAGACGTCCCGCTTGAGGACGGTCATAGCGGAACATGGGCCCAATGTAATAGAATTTAGTTGCTGCATCTTCCTTGCTCAGCTTGTGCTCTACGTAAGCACGTACAGCAGAAGCAGTGTTTTCAGGACGCAGGGTAATGCTGCGGTTGCCGCGGTCAGTAAAGGTATACATTTCCTTCTCTACTACGTCGGTAGTATCGCCGATACCGCGTTGGAACAGCTCTGTATGCTCAAACACAGGGGTTCTGATTTCTTTGTAGCCATATTGAGCACAAATTTCACGGATTTTGCCTTCCAAGTAAAGCCATGCATTTACATCAGAGGGCATAATATCCTTTGTACCTCTAGGTGCTGTAGTCAGCATATTGTTCTCCTCGCTTTTTTATATAATTACACCACCCCTCAGTCTGCTACCCTTGTGAGGTAGCCAAGAAAGGTTGGCGTTCATGTATTAGTTTATCCATACCCATCCGCTCACCAAAGTTCGCAGAGAAGTGAGTACAGTGTTCGTGTTATTTTTAATCAAACAGCTCTTGGCGCTTAGCAAAGTAGCTTGCCATATTCTGCTGGTAGACTGCCACGTTCTTGGGCATATTCAAACGGAGCAGATGGTGTCCGTCAGCCAAGGGAACCTTGCTGGCGGAAGAAGGACCGATGCCGATTACAGGATGGCGTTCTTCCATCATCTGGATGTTGTAGATACTTTCCGTACCCGGCTTAGCATAGCCAATATTGGCCAAATGCCCCAGCATGTAGTGCTGGCGGTACATATAGTAGGGAGCCAGGCCTTTGCCTGCGGCAAGGCATCTCCCCTGCTCTACTAATGCTGCTGCTTCTGCAGCAGGCAGGTTCATAGCTTCACCAAAAAGAGCAGTGCCTTTTTTCCATGTCAGTGTGTGGATGGTCAAGTTCTCCGGCTCTAAAGCCGCTGCAGCCTGCAAGCTGTAAGCAATATCAGTAGCCGTTTCTCCCGGCAGGCCGATAATCAGATCCACATTTACATTGGGAATCGTGCTCTTGCGCACTTCCTCATAAGCGCGGTAGAAATCTGCCACAGTATGTCTGCGTCCAATCAACGCCAAAGTCTTGTCGTGGAAGGTTTGGGGATTGACGCTGATGCGGTTCACCCCTGCTGCCTCCATCGCCGCCAGCTTAGCCGTACTGAAACAATCAGGGCGGCCTGCTTCCACAGTAAACTCCTGCAGCGTATCGAAATGCAGATGCTTGTCCACTACTTTGAGCAGGTTGGCAAAAACCTTATCGCTTAAACTGGTGGGCGTGCCACCGCCAATATACAGGGAGCGAATGCACAAACTATGCATACTTAATAATTTTACCACATTTAATATGTCAAGTTCAATCAAATTTACAAAGTTTTGTTGACTTTCTTCGTCTGCAGGCACAATTCCTGCAGGAAAACTGCAATAACTGCAGCGGGAAGGGCAAAAAGGAACGCCAATATAGATGCCTGCATCCGTAAAACGAGTAGCATCCGGCAGCAACGCCTTCTGCCGCAAGGTAATTTCCGTCAGCAGTTTCGCCTGCGCCTCAGGCAGCAGATAACGCTGCTCTAAATAACTGGGCAGCTCTTGGGGAGCAACGCTGCCATCCAAAAGCTTGTGGGCCAGCTTCCCCGGACGCACACCGGTCAAAACACCCCAGGGCATAGCAGGACGTTCTCCCGCCATTTGGGAGAAAACATCCACTGTAGCAAGCTTGAGGCAGCGGGTAATCTCGCCACCGGCAGCGTCCAAGCTGCAAGCTTGGGATGCAGTAAAGCTACGCTCCCCCGCTGCCAGCTCCAGTACAAAGCTACCTTCGGCGTAGGTAACGGTGAGGGAGGCAGTTCCTTCCACCGCCATTATATAGCCAAAGAACGCGGCCATGTCGCACACGGGCCGCGTTACCTCGATATCAAGTTCGTTATGTAAAACAAAAAACTTTTCCGTCATGTATATCACCAATATTAAGCATTCTTAGGCGCGTGTTGATGCTCCGCATGCCACAGTTCTTTATACAGCACGCGGTACACAGCCGCCACAGGCACGGCAAAAACCATACCCAAAATGCCAAACAATTTAGCACCAATAAGCAGACTGCCGATAACCAATACAGGATGCAGGTCAATCTTATCGCCCATAATTTTAGGCATAATGTAGTTGGCGTCCAACTGATAGTATACTGCGTAGAACACAGCTACATGGAAAGCCGCAGCAGGATCTTGGCCGTAGGCAATGAACACTGCAGGCACAGCACCCATAAGGGGACCCACAACAGGCACAGTTTCCGCTAGGATAGCCCAAAAGCCCAGTACCAAGGGGAAATCCACCCCTAGTACAGCCGTACCCACAGCAATGACGAAGCCGGAAATCAGGCTCAGCTTGAACAAACCACGGACATAGGCGCTCAAAGTACGCCCCACCTCGTCCACTACATGGGCAGCCTTATCCTGTACATCATAGTTGAACAAGTTGATGAACATATCCCGCAGCACACGCCAATCCTTTAGGAAATAGAAAGCGAGG
Organism: Phascolarctobacterium sp.; assembly: GCF_045124115.1. Classification (GTDB taxonomy): domain Bacteria; phylum Bacillota; class Negativicutes; order Acidaminococcales; family Acidaminococcaceae; genus Phascolarctobacterium_A. Next base: position 27,838 of record NZ_JBGVLF010000048.1, read on the forward strand.
AAAGGTACGATCACCAGACCAATCAAGTTCTGCACAATATCCAAGCTGCTCTTGAGCAAATTACGCAGGATAACGCTGACAAAGCCCATAGCCCAGTTGATCAAGCTGTCTGCCAACATATTGAAGTTGGAGGGCAGCATGGGAATCTTGGTGGGATCCGCAAGCATATTATCCAAGCCCTGAATATTGGACTTCTCCAAAAAGATGGGCATCTTGGCAAGGAATTCGTTCATCTGCCCAAACAGCGGCAGAATGATAATGCCGATAATAATCACCAAGAAAAGCACAAACGCCATCAGCGCTAAAATAATAGCGACAGCCCTGGACAATTTAATCATACCATGTGCCACACGGATGGAGGACATAGCGTTAACCAATGGATACAGGGCAAAAGCCAAGGCGATGGACAGCCACAGGGGTAGCATGAACGCCGCCAGGCTGTATAGCACATATGAGACACCTACCGTAACGCCTAGTTTAAAAAAGGTGCTGTTTCGGATAAGAGGCCAATACTTAAACATCATATTTTACTGCAGAAACGGATTGCGACGACGCTCCCAGCCTACAGTAGTAGCAGGGCCATGACCGGGCAGAAGCTTCACATCATCGCCATATACTAAGATTTTGGTTTTAATAGATTGCAGAATTTCTTTATAGCTACCGCCGGGCAAATCCGTGCGGCCGATGGATTCGCAGAAAACAGTATCGCCTACAAAGATGGTACCGCTTTCTTCGTTGCAATAGCACACGCCGCCTTTAGTATGACCGGGTGTAGCCAAAACTTTGAATTTCAAACCTGCTACCTCCAGCTCCTGGCCATCGCTGACGATATTCTCTGCAGGAGCGCATTGAATGCCCACACCGATGAAGAAGGATAGATTGCGGTCCGCTTTCAGCAAGCAGTCCGCATCTTCCGCACTAACGTAGACGGGAGCACCGGTTGCTTGGCGCAGTTCGTTAAGAGCGCCAATGTGGTCGCTGTGGCCATGGGTAAGGAAAATGGCCACAATTTTTGCTTTAGCATGCTCTGCCATAGCCAAAATAGTGTCGCAATCTCCGCCCGGGTCAACGATTACGCCTTCACCCAACTCCTCGTTAACAGCGAAATAACAGTTGGTGGCAAGCATGCCTACCTCAGCTTTATATACTTTCATGTGTTCCTCCTAAAATAACTTCGTACTATCTAAAAGAATGGTTACGGGTCCGTTATTCACCAATTCTACCAACATATGGGCGCGGAAGACGCCTGTTTCCACAGGCAGATCTTTAGCGCGGCAGGCAGCTACGAAATCCTCGTAGTAGGCATTGGCGATATCCGGCTTTGCTGCTTTATCAAAGGAAGGACGCTTGCCCTTGCGGCAGTCACCGCAAAGAGTGAACTGGGACACTGCCAAAATAGCACCGCCCACATCCTGTACGGACAGGTTCATCTTCCCTGCCTCGTCCTCAAAAATGCGCAACCCGCATACTTTATCAACAATATAGGCCAAATCTTTTTCCGTGTCGCCTTCGGCAACACCCAAAAGCACCATTAGCCCTTTTTCTACGGCACCTGTTACAGCACCGTCAACGGTAACACTTGCGCGGTCTACCCGCTGCACTACTGCTCTCATTTGCGTTTACCTCCGCCGTTAGCGGTGGAAACCACACGCTCAACAGTATAGACACCCTTCATCCTGCGGATACGGTTCATCACATATTCTAATTGATCCAAACTGGTAATATCCAGACCGATGTGGGTAATTGCCATTTTATTTTTATCCGTATGGCAGTTCAAAGCGAAAATATTCAGCTTAGCTTCGCTGGTAATATTCATAATATCGCTCATCATACCGGGACGATCCTGAGAAGTAATGGATATATTAACCTTGTAGACATCATCAATGCCCACGTCCCAAGAAACCTCGATCAAACGGCTCTGTTCCTCCGGATTGTTGCTCATAACATTGGGACAGTCCGCCCTGTGTACGGATACACCGCTGCCGCGGGTAATATAGCCCACTACAGGGTCGCCGGGAATGGGGTTGCAGCAACGTGCCAATTTGACCATGATGCCTTCTTCACCCTTTACCAAAATACCATGGCTGGCCTTAGCTTTAGACTTGCGCGGTTTCAATTCTGCCAAAACCTGCGCCAAATCCTTGGTGGTATCAAGTTTCTGCTCTTTTTTATACAGGTCCACCAGCTTAGTCATAACCGTGTTCAAAATAACACCGCCATAACCCAAGGTAGCCAGCAGATTTTCATCCGTATCAATGCGCAGCTTGTTGCCTACAGCCTTTAGCTTTTCAGGTGTCATCATGACCTTCACATCGTAGCCAAGGCGTTTAACCTCACGCTCCAACATTTCGCGGCCTTTGATGATGTTTTCCTCGCGACGCTCTTTCTTAAACCAGTTCTTGATCTTGTTACGGGTATCGCTGGAGCCGACAATGTTAATCCAATCGCGACTAGGACCGTTGGACTGCTTGGAGGTAATAACCTCCACAATGTCGCCGTTCTTCAGCTGGTAATCCAAAGGCACGATGCGGCCGTTGACTTTGGCGCCTACGCAGCGGTTGCCTACATCCGTATGAATACGGTACGCAAAGTCAATGGGCACACTGCCTACGGGCAAATCGATTACGTCACCACGTGGGGTGAAGACGAAGACTTCATCAGCAAAAATGTCCATTTTTACCGTATTGACAAAGTCCCTGGAATCGTTCATATCGTTATGCCATTCCAAAAGCTGGCGCAACCAGCTCAGTTTGGCATCAAAGCCCTTGTCGCCACCGGCAGCAGGCTTGCTGCCACCGCTTTCCTTGTAACGCCAATGGGCAGCGATACCATATTCGCTAATACGGTGCATCTCAAAGGTACGGATTTGGATTTCCAAAGGCTGTCCGCCGGCACTGAGTACGGTGGTGTGCAAAGATTGGTACATATTGGATTTAGGCACAGCAACATAGTCCTTGAAACGTCCGGGAATAGGACGCCACATGCTGTGGACGATGCCCAAGGTACCATAGCAGTCTTTAACCGTGTCCACCAGCACGCGAATGGCCAAAAGGTCATAAATTTCGCTGAGCTGCTTATGGTCACGCAGCATCTTCTTATGGATGCTGTAGAAGTTTTTAGGACGGCCTTGGATTTCACAACGAATCCCAGCCTGCTCCACTGCCTGTTTCAAAGTAGCCATAGCCTCGTTGATCATGGCCTCGCGTTCGCGGCGTTTGATTTTAACTTGTTCCACCAAATCGTAGTAGATTTCCGGCTCCATATAGCGGAATGCCAAATCTTCCAGTTCCCATTTGATGGTGTAAATGCCCAGGCGGTGAGCCAAAGGCGCATAGATTTCCAGAGTTTCGCGGGAAATAGACTGCTGCTTGTGAACAGGCATATACTTCATAGTGCGCATATTGTGCAGCCTGTCCGCCAGTTTGATTAATACTACGCGGATATCCCTTGCCATGGCGAGGAACATTTTGCGATAGTTTTCAATCTGTCTATCTTCTTTAGAAATATATTCTATTTTACCCAGCTTGGTTACGCCGTCAACCAGATTGGCAACAACAGCACCGAAGCGTTCCTTGATATCGTCAAGAGTATAGTCCGTATCTTCGACCACGTCATGCAAAAAGGCTGCAGCCAAAGTCTTGTCATCCATCTGCAAGCCAACTAAAATGCCAACTACGCCGATGGGATGAATAATGTAGGGCTCGCCGCTTTTGCGGACTTGGACCTTGTGGGCATCTGCCGCCAATTCATACGCCTTGCGCACAAAGGCCACTTGCTCAGGATTTAAATATGATGCTATTTTGGTGAACAATTCGTCCACATTTGTAATGGTATCTGTAGAGGGCATCCTCTCCCCACTCCTATCCTAGCGTTCGCCACGCAGTAAATCGTGCTGGCTGATACGCAAATTTTCTCTATAAACAGTTTCCAACCCTTGCCTTTCCTGCTGCAAAGAGTTGAACAGGGGCGCGTCCTCCAATCGGCAGGGATTAATAACGCCAATTTTTATTATATCATCTTTTACTGTAATAAATCCAAGTTGTTCCATAATTTTTACAGCATTTTCACTGATGATGTTGCTATAATCACGGACAAGCTGCTGCAATTGTAGCTGCGGCTGACGTTTAAACAGTTCCATTACCTTGCTATAGGCCGCAACCATCATCTCCCGTTTGGGATGGTCCACTGCCAAACGCGCCAGCAACTGCTCCGCATCACGGTTTTGGTAAAGCAGGAAAATATTCTTCGCTCCCTGCTCCTTCAACTTGCCGATAACCTGTGATACAGGCTGAGTAGGAATATCCAAAAGCACTACGTCCGTGCAGGAACTGCTGTTGGCAAGGTCGCTGTAACTATGGATAGCGAAATATTGGCGTAAAGGACTATGCTCCAACTGCTCCGGCAGCTGCGCTGCCTCCGCCACGTATACATCCAATAAGTTATGCGTACGTCCCAAAGCTTGCAGCAAGGTGTACTTGCTGTGGCTGCTGCTGCGGTAGTCGCCCAAGGTCAAGCCCTGCTCCACGCTGACGGAATGTAGCTGTACCGTAGTTTCGTCGCGGAAAACGTTGATTTTCGGTTGGAAAGCAACGTCGGCAATCATGCTGTCGAACAAAAATGGCATCAGATTGGCACTGTTCCACATCACACAACGGTAGGAGTAGTCACCCTTGTCCAAAACGAACTGCAGATGTTGATGCTCCTTGCCCATGGTCCGATGATTATGCAGCAAAGCATTACGGAAGGCAAAAATTGGGGGCATATTGGCACAACCACAGGGCTCCAATAGCTGCAGCTGCTGCAAATCTTTAATGGTAATCTCCCCATTCCCGGGAACAACACAATCCACTACCAAGTGAGGCAGATAGTCCGCAGGCTGCAACTTAGCGGCAACATAAGCACGGAAGCGTTCCCTAAACTCCTGCACTTTAGCTGCAGGCAGGGTAAGCCCTGCTGCCTGATGGTGGCCGCCGAACTGGGTCAGAATATCGCTTTCCGCCGCAATGGCTTCGTACAAATTGAGGGCGGGAATGCTACGACAGCTGCCCTTGGCCATATCGCCATCAATGCTGATTAAAATGGTGGGCAGATGATACTTGTCCACTAAGCGGGAAGCAACAATACCGATTACACCTTGGTGCCAACCTTCTTTAGCAAGGACGATGGCAGTATCGATGTGCTGCTCCTGTGCTAAAAGGGCTTCGGCATCCTCCATAATCTTACGGCTGATTTCTTGACGCAGAGCGTTTTCACGATTCAACTCTGCCGCGATTCTTTCCGCTTTCTGAGGATCACTGGTTACTAAAAGTTCTACGGCTGATTGGGCATGTTCCAAACGACCTACTGCGTTCAACCGCGGTGCTAGACCAAAGCCGATGTTATCGGCAGCAATACCTGTTTCCGGACAACCGCTAGCCTTAATCAAAGCACGCAAGCCTACCAGCGATGTGTTCTCCATAGCCTTGAGTCCGCGGCGTACCAGTTCGCGGTTTTCGCCTACTAAAGGCACAATATCCGCCACTGTACCTAAAGCCGTAAGCTCCGTCAAATCCTGCCACGTAGGCATTTGCCCGGGAGTCTTCTGCTCTAAAGCTTGGCACAATTTGAAGGCTACGCCGACACCGCTTAAATCTTTAAACGGATAACGGCAATCTGCCTGTTTGGGGTTGATAATAGCGTAAGCAGGCGGAATCTGTTCCGGAACAGTATGGTGGTCCGTAATAATAATATCTAAAGTTTTAGGAGCGTTCTCTACTTCGTGCAAACCGCTAATACCGCAGTCCACAGTTACGACCAAAGTAGTACCTGCTTCCGCAATATTTTGCAAGGCTTCGTCGTTAAGGCCGTAACCTTCGCTTTTACGCTGAGGGATGTAGGTACTTACGCAGGCACCTCTCCTCTGCAGATAGATATACAGTAAGGAAGAAGCAGTAATGCCGTCCACATCATAATCGCCATAGACGGTAATTTTTTCACCGTCAGCAATAGCACGTTCCAAGCGAGCCACGGTTTTGTCCATGTCCTTCATTAAAAAAGGATCGTGGAAAGGCGTAGCACTGCCGTAGAGAAATTCTCTCATGAATTGTGTATCCGTCAAACCCCGCTCCAGCAAAATCCCTGTTACTAAAGGAGATATGCCCAGTTCTGCGGCGAGGCAGCCGGCTTTATATTTATCGTATTCGCGTATTTCCCAAATACGCTGTTTGGCAATCATTGGTTGCCCTCTGTTTTAGCAGGAGCTTTTACGGCATCGTTTTTAGCAGCACGGCTGCTGGCCTCGTTGTGCAGCATCTGGGTATGCTGCAGCATAGCAATGCGTTCTTCCAGGCGCTTGTTTTCGTTACGCAGTGCTTCCATTTCCTCCTGCATCTTTTTATCCTGCAGGTAATGGCGTGCTTTCATTGCCAAAAGGAAACAGGTAGCGACTAAAAGGCCGATAAGGAAGGAGCCCAAAATTACCAGCACTAGATTGGTGCTAAAGCTCCAAAAAATAAAGTTCAAGGAAACTGTTAAAGCATTTTGGATAGCGAATAACGCAACAACAATGCTCAAGATAATAACTAAGATCAGTAACGGCATACACTTCAGCTCCTTTACGCAGAAAATGATTATTTTATAACTGTAAATATTCTGCCTCTTATGAAAATTTTCCTGCTAGCTGTACATTATTTTGTAGGATATTTGTGGAGCAATGCACATCAAACTTTTATTTTTGCCAACGCCAAATCGTTATCCCGTGGTTAACATTCCCTTTGCAATTTAACACAATCAGCTTTTTATTAAAATTTAACGCCCGCATCGTTGTATTGATACGGGCGTTAGGTGGTTGGATGGGTATCGTGCTAGAGCAAGTATTCGTAACGTGCAGCTTAAAACGTAAAAACTGTAGCAAGTTTTGGCAAATTTACATTTTACCGATAATGTAGCCTGCTACAAAAGCCAAAGCCACGCTTCCTGCCCACAACCAATAAGACGGAGTTGCTTTTGTACTTTGTACAGGAGTCTGGGAATCAACCTGTTTATCCACCTTGTCTCCAGTATCTACTGGCGGAGGAACTGGGTTAGGTTTTGGATTAGATTTAGGTTTAGGTGTTGTAGAATCAGGTTTATGTTTGGGCTTGGTTTTAGGTGTTGTAGGATCAGGTTTAGTTTTGGGCTTAGGTTTAGATATTGTCGGCACTGGCGGTACAGGAACAATAAACATATGCGTACCAATTCTATTAAGTGTCAATAATTTATCACCAAAACCAAATTTTACATAGATGCGTCGATTTTCTTTGTCAATTTTTTCTACAAAGCCTTCACCAAAGCGATGATGGCAGACGCGCATACCAACTTTAAAATCGTCCTCAGGAGTTTCATCCTTGTCTGTGTACGGACCTAGTCCTGACGGCATATTTACTTTAGGAAGCTCCCGCACCACAAATAAAGGAGAAAAGTCATCCATTGGTGGCGGATTACCGATGTACTCCCACTCTTTCTCCTCACGCAGTGTTCTCTTTTTGTCTTTACTATCCTCATATTGCGGGCAGTGACTGGATCCTATGCACTGCTCATGTCTCCATTTGCAGTGATTTTTGCGTTGAAAATATTTACAAATTCTTTTATCTCTCCGACTGTCACCATCAGGCATTTGTATAGTAGTAACTCCCTGAGTACCACCAAGACATCCTTTTTGGGATTCTGTTGTCATTACCTCACCTCAAAAATCTGGTTACAACCATTTATTTTTTCACATAATCGGGCACGTTTGCAGGATAGCGCACAACTACATAGCAATAAGCACTTTCCCCGCTTCTCGTAATAGACTGCATTTGAACTACAGTACCGCCTCTTTGCAGATAGTAGTTTACTTCCGCAATGTTGCTTTCAAAAGCTTTTGTTGTTTGCGGAACTCGATTTGCTGTTGGACTTTCTCTACACACTCGCTCGTGTGCTTACGAACTTCTCTTTCCCAAAAGCGAATAACGAACCACCCCATATCACGCAAGGCAATAGTGTTCTCCAAATCACGTTCGCAGTTACGTTTAATTTTCTCCTGCCAATATCGAGAACTTTTTGATAAATCAGTAGCACCATGCCAAAACTCTCCGTCGCAAAACACAGCTATTTTATATTTTGTGATTGCTACGTCAGGCGTACCGGGAAGTTTTTTATAATTTTTGCGATAGCGTATACCTGCGTGCCATAATGCCTTGCGAAGCAAAATTTCCGGTACTGTATCTTTGCTTGTGTTGTGCAGCATACACTTATGGCGTTGCTCTTGATTTAAGGTATCCATAGAGAATCACTTATCTTCTTTGCTTAAACTTTTCTTTAGTTGTGCAGCTAATTTCTTTGCGATAGATTTAGCCATTATGGGAGGAACTGCAGCCTACGTCTACTTTCATGGTAGCACGCAAGCAGGGGTTTGTGTTTTTAATCAACAATGATACTGCCATAAACCTTCCTATGTACTAAGTCTAGCACTTTTTGAAACGGTTAGTTGTAAAATAAAGTTGCACAACTAAATAAAAAAGATCCATGGTGGTATCTTTCTGTTAAAATAAAGTTGCTACACAAAATCAGCAGAAAGGACTGACCACCATGGATCA
>NZ_JBGVLF010000049.1:0-44197 GCF_045124115.1 Phascolarctobacterium sp.
CTGGTGGAAGAATTGTGGCAGGAGCATGATGTGCCGGTAATGACCGCTTGCACAGAACTGCCTCTGGGTTACGATGCTTCCGGACTGCCGCAGGAACGCAGCGTTTCCAGCATCGGTGCTCTTGTAGATGCTACGGTAGCACAGCTGTATGACGCAGTAGATGAGTAAAGCTGATATAGTTGTTTGACATGATAAAAGACCGTCTTCCTTCATAAGGTAGGCGGTCTTTGGTAATTCTAGAATTTTTTATAGTGAAAATATTTTGGGAGCCGTTTCTCTCAAGTATTCAAGACCATAACATCTGATCATTAATTTTACATATAACTTTGACAGCGGCGGTGAAAATTACTATAATTTTATCTATACGTATAAGCACATGCCGAAAGGATGAGACCATGATTACCGGTGAAATTAAGAATAAGATTGATAAAATTTGGGAGACTTTGTGGACTGGTGGCATTACCAACCCTTTGTCCGTTATTGAGCAGTTAACATATTTGATGTTTATCCGTTCTTTGGATCAAAAGGAGCAGGAACTGGAGGAGATGGAAAGCTGGGGCGATAAGGTAACACATATTTTTGCTAAAACTCCTACTGCCCAAGCTATGCGTTGGAGCAAGTTCAAGGATTTGCATGCTGACACTATTTTTGCTACCATCCAAAGCCGTGTTTTCCCTGCTATTAAGGAGATGAAGCACGGACAGCTGCCTGATTTCGACAAGGATGGCAACTTGGTTCCTGTTGTGGTAGCGGATAAGGGCGCAGATGATGATTTGGAAAGCGCTTTTTCTAATTTTATGAAGGATGCAGCCTTTATTATTCCCAATGGCTATGTTTTGGAGAAGTTGATTACCGGGCTGGAAGATTTATATGAGCATGATTTGACTAATGTTGATATTCAAGGCGATTTATATGAGCACATGCTGAGCAAGCTTACTACTGCAGGTACTAACGGACAGTTCCGCACGCCTAAGCAGATTCGCGAGATGATGGTGGAGTTGATGGCGCCTACTGCGGACGATCTTATTTGCGACCCTGCCTGTGGTACGGCGGGCTTCCTTGTGTCTGCGGCGCAATATATTCATAGGATGCATGGCGATAAGATGAGCCAGGAGCAATGGAACAATTTTTATGGGCCTATGTTTACCGGTTTCGAGATTGATTCCACTATGTTGCGTATCAGTGCTATGAATTTGATGCTGCACTCTATTTCCCGTCCTGATTTGCGCTATATGGATAGTGTGTCTAAGCAGAACGAGATTAAGGAAAAATTTACTTTGTGCTTGGCTAATCCTCCGTTCAAGGGAAGTGTGGACAACGAGATTGTAAGTCCTGATTTGAAAGCAGTGGCGGCCAATGCCAAAAAGACGGAGCTGCTTTTTGTGGCGCTGTTCTTACGGATGCTGCAAAAAGGTGGACGTTGCGCCTGCATTGTGCCTGATGGCGTGCTTTTTGGCAGCAGCAAGGGACACAAGGCTGTACGCAAGGAATTAGTGGAGAACCACATGCTGCAGGCGGTTATTTCTATGCCCAGTGGTGTGTTCAAGCCCTACGCAGGTGTTAGCACTGCGGTTTTGATTTTCACCAAGGTTGGGGCGGAGAACAGCACTAAGAAGGTGTGGTTCTACGATATGCAGGCGGATGGACGTAGCCTTGATGACAAGCGTACGCCGATTAAGGAGAATGATATTCCGGATATTATTGCGCGTTTCCACAATTTGGAAGGGGAAGAAGGCAGAGCGAGGACGGAAAAGAGCTTCTTTGTGCCTAAAGAAGAAATCGTTGCTAATGATTATGACCTTTCCATTAACAAGTACAAGCAAGTGGAGTATGAGAAGGTGGAGTATCCGCCGACAAGGGAGATCCTTGCGAAGATTAACCAACTGAATGAGGAGATTGCCCAAGGGTTGGATGAGTTGGGGAGAATGCTATGAGAGTAAAACTTGGGGAGCTAACTAAAATAAAGACAGGCAAATTAGATGCTAATGCAGCTGATGTGGATGGATTGTACCCTTTTTTTACTTGTTCTAAAGAACCACTAAAAATTAATAAATATTCTTATGATTGTGAGTGCGTGTTAGTTGCTGGTAATGGTGACTTAAATGTAAAATACTATAATGGAAAATTCGATGCGTATCAACGGACTTACATAATAGAAGTTATTGCAGGTGACAGATTATTGCCTCGCTATTTGTATTATTTTTTAGATGCATATGTTGAAGTTCTAAGGAAACAATCAATAGGTGGGGTAATAAAATATATAAAGTTAGGCAATTTAACAGATGCTGTTTTAGATTTACCAAGCTTATCAAAACAACGAGAAGTTATTTGTGCATTAGACCTTTATAATCAAATTGTTGACAAACGCAAGGAACAGCTCACTCTCCTTGACCAGCTTGTCAAATCCCGATTTATAGAGATGTTTGGGGATCCTGTTAGGAATGACAGACAATGGCGACAATCATTTCTGAAAGATGTTACTTCAAAAATTGGTTCAGGAGCGACACCCAAGGGAGGAAAGTCCTCATACTTACGAGAAGGTATCAGTTTTATCAGAAGCATGAATGTTCATGATGGCAAATTTGTTTATAAGGAATTAGCTTATTTGGATACTAGCCAAGCTACAGCTTTAGACAATGTATGCGTAGAGCCTTATGATGTTTTTGTTAACATTACTGGGGCATCTGTGGCTAGAAGTTGTGTTGTTCCTAAAGATGTGTTACCTGCAAGAGTAAATCAACACGTAGCAATAATTAGACCTTTAAAGAGTGAAATCAATGCTTTCTTTTTAAACCATCAGTTTCTTTGTAAACCTTTTAAAAATTACTTGTTAGCATTAGGTGGGGCTGGTGGTGCTACGAGGGAGGCTATAACTAAAGCTCAATTAGAACAGACTAAAATTGTCGTTCCTCCTCTCGACCTCCAAAACCAATTCGCAGATTTCGTAGCGCAGGTTGACAAATCAAAATTGGCAGTGCAAAAGAGTATTGACGAGCTGGAAACTTTGAAGAAATCTCTGATGCAGGAGTATTTTGGGTAAGATTTAAAGTAAAATGTTGGTATTATGTTCAAAAGAGAGGTATACCAACATGACTAGTAAATTTATAACCCAAGTTACTCTGAAAATGGCAAGCTATCTAGATGTTGCACAACTAGATAAACTCAAAAACGTATTACTAGATTGTTTGAGCGGGATGCACTTAGAAGTCGTATCTGAAAATGATAAATTAGAGGATGCTGTTAGTAATGCTGAATACTTGGCTAGATTTATATCTGCCAAGCGAGTAGAGGGTTGCAGTGAAAAAACATTGCGCTATTACAGTGTCACGATTACGCGTTTGCTATCGACTATTAAGCACAGCGTAGCAGTTGTTACTACAGATGATTTACGCAGCTATTTGTCCAACTATGAGCAGGAACGGAAGTGCAGTAAAAATAATATAGACAATATTCGTCGTATTTTATCAACCTTCTTTTCTTGGTTGGAAGATGAATCCTATATTATCAAAAGTCCTGTAAGACGTATTCGAAAAATCAAAACAAGTAAGACTGTAAAAGAAACTTATACTGATGAAGCATTAGAGATTATGCGTGATAAGTGCAGGTGTTTAAGGGACTTGGCGATTATTGATTTACTTGCTTCTACCGGTATGCGTGTTGGCGAACTGGTGCGTTTAAATAGGGATGATATAGACTTTGAAAATAGAGAGTGTGTTGTTCTGGGAAAAGGTAATAAGGAGCGACCTGTTTACTTTGATGCTAGAACTAAAATACACTTGAAAAATTACTTAGCTTCTCGTAATGATAGTAATCAAGCGCTGTTTGTTTCCTTGGTTCATCCATATAATCGTTTAGAGATTAGTGGGGTGGAGATTCGCTTACGCAAGTTGGGGCGTGAGTTGGGAATTAACAAAGTGCATCCTCATAAGTTCAGGAGAACGTTGGCCACGAAAGCGATTGATAAGGGAATGCCTATAGAACAGGTGCAACGTCTTTTGGGACACGCACAAATAGATACTACCATGCAATATGCTATGGTAAATCAAAATAACGTGAAAATATCTCATAGAAAATTCATTGGCTGATTCAAATCCCGATTTATAGAGATGTTTGGGGATCCCGTTAGCAATCCGATGGGATGGGAAAAAGTTCCGTTAAAAGATTTAGCTGAAATAAAAATAGGACCATTCGGTTCATTATTACATAAAGAAGATTATATTGAAGATGGACATCCTCTTGTAAATCCATCGCACATAGTGGATGGTAAGATTATATATGACCATAAATTAACTATTTCTGATGATAAGTACCAAGAATTAAGACAGTATCAATTAAGGAACGGTGATGTTGTTCTTGGTAGAAGAGGAGAAATGGGGCGTTGTGCTGTTGTATATAGTGACGATTTGTTGTGTGGTACAGGTAGTTTGATTATCCGTTCTAAAGGACAAGTAACCGCTGATTATTTGCAAAAAATTATTTCTTTCCCATCCTTTAAAAAGAGTATAGAAGATATGGCAGTAGGACAAACAATGCCAAATCTTAATGTTCCGATTGTTTCTAACTTTAATATTATTAAACCACCTGTTGAAATTCAGAATTACTATTACGACTTTGTTGCACAGGTCGACAAATCAAAATTTTGGCAGTAGCAGTAGAAAAAGTATTGACGAGCTGGAAATTTTAAAGGAGTTTTTGGTACGAGAGTATTTTTGGTAGGTTAGGGAATCGTGTTCAAAAGGAACTAATGATTGCATAAGAAAAGCGTCCGCATCAAATCACGATACGGACGCTGAATTTTTAACTAAAAGTTGAAATATAAAGTTGTAGCAGCTTAGATAGAAATAGATTTTACTTGCTCAAGGGTGAGGGAAGTAACTTCTGCGATAGCTTCGTCACTCATGTTTGTACTCCGTTTGAGATTGGTAGCAATATCCAACGCTTTTTGCAGCATACCTTCAACTTTGCCACGAGCTTCACCGCGAGCTTCGCCACGCGCTTCTCCACGTTCTGTATAACGTCTTTCCATTTCTTGTAATGCCGGACCCATAGCAAAACAACCTCCTTTATATTCACGCAAACAATTAGCCAACTCTCCATAGTGCATTTTATTCGGCACAGAACATTGAAAATCCTGCATCAATTTGCCTATATCATCATCTGCTTGATAAGTTCCGTTTACATACCAAATGTGAGCAGCATCATTGTAAGGCGTATGTTTTAAGTTAGTATATACTCTGTCCACATAGTAAATGGGCAAGCCTGCCTTCATGACGTCGTACTTAGTGATGAAAATTACATACGTTTCCGGCAAATCTTGAAAATCTTTCCCTTTGTCTAGTATGTGCGTATCAATATTGCTGCTATGATAACGTCCGCGCTTGGCACTAGCACCACGAGGATCGTTTTGGATTTCGATATTGTATATTTTTCCTTTATTATCCTTTGCTAAAATATCAAGGAATACTTCACGCCTGTTGTAGTTCTTTAATTCGTAATTTGTACGGACTGACTCTACGATCAAATCAGTTCGTTGCATAAGAATATTGAGAACTAATTGCGTAGGCTTTTTGTCAGAAAAAACGTCTTTCATAACATGATCGTCCATAAGTGTAGAGTCGTTACGGAGTTCTTTCGAAACTAAGTTGTTCAGCTCATCATCTGAGAGTGTTGTTAAATTAGCAGTGTTCAAATGCAGTCGTCCTTTCATGAATATTTGACGAGTAAAGCGCTTTATTCACTGCTAACAGTATAACACGCAAATATCAATTTTGCAAGAATAATCAGATAATTCCAAATAATTTACTGCACTCTGATGAGTATAAAAAATGTACTATTGTAGAATATATTTTAGTATTACTGCAGAGTTATTTTTGACAGTAGCGATAGAAGTTACTATAATTTAGGTATACGTATAAATACAGGCAGAAAAGTTTATGCACTAGAAAATAAGGTTGTTAAACAAAGTATTGACCTGTTGAAGACTTTAAAGAAATTCCTAATACAAATTTTGGCTAGTTGGGAGGCATCCTCATGGCTAATTTCGATTATTTAAAAAGCATAAAGCAGTACGCCATTTTTGCGGAGTCTGCAATGGAGGCGGAAAGGGTGTACAACACCAGTTACTCCATGTGTGCGATTGGCTGCCGCAAAGCGTTGGAAATGGCAGTGAAGTGGATTTACAAAGTGGAACGCGATTTAGTAACTCCCTATAACAATAATCTTTCTTCCCTTATCCATAATCCGGATTTCCATGATCTCTTGGAAGAAAAAACATGGAAGAAGTTGCCTTACATTGTGCGTTTGGGTAATTTTTCCGTCCACACTACTCAAAGTATCAAAGCAGGGGAAGCACTTGCTTCCTTGCGCGCTTTGTTTGAATTTATCCAATGGATAGATTATTGCTATGGCGAAGATTACGCAGAACGTACCTTCGATGAAAATGCTATTCCCAAAGCACAAGTAGCCCTAGATGCAGAAAGAATCCGTAAGCAGCAAAGTTTGCTGGCTGAGCAACAAGATAAGCTTACGAACATGGAACAGCAGCTGCAAGCAATGCAGGCAGAACTTGCCAAACAAAAACAACTGAACGCAGAACTGCACCAAAGCAAAAATCAAAACTTCAATGCTGAAGACATTAGCGAATATGAAACCCGCAAACGTTACATTGACTTGGATTTGCGTATCCAAGGGTGGAGTATTCCTGCCTTTATAGGCGATGGGAGCGGCGATGTTAGCGAGGAGTTCCCTGTGGACGACATGGGCGGCATTCAAGGACAACAAGGCTTTGTAGATTACGTACTGTGGGGCAGGGATGGCTTGCCTTTGGCGGTGGTGGAAGCCAAGCGCACCAGCAAGGACCCCAATGTTGGTAAAAACCAAGCCCAACTGTACGCAGAGGCTCTTAACAGGAAATATAACCGTATGCCTTGCATTTTCTATACCAATGGTTTCACTACATACTTTTGGGATATACAGACAGCACCGCCACGTATCGTCAGCAGCGTTTTTAGTAAGAGCGATTTGGAACGCATTATTAACAGACGTGAGCTGTGCAAAGACCCCGGACTGCAGGTGATTGACGAAAATATTACGGGACGTGATTACCAAATTAAAGCAATTCGTGCTATGTGTGACGCTTTTCGCGAAAAAAGGCGTAAATTCCTTTTCGTTATGGCAACAGGCAGTGGCAAAACACGTACCGCTGCCAGTGCTGTGGATGTTTTGGCACGTAGCAATAATATTACTAACGTTCTCTTTTTGGCAGATAGAACAGCTTTGGTAAAACAGGCACGGGATGCTTTTCATGAATATCTGCCTGATATGAGCCTGTGCAATTTGTGCACCAATAAACAAGATTACAATGCGCGTATTGTCTTTTCCACGTATCCTACTATTCTCAACGCCATTGATGATGTACGTGACAACGATAAGCAGCGTATTTTTACGCCTGCCCACTTTGATCTCATCATTATTGACGAGGCGCATCGCAGTATATTCAAAAAATATCGTGCTATTTTCCAATACTTTGATGCGATGCTGCTGGGGCTCACTGCTACGCCTAAAACGGATGTGGACCACAATACCTATGAATTTTTTGAGCTAGAGGATAATATCCCAACTGCAGGCTACGAGTATGACGAAGCCATTAGAGACGGATATTTGGTGCCTTACAAGAATTTTGAAGTGCAGACAAAATTTCTCCACGAAGGAATTCGTTACGATGAACTTTCGGAAGCAGACAAAAAGCGTTATGAAGAAGCTTTTGCCGGTGACGATGGCGAAATTCCCGACTATATTCCTTCCAACAAGCTTAATAAGCACATCTTTAATCTTGATACCATCGATACTGTTTTAAATAATCTTATGGAGTGGGGCATAAAGGTTAAAGGTGGCGACCGTTTGGGCAAAACTATTATTTTCGCTCAAAACAAAGAACACGCACGGATTATCGTGGAACGTTTTGACAAGCTCTTTCCGCGCTACAAAGGCACTTTTGCCCGCAGAGTTGTTTGTGATGATGCTTATGCTCAAGATCTAATTGACAAGTTTAAAGTATCGGATAGCGATCCTGTGATTGCAGTGTCCGTGGATATGCTTGATACAGGTGTGGATGTGCCTGAGTGCGTCAATTTGGTCTTTTTTAAGGAAGTATTCAGTAAGACGAAGTTTTGGCAGATGATTGGCAGAGGCACGCGGTTGTGCAAAAATTTAAACTGCGTGGATAGAGAAACCTATGCCGATAAAAAGCATTTCTATATTTTTGACTACTGCGGTAATTTTGAATTCTTCCGTACTAATGTCAACGGCATAGAAGGCAGTGCCCAAATGAGCCTGACGGAAAGTATCTTTAGAAAACAAATTGCTTTGATTGAAGCGTTGCAGGCACCTGCTTTTGCAGAACAAAAATATCAGGATTTACGTCAAAGTATGGTAGAGTTTTGCAATGAGCAGATTAACCAGTTGAATATGGAAAACAGCAGGGTGCGTTTGGAACGGGAGTACGTGGAACGCTATAAACCTATAGCACGCTTCCAATCCCTCAGCAAGAGCGACGTTGCCGACCTGTGCGAGCATTTGGGAACCCTTGTATATAATCCTGACGAAGATGAGTACGCTAAAAACTTTGATAACCTTATGTACGGCTTGATGCTTGCCCATATTACCCAAGGTAAAACCATAGGCAGGTCTAAATCCAAGTTGATCAAAACGGGGGATTTGCTTTTGCACAAAACTAATATTCCCCAAATTAAGGATAAAGAACCTGCCATAAAACTGGTTGGCACAGATGCCTATTGGGATGCCAACGACATTACTCTTTTTGAGCAAACACGTAAGGATTTACGAGGATTGATGAAGTTCATTGAGAGAAAGTATTATCCTGATGTTATTGTCGATTTGACAGACCCTACGGAAGGTATTACCGAAGGTGATCCTTTGGATAGCAGTAATGATTTTGCCGATTACCGTAAGCGTGTGAATAAGTATATCGAGGAAAATCCTGATAATCTTGCAATTTTCAAGCTGACTCATAATACGCCTTTAACGGAGTCGGAGTTGAAAGATTTGCAGCTTATTTTCTTGCACGATTTGGGTACGGAGGAAGACTACAAGAAGGAGTTCAAGGAAACTGCTTTGGGAATAACTATCCGCAAGTTGGCGACTATGGATAGAGAGGCAGTTAAGGGAGCTTTTGCTTCCTTCGCCAACAAGTACCAGCTTAACAGCTATCAAATGGAGTTTGTAGAACGCTTGATAAACTACATTCGTGATAATGGTTACATCAGCGAATTAGGGCAGTTGATGAAGCCGCCATTCTCTACGGGTGTACCCTTTATGAAAGCTTTTGACCAACAACAGCGCAAGGATCTGGTAACAATCATTAAAAGTTTCGAAATCAACGCAACCCAGGCTTTGGCATAATTTAGCAAGCGCCCGCATCGCATCAAGATGCGGGCGTTTAAGTATGCGCATGGAGGTTTCTTTGCTCTATGCAGGGAAATGTGGTAAAATTTAGTGTATAAACTATTCATCTAAATTCAAGATAAAGGGGGAGTGATTCCCATGTTAAAACATTTACTTACTATTGCCGGTAGCGACAGCAGCGGCGGCGCCGGTATTCAAGCTGATTTGAAAACCTTTGCTGCTCATGGTACCTTTGGTATGAGCGTTATTACAGCAGTTACTGCCCAAAACACTTGCGGTGTTACTAAAGTACAGGACATTGACTGCGATGTAGTGCAGGCGCAAATCGAGGCAGTTTTTGACGATGTGCGTGTGGATGCTGTGAAAATCGGTATGGTGTCCCGCCCGGAGATTATTAAAACTATTGCAACCTGCCTGCGCAAATACGCACCGAAAATTATTGTGGTGGACCCGGTAATGATTTCTAAAAGCGGTTATCCTTTACTGGCACCGGAGGCATGTGCAACGCTGATTAGCGAACTGCTGCCTTTGGCGACACTGCTTACCCCCAACCTGCCGGAAGCAGAGGCTATTAGCGGTATGCACGTTACCAAGAAGGAAGAAATGCGTCCTGTGGCAGAAAAGATTATTTCCTTAGGCGCGAAAGCTGTCTTGGTAAAGGGAGGACATTTGAGCGATACTGCGGACGATCTGCTTTTTGATGGCGAGAAGGAAATTTGGTTTGCAGGGGAGCGCATTGATACTAAAAATACCCACGGTACAGGCTGTACTTTAAGCAGCAGCTTGGCTGCCAACCTTGCTAAAGGCTTGACTTTGGAAGAGGCAGTGGCTGCCTCCAAAGCTTATGTAACCGAAGCCATCCGCTACGGTATTCCTTTGGGCAGCGGTTGCGGCCCTACCCATCATTTTGTTGATTTATACAGAAAGGCTGGTATTTTAGAATAATGGACTTGAAAAATACATTTGGCGAACTGGTGGACAAACTGCGCCGCCAGCGTCCTGTCATTCATGAAATAACTAATTACGTAACTGCTGAAAGCTGCGCAGATGTGGCTTTGGCTGCAGGTGCTTCCCCGGTGATGGCGGATGAACCTGAAGAAGTGGAAGAAATTACTGCAGGTGCAGACGCTTTGGTGCTGAATTTAGGTACTATTTCTTTCAACAAGCAGATTGCTATGGAACGCGCTGTAGCTGTAGCTGCAAAGAAGGGCATACCTGTTATCCTCGATCCTGTAGGCGTTATGACTTCCACCATGCGTTTGAACTTTGCTTTGCAATTGTTGAATAAAGGTGTAATCTCCATCGTCCGCGGTAACTACAGCGAATGTAATGCTTTGCTTTTGGGCAAAACAGGCGGTCATGGAGTGGATAATTTAGACGAAACTACGGATGAAGGCCAGGCCCTGCGCTTGGCGAAGGACGCAGCAAGCAAATTCAACTGCGTTTTCGCTGTAACCGGCGCTGTGGACAATATTTCCAACGGTAAACAAGCCGTAGTGCTGAACAACGGCCATCCCTTGCTGCAGGACATCACCGGCAGTGGCTGCATGACCAGCACCTTGGTAGCTTGTTGCGCAGCTATTACTAAGGATATGCTGGTAGCTGCAGCTTTGGGTGTAGTCATCATGGGGCAAAGCGCGGAACTGGCAGCCAACTTCTTGGAGAAGAAGGACGGCCCCGGTATGTTCAAAGTGCGCCTGATGGACTGCGTATACCATGTAACTACCAAGTGGAATCTGGTGAACCTGAAACCGGAAGAAAAAGTATCATGAGCAAGCCTGTGATCGACTACAGCATCTATCTGCTGACGGACGATACCTGCCTCAAAGGACGCCATTTGCTGACCTGTGTGGAACAGGCACTGCAGGGTGGCGTAACCTTGGTACAGTACCGCAGCAAGTACAAAGATGGCGGCCCCATGTATACGGAAGCAGTGGCACTGAAAGCTCTCTGCGATAAATATAACGTACCCTTGATTATTAACGATAGGGTTGACTTGGCTATGGCAGTGGGCGCTGCAGGCGTCCATCTGGGGCAGGACGACTTGCCATGCGCAGTGGCACGCAAGCTGATGGGTGAGGACTACGTTATCGGCGTATCCGCCCACAATCCTGCGGAGGCAGTGCAGGCAGTGGCTGATGGTGCTGATTATTTGGGCTGTGGTGCTGTCTTCGGCACTACGTCCAAGGCTGGCGTTGCCGAACTGGGACTTACCAACCTGCGTGCTATCCGTCAAGCTGTGCGCGTACCCATAGTAGGTATTGGTGGTATTAACGCTTCTAATTATGCCCAAGTGCGGGCGACAGGCGCCAACGGAGCTGCTATTATTAGCGGCATTTTGGCTGCGGATGATATTACGGCGGAAGTTGCTAAATTAAAATTGTAATATCCGTAACAGAAAAAGTTGAACTTGAAAAATAAAAGTAAATTTTTCCCCTTCTTGCAGGAATAATTAGTAAATTCAGCGAAATACGTAGCATCAAAATAAATGCCGTAAGGGGGATTTAGTATGAAAGAGTATACCGGTGACAAAATCAGAAACGTGGCTATTGTGGGCCATGGTGGAGCAGGAACCACGTCCGTAACCGAAGCCCTGCTGTACCGCAGCGGAGCAATCAGCAGAATGTGCAAGGTTGAAGACGGTGCTACCACCACTGACTATGAACCCGAGGAAATTAAACGTAAGGTTTCCGTAAACGCTACCCTGGCACCAGTTGAATGGCGCGACAGCAAAATCAACTTTATTGATACTCCGGGCTTCGCTGACTTCGTTGCAGAAGTTAAAGGCGCTTTCAGAGCAGTGGACAGCGCTTTAATCGTTGTTTGTGCAACCAGCGGCGTACAGGTTGGTACCGAACAGTGCTGGAAGTTGGCTGAAGAAGCAGGTCTGCCCCGCATTATCTTTGTTAACAAGATGGATCGTGAAAATGCAGATTTCGACAGCATTTTAGATAATCTGCGCGGCAAGTTCGGCAAACACGTTCTGCCCTTGCAACTGCCTTTGGGTAAAGAAGATAACTTCCAAGGCATTATCGACCTGTATAAGATGAAAGCATACCGTGCCAACGGTAACGGCTCCGATGAAATAGATATTCCGGAAGAATACATGGAAGCTGCACAGGCTGCTCATGAGAAAATGGTAGAAGCAGCAGTTGAAGCTGACGATGATTGCATGATGCGTTATTTGGATGGCGAGACCATCAGCGACGAAGAAATCATGAAATGCCTCATTAAAGGCATCCGCCAAGCTATCATCTATCCGATGCTGTGCGGCAGTGCTTATAAAGATATCGGCTTAGGTCGTCTGATGAACGCTATCATTGACTTCACCTATCCGGCAATTTTGAATGACTACATCGTAATGGATAAAGAAACCGGCGAAGAAGAAATTCGCGATGCCAATGCTCCTACGGCAGCATTAGTATTCAAGACCACCTCCGACCCCTTCGTAGGCCGTCTGAGCTTCTTCCGTGTATTCTCCGGCTCCATTAAAGCAGACAGCGTAGTATTTAACTCCAGACGTGAACAGGACGAGCGTATTGCTAACGTATTCACCATGCGCGGCAAGACCCAAATCCCCATGAAACAAGTAGTAGCAGGCGACATCGGCGTATGCGCTAAGCTGCAATACACTTGCACCGGCGATACCCTGTGCGACAAGAACGCTGCAGAAGTAGAATTCCCGCCCATCGAATTCCCGCTGCCCATGTACACCAGAGCAATCTATCCGAAGAAGAAGGGCGACGAAGACAAGATTATGTCTGCTTTGACTCGTCTGATGGACGAAGATCCTACTATTATCGTAATCAAGAACCCGGTAACTAAAGAGACCTTGATTTCCGGCATGGGCGATCAACACATCGAAATTATTATGGAACGTATGCAACGTAAATTCGGTGTAGAAGCTCTGCTGAAAGCTCCGATTATCGAGTACCGTGAAACCATCCGCAGCAGTGCTGAAGTAGAAGGCAAACATAAGAAACAATCCGGCGGTCACGGCCAATATGGTCACGTTGTAATCAAGATGGAACCCTTGCCCCCCGGAGGCGGTTTCGAGTTTGTTGATAAGATCTTCGGTGGCGCTGTTCCCCGTCAATACATTCCCGCTGTTGAAAAAGGTATGCGTGAATCCATGGAAAAAGGCATCCTCGCCGGTTATCCTGTAGTTGATATGCGCATCACCCTGTTGGATGGTTCTTATCATACTGTCGATTCCTCTGAAATGGCATTTAAGACTGCTTCTAATATCGCCTTCAAGAAAGCAATGGAACAATGCAAGCCCGTACTGCTTGAGCCTATTTACAGCTTAAACGTAACCTGTGCTGATTCTATGATGGGTGATGTTATCGGCGATCTGAATCAAAAACGCGGTCGTATCTTAGGCATGCAAAGTGTGGAAGAGGGTCTGAGCGTTGTAACGGCCCAAGTTCCCTATGCAGAAATTACAGAATATGCTGTTGACCTGCGTGCCATCACTCAAGGCCAAGGCACCTTCGAAATGAAATTTGACCATTACGAAGATGTTCCCGCTAAGATGGCTGAAAAGATTATCGCTGAACATAAGCAGGCATAATAAAAACTGAATAGCGGAAAACAGCCTGGCGCCTTTGTCAGGCTGTTTTCATGTGCTTTTAGCATTGACTTTAGCAAGCAAAAATTATATAATTTTTAATATGTGTTACTGTATATTGTAGGGAAGGGGAGCAATCCTTCTTTCCTGCTAATCATTCAAAAAATATTCCATGAAGGAGCGAGAAACCATTATGAAATACATGACTGGTAATGAAATCCGCGAAAAGTTCTTGAAATTTTTCCAGGATAGAGGTCATCTGATGCTGCCTAGCGCATCCTTGATTCCTCAGGACGATCCTACCCTGTTGATCATCGGTGCAGGCATGGCACCCTTTAAACCTTTCTTCACCGGCAAGATGAAACCGCCTTCTCCGCGTATCACTACTTGCCAAAAATGCGTACGTACCGGCGATATTGAAAATGTTGGCCGTACTGCCCGCCACCATACCTACTTTGAAATGTTGGGCAACTTCTCCTTTGGCGATTACTTCAAAAAAGAGATTATTCCTTGGAGCTGGGAGTTCTTGACCAAAGAATTGGAACTGCCTGCTGATAAACTGTATATCACCATCCATACTGAGGATGATGAAGCTTTCGAACTGTGGAAGAGCGTTGGCGTTCCGGAAGAACGCATTGTACGCTTGGCAGACAACTGGTGGGAAATCGGTAGCGGTCCCTGCGGTCCTGATAGCGAAATCCATATCGATCTTGGTCCCGAACGCGGTTGCGGCAAACCTGACTGCGGTCCCGGCTGCGACTGCGACCGTTTCTTGGAACTGTGGAACCTGGTATTCACCCAATATAACCAAATGCCCGATGGCACTTATCCGCCGTTGAAGAGCAAAAACATTGATACCGGCGCAGGTTTGGAACGTCTTGCCAGCGTAATCCAAGGCAAGCCTTCCAACTTTGAAACCGATTTGATGTTCCCCATTATTGAATACGCTTGCAAGGTTGCAGGTGTGGAATATGGCAAGGACAAGGATACCGACGTATCCCTGAAAGTTATTGCTGACCATGCTCGCAGCATGACCTTTATGATTGGCGACGGCATTCTGCCCTCCAACGAAGGTCGTGGCTATGTACTGCGCCGCATTCTGCGCCGTGCAGTTCGTCATGGTCGTTTGATCGGCATCAGCGAAAAATTCTTGGCTGGCGCTGTTGATGTTGTAATCGGCATGTTCGGTCATGTATATACCAACCTGGCTGAAAAACGCGACTACATTCAAAAAGTTATCGACATGGAAGAAACCAGCTTCCTGCGTACTTTGAAACAAGGCAGCGAATTGCTGAACGAAGAAATTGCTAAACTGAAGGAAGCAGGCAAGACCGAATTAGACGGTGCAACTGCTTTCAAACTGAACGATACCTTTGGCTTCCCTTGGGAATTGACCGAAGAAATTTTGGAAGAACAAGGCATGACCATGGACAAAGCAGGTTTTGACGCTGCTTTGGAAGTACAACGTCAAATGGCACGTGATGCTCGTAACGACAAGGAAGGTCGTCCCGTTGTTTATAATACCAACGGTGTGGACGTTGCTTCTTTGAAAGTTGACGAAGCTACAACCAAGGCTACTATCGTGAAGATGTATCCTGCTCATGATGCAATGCCTATTGAAACTGCAGAAGACGGCACCGAAGTTGCTGTAATCTGCGATGTAACCGCATTCCACGCTGAAGGCGGCGGCCAATTGGGCGATATCGGCACCATTACCGCTCCTACCGGCGTAATCAATGTAACTCTTACTAAGAAACTGCCCGATGGCGCAGTAATCATGATTGGCGAAGTTACCGAAGGTACTGTTGCTGTTGGCGATGCAGTAGAATTTGCTGTAGAAAAATCCCGCAAAATGGATATTGCCCGCAACCACACTGCAACACACTTGCTCCATGCTGCATTGAAACAAGTTTTGGGCAGCCATGTAAACCAAGCAGGCAGCTATGTTGGCCCTGACCGTCTGCGTTTCGACTTCTCCCATTTCTCCCAAGTAACTGAGGCTGAACTGAAAGAAGTTGAAGCTATTGTCAACGAACAAATTTTGGCTGGCAAAGCTGTAGAAATCGAAGAACTGCCTATTGAAGAAGCTAAGAAAAAAGGCGCAATGGCACTCTTTGGTGAAAAATATGGCAAGATTGTCCGCGTAGTAACCGTTCCCGGTTTCTCCATGGAATTCTGCGGTGGCAGCCATGTAGAAAACACTGCGCAAATCGGTATGTTCAAGATTGTTAGCGAAGGCTCCAGCGGTGCAGGCGTACGCCGTATTGAAGCTGTAACCGGTCATGGTGCAGTTGCTCACGTTAACGATGTAGAAGAGATGGTAAAAGGTTTGGCTACAAGCCTGAAATGCCGTCCCAGCGATGTTCCCAGCCGTTTGGAACAGCTCCATGCTGAACTGAAAGCTGCACAAAAGAAAGCAGACGAACTGGCTGCAGAAATTGCTAAAGCTCAAGTTTCCAATGTTGCTGACCAAGTACAGGAAATCAAAGGCGTACCCGTACTGGTACAAAAGGTGCAGGCTGACAGCGTTGACGCTCTGCGTAATTTGGGCGACCAAATGCGCGATAAGATTGGCGGCGTAGTTGTACTGGCTGCCGTTATGGGCGAAAAGGTATCTATCCTGACCATGGCTACTAAAGATGCAGTTGCTAAAGGCGCTCACTCCGGCAATATCGTTAAAGCAGTTGCTAAGCTGTGCGGCGGTGGCGGCGGCGGTCGTCCCGACATGGCACAAGCAGGTGCTAAAGATGTTGCTAAGCTGGACGAAGCTTTGGCAGCAGCAGCAGGCATTATCGAAGGCATGCTGAAATAATAAATATTAGCAAAATAATAAAGACTTACGTAGATTTAAACGTCTGCGTAAGTCTTTTTGTTTAGATATATCACTAGGCGAAAATATATTTATATAAATAAAAAGAAGTGTTATAATGAACATGGTGCTACTGAAACGGTAGGCGGTTACTCTTGCGAGATGAGCGACCCTCTAAAACACAAAAACACTTGCGTTTAGCAAGTGTTCTCTGTTAAAGGGGGGTGATGCCAATGACGATACTAGAAGTTATCGCGTTGCTGAGCTATGGTTTGGCATGTGTTAAATTTGGTTATATTATTGGTAAAATCGCAAAAAAATAACCGCCCTGTCTGCAAACTCAGCGGTTATTTCTAAATAAACCCGAGGGCTGCAACCGTCTATCGGTAGCACCTTCTTTAGTTATATTATACAACGCTCCTGCGCGAAGCGCAAGGGGCGATTTTAGTTGGCATGGAAAAACTATCTTGCTTGCCGTTTACATTTTTGTCATAAAAATTTAACGGAAACAAAGTGTACAAAAGTATTGTATATTTACTACAAAAATGATAAACTTGACAATGGGGGAGTAGGGCTATCTACACCTATTTATAAGAAAATACATTATTTTTATTTATGATATTTATGAAAGCGAGGTTTGATGATGAAAAAGAACTCTAAAACCTTACAAAATAAAATTATGCTGACCGTCCTTGCCGGCACCATGCTTTTTGCGACACCGGTATGGGCAGCGAAAGATGTTACTATTACTGCGCCTCAAACTATAATCACCAATGATTATTGGTTGGCAAAAGATGTAAGCATAACATTTACCGGTACTGATGGGCAAACCATTTCTATTGGTAGTGAAAGTACTGAAAGTGAGATTGGTGACTATAAATATACTGATATTTTTGTTGGTACTTCTTCAGCTTCAGCGTCTAATAATTTTAATATTAATCTGAACAATACGAGTGTTATTCAAGGAAAAACTTTTACTGTTTATGGTGGTAGTATAAATGGTACAGGGGCTGTAATAGTTGGTAGTAGTGGGAATGTAGCTGGCGATGTTACTATTTCCGGTGGTACTATTGACACTAAGATAGATGTCTATGATTATAGAGCTAAAAACACTGATGGTGTCAATGCTATTGCCAATGCCGGCAAGATTACCATTACTAGCGGTACTTTTGGCTCTAATGCGGATTTAAGCGCGCACAATATTACCATTGGTGATAGTGCGGGTGCTATGAGTTATCTTGCTTCAAGGAAGAAGTATATTTTCAGTGGTAACAATTATGCTACTGCTCCTATTACGAATAAAACACAGTATGGGTACACAATTATCAATAACGGTCAGATAGGTAAGTAAGTACAATAAGGAAGATAATGTTTCTGACGTATACAATTATGAAGGCGATATTGTAACTATCAAAAACGTAAATTTGCAAAACTCTGGTGGCACAGTTAATGGTCAGTACATTGCCATTATGGATAGCTATATTGATGGCGGTAAAATTATTGCAGGCTACGATTATGGTAAAGATACATATAATAACGAAACATACTCTAAGTACAGTGCGATTAATATTGTAAACAGCCATATTGCTGAGGGCACTACTGTTGCTGCAGTGGGCAAGCTTACCGGTGAATCAACCAGCACCAGAAGCTGGGTGTACGTTTATGATAGCGTAATCGATGGCGATTTCCTTAACTATTATAGTGGTCCTGAAACTATTAATCCGACAACCGGAAAATCTGAAAATGTTGGTGCCAATGGTATGACCTATATGAACGGTAAGGTTACCATTGGTGAAAATGCAAAATTTGCAGTAGGTAGCTTATTAATTGACTCTTACGGCACTATTAGTAGCGGTGCTACTTGTGAGCATGCAACTAATGATCCTGCTAGCCCTGATGTACATACAGGTCCTTATGTTCATAGCTACAATGATGCCTATGATCCGTATGGTACAGGTACGGGTGCAGGTTCCTACGTCATTAACAATGGTACTATCGATTGCACTCGTCCAAGCACTATGGTTAATGTTTTTGGCGGCACACTCGAAAACAATGGCACCATTAATACCAAAGGTTTGAAATTGCAAATAGAAGACTACCATTCCATTAAACGCGATGTTTATTTAGAGAACAATGGCTCTATTACCTTCTCCGGGAACAGTGTTGATGAAGGGTTCCACTTTCTGTACGACAATTCCTTGGATGATGATTACAGCATTAGAATAAAAAATTATGGTTTCAAAAAAGATGCAAATGGTGTTGATGTTACAGACGCTGATGGTAATAAAATTATTGAAGGGAAAACCATTGCTACTGACTATGCCCGATTCACTGGTTCTCAAATCTATCTTTATGGCGGCAAGCTGACTGCTATAGAAACTGCTCCTGAATACTATAATGTTGGTGTAAGGGTCGAGGATGGTGCCAAAATTGGTGTGGAATTATTAGACAAAGTCACTGGCACTGTTAAAATGGACGAAACTACTAAGGTGGATATTGAAACTCCTAAACTTGTAATTGGAGCTTCAAACTCCTTAAATAAGCTTCCCGGTGCTGATGGCGTGATGGGGACTGATGATGACGTAGTTGCTGATAGTCTTGTGTATGCTAATGTGCAGGGCACTTCTGCTGGTACACCTATTCACGAAGTATCGATTTGGAGAGGTAATTTTATTGGCACCATTGGTAACGATAATGTAGATGGAGATAATAAAAAAATCGGATATGTAGATGAATTTTATCTTTATAGCAATGGCTATATAGGTAGTGAAAAATATTCTAATATTAAAACCGATGTGTACGCAAAGAAAGCGGATTTTTATGGTGGTAATATTGCCTCTAATGCGACTTTGCATATCCTAGACACAGTAAATATTGCTAACTATAATAATTACTACATCGCTCCGGGGGCAACGTATAAAACTACTAAGATAAACAATCAAGGTACTATTGAGGCTGGTACTGCTATTAATTTTATTGGCGCAGTATCTATTGGTGGTACCCTTGATAGTGATGTCATTAACATAGGTGACGCTTTTGACGGTGCAACCGATGTGATTACTTTTAATAGTTTAGACGGAGGTAGTGTTGTTATTAACGAAGGTACTATTACTGCGAATGGTACTGTTAAAACGGATGAGCTTATAATTAATGCTGGTAATTATGATAAAGCATCTAATACTTTAGATGAGAACTATCTAATTAATAATGAAGACCATCTTGGAGATGTTAGTTGCACTACTACAATTAACAATCTGAATAATTATAAGGGCTCCAATGGTACGTCTCCTATTGCTAATATTTATCTGAATGGTACTTTTAGTGGTGCTGGAACGCTCGAAGGTACTACTGTAAATATTTTGGGTGGTACTATCACTACTATTGGACTTACTGATTATAGTCATAATAGTAATATTGAAGAAGACGCTACCGGTCGTAGATATTACACCACCCAAGATGCTACCCAAACCATCAGCGGTATGACCACTACAACCACGACTAATGCAGACAATACAACAACTACCACTACAACCCCAGCTCCCATGACTATCAAAGGCGCTACCATCAACATCGGTGGAGACTTGGTTATTGGCGAGAAAGCCACGCTCGATGGTGTAATTAAAACACAAAGGCTTAATGCTAATGGAACCTACGATTCTATTAATGACGTTGACCTGACTGTCAAAGGCGTGTTGAAAGTGGGCGCAGGCTCCGATACTTTGAACAGCGTTACGCTCGATGGTGCTAACAGTGAATTGCACGGCAATCTCAAAGCTACTAATTTTAATGTTTATGAAGGCACTGTTGCAAGTGATGTTGGCACTATTGATGGTGCTATAATCCTTGGTAAAGCAGGCGAAAGCAGAAATGTAATTATTAATAACGCTTTGAATAGCACCAAAGACCTCGTTACTATTAACGGCGGTGTTGTTGGTGGCAGTGGTTCTATTGCTAGCGAAACTACCGATATTAACGGTGGTACGATTAATATTGGTATTGTCAGCAAAAACATTAACGTAAATGATGGTACTGTTGAGTTGCAGCAAAACTTGGGCACTGCTGATGGCGCAGTAGTTACTATTAATGGTGCAACTATTGGCAGTGATAATGGTAGTAAAATTGTCAGCGGTACTACCAACATTAAAGGCGGTACGATTAACGTTGGCATTGATAGTACTGCTATTAACGTAAATGGTGGCAATGTTGTGCTGCAGCAAAACTTGGGTACCGCTGAGGGTGCAGTTGTAACTATCAATGGTGGTTCTATTAGCAGCGCAAATAATAGCGAAATCGTTAGCGATACTACCAAAATCAATGGCGGTACTGTAGGCGTGGACGTTACCGGCGCAACCACTAATATCCATGGCGGTATTATCGACGGCAACGTTACTAGCGGAACAATTAATATCAGTGGTACTGCTGCTGATACTGCGATTACTTTGAAAGGCACTATTGGTACTTATGCTCCTGCTACAACAGGCAGTGATGGTGCAATAATTGCTGCAAGCGGTAGTACTGTAACTATCACTCAAGGCAACGTTACTGCTAATAATATAATTAAAGGTTTTGACGTTACTATCGATGGTGGCACTATTGGTGGCACAGGTGAAATTACCGGTGGTACTACCAATATCAATGGTGGTAATGTAGGCGTAAAGGTTACTAGCGATACTACTACCATTACCGGTGGCACTATTTCCGGCAATGTGGAAAGCGGTGCTATCGACGTAAGTGGTGTTGGTGGCAAATATGCAACTATTGCGGAAACCGGCGTCCTTGGCAAAGATGCAACTACCACCGAAACAGGAGCCATTGACACAAATGCTTTGAGCGTAATTAATGTCAGAGGCGACGCTAAAAACACAACCTTAGTCAACGACGGCGTAATGCAGGGCATCATTAAAGTAGCGGGATCAAATGAGACTGCAAAAATAACAGGCACCGGTCATACTATTTTTTATGGTGATACTGGATTTACTAACGCGAGCCAAGTAGATAGTACTGTTGCTACCGATAGAATTACTGTTAATGGTGGTTTAACTATCGCTAGTAGCGGTGTTGTGGGCTACTATGACGCTAGTGGTGATGAGAAAAAAGGTAGCAATATCACTATTAATGATGGTAGCGCCATAAGATTCACTAATGCTTCTTATGGCTCAGAAGCATCTGTTATGAAGGGGCATACTATTACTATTAATGGCGGCACCCTTAGTTGGATGCCAGGCGGAGGTAGTGGGACTCCTTCTATCCAAGGTTATAAGACCGAGATTAACGGAGGAATAGTTGGTATTGATGTCAAAACTGACATAATCAACATTAGTGGTGGCACTGTAAGTACTACTGCAGGTATAGAAGGCAAGTCCGACGTTACTATTACCGGCGGTACGGTAACAAGTGTTTGGGGCAATGTAATCAACGTTAGTGGTACTTCTACTGATATTAGTAAAATCATAGGTAATAATGTTACTATTAGTGGTGGTGCCGTTTTTGAAGTTTTTGGTAACGATGGTAACGCTAACAATACTATTACTATTAGTGGCGGTACTGTTGAGGATAAAGTTATCAGCAATGCGAAAAGCGGTACTAGTGGTAAGTACGATATTGTAATTACCGGTGGTGCGTTTGGCCAAACTGTGAATGGTCAAAATGTCCTCGCTAACATCCATGGTTACAATGTATCTATTACCAATGACAATACTGGCGTATACGATGTTAATGCCAACGTTGTAGCAGATGATGAATTAAAACTTGATGGTAATATTAACATCGCTGGTTATACTAAAGCAAATTCCATGGATATTTCCGGTGTAACCATTGGCAATGGTATTACCGTAAATAAATCTTTGACGATTACAAGCAGTACGGTTGATGGCGCGATTGTGGCTGGCAATGCGGATAACCCCAATGGTACTGTAACTATTAACAGCGGTAATATTGGCACGAATACGACTGATACATCTATTTCTGCTAATCAAGTAACTATTGGTAAGCTGAATAACAGTGCTTGTAATCCGACTGTGACTGCTACTATTGATACTACTGGCGTCAATAGCAGTAGCAATAACAGTGTAACAATTAACAATGGTACTGTAACAGGTAATATCACTAGCGCAAATACGTACATCAATGGTGGTTCCTGTAATGGTACGATTAGCGGCAACGCGGAAGGAACTGCTCAAAGCGGTGCTGCTACCATTACCGGCGGTACTGTGGGCGGAACTATTAACACTGCGACTACTACTATTACCGGCGGTACTGTAAATAGCAATGTGAACAGTGGCACGATTTACATAGGCGAAGTAGGCGGAACAGATTCTGCAATCATTAATGGTATTGTAGGCGATAAGACTAATGTAAATGGCATTACCTATATTAAGGGCGGTATTGTGGATGGAGCTGGTTCTATTGAAAGTGCAACTACCGAAATTACCGGTGGTGAGCTTAAATGCGAAATTAACAGCGGAACAATTAATATAAAGGACTCTGTGACACTCAATACTCTCTTTGAAGTGGGGGCTAATAGCGTAATCAATGTAACTGCCGGCACTGTAACAGGTGATGGTTCTATCGGTGGTAAAGAAATCAATGTTAGTGGTGGCGATGTAAGAACTAGCATCAATAGTGATACCACTAATTTGAGTGGAACAGGTACAATTAGTCATACTGTAATTAGCGATGTTACTAACATTACAGGCGGTACTATGGCAGGTAAGGTACAAGCGAAGCCCTCTGCTCCTTTCAACGGCGTTACTAATATCAGCGGTGGTGTAATCAGCGGTACTGTAAACAGTGGCGACATTAACGTAACTGGTGACGCAACTGTAAGCGGTACTTTGGGCAATACTGATGGTACAAGCGACATTGACGTTACTAATAACGCAGTGTTGAACAATACCGGTACTGTTCAGGGCGTGATTGGGGTAACAAGTGGTTCCGCAATTACCGGCAGTGGTACGACCGTAGTTAATGGTGGTAGCGATATTGCAGGCACAGTTGACACTACTACAATCAATGTTCACGGCAATGTAAACGTAAGCGGTACTTTGGGCGGTTCTAACAGCACTGTAACTGTGAACGAATCTACAACTAAGATTGAAGGCTCCGGTACTGTTGGTGGCAACGTTACCGTTTCTGCAGGTAGCGTGGCAAGCAAGATTGATGGTAATGTAATTAACATTAGTGGTAGTGGTAAAGTTGACGATGTTAAGGGCAACAGCATTACTATTTCCGGTGGCACTATTACCGGTGATGTCATTAGCAACGTAACGAGCAGTGCAAGCGGTGTTTATGACATTGTTGTTTCCGGCGGCAAATTTGGAACTACTGATGGAAATGGCAATAAGGTTTATAGCAATATTGAAGGCTACAATGTTTCTGTTAAAAATACGGCTGCAACTCAATTAGTTCTTGATGCTAAAATTACTGCTGATGATATGTTGAGCATTGATGGTAATGTAAAAGTTAATGGTGGTACTTCTTCTCAAAGCTTGACAGTTACCGGCGTAACTATCGACAAGGAAGTAACGGCAACCAAGTCTTTTGTTGCCAATAACAGTATCGTTGATGGTGTTATTACGGCAGGTACTACTGTAGCGATTAATGGTAGCAACGTTGGCCAAAATAGTGCAACCACGATTACTGCTAATGATGTTGTTATCGATAAATATACTAAAGCGGATAACACAGTTGTGGATTCCACTGTGAACGCCACTATTAATGCTACTAACAGCGTAACTATTGCAAGTGGTACTGTTGATGGAACCATTAAATCCGCTACTACCAACATTAACGGTGGTACTTTAAATGCAGTGATTGATTCTTCTACTACTAATATTGCAGGCGGTACTGTGAATAGTAATATCTCCAGTACTACAATCAACATCACTAACAGTGCAGTATTAAACGGAACTGTAGGTGGACAAAACAGCGTTACAACCATTAGCGGAGGAACTATTACTACTACTGGTAATGGTTCCATTGCAAGCGGAACTACCGATATTACTGGTGGTGCAACTATTGGTGTTGCTGTAAATAGTGACAAGATTAATGTAAACGCTGGCAGTGGTGATGTTGTTCTTAATACTTCTTTGGGTGCTAATAACAACAATAGCGTGATAAATATTGAGAGTGGTAATGTGTCAGGTACAGGTACGATTGGTGGCGCGACTACCAACGTTAGCGGTGGCACTGTAAGCAATGCAATTAACAGCACTACTACTAACTTGAGTGGTACCGGTACGATTACAGGTACTGTTGGTGGTACTACCATGAACATAAACGGCGGTACTTTGGCAGAGGGCGCTATTGTAAACAGCGGAACTACCAATATTAAAGGCGGTACTGTAAGCGGTACGATTAACTCCACGACTACTAATATTAGTGGCGGTACAATCAATACCAATAATATTACCAGCAAGAACATTGAGATTTCTAAAAACATTACCATCAATGAAGGTAAAACTTTAGGTTCTTCTTCTAGCAATATTTCCGTTATCGGTGGTACGACTACTAACAAAGGTACTTTGCAAGGTGAAACAATTACTGTTGATGGTCAGAACACCGAAGTCGTTGGTGGTGTAATTAGTAGCGATGATATCACAGTACAAAATGGTGGCACGATTAGTGGCATAGCTTCTATGAATACTACTAACTTGACTTTGAACAATGGTCATATTTTGTTGACTAAGGATGAAGCTGGTAATGCAGCAGGCGTTGTAACTACAACGAACTTGAAACTTAGCGGTAATTCTAATGTCGATAAGATTATTGTGGCTGGCTCTACTGAAAAAACTGGTACGCATGGCATGATTGAAGGCAATGGCACTATTAGTGGTGACTTTACATTGACAGGTTATGTTGATATTGATGCTAATACCATTGTTGGCGGTGCTGATAGTCATATTCACATTGATGATGCTGTTGTTACAGGTTCTGTTGGTAAGGACGTAACTCAAGGCGTAATTGGTGGCGCAGAAGTAATTATTACCGGCGGCACAGTTAATGCTAATATTCTTAGCAATAAGATTGATATTTCCGGTGGTAATACTACCATTAATAAAGATGCAGTCGTTGGTACCAATAAGAGTAATGTAACCATATCTGATGATGTTACCATTTATGGCGTAATTCATGGTGATAGTGTAACCATTGAAAATGCTATTATTAAAGGCAGCATTGATAGTACTCATATTACAATTATTGGCGATGAAAATGTTATTGAGGACAAGTCTAGTATCATAGCTCAAGAAACCTTGACCATGTCCGGTTCAACTGTTAAGAGCGACAGTGTTCTTGATTCCAAGCACTACTTTATTGTCGATGGCAGTGAAGCATGTGGTGATTTGGGAGTAGATATAAAAGACAATCCTAATGGATCTATTACCATTGAAAACAGTATTGTAAAGGATAATTACGTAGACGATGAAGGTAATGTAGTAGATGACAGGATTACTCTTGATGCTCCCAATGTAACTGTAAAAGGTCAGGAAAGTATCATCCTTGGCGATATTAGTGCTAGCAAGGATGTCAATATCAGTGCAGGTACTTTTGGTACTGAAGACAATAAGGTTGAAGTAAAAGGCAACAATATCACCATTAGCTGTGAAAAAGAGTCTGAGCAGAAACAATCTAAGATGATGACGTTTGCGATGAGAGATGTATCCGACAGTGATGGCAATGTTTACGCAGACATTACCCATGCTAACCTCCGTGGCACTGGTGGCACCTTAACTTTCGATGGTTGGAGCGGTGGTGCAGTCAACAGCATTGACGGTTTCAATACTATCGAGTTTAAGAACATCTATCTTGCTCCTTATGCTTTGGGTTCTTCTGCTAATGTAAAAGATGAAAAAGCATATTTGACCATCAATAACGCAGTGGAAAATGGTCAAGTTGTAGATAACGGTACTATTGATATGCGTGGCGTTACCATTAAGTTGAGTAATACCTTGTATTTGAACGACGTAGACAAGCCTTTGGAGGATGAAGTAGAAACTACTTTGATTGCTAAAGGTGACAATGTTGACCACATGTACTTTGATGCTAACAAAGTTGATAGTAAAGATGCTGAAGTTAGATATCAAATCAATACTGCGTGGGAAGGCGTTGCCTTTGCTAAACCCGGCGACACTACTGATCGTCTTACCTTGGTTATCAGTTCCAGCAAGTTGGCAGAACAGACCACCATGGTCAGCGAAAGCCGTGCAGCAGCAACTGCTTTCGTAAACCAAGGCGCTGAATTGGCAGCTCAACAGGCTAACGCTCTTGCTAACAGTGGCGAACTTGGCTACCAAACCTTCGCAGGCATGTATGGCAACCATGGCAAGGTTGCAACAGGTAGTCATGTAGAAATCGACGGTAACAGCTTCATGGTAGGCGTGGGCAATGCTAACGCTGACGGCACCAGTTGGGGCGTATTCTACGAAGGTGGTCGTGGCAACTACACCACCTACAACTCTCATACTGACCTTGGCACTCTGCGTGGCGACGGCAACACCAACTACAATGGTGGCGGCGTCCTCCTCCGCAAGGATAAGGAAAACGGTTGGTATGCAGAAGGCAGCCTGCGTATGGGTCGCTTGAAGAATAGCATTACCAATTTGCTCAGTGATAGAGGTACCCCCGTAGGCTACGATACCGAGAGTACCTACTACGGTGGTCATGTAGGCATTGGTAAGGTGAGCAAGCTGCACGGCGAAGGTCAAACCATTGATACCTACGCTAAGTTCTTCTATACTCATCACGACAGTGATACCTATCACTTCCGCAGGGATGACTACCGAATGGACGCTACGGAAAGCGAAACCTTGCGCTTGGGCTTCCGTGTAAACCAAGAAAACAGCGATAAGCTGAACGTTTACTACGGCCTTGCTTGGGAATATGAATTTGACGGCGATGTACGCGGTCAGATCATGAGCGAAGCATTGGCAGCTCCGTCCCTGGGCGGCAGTACTATTCTTGGCGAACTGGGCATCAGCTACAAAGCTTCCAGCAAGTGGAACGTTGATGCTCGCGTACAAGGCTATGGCGGCCAACGCGACGGCATTTCCGGCAGCGTAAATGTTAACTATCTGTTTTAAGTGAAATGTTTCCCCTCTCAGGCGCTTTGCGCCAGCTCTCCCCAAGGAGAGCCAAGAATGTAAAGTGAATGCTAGCAAACTTGGCTCGCCCTTTGGGAGAGCTGCCGAAGCAGCCATGTGCGTAGCAAATGGCGTTGCGTAGGCTGAGAGGGGAATTTTCTGTTTGTAATGGCAGTGGAGAGTAAAAAACGACCTATGTAGATTTTGATGCCTACATAGGTCGTTTTGCTTTACGCTACATTATATTCTTTACATATCACGGAAGTGCATACCGATGTTGCTGTGGCGCAGGAAGTTGAGGGTGATATCCGGGAAGGATGCGTAGCTGAGTACGTCCTCAATAGGTGCATTGGGGAAACCTTCTTCCGCCAGTTTTTCCTTAATCTTCTTCAGCTGGGGTGCAATATCGTCTGCAGGGCGATGGTCGATTTGGGGTGCATCGCCAATAGCGAGCTTGCGTACTTCCGGATCGATGGGAGCAGGAGTACGCCCGTACTTGCCCAAGATCAAATCCTTAACTTCACGAGGAATCATCTTATAACGTCCCAGTGCTACGTTCAGCACTGCCATGGAGCCTACAATCTGGCTGGTAGGAGTTACCAGGGGAGGATAGCCTAGTTCCGCACGCACGCGGGGCATTTCTTCCAACAGTTGCGGATATTTATCAGCAACGCCCATTTCCTTCATTTGGTTCAGCAAGTTGCTCAGCATACCGCCGGGGATTTGGAAGGTCAAAACTTTGGGATCAATAGGAATGTTAGCATTCAAATTGAAGTCTGCAGTTAAATCTGCACGCACTTTTTTGAAGTGGTCGGCAATATGGTTCAGCTTTGCCAAGTCGATACCGGTGTCATAAGCAGTACCTTGCAGGGTAGCAACCATGGATTCGGTGCAGGGTTGGCTGGTAGATTCGGAGAAGGGGGAGAGGGCAGTGTCGATAATGTCAACGCCTGCTTCTACAGCCTTCAAATAAGTCATGTCGCCCATGCCGCTGGTAAAGTGGGTGTGCAGGTCTACGGGCAGGCCAACCTCCGTTTTCAGGTTGCGGATAAGGCTTTCAGCAGCGTAGGGACGCAAGAGGCCTGCCATGTCCTTAATGCAGATGGAGTCAGCGCCCATTTCTGCCAATTCTTTACCTAATTTTACAAAGTCACTATCTTTGTGATAGGGGCTGATGGTATAAACGATACAGCCTTGAACATGAGCACCTGCTTCTTTAGCTGCACGCATAGCGCATTCCAAATTGCGGGTGTCGTTCAATGCGTCGAAAATTCTAATGATGGATACGCCGTTAGCGACGGAACGTTTAACAAATTCACGCACTACATCGTCGGCGTAATGGTTGTAGCCTAAAATATTTTGGCCACGGAGCAGCATTTGAATCGGAGTTTTCGGCAGGTGCTTTTTCAAAGTGCGCAGACGTTGCCAAGGATCTTCGTTCAAATAACGCAGGCAGGAGTCGAAGGTCGCTCCGCCCCAAGCCTCTAAGGCATAAAATCCGGCATCATCCAATTGTTCCAAAGCAGGGAGCATATCGGTGATACGCATTCTGGTAGCAGCCAAAGATTGATGGCCGTCGCGTAATACGGTTTCTACTATTTTAACGGGTTTATTTTCCATAGTGGAGCCTCCTTCATATTTGGTTTATGCATTGATGTACTCAATTTCTATATATATTATAGCATAATTAAGTGGATACTGTATACATGTATTTGCTATAAGAAGTGTCTTTGTTATGACATTTTAGTAGTTTTTTCCCTGTTCTATTTGTGTTATAATGTAAAAAGAGTTTATAATAAAGGCGGTCAATATGGAAAACTGTCCTTGGAATTTTTTACATGATAAGCAAAAACACATTGTTTCTTTAGTGGGTGGCGGTGGCAAGACCACGATTATGTACGAGCTGGGCACCTACTTGCTGTATCAAGGGTGTAAGGTTGTCGCTACCACTACTACCCATATTTGGCAGCCTGCCCAAGGCTACTGTGCTACCTGGGCGCAGGTAGAGCAGCTGTGGCAGGAGCGGAGCTACGTTCCTACCATTGGTGCTGTGGAAACGGGTACGGGCAAGCTGGTGCAGCCTGCTCCCGAACTTTTGGCGCAGGCGCTACGCTGTGCTGATTACGTCCTGGTGGAAGCAGATGGCTCAAAGCATTTGCCCTGTAAGGTTCCGCGGGATGATGAACCGGTACTGCTGCCTGAATGTGATATCGTTATTGCTGTAGCAGGCATGGACGCTTTGGGACGCGCTTTAGATGAAGTGTGCTTCCGCTGGCAGTTGGGGGGGAATATTTTTGCAGGCTCCTGCAATATGCTGATGGATGAGTTTAAAATGTCTGCGTTAATCGCAAATGAGAGAGGCGGCCGTAAGGACGTTGGCTCCCGTGCTTTTTACGTGGCGTTGAATAAATGCGAGCTAGCTGCTCCTGAAAAATTGGAGAGGCTACGTGCTCTGTTGATAGAGCAGGGCATAGGCAAAGAAAATATTTGGCTACGTTATGGTAGCAGGATATAAAGAGGTGAAATGATGCATACGGAAACTAAATTGTTTTGCAAGGGTGGCGGTTGCACGGCAAAACTGGGGGCAGGCATTTTGAGCCATGTGCTGGAGCGTTTGCCTAAAGGTACAGCTGACCCTGACTTGTTAGTTGGGTATGACAGCCATGATGATGCTGCTGTGTACAAATTGACCGATGATATCGCCTTTGTCCAGACTTTGGACTTCTTCCCGCCCATGTTGGAAGATCCCTACATCTTCGGCCAAGTGGCGGCAACCAACGCTCTCAGCGATATTTACGCTATGGGCGGTACCGTGAAGACAGCGCTGAATATTGTCTGCTTCCCTGAAACCATGGATTTAAACATTTTGGGTGAAATCATGCGTGGCGGTGCGGAGAAGGTTCACGAAGCAGGTGGCTGTCTTGCAGGCGGACACTCCATTGCAGATAGCGATGTGAAGTACGGCTTGAGCGTCACCGGCGTGGTCAACCCCAAAAAGATGTATAAAAACAACACTCCTTGCGTTGGTGATAAGCTGATTTTGACGAAACGCTTGGGCGTAGGCTTGATTTGCTGCGCTAACCGCGTAGGGGAAGCTTCTGTCGAAGCTATGGCTGCAGCTATTAAGTCCATGACTACGTTGAACAAGTACGCAGCAGAAATTCTGCAGCAGTACGATGTGCACGCCTGTACCGACGTTACCGGTTTCGGCCTGTTAGCACATCTCCATGAAATGCTGGACGGTAAGGTGTCCTGCAATTTGGAGCAAAAGCAAATCCCTGTGTTTCCCGAAGCGTTGGCTTACGCAGACGAGTTCCTGCTGACGGCTGCGGCGCAACGCAACCGCAACTATGTGCAGGACAAAGTGGAATTTACTAATGTTCCCTTTGCTATGGAGGAAGTGCTGTACGACCCGCAAACCAGTGGTGGATTGCTGGTGGCAGTGGCGCCGGAATGCGCAGAACAAGCGGAA
Organism: Phascolarctobacterium sp.; assembly: GCF_045124115.1. Lineage (GTDB taxonomy): Bacteria > Bacillota > Negativicutes > Acidaminococcales > Acidaminococcaceae > Phascolarctobacterium_A. Next base: position 31,353 of record NZ_JBGVLF010000049.1, read on the forward strand.
GCACAGCTGCAGGCGGCAGGGCTTCCTGCACAAATCATCGGTACGGTAGTAGACAAAAAAGAAAAAGAAATTTATGTAAGATAATTTAAGCTCCCTCAGTCAGCTGCGCAACTGTGTTGCTTGCTGCCAGGGGGAGAATTATAAGGAGGAATAATCATGATTACTGTAAATGCTATGGGCGATGCTTGCCCGATTCCTGTTGTAAAAACTAAAAACGCTATTAAAGGTATGCAAGGTGCAGGCCAAGTAGAAATTTTCGTCGATAACGAAATCGCTGTACAAAACTTGACTAAAATGGCGCAACAAAAAGGCTACGGCGTTAGCAGCGCTAAGGTAGAAGAAGGCAAGTATAGAGTAGAAATGACTGTAGGCGATGCTCCTGCAGTAGAGGAAGAAGCGCAAGAGGAAACTTGCTTGGTAGACGCTCGTTCCCACAAGCTTGTAGCTATTACCAGCGAATGTATGGGCGAAGGCGATCCTGTACTGGGCAAACTGTTAATGAAGGGCTTTATCTTCGCTTTAACACAGCAGGATATTCTGCCGGAAACTATTCTCTGCTATAACGGTGGCGCCCATTGGACCTGCGAAGGCTCTCCTGCTTTAGAAGATTTGAAATCCTTGGAAGCTCAAGGCGTAGAAATCCTCACCTGCGGTACCTGCTTGAACCATTATGACTTGGCAGAAAAGCTTGCTGTAGGAGGCGTAACTAATATGTATGTCATTTGTGAAAAAATGCTCAACGCTGCTTCCGTAGTTAAACCTTAATGCGGAGAAAATGAGACAGAAGCGAAAATATATAGTTTTAACCTTTGCCACTACGGAGGCTGCTTTAGCAGTAGAATCCGCCTGTGCGGAGCAGGGCTTGGCAGGCAGGCTTATCCCTACGCCTCAGGCAATCAGCTCCGGCTGCGGCTTGGCGTGGCGCGTACCTGTGGAAGAAGCGGACCCTTTGCTGGCACAGCTGGCACGCTTTACCATCGAACGTGTGGCAGAGGTAGAGATGTAGAGGATTTATATGAAGAATGTGAAGATTATCGTCCGCGGTGGCGGCGATCTTGCTACGGGAGTAATACACCGCCTGTGGGGTGCAGGTTTAACTCCTTTAGTGTTGGAGTGCGCCCATCCTGCGGCAATACGTCGTCAGGTGGCTCTCAGCGAAGCGGTTTACCAAGGCAGTGCTACGGTGGAAGGCATGACTGCTGCATTGGTGCAGTCACTGGCGGAAGTAGAGGCTGTAATGGCAGCAGGCAAGGTGCCTGTGCTGGTAGATGAAGATGCTGCCTGCGTAGCAGAATATCAGCCTGACATTTTAATAGATGCGATTATTGCTAAGAAAAATCTTGGGACGAATATGGAAATGGCGCCTTTAACTGTGGCATTAGGTCCTGGGTTTACTGCCGGTGTAGATTGTCACGCTATTGTGGAGACCAAGCGCGGTCATAATTTGGGCAGGATTATCCGCCAAGGCAGCGCCGCACCCAACAGCGGTGTTCCCGGTAACATTGGCGGTTATAGCAAAGAACGCGTACTCCATGCTCCCTGCGCAGGTGTGCTCCATGTGGTACGCGATATTGGCAGCGTAGTGGAAAAAGGCGAGGTTATTGCCCAAATCACTACTGCACAAGGAGCAGTAGTCGATGTAAACGCTACATTGACAGGTATTCTCCGCGGTATGATTCGTGAAGGCTATCCTGTAACCAAAGGCTTTAAGATTGCGGATATTGACCCGCGTAAGGAAGAACTGGCAAACTGTTTTACTATTAGTGATAAGGCGCGCTGCATTGCAGGTAGTGTTTTGGAATTAGTATGTGCGTACGTTATGGGTGCTAAATGATGAAGAATTTATTTCAACAGATCAAGGCCTATGCATTGCAAGGTGCAGATATTTATCTTGTTGCTTTGCTGGAAAGCGAAGGCTCCACGCCCCGTAACAGTGGTGCCTATATGCTGGTAGGCAAGGACGGCTATTTATCCGGCACCATTGGCGGCGGTGCTATGGAATACGAAGCGATTCAATTGGCGCAAAAAACCTTGGCAGAGCCTGCGCCGCAAAATTTTGCCAAAGTATACGATCTGACTCCTGCAGCAGGCTTGGCTTGCGGCGGTAGCTGCCTAGTTCAGTTCTGCTACCTGCAGGGCGGTGCAGAAACTTTGGCGTTGGCGGAGCGTGTTCTGCAGGCTGTAGGAAGCAGGCAGCCTTGGTGGCTGTTGTTACCCATGGGTGCAGGTACATTGCAGGTGGCACAAAAGCTGCCTTTGGACGGTCATCGCGGTAAAGTGGAACTTGATGGCTGCACTTACTACGGCGAGCAGTATGGTTACGACGGACTTGTTTACGTCTTCGGCGCAGGACACGTGGCGCGGGAGCTGGTGCCTCTCTTATGCCATTTGGGCTTTCGCTGCGTAGTTTTTGATGACCGTGAAGAATTTGCAGACCCTGCAGTTTTCCCCATGGCGGAGCAGGTGCAGGCAGTGGATTTCCAAAAATTGCAGCAGGCGTGTGCGCCTACGGTGGCAGATTATGCTGTGGTAATGACTCGTGGGCACGTCTATGATGCTCAATGCGAACGTTTCCTTTTGCAGACGGATGCAGGCTATATCGGCATCATGGGCAGCAAGGGGAAAGCAAAGCTGGCGCGGGAACTGCTGACAGCAGAAGGCTTTACTGCTGCTCAATTGGCACGGGTGACTACGCCCATCGGCATTGCTATCGGTAGCGAAACTCCGGCGGAGATAGCTGTAAGCATCGCGGCGCAGTTGATTCAAGTGCGTGCGCAAAAATAAAATAGTATAACAACGCTTTTCCGAATGATGTTTCTGCTTTAAACAGTTTTGTTCAGTACGCAGTAGACATTCTTCACAGGAAAAGCGTTTTTCTTGCAAAAAAATCTTTACATTAGCCTGTTAAATAGGGTAAAATAAGAATATCTATTTTTATTTTTAGCTAGAGGTGTGTTTGATGGCAAAATATGTATCTTTATCTGAGAACGCCTATAAATTTGAAGGTCGCCTGCCTTTGGAGCAAGCTATTCCTTTGGGCTTGCAGCACGTGTTGGCCATGTTTGTAGGCAATCTGACACCACTTTTGATTATTGGTGGTGCTTGCGGTATTATGGGCGGTGCAGGCTTTGAACAACTGCAGGTAAGCCTGTTGCAGAATGCCATGATTATGGCAGGCTTGATTACTTTGCTGCAATTGTACGCTGTTGGTCCTGTAGGTGGCAAGGTGCCTATTATCATGGGTACCAGCTCCGGTTTCATCGGCGTTTTCAGCAGCATTGTCGCTACTATGGGTAGCGGTATTGCAGCTTATGGCGCGATTATGGGTGCGTCACTGCTTGGCGGCCTTTTTGAAACTGTATTGGGATTTTTCCTCAAGCCTTTGCGCAGATTCTTCCCTCCTGTCGTAACAGGTACGGTCGTACTGTCCATTGGTCTGTCTTTAATCGGCGTAGGCATTAACTCTTTTGGCGGTGGCTTTAAGACTAAGGACTTCGGCAGCATGGAAAACTTGCTCTTGGGACTTTTTGTCCTTGTAGTTATTTTGTTCTGCAAGCATGGCGTTAAAGGTTTCTTGAGTTCTTCTTCTATTTTGTTCGGTATTATCGCAGGTTATATTGCTGCCTTTGTTATGGGTATGGTTCTGCCTACTACGGCAGTAGGCCCTAACGGCGTGGAATACACCAAATCTTGGGTGCTCCATTGGGAAAAGGTTGCTAATGCAGGTTGGTTTGCTGTGCCGGAGTTTATGCCTGTGGATATTATTTTTGATATTCGCGCCATTCTTCCGGTAATGATTATGTTCATTGTAACTGCTGTTGAAACTGTTGGTGATATTAGCGGTGTAATGGAAGGCGGTATGGATCGCGAAGCTACTGATAAAGAACTTTCCGGCGGTGTTATGTGTGACGGTGTAGGTTCTTCTGTGGCAGCTTTGTTCGGCGTGCTGCCTAACACTTCCTTCAGCCAGAATGTAGGCTTGGTTGCTATGACCAAGATTGTTAACCGTTTTGCTTTGGCTATGGGCGCACTGTTCTTGATTCTGTGTGGTCTGATTCCTAAGCTGGGCGCGCTGGTTTCCATTATGCCTCAATCTGTTTTGGGTGGCGCAGCAGTAATGATGTTCTCCAGTATCGTTGTTAGCGGTATTCAATTGATTACCAGAGAAAAACTTACTCCTCGTCGCTTGACCATTGTTTCTGTTGCGTTGGGCGTAGGCTACGGCATGGGCGCCAACCCTGGCGTTTTGGCTCACGTACCTGCTGCTGTAAAACTGATTTTCGGTGGCAGTGGTATCGTACCTGCTGCTTTGGTAGCAATCGTTCTCAACGTGGTTCTGCCCGAAGACTAAATAAAGTTTATATTAAGAATGAAAATCCCCTTCAACACTGCGTGATTGCGGTGGAGAAGGGGATTGTTGTTTAGTAGATGTGTGTGAATAAGTCTTAGTACTTTTATACTGCGATGGCTTTAACCTGTTCTAAAGGAAGGGATGTAGCCTTAGCAATGGCTTCGTCATCCATGATCTTCATACGTTTGAGATTGGTTGCAGTTTCAAGATTGGCCTCGATTTTTCCCTCTGCTATTCCTGCAGAACGACCTTTGACCTCACCAATGATTTTTCCGCGTGCTTCTGCACGGGCTCTAATTAAATCTAATGCAGCACCCATGGGCTTTCCGCCTCCTTTCAGTTCGCGCATACGGTCTGCCAACAATTCGTTATGCATATTATTCGGTGCAGAGCATTGGAAATCCTGCATGAGTTTTCCAAGAGGTGCTTCTATATGGCCAAGAGTATATAAAATGTTACTACTTAAAACGTGTCGCTTAGAACGCGCAGTGCTTTTTGCACTGCCAGGCAAAAGGGCTCGATGCACTTTTGCTTGACTGGGGGGGACACTCCGCTATAATATTCCATGGTTTTGGAGGTTATAGCGATGAACAAAGATCTTATAAATAGCATAGGAAAAATTATTTTTAAAGTATTAGTGTGGTTGGTGTTTCTATACGTCCTTGCTACGGTTTTTACAGGAAACTGGTCACTTCGAGATACTAAAAGCTTAGTGCTTTTGAGCTTATTAATTACTTTGATTAGCGATTATGTTTTTGTAAAAAGGAACTTTATCAAAGCATTTCTAGCAATATTTTTTGTAGAAGTATCTGTGCTTATTGTCAATCTTTTGGCTAATCCAGCTACAGCAAGACTAGCGACTATAAAGTATATTTCTTTTGCAGGATGTTTCGCTTGTGCGATACTTATCGTTAGTGTTATTTTCAAAAACGATATAGCCGATACAGTGCTTTGTGGTATGGTTATTGCTTTACCTTTGCTATATTGGAACTATTACTTTTCTATAAAAGCATGGTTTGCCTCAGATGCTTTGTTGGCAATTTTGCAAACCAATATGGGAGAAGCCAACGAATATATACAGGACCATTTTTCTTTTGCGGGATTAGCTTGCACAATAGTCCTGTTTGGGGTTGCTATATCAATTTATAAAACACTTAACAAATTAGAGTTGAAAGCTGAGAAAAAATATTATATTCCACTTGCCATTTTTATGGCCATTTTGAGCATTTATTGTTGCTATCGTACTAGAGACAATGTTGTAGTGAATGTGTTTACTCATGCTAGACAAAATATTTCTAAATATGATGACTTTAAGAATAAAAAGGAACAACGCAAGCAATTAATAAATGGATTGAAAAACATAAAAGATTCCAATGATGGTGTATACGTTTTAGTCATAGGTGAATCTCAAAACAAAAATCATATGAGTGCTTATGGTTATGAGCGTAAGACTACTCCTTGGCTTGATAGTGTAATTGGTAAAGAAAATTTTTTCTTGTTTCAAAATGCATACTCTTGTCATGCACATACTGTTCCGGTACTTACTTATGCATTGACTGCAAAAAATCAATATAATGGATTAAACCTTGCTGAGGCAGTTTCTTTGTTGGAGATTGCGGAAACAAGTGGCTTTGAAACAGTATGGTTAAGCAATCAGGTAAAGTATAGTGCCTGGGATACGCCTATAACAGTAATTGCAACGGAAGCCAATCAGCAAGACTGGATTAACCATAATGTAGGTGAGACAACAGTAACCAATTATTACGACATTAAACTTTTGGAGCCATTGGATAAAATTCAAGTAGCTTCTAAAACATTGATAGTCATACACTTGATGGGAAGTCATGGCGCATATGAACAAAGATATCCGCAAGATTTTTCAGTTTTTAGCAATACAGGAAGTGTAAATGCTTACGATAATAGTATTGCTTATACGGATAAGGTCTTGCAATTATTATTCGATAAGGTAAATAAAATACCTAATTTTAAGGGCTTGGTTTATTTATCTGATCATGCAGAGGCTGTTGATGAAAAATTAGGACATGATGCAAGTAAATTTACTTGGCCGATGGCGAGAATACCGCTTTTTATATATTTAAGCAAAGAATATGCTGACGAAAATAAAGATGTAATATTGAACTTGCAGGCTGCTTGACAGAAGGTATTTACCAATGATTTGTTATTTAATCTGATGTTGGGAATTATGAAGATTCAAGTGCCAAGTATTTATGAAGCTGAAAACGATATAACAGCTTCTACGTATAACAGTGTGCCCGACCGATTTAAAACTCTTTATGGTAAAAAGGATGTAGTAAAGGACAACCTGTAGCAATTTCCCCCATTATATGTTACAATTACCATATACACTTGAAGGGGGTGTGTTATTATGACAGAAGTATCTCAAGAAACCATGATGTTCAAGCGCCAACCGGAAAAGTTGGATGTTGCTGAAACTATAAAAGAAGTATACGCTGCACTGGAAGCCAAGGGCTATAACCCTGTTGATCAACTGGCAGGCTATCTGCTCAGCGGCGACCCCACCTATATCACCAGCTACGATGATGCTCGTACCAAACTGCGCCGCCACGAGCGCTATGAGCTGATCGAGGCAATGGTTATCAACTACCTGCAGCAGATTAAGAAATAAGGAGCATGTGCATGAGAAAAATGTCCCTGGACGTGGGCACACGTACTATCGGCATTGCTGTCAGTGATTTGCTGGGCATGATTGCCAATGGTGTAGAGACTATCCGCCGTACTACGGAGGAACGCGACTACGCCCGCATTGGCGAACTGATCAAGGAACATGAAGTAGACACCTTGGTAGTAGGCTATCCCAAAAATATGAACGGTACCATCGGCGAACGTGCCCAAGCCTGCGAAGCAATGGCGCACAAGCTGGAAGAAATGTTTCCTGCTGTGAAGGTAGTGCTGTGGGATGAACGCCTTTCTACCGTAGCTGCCGAAAAGGTTCTTGTAGATGCAGATATGCGTCGCAACAAGCGCAAAAAGGTCATTGATATGATGGCTGCTGTGGTTATTTTGCAAAACTACTTGGACAGCAAAAGCTTCCGCCAAATTTAGGAAGAAAATTTTAAGGATTCGCCCCTAAAAAATTGACAGAAGCATGATTTTTATTATAAAATAACATGAGTATGTAAAAATTCACTTGGAGGTGCGCAAATGACTGAAAAGGATATTAAAAACGAAGAATTGGCTGCTATGCAAGAAGAAGCAGAAGAAGTTGATGTAGTTGTGTTGACCGACGAAGAAGGCAATGAAAGCTATTTTATGGAAGAAATGATTATTCCTTACAATGGCAAGAACTTCGCTATTCTGGTAGGCATCGATGATGACTGCTGCGAAGACGAAGAATGCGAATGCCATCACCATGACGAAGAAGACGATGACGATGTTGCAATCATCGCCCGCATTGACTTCGACGAAAACGGTGAAGCTGTTTATGTAGGTCCCACCGATGAGGAATACGACGCAGTCGCTGCCCTGTACGACCAATACTGCGAAGAAGAGGAATAAAAAATGCACCGGGCTGCGGTCCGGTGTTTTTTATGTAGGTTGATGGATACAGAAAAGCTAATTCAATGGCTGAAGGCTAAATGGTATTATGTGCTGCCTGCTTTGGTGGCAGTGCCTACGGTGTGCTTTATGTTGATGATGAGCGTGCGGGGGAACAACGCCGATTTCGCGGCTGCAGGCTCTCATTTGATCATCGTCAAAGAAGGGATGACCACTGCGGACATTGCCCAATTGCTCCACGAAAAGCAGCTTGTAAAAGACCCTGCGGCGTTCCGTTTGGAGGCGCGCTTTAAAGGCCTGGCTCATAAGCTGCAGGCTGGCCCGTACCAAATCAAAGGCGGCTTGAGCAACGGTCAGATTGTGGACGTAATGGCGAAAGGTCGCATTAAGCAGCTGCGTTTTACCGTGCCTGAAGGCTATACCATTGCTAAGATTGGTAAAAAACTGGAGGCGGAAGGCTTGGGCAGTGCAGCGAAGTTCTGCGCCGCTGCCAAAAATTACGCACCCTATGACTATATGCAGACCGATAACAGCAACGTTATCTATAAGGCGGAAGGTTTCGCTTTTCCTGCTACCTACGACTTCCCTGTAGGCGTGGGGGAGGATAAGCTGCTGGCCATGATGGTGCATCAGTTCGACGTGGAGCTGAAGAACGCAGGCTTAGATAAGGCGGCAGCGGAGCAAAAGATGAGCATCCGCGATTTGGTGAACATGGCGGCTATGGTGGAACTGGAAACAGTTTTTCCGGAAGAACAGCCCCGTATCGCCGGTGTTTTCCTCAAGCGCTTGGCTATCGGTATGCCCATTCAGTCAGATACTACCATTCAATATATTTTAGGTGAGCAGAAGGAAATCATTACTTTTGCAGATACCGAGATTCAAAATCCCTATAACACTTACCAAAATCCGGGTATGCCTCCCGGACCGATCGGCAGCCCCGGACTGAGCGCGTTGAAGGCGGTGCTGCAGCCTGAGCAGACTGATTACTTGTACTTTGTGGCGGAAAAGGACGGACACCACCGTTTCACCCGTACCTACAGCGAGCATCTGCAGGCGATCAAGGATATAGGCTGAGCCGTGTAACGGAGGAAGCTAATGAGTACATTATCACATAAACCGGAACTTTTGGCACCGGCCGGCAGTATGGAAAAGGGCAAAATGGCACTTCTTTATGGTGCGGACGCTATCTATTTAGGTGGCAAGATGTTCGGCCTGCGTGCTTTTGCCAATAATTTCGATTTGCCGGAAATTGCCGAAATTGCCGAGTATGCCCATTCCTTGGGCAAAAAGGTCTATGTTACCGTGAATATTTTTGCCCATAACGAAGACATCGACAAACTGCCCGACTACCTGCGTGGCTTGGAAGCAGCTAAAGTCGATGCGCTCCTAATCAGCGATTTGGGCGTGTGGGTTACTGCCCGTCGCGTTGTGCCTAAGATGGCGCTGCACGTAAGCACCCAGGCCAACACCACTAACTACGCTTCTGTGCAGGCGTGGCAGGATTTGGGCGCTGAACGCGTAGTTCTGGCAAGGGAGCTGTCCTTGGCAGAGATTGCTGCTATTAGTGCTAAATGCGATGTAGAGCTGGAAACTTTTGTCCATGGCGCTATGTGCATTTCTTATTCCGGCCGCTGCCTTTTGAGCAGCTATTTAACAGGTCGTGACGGCAACAGGGGCGCATGCACCCAAGCGTGCCGTTGGGAATATAATATGTATAAGCTGGGCGAGCAAAAACGTCCCGGTGAATACTTTGATTTGGAGGAAGATGAGCACGGAACCTACGTGATGAACTCCAAGGATTTGTGCCTCATCGAATATCTGCCCCAGTTGATGGATGCAGGCGTGTGCAGCTTGAAGATTGAAGGCCGCATGAAGAGCGTTCATTACGTGGCAACAGTAGTCAGCGTATACCGCAAGGCTATTGATGCTTGTTGGGCAGATAGGGAGCATTATTCCGTACCGCAGGAGTGGATTACGGAGCTGAATAAAGTTTCCCACCGCCAATACACCACAGGCTTTGCCGTAAGCAAGCCCGATGCCAACGCCCAAGTCTACAGCAGCTCTAAATACGAGCAGACCCATGACTTTGTAGGCATTGTGACTGGTTACGACAAAGAAGCCAAACGCGCTTATTTTGAACAGCGCAACAATGTTAAGGCAGGCGAGCCTTTGGAGCTGTTGATGCCTGATGGCGAAGTAATGCCCTATGTTTTATCCGCAATGCTGGATGAGGAGGGAATGCCCATTGAGGTTGCTCCCCACGCACAGCAAAAATTTTCCGCCCACAGTGATGTGGAGTTGATGCAGTTTAGCTTATTACGCAGAAAGGTTGTCAAATAATGAACGATAATTCCCTCGAACCCCACAGTATGATCTACGCCCAGGTTGAACCTGAGCATATTGCTGATGTGAACTGGATTATGGAAGGCTACGAACACCTTGCCATGGTGAGCACTATGGATGGCAGTGCCGGACTGATCAAGTTCTATGTTACCCCTGATACATATTTCGACACTATGGATATTATAGAAAATATGCCTTTTAGTGTAGAAATTGTTGATAGTTTTGCCAATGAGTGGTAAAATTATAAGGTATATTCAGCTATTTGTGGAAGAGAGGCAGATTGATGACGCGTATTAACAGAGTTTTGGAACTTATGGCCAAGCTGTATATTGATTGTGTCATTATAAAAGATGTTACCACAATCCGCTATCTCACCGGCTTTACCGGTGATTCCAGCTTGTTTTATCTAGACAGGAAGCAAGGCGTGCTCATTACTGATGGCCGCTATACCCAGCAGGCGAAAGAGGAAATGAAGTACTTCAAGGTATTGGAGTATATTCCCGTCAATGCCAACAGCATTTGGCAGGCTGCTGCGGAGCTAGCGCTAAAGTCTTCCGCTAATGTGGTGGGCTTTGATGGTGCAGCCTATAGCTATACTGACTACGTGGCGCTAAATGAACTTCTGGGGGAAGTGCCCATGGAGAGCATGGATTTGAGCGCTATCCGTATGATCAAGGATAAGAAGGAACTGGATCTTTTGGTAAAAGCCGCTGCTATTGCCGACGAGGCTTTCATGCGTCTTTTGGAGGATATCCGTCCCGGTCGCACGGAGCGAAATCTGGCAGGGCGCTTGGAATACTATATGCGCTCTTTGGGCAGTGAAAAAACTTCCTTTGATACCATTGTTGCCAGCGGTGCACGCAGTGCGCTGCCACATGGTATGGCTTCCGATAAGGTAGTGGAAGTTGGCGATTTCATCACCTTTGATTTTGGTGCTGTGTTCAAAGGCTATCACAGCGATATGACACGTACCATCGTTTTGGGTATGGCAAATTCTTGGCAAAGGGAAATCTACACTGTTGTAGAAGAAGCGCAGCTGAAAGGCATGAAGGCAGCACGCCCGGGAATGACCGGGGCGGAGCTGGATGCAGTGGTGCGCAAGGTGATTACCGATTGTGGCTATGGCGATTACTACGTACATGGCACAGGTCATGGCGTGGGTTTGGAAATCCACGAAATGCCTAACATCAACAAACGTGGCGATACAGTGCTGCGAACCGGTATGATTTTTACCATTGAACCCGGTATATACATTCCCGGCAAAGGCGGGGTTCGTATAGAAGATACTGTTGTTTTGACGGAGGAGGGGGCGCATGCCCTGAATGGCGTCAAAAAGCAGCTTATTGAACATGTTTAAAAACTTTTAAAACTTATAGGAGGGCTTCCAATGATTTCTACCAACGAATTTAAAACTAATGTAACTGTAACCATCGACGGCGACGCATGGCAAGTTGTTGAATTCCAACACGTAAAACCCGGTAAAGGTGCTGCTTTCGTTCGCGCTAAAATGCGTAACCTGTGCACCGGCGCTGTAGTTGAACGTACCTTCAACGCTGGCGAACGTATGCCGAAAGCTCGTATCGACCGCCGCGAAATGCAATACCTGTATGAATCCGACGGAATGTACGTATTCATGGATAACGAAACTTTTGAACAAACCGAACTGAGCAAGGAAACTCTGGGCAATGCTCTGAACTTCCTGAAAGAAAACATGGACGTTAAGATCATGATCTACGAAGGCCGCGTACTGGGCGTTGACCTGCCGAACACCGTAGAACTGACCGTAGTTGAAACCGAACCCGGCATCAAAGGCGATACTGCTACCGGCGGTTCCAAGAACGCTACCATGGATACCGGTTATGTTGTAAAAGTTCCTCTGTTCATCAACGAAGGCGACGTACTGGCTATCGATACCCGCACCGGCGACTACATCTCCCGTGCATAATTAGCGGTTCATTTGAATTAGCTTAAAAAATTAGACATCTTTCACAGTGTTTGATGATGCTGTGAGAGATGTCTTTTTTATGTTTAGATTATATTCCTAATAAAATTAAGTGAAATAAATTTTGATTTGAAAAAGCGATTTTCAAACAAATGCTTTTCAAATGCGTAAATATGTGCTATAATCAGCGTGGATAACCGTGTTGCGGGGTGGCTTGATCGTCATCTGTATGCAAGGAGGTGATGCCCATGAAGTGTTTCGATTTTAAAGACTTAATGGCTTTTGGAATGTTTCTGTTGGCGTTACTAACCTTCATCAAATCGATGATTTAGTAAAGATTTCCATATAAAAAGAAATCCCTCCCCTAAAACTATGCCCGGTTTCAAGGGGAGAGATTCTTTCACCATTTAATCGGTCAAACCACCTTGTGGGCGGTTGTCCTCTTACGTTTATTATATCACAATAAAAGATTTTGGCAAGAGTAGCCAAGTTGTTAATAAGTATAATTCTTGATGTAGGGAATCATGCTTTGGTTGCTTACAGTTATGGTGTGCTACAAACGATTTTTTAGTAACTAAAACTTCCCACATGAAAAATACTGCAAAAACACATTTTGCTCCTTGAAAACTCAATATTTCAGCTAATTTTAGCGCACCAAAATAGCCCGTTGAA
>NZ_JBGVLF010000050.1:0-1651 GCF_045124115.1 Phascolarctobacterium sp.
CAATTCGGCGTATTGGCAACATACATAGCCACGCCGACAACTACAGTAATTGCCTTGTATTGTTGGAAAGCCAAGGCAGAAAACATTATCAAAATCAAACAGGGATACCCGGAGGAAACAAAGGATATGACCGTTGATTTAAACAATATCACAGTATAGGAGGTAATGCCCTATGGCAAAAAAAGTATTTTTAGGAGTAGGTCACGGAGGAAACGACCCCGGAGCGGTAAAGTACATCAAGGAAGCAGATGTAAACCTCAATATGGCGTTGGCTTGCCGTGATTATTTACAGGCGAACGGCGTAACGGTAAAAATGAGCCGTACAGTAGATGAAAACGACCCTTTGACCGAGGAAATCAGAGAGTGCAACGCATTTAACCCGGATTTGGCGGTGGATATTCATAACAACGCCGGGGGCGGGGACGGATTCGAGGTATACCACTATCACAAAGGCGGTACATCTAAGACCCTTGCACAGAACATTGAAGCAGAGGTAAAAGCAATCGGACAGAACAGCAGAGGATTAAAGACCCGGCTTAACTCTTCCGGGTCTGATTACTACGGATTTATCCGTTGTATCAAAGCACCGTCTATTATTTGCGAGGGCGTGTTTGTAGACAATGCAGCAGACGCAGCACAGGCGGACACATTGGCAGAACAGAGAGCCTTTGGTATCGCATACGCCAAAGGTATCTTAAAGACCTTGGGTATTGCAGACAATGGCGGAAACAACGGCAACACAGATAATGGGAACGCAGACGGCGGAGCAATCAGCAAAAACGATACAGTAACATTTACAGGCGGACCGGTTTACAAGTCCTCTACGACAGCAAAGGCAGCCAAGACGGTAAATAAAACAAGCACCTGTAAGGTAACGGCAATCAATACCAAAGGCACACACCCTTACCATTGTATCTCACAGGACGGCAAGGGTGTTTATGGTTGGGTTGATAAGGCAAGCATAAGAAAGTAGGAGGTACACAATGGCAGTAACGGCAGCACAGATTAAAAAGGTTGTGGCGGTTGCAAGCGGTATCATTTACGCCCAAGAGGGCAACTATGGAAGCGTAAACAAAAACGACAACAAGCACGGCATGAGTATAGGTAAATGCCAATGGAACGCCTATTGGGGGCGTGCGTTGCCCCTCTTGCAGACCATTGTAAATAAGGACCAGGAGCAGGCAAAGGAGATATTAGGGGAAACCCTGTATAATGAGATTGCCGGAAGTAGTCCGAAAGCATGGGATAAAAAGGAGAGAGCAGCAACCGCAGAGGAAGCAAAGGTAATTTCCAAGTTACTTTCCACTCCGCAGGGAAAGGAAGTACAGGACGATTTAGCAAATGAGGATATAACCCGATACGTCAAAAATGGCGTAAAGACGGGTCTTGTATCCTTAAAGGCACTTGCTTATTATGCAGACTTGGAGAACCAAGGCGGTAGCGGTGCGAGTAGCAGGATTGCAACGACCGCAGGAAATGCCCTTGGAGGGGTCGAAAAGGTAGGACTTGAAGAAATACACGCCTACGCCTTAAAAGATAGCGTAATGGGGCAATATGAAAGCCGTAGGGGCAAAGTATACGAAGCCGTAAAGGCAAGCGATTTAGCGGACGTATCGGTGGAGAATAAGCAGGACAAGCCAAGCACACCTAC
>NZ_JBGVLF010000051.1:0-33113 GCF_045124115.1 Phascolarctobacterium sp.
GATTACGTCAGTGAATTTGTTGAGAAATTACCGTTGTATATTCAACGGGCTATTTTGGTGCGCTAAAATTAGCTGAAATATTGAGTTTTCAAGGAGCAAAATGTGTTTTTGCAGTATTTTTCATGTGGGAAGTTTTAGTAAATAATAAAAATAGAGGTTAGCGTACTAAACTTCCGCCTAGTACCCTAACCTCTTGTTTTATTTGGAGCTAGAAGGCCCGTGCCTTCCAAGTAGGCAGCCTATACTGAAATAGCCTTAACCTGTTCAAGAGTGAGCTCCGTAAGCTCCGCAATTTCTTCGTCGCTCATAGTCTTACTGCGTTTGAGATTGGTGGCTATAGTTAAAGCCTTTTGCAGCATACCACGAGCTTCGCCCTCTGCTCTGCCGCGTTCTTCGCCACGAGCTTCACCACGTGCCTCGCCTAATCTAGTAGCTTCTTTCAAGAAATCATACACAGTAACGTCACCTCCGTTATTCTTTTCACCAAAGTGTAAATAGTTTGGATTATCCGTAATTACTGACAACAGTTGAAATGTTTCGTAAGGATGTTTGATAGAAATATTCAGTACGTCATCATTCATCCTAGTAACATTTTGCATATAAGTGTTAGCGATAATCTTATAGTCACTAGTAAGCAGTTTTAGCTGTTCTTCCGTCATATGGGCAACTTCTAAAACATTGATTTTGTAGTCATTTACAAATGGCTTGATTACATCCGGTACATCTAAACATTCTAGTAAAGTTTTGTTATAATTCCAACGCCTTTTGCCGGAATACAAAATAACGCTGACTACAGGATAGCGTTTCTGCCTGTGCTTATTGAGCAGTTGAGCTCTGTAGGCAGCACCATCATAAGCAATCATCCTTAACGGCATATCAATATCGATTTCCGTTTGGTTTTCTACACCGATTAAGGCCAGAATTGCGTTACCATCTTTCCAGTACTTTGCCACATCTCGGTGCAGTTCATGTACTTTCTCATTAGCGTCATACATATAAGTTGTTGGCGCATCCTCCAAGGCTTCTGGTTTAATAACCTGCCTGCCATCATAGAGGAAGTTGTTAATGATGTCGGCAAAGACATCATTTTTGGACAAAAGCGCTTTTTCGGCAATGTCTTTTGCACCCAATAGTTCTCACCCTTTCTTGAAACACGAAAGTTTTTCGGAGGATGATACTACTATTGGCTTTTGCAAATCGTTGGTGCAGATTTAGGCACAGTAGCAGCATCATCCCTTTTACAGGACCAACGTAAATCGATACTACTACCGAAGCCACTTCTGCAACGGTTTTTAACATTTAGCAAATCGCTAAATCAAACTCTCTCACGAGAGCCATGTGCACTTCCATCTTAGGGGTGCGCCCACTTTACGTTTCAAGTTTAGTATAGCACAGTTGGGTGAGTTTGTAATGTGAAATTTAGAAGGAGAGATTATAGTTTGCTTCCGTAAATTTTAATCAAAACTTTCAATTGCAAGTTTTAATTAACAATACCACTTTTCGAGGATGTAGACAAAAACAAGGCTGGAGCTTTCGCTCCAGCCTCTTTTCTAGCCATTTTACAGTTCGTGGTGTCTTTCTTTGTTCTTGCGCACGTACTCCATAATAATGCCTGCAGTTTCTTCAATAGCGCGGTTGGACACATTGATGATTTGGCAGTGCAGACGGCGCATAATGCCTTTAGCATAAGTCAACTCTTCATTGATGCGCTGCATATCAGCATATACAGCAGTGTCGGACAAGCCCATAGTCTTCAAGCGTTCGCTACGGATTTCGTTCAGCTTAAAGGGGTCAATCAAAAGACCGATAATCTTATAGGGAGGAACCTTGAACAACTCTTCAGGAGGAGCCAGCTCAGGCACCAAAGGTACATTGGCAACCTTAATCTGCTTATGCGCCAAATACATGGACAGCGGTGTTTTGGAAGTACGGGATACGCCGATAATAACCACATCCGCCTTCAACAGACCTAAGGGATTCTTACCATCGTCATATTTAACAGCAAATTCTACAGCTTCCACGCGTTTGAAATACTCATGGTCCAAGCTGTGGATCAAACCTGCTTGGTTGCGAGGCAAAAGACCAGTGCTCTTCTCAATAGCCTTGATCATGGGCCCCAATACGTCCACAACCTCCACATCCATAGCCAAAGCTCTGTCAGCCATGTGCTCGCGCAGTTCCGGAGAAACAATAGTGTAGCACACTACAGCCTTGTTTTCCGCAGCTTCTTCTATAACTTTATCAATCTGCTCCTTGTCCTTTACATAAGGTACACGGATAACATCAAACTTTTCCTCTACAAACTGACTGGTGGTAGCCTTTACTACAGATTCAGCAGTTTCACCAATAGAGTCGGACACAGCATAAATAATTGGATTAACCTTCGGTAGTATGATAATTACCTCCCTTACCTTCTGCCAAATCCACCAGCAAACGGGTGAAATTGGTCTTTGTAATGCGGCCTGTAACTTGGTACTGCCGTTTGTTTTCATCCACAACCTTGACTACAGGCAGACAATCGATTTCATTATCAATCAGTCTGCGGGCTGCGCTGGCGGCAGGTTCATCTGCCACAGCCACAATAATTTTGGAGATGGGCGTCATCACCATCACCACGGGAATATCCCGCAAATCGCTGTTATTGATAGCAGCCTTCAACAAATCCTTACGGGACACGATACCGGTCAGCAGACCATTTTCGTCTAACACGAAAACCGTACCTACATCCTCCAAAAACATGGTAACCACTGCCTCATAAGCGCTCTTGTCGTTGGCAATGGCCACAGGCACGGACTGCAAATCCTGTACCTCGATGGCAGAAATTTCCTCCATCAGCATGCCTAAAGTATTTTTACCTGTATAGAAGTAGCCTACCTTGGGGCGGGCATCCAGAATGCCGCCCATAACCAGGATGGCCAAGTCGCTGCGCAGGGCAGCCCTCGTAACGTTAAGCCGCTCTGCAATATGCTCGCCGGTAATGGGACCGTCGAGACGTACTATCTCAGCTATCTGTTTTTGCCTATTGCTCAGAGAAATGATCCTCACACCCTTTCCTATACTTCTTTTTAGGTATAGTATACACTATTTGCTCAAAAATTGCTAGTTTTAGTCATAAATAAATTGCATATAAATTACACAAAAAGGCTAGGACAAAGTCAGTCATTATTGCCATATCCCTAGACGAATCATTGCGATTTTAGCTCATAAGTGCTTAGAATCACCGAAGTGAAGCGAACCGAGTAATAACTTGTTTTTAGAACAAGATCGGCCGCGAATCTTCGTTGTGATTCTGCACGAAATGAGCGCTAAGAAATCGCACGTGAGTCGGGATATGGCAATATGACTATACATACCCTAGCCATTTCAATATCAATATTATCTACATAAATCCACA
The DNA here is from genome assembly GCF_045124115.1 of Phascolarctobacterium sp. GTDB lineage: Bacteria > Bacillota > Negativicutes > Acidaminococcales > Acidaminococcaceae > Phascolarctobacterium_A. The sequence continues at coordinate 3,395 of NZ_JBGVLF010000051.1, forward strand.
GGCACCAAAGCGCGCAGTCCATTGCTACAGCTAAACTCGTCCGCCTGCACGCGGAACACATCCGCCAAAAGCCCTGAGGTAACCATTTCCCTTGGCTCGCCACTGGTCACCAAGCGTCCTGCTTTAATTACAGCCACGTAGTCAGCGTACTGGATGGCGTGGTTCAGCTCATGGATAACCATTACTACGGTCAGCCCCAGTTCCCGGTTCAGCTTCACTAAAAGCTGCATAACCTCCAACTGGTGGCAGATATCCAGATAAGTAGTGGGCTCGTCCAACAGCAGCACTTGGGGCCGTTGCGCCAAAGCCATGGCAATCCACGCCCGTTGGCGTTCGCCACCACTCAAAGTATGCAGCAAACGCTGGCGCATCCCCGCCATATTGGTCTGCTCCAACGCCCATGCCACGTGCTCCGCATCTTCCTTACTGCTGCGTCCGAAGAAACCGCGGTGGGGGAAACGCCCCATCTCCACCAAATCCTGCACGTTCAAATCCGTAGGTGCTTGGGGGGATTGGGTCAGAATCGCCAAACATTGGGCAAACTCCCGCTGGCTGAACTCGTTAATAGGTCTGCCTTTAAAAGTAATCTCGCCCTTTTGTACAGGCAGAATCCGGGAAATAGCCTTCAGCGTAGTGCTTTTGCCACAGCCGTTGGGCCCGATAATCGCCGTAATTTTGCCTTCAGGAATCTGCAAGGATAAATCATGGACGATAGTTTTTTTATTAATACCGATGTCAATATGTTTTGCTTCTAAAATGGCAGTCATCAGATTTCCCTCCTTAACAAGAATAAAAAGAAGGGCGCACCTAAAAACGCCATAATAATGCCTACAGGCAGCTCAATAGGCGCAAACACCACTCTGGCGAAAGTATCGCTAAAGGTGATGGTGGCAATACCCAAAAGTGCGGAAGCAGGCAGCAAGAAGCGATAGTCGCTACCGATAAGCAGTCGCGCCGCATGAGGTACTACCAAGCCTACAAAGCCCAACAAACCTACAACACTGACAGCACTGGCAGCCAAAAGCGCCGCAATCGCCGTCAGCACAATCCGTGTCACTTCTACGTTAATACCCAAGCCTCGCGCCATTTCGTCACCCAACTGTAGGACGTTCATATAGGCAGCACTGGCGAAAGCCAAAAGCAGACCGATAATAGCGTAAGGCAGAATAATCTGCACATGGGGCCAACTACGAGCCGCCAAGCCGCCCACCATCCACATCAGGGCACCGTGGACACGGTCGCTGTAAAAAATCATCAGGCCGCTAATGCCTGCGCTTAAAAAGGCGGACACGGCAACGCCTGCCAAAATCATACGCACAGGCTTAATACCGTTCTTCCATGCCAAAATATAAATACACACTGCCGCCAGCATCGCCCCGATAAAGGCTACTGGGGTAATCAAATATTCCAGCGCAGGGAAAAGAATCATAATCACTACGCCTGCCAAGCCTGCGCCGCTGGAAATACCGATAATATGAGGATCCGCCAAGGGATTGCGCATAATGGACTGCAAAATCGCACCGGACAGGGACAGGTTAATGCCCACTAACGCTCCCACGATAGTACGGGGCATACGGATATTCCAAATAATCTGGCTTTGGGGATCCGTCCCCGGGTGCAGCAAAATCTCCACAATCTGCTCTAAAGAAATAAAGCTGGAACCTTTTGCTAAACTTAAAAATGCACCTGCCAACGCCAGGAGCAGGAAAAACGTCAACACACCGCAGCGCCACAAGCTACGGCTAATGCCCCAATGCTCCACCGCTGCATCTAAATCTTTATTTGCCATCTTCAAAAACCTCAGGATAAATTCGTTGCGCCATATACTTTACTGCTTCCGGATAGCGCAATCCGGGATTAATCAGGAACAATTGCTCCGGTAATACATACACCTTGCCCTGCTGCACAGCCTGCAGACTGTTCCAAGCAGGATTATTCTTAAAATCCAAGCGCAGACGGTTCTCGATCTCGTCCGCCTTGCCCATGGAAGTAATAAAAATCACATCGGGATTCTGGTGTACCAAACTTTCCATGCTGTAAGGCGTTTTCTCGCTCTTGCCTTTTAGCGCCGCTGCCGCCACATTCTCAAAGCCCAGGATATCGCTAACGCAGCCTGCAATACTGCGACTGCCTTCCACCGTCACGCTGCTTGCCGTGGCATGCATAATCACCACGCGTTTGCGCTCCTTGGGCAGTTTAGCCTTTACTTTGGCAATCTGCTCGTCTAAAAAAGCGTTCTCTGCCGCAGCTTTGTCCATAGTGCCATAAACATCTCCCAACACTGTAACCGTATGCTTGATTTCGTCATAAGTCTTGGCATCCAAAACAATTACAGGCACATTATTGGATTTAAGCAAAGGGAGAAATTTTTCGTGGTGGTTCTTCCCCGCCAGCACTAGGTCAGGGCGCAGTGCCAGCAAGCTTTCCATATTCACATTATACACAAAGCCAACTTCAGGCACAGCAGCCATGGACTGAGGCACAGTGCCTACACGGGAGGTGGCACGCCCCACAATTTTGCCGCCCACTGCTTCAATCATGCCCAAATAAGAAGGACTCAGGCTCACGACGCGCTCAGGCTTTTTCGCTAACGACACTTGGCTGTTGGCCGCATCCGTAAGCTGCAAATAAGGCTTGCCAGCTGCAGCCTGCGTACCTTGGGCAGCATTGCCGCCGCAACCGCACACAGCAAAAAACGCCGCACACAAAGCTACTGTCAAAAGCTTTCTTAGCACCATCGCGACCACCTTTCCATTGCGATAACTATTCTTATTAACACTGCTTTTATGTTAGCACAAACAGCTAATATAGTCAATGCTACATAGGATAAGAGTGTAATAATTATGCCCCGTTACAGGAAAACTTCTAACCGAAGCAACTCTGTACGGGGCATTTTTTCTAAAAAAATTACAACTTATTCTAATTATCTTTAGTAGTGCGCAGGCTTTCCAAACCTTGGAGCAGGGTTTGGCGATAGCCTGCAAAAATCAAGAAAACAGGGCGACTTGCATACTCATAGCCCCTTTGCTATAATATTAGCCAGTAAACAGCTTTATGAAAGGAGTCCCAAACATGACTAAGGAAATGACTTTTGAAGAAAAAATTCAGCGCATCAATGCTTTAGCTCATAAGAAAAAAACCGAAGGTTTGACCGCTGAGGAACAAGCAGAACAAAAAGAATTATATAAATGGTATTTAGGCAACATTCGCCAATCCTTAAAGGCGCAACTGGACAACATCGAAGTGGTAGAAGAAACCACCACTACCACCATTCTCCACTAAAATGGAAACTCTGCCCACACGTCTTACCCAAGGAATGATCGCCTATGAGGATGACTACCTTTTGGTGATTGATAAACCTGCAGGCATGCTGGTACACCCCACCGTTAGTGAACGAGGCGGCACCCTCTATGATTTGGTACAGGCATACTACCAAGAGCATCGGATTACTGCGGACATTCATCCTGTATCCCGTTTAGACCGCAACACCTCCGGGTTGGTGATTTTTGCCAAAGAGCCTGTGGTGCAGTTCTGGCTGAGCCAGCAGGATGTGACGAAAGAATATCTTGCCATTGCCACAGGCCACGTAAAAAATGCTGCAGGCATTATCGAAGCCCCCATCGCCCGCAAGGAAGGCAGCATCATCGAACGCTGCGTGGATTATGAGCGGGGCAAGTACGCCAAAACTGCCTACAGCGTTATGGGCTACTATGGTGCCAACACGCTGCTGCGCTTACGCCTTTTTACAGGGCGCACCCACCAAATCCGCGTTCATTTGGCACATATAGGGCATCCACTTGTCAACGATAACCTTTACGGTGAACCGGGACCCCAGGCACGCCATGCACTCCACGCCTACCGTTTAGCCTTTACCCATCCTGTAGGCGATACCAAATTAGAAATTACCCGGGCAATACCTGCAGATTTGCGAAAAATTCTATACTAAATCACAAATAGTGTGCTATAATTATAGTAGTACAATAAAAATATGAGGAGGAAATCTAATGCCTTTAGTTACTTCTACCGAAATGTTCAAAAAAGCCTATGAAGGTCACTATGCAGTAGGCGCCTTCAACGTTAATAACATGGAAATTATCCAAGGCATCGTTTCTGCTGCCCAACAAGAAAAATCTCCCTTGATCCTGCAAGTTTCCGCAGGCGCTCGCAAATACGCTAACCACATCTACCTGATGAAATTGGTTGAAGCTGCAGTGGAAGACACCGGTCTGCCCATCTGCCTGCATTTGGACCATGGCGAAGATTTTGAAATCTGCAAAGCCTGCATCGACGGTGGCTTCACCTCCGTTATGATCGATGGTTCCAAGCATCCCTTTGAACAAAACATCGAAATGACCCGCCGTGTAGTTGAATATGCTCACGAACGCGGTGTTGTTGTAGAAGCAGAGCTGGGCAAGCTGGCAGGCGTAGAAGACGCTGTTAAAGTTGCTGCCAAAGATGCTACCTACACCGATCCTGACCAAGCTGTAGAATTTGTTGAACGCACCGGTTGCGACTCTTTGGCTATTGCTATTGGTACCAGCCACGGCGCATACAAATTCAAAGGCAAACCGGAACTGGACTTTGCTCGTCTGGAAAAAATCACCAATATGCTGCCCGGTTATCCCCTGGTTCTCCATGGTGCATCCACCGTTATCCCTGCTTTCGTAGAAGAATGCAACAAATACGGCGGCAAACTGGACGGCGCTCAAGGCGTTCCTGAAGATATGCTGCTGCAAGCAGGCAAATTCGGCGTTTGCAAAATCAACATCGACACCGACCTGCGTTTGGCAATGACCGCTTCCATCCGTAAACACTTAGTAGAAAACCCCGGCGATTTCGATCCGCGCCAATATCTGAAACCTGCCCGTCAAGCAATCCAAGACATGGTGGCTCACAAAATGCGCGATGTACTCAACAGCTCCAACAGACTGTAATAGCTACACAAAAAGTAAGACCCGAAGCATACGCTTTGGGTCTTTTTTATTGCCCCAAAAGAAAACTCCTCCCGCACTATGCGAGAGGAGTAAGAAACTTGTTAAAATGCTAACTTACAAATCTTCGGTTTGTTTAATAGCGCCTTTAACTTTATTAGTTTTTTGCCAGAAGAAGGCTGCCACGATCAGAGCAATACCAACACCATCGGTAATGGTACCGGGAATAATCATGCATACGCCACCGGCCAGGAACATCAATCTTTGCAGACTGTTCAGCAGGTTTTGGCAGAAGCCGATCATTGCCATGGATACGCCCCACATACCGATAATAGCGGTCAATGCGCTGTAGGTAATGGTCAAGGGAGTTGCGTTAATCATCAACAGTTCAGGAGCCAGAACGAAGATGTACGGTACGATGAAGGCCGCAATAGCCAGCTTCGCAGCAATAACGCCGCAACGCATGGGGTTAGCACCGGCGATACCTGCACCGGCATATGCTGCCAAAGCAACAGGCGGAGTAACGTCTGCAACGATGCCGAAGTAGAAAGCAAACATATGGGCTGCCAGTACGGGCACATTCATTTGAATCAGTGCGGGAGCAGCAATGGTAGAAGTAATTACGTAGTTAGCAGTAGTCGGTACGCCCATGCCCAGGATCAAAGAGGTGATCATGGTGAAGAACATTGCCGGAAGCAGTTGACCGCCTGCCAAATCCAGCAGAGCAGTTGCTACCTTCAGGCCAACGCCGGTTTTGGTAACTACGCCGATGATGATACCTGCAGTTGCGCAGGCAATCAGTACGCCAAGCACGCCTTTAGAGCCATCGATAAGACCCTGTACGATTTGCTTGGGAGTAATGCGGGTGGATTTACGCATGCAAGCACAGATAATGCTGAGAGCGATTGCTGCCAAAGCTGCGCGCATGGGGGTGTAACCGCTAACCAGCAGGTAAACGATTACAATCAGAGGAATAGCCAAATGGCCTTTTTCCATAAACAGAGTGGAGAATTTCGGCAGTTCTTCGCGAGGAGTACCTTTCAAGCCAAATTTCTTTGCTTCGTAGTGTACGCCCAGCCATACGCCGATATAGTACAACATAGCAGGAATAACTGCTGCTTTAACAACATCAAAATAAGGAACGCCAACAAATTCTGCCATCAAGAAGGCTGCTGCGCCCATTACAGGAGGCATCAGCTGGCCACCGGTAGAAGCAGCTGCTTCTACTGCACCGGCAAAAGCAGGACGATAGCCCAACTTCTTCATCATGGGAATGGTGAAAGCACCGGTACCGGCAACGTTACCTACGGAAGAACCGGATACAGTACCCATCAGACCGGAGGACAGAACCGCTACTTTAGCAGGACCGCCTGCTGCCCAACCTGCAATAGCATTAGCAAGGTCGATGAAGAACTTGCCCAAGCCGGTAGCTTCCAAATAGGAGCCAAAAAGGATGAACAGGTAGATAAAGGTGGAAGATACGCCCATAGGAGTACCAAAGATACCTTCTGTGGTGAAGAACAGGTGGTCAAACATTTCCTGCAGACCAACACCGCGGTGAGCCATAATACCGGGTACATAAGGACCAAAGAAAGCGTAAAGCAGGAAAGCAAAAGCAACAATAATCATCGGCCAACCAACAACACGACGTGCTGCTTCAAATACCATAACGGTACCGATCAAGCCTACAATAAAGTCCGTTTCCGTATTCATGCCTGCGCGCAGAACCAACTCATTGTAGTTCCAAACAATGTACAGGGAAGAACATGCGCTGACAACAGCGAAAACAACGTCAATAGGATTCATCTTGGTTTTGGACCAAGAACGACGGGTAGGATATAACAAGAAAATCAGCAGGAAGCCAAAAGCAAGGTGGATGGCACGTTGCAGATGCGCGTCCAAAATGCCGAAGGTTGCTGTATAAAGCTGAAAAGCTGCGAAAAGAATGCAAATACCGTTAATGATATAGCCCCACAGGCCGCTCATTTCACGCTTATTGGATTCTTTATCAAATTTTTGCAGTACCTCTTCTGCAGAAAGCTCTTGAATGTTCTTATCTTTCTCAGACATGCGGTATCGCTCCTCTCATAAAAAATCGTGATTAAAAATATTTTTCATACCAATAGCTGTATCGGTATTGAGCTTTTATCTTGAGAGCAGTACCCTGCCCATACATTTTAATTAAATCGTAACGCTGGCTGCCGTGGACCAATTGAGGCATTGCCTGCTCGGAAATACGCAGAGCCACCTCTTTATAGGGACGGTTCATAGTCAAATCAAACTTGCCGTCTTCGGTCATGGTCAGCTTGCCTTCGCTAGGCGAATAGGGATAACCCCAGCCCATGGATTCAAACCGCGTATGGGTCATGGTCATATCATTTACAGCATTTACTGTAAAATAATCGTTCCACTCCGTTTTTTCTACTGAATGGGTGAGACTGATGTGCCACTCCTCCCCCGGCGGCGCCGTAAAACAGAATGAGTCCCCCTCTTCCGGCACCACCGCCACTACAAGGCGGGTAGCATACCATGCTAAGAAAACTACACAAACAGTAACTAAAATTAAAAAACTCTTTACTGGGAAAAAAGACCGGGAGCCGGCGTTAGCCGGTTTCCGGTCTTTGAAGTTCGGCATAGTGAGTTAATCCTTATTTAGCGCCAAAGAATTTTTCAGCACCCGGGTTCAATTTAATGGACATACCGTCTTTAGCAGTCTCTTTGGAAATTGCATTAGCAGCGGAGTGAGCAGCTTTCATGCGATCCAGGTTGCCATACAATGCTTTAACAACTTGTTCGCCGGTAGCAGCGTCCATTTTGTCGGTAACTGCCAGCATGCATTTAACTGCAACTGCCGGAACGTCAGCTTCTTGTTTAGCATAGGTGCCTTTTTTAATGGTCAGCTTGGTGTAGAACGGATATTTAGCAATCAAAGCATCAGCTTTATCAGCTTCTACAGGAACCAGCACAACTTCGTTTTGAGTGGAAATATCTTGAATAGCAGCGGTCGGGTGACCTGCGGTTACGAAAGCAGCATCAACGTTGCCGTCTTTCAGAGCGGAAGCAGCTTCGCCGAAGGACAGGTATTGAACTTTAATGTCATCATATTTGATGCCATAAGCTTCCATAATTTGACGAGCGTTAGCTTCGGTACCGGAACCTGCAGCACCTACAGCAATACGTTTGCCTTTGAAATCAGCAACAGTCTTAATGCCGGATTTTTTCAAGGTAACGATTTGTACGGTTTCAGGATACAGGGTAGCCAAGCCTTGCAGGTTAGCAACTTTCTTGTCTTTGAACATTTCAGTGCCGTTTGCTGCATAGTAAGCAATATCGTTTTGGATGAATGCGATTTCTACTTTGCCTTGTTTCAACAGGTTAACATTGGCAACGGAAGCACCGGTAGATTGTGCGGAAGCGTTAGCACCGGGAATATTCTTGTTGAGAATATCTGCCAGAGCGCCACCCAGCGGGAAGTAGGTACCGGAAGTACCACCGGTAGCGATGTTGATGAATTTTTGAGCTGCAGGTTTTTTATCTTCTTTTTTATCTCCACCACAGCCGGCAATCATAGTTGCCATAACCATCATACCAAGTAAAAACGCTAAGATTTTTTTCATAAGATTCCCCTCCTTATTAATCGAATATGCGCCAAACAACCAAGCAACATATTTACCCATAGTATTCGTTATATTTTTGTAAAATCCTGCTAACAAAAATGTGAAATTGTATGTATACAAAATACTTTTGCAACTTTATGAGAAATTTGCCAACATGCATAAATTATGGTAAAATAAAGAAGTTATGACAAGCATTAGCTTTCTATATGAAGCAAATTAATTTATAAGGAGCATTAAAACCATGAGCAATGGCGCATACCAATTAAGATTAGTACGTACTTTATATCAAAACGTTTACGGCTGCATGCTGTACAACGAGAACCAACAACCTATCGGCCAACTGGAAATCGTTCCCAGCATTCCTTTGGACCGCAGCCAAGTTCCTGAAGACGCACCGGAAGTTCCGGCTTACCTGCTGGTAATCGTTAAAGACGCAGACATCAACAAAGACAACCTAATTGACTTTGAAGAACGCGCTTCCTACGCACTGCTGAAACGTTTCTCCACTGAAGCAATCAACTTCCAACACTGCCAATTCTACTATCCGTCCCCTGCTTTCATTTTTGAGCAACCGGATGCAGTTAGCGCTCCCCTGCAATAAGATAAGCAAATTAAGCAAGCAATGCTGCAGCTATGAGCAATTCGCCCTAGGCTGTAGCATTTTTATTTATATTATGACACGTACAAAAGGCATCCCCTGCTGCGCAAGGAATGCCTTTTAATTTTACTTTTTAGGTTCTTCCACAGGTTCGATATATTCTTCCTGCAAATCTTCGTGAATATTTTCCGGTTCGTGCAAAAGTTGGATACGCACACGGGTAATACGCATCTTGGCAACTTCTTCTACCGTAAATTGGGCAGCCGCAGTCTTCACCTGTTGCCCAACTTTAGGCGGATAGTCGATTTGGGCGTACAGCCAACCACCAATGGTATCGCAGTTTTCCGTATCCAGCTCCAACTCGAAGAAATCATTGACATCATCTAGGAGCATCTTGCCATCCACGGAATAGGTCTTATTACCCTTTTCCTCTACTTCCGGACGTTCTTCGTCGAACTCGTCTTGGATTTCGCCTACAATTTCTTCCAGGATATCCTCTACCGTCACCATGCCTGCCGTACCGCCGTACTCATCAATGAGCACCGCCAGCTGGCTGCGGTGGCGCTGCAGCATCTTCAGTAGCTTGCTAATGGGCAGGGACTCCGGCACTAACAGCACATCACGGGCAAGCTTGCGTAAATCAGGAGTTTCCCCCGCGTTCAACGCCCGCAATAAATCTTTAATATGCAGGAAACCGATGATATGGTCCTTATCCTCCGCACAAATAGGATAACGCGTCATGCGTTCATCAAGAGCAATCTTGATGTTTTCTTCCGCACTGTCCTCTAAATACAGACAGATCATATCCGTACGCGGCACCATAATATCGCTGGCGCGACGGTCGGAAAAATCAAAGACATTATCCAGATAAGTCAGCTCGGTTTTATCAATATAACCATGCTTATGGCTTTCTTCCATCAAAATACGGATTTCGTCCTCATTATGAGCCTCCTCCGCTTCGCTGGCAGCCTCTACACCCATACGGCGCAGAACCCAGTTTGCCACATGATTTAAGAACCAAACCGCAGGATACATCAGCTTATCAAACATCAGCAGGGGCCACGCCACAAAAAGCACAATCTGCTCCGTCTTCTGGATGGACAAAGATTTAGGCACCAGTTCGCCCAAAACAATGTGCAAAGCGGTGATAACACTAAAGCCCACCACAAAAGCAATGGTATGCTCCATTTGGGGAGAAAGGTTTACTAATTGGAAAAGAGGATGCAGCATTTGCGCCACAGTGGGTTCGCCAATCCAGCCCAAACCCAAGGAAGCAATGGTAATGCCCAACTGGGTTACGGACAGGAACGCGTCCAAATGCTCCGTTACCTTTTTAGCATGGACAGCACGCTGATTGCCTTCTTTAATCAAAGCATCCAAACGGGAAGGGCGCACCTTGACGATGGAAAACTCCGAAGCTACGAAAAAGCCATTTAAAGCAACTAAAAACAAAACAACAAGCAAGTTAAAAAGTATTATAAGATAGTCCAAGAAAATCTGCTGCTCCCATGAGGGAGACAGGCAGGTTCACCTCCAAAAATATATATTCGGTATATATTGTACCATAGCTTCCTATTAATGCAAAATAAAATATATACTGTAAAGAAGATTTTGCAAGAAATTTACAGCAAAAAACAGCCCCCGCCAAAAAACTGGCAGAGGCTGTCACTTTAGACGCGCTTATTTCAGTACGCCGATTTCTTTATAATATTTAGCAGCACCGGGATGCAGGGGCAGGTTAGCAATATCTTTCACAGCGTCTGCAGGTTTCAAACCTTTCAGATTCTTTTGTGCTTTGCCCAGTTCGTCGATATGCTCCCAGAAGGATTTGGTCAGCTTATAAACGGTGTCTTCGCTCAAATCATGACGGCAGAACATAACCATTTTAATAGCGGAAGTTTGGATATCTTTATCTTGGTTAGGATAGGTTTTAGCAGGAATAGTGTATTTTGCGTACCAAGGATATTTTGCTTGCAGTGCTTCAATGGTCTTGTCATCGATGTTAACCAGTTCGCAGTTAGCAGTCAAAGCTTGGGAAACAGCGGCAGCAGGAGCACCGGACATAATCCAAGCGCCGTCCAGGGTACCGTTTTGCAGCATTTCGGCAGCAGGACCGAAAGCAATCAATTCAGTCTTAATATCTTCCGGGAATTTCAAACCAACAGTAGTGAAGTGGTTTTGACATTCGTTGTAAACGGAAGAACCTGCAGCAGCAACAGCAAAGTGCTTGCCTTTAACATCAGCCAAGGATTTGATGCCTGCTTTTTTAGCAACAACTACTTGGTTGGGGTTCATGTACAAGCCACCGATAACCTTCAGATCCTTATAGGCATGACCTTTAAAGCTGTCAGTACCTTGTAAGCATTGCAGTACGTTGGAGCTAATAGCGATGGAAACTTGGGCTTCGTTGGTGGAAACCATGTTCAGGTTAGCAATACCGCCTGCAGAAGCTTGGCTGGATGCTTGCACACCGGGCACGTTCTTAGACCAGTTGTTGGTAATAGCAGCACCTACAGCGTAGAGAGCACCGGAAGCACCTGCAGTGGGGAAGTTAATCTTCACAATCTTAGCAGGTTCCTTAGCAGCTTCTTTCTTGCTGCCGCCGCAGCCGGCAACAACACCTGCCAGCATGGTTACAGCCAAAGCTGCACATGCAAGGCGTTTCCAAGTAGACATTTTTTTCATAGTAACATCTCCCTTTTTATTAATAAATTTTAATAAAAACTTATTTACGCAGATATTGCAACACAGCAACACCGGCAAAAGCACCAATACCGATAACGTCGGTCATTAAGCCCGGATACAGCAGCGTAGGCGCCAATGCAATCAGCACAATGCGTTCGATAATATTGCATCGTTTGAGGAACCAGCCCTCCAAGCCTGCAACCAAGCCTGCCGTACCCAAAAGAGCAGTGAACACTGCCCAAGCAGTAGTCGCCATAGTAGCAGTGGGATCCACGCCAATCAGCAGCACGGGATTATCCAGGAAGAAGAAGGGAATGATAAAGCCGATAATGCCTAAGCGCATAGCCCAAATGCCGGTCTTAGTCTGATCGGAGCCTGCAATACCGCTGGCAACATAGGCGCTGATGGCTACAGGTGGGGTAATATTGGACAAGCACGCGTAAATCAGGCAGAACAGATGGGAAGTAAGCGCCAGTACGCCTGCATCAATCAGCACGGGCACTGCTACCGCTTGTACGATAACGTAGGCCGCAACGCCGGGAACGCCCATACCCAAAATAGTGGACATAATCATAACTAAGAGGCCGGTGAGATAAATATTATTATTATCTACCAAGTAAAGGATTAAATAGCCCATGTTCAGACCCATACTGGTCAAAGTTACAGTGCCGATGATAACACCGATAATAACACAGCACACGCCTACGGCAATGGCGCCTTTAGCGCCTTCCACCGTTGCATCCAAAATAATCTTGGGAGTCATACGGGTTTCCTTGCGCAACCAGCTGGCAGCAATCGTGCCAAAGATGGAGAATACTGCAGCGTACAAAGGCGTATAGCCTGCAAACATCAGGCCGATAAGCATAACCAAAGGAATAACCAGATGGCCCTGCTCCTTCACTACCTTCATAGCGTTAGGAATATTTTCTTTAGACAGACCGGACAAGCCCAGGCGCATAGCCTCGAAATGTACCGCTAGCAGCAGGCCCACGTAGTACAGCAAAGCAGGCACTACGGAAGCAAGCATAACCTTGGTGTAGCTCAAGCCCAAAAACTCCGCCATAACAAAGCCTACCGCACCCATAATCGGCGGACAGAATTGACCGCCTGTGGAAGCAACTGCCTCGACAGCACCGGCAAATTCTTTCTTGTAGCCTGTCTGCTTCATCAAAGGAATGGTAATGGTGCCTGTAGTAGCAACGTTGGCTACAGCAGAACCGTTAATCATGCCCATCAGACCGGAAGCAAGCACTGCCACCTTAGCAGGGCCACCGGGAGTTTGGCCAACCAGAGTCAAGGAAAAATCGTTGATAAATTTAGAAAAACCGCTGTACTTTAAGTACGCTCCAAAAAGTACGAAGAGGAAAATGTAGGTAGCAGAAACGCCGATACCGGTACCAAGCACACCCTGAGTACCCCAAAACTGGGTAATCAGCACACGTTTCAGAGTGAAACCATTGTGACCAAGATAGCCGGGTAAATATTCGCCAAACCAATTGTAGGCAAGGAAAATCAAGGCAAGGACTGCCAAGTTGCCGCTGGCGCGCCGTGCCGCTTCAAAGACTACTAGAAGGGCAGCACCGGCAATCAGTACTTCTAAATCGTCTATCCGCCCACCAGTCATGGCGATACGGGGATAGTTTAAAATCAAATAAGCAAAGCTGCCTACGCCCACTACAATCAGCAGCATATCCCAAACAGGCGGCAGATTGCGGACACGTTTCTCCTTTTTATACGTGGGGAACAGCAAAAAGGTAAACAGTAAAAGGAAAATGCAGTGGATTGCGCGCAAGTCAATGGCGCTGATTACACCTAAAGTTGTAAAGTATATCTGAAAGGCCGCCCACACGCACAATAGCAGGATAATGATCTTGCTCATGGGGCCTTTATAAGTGCGCATCCGCGCTTCCGATTCCTGCTCTTCCAGCAGTGCTTGAGCTTTTTTATCTAGTTGCTCCTGCGTCACTTGTTTGTCATTCATGTACTTCTCTCCCTTAAAATAAACAGCTTCTAAAAAATTAGTGCATTTTCCCAATATTATACACCTTTTTCAAGAAATTTGTACAGTTTTTTATTACAGTTTAATGACCAAAATACAAATAGCATAACCCCAAGCACACCGGTTGATGCAAAAGGTAGATAGGCAGCGTGTGCCGTCCTACCGCAGAAAGCAGTGGCACATCGCTCGACGCGTACTGCTGCAACCACTGCCTGCCTTGGGCAAAAATGTATAGATAGTAACCGAAAAGGAACAACCCAAACCACGGTAGCAGTGGGAAATAGTCGGCAGAAACAAAGCCTGCATGTGGAAAGCCCAAAGGCGCCAAAAATTTCAACTCGTACAGCCACCCAGGCACGGCGAACTGCAAATTCACTGCGCTCCACCCCACGACTTCGTCCGTAATGCTGTTGCAAAAGCTGTAGACGAAAAGCCCCAGCCACATGCCTACGCTAGCAGGCAGACGCAGCATCCACTTATCCCACGCCCACATAAGCCACGCAGCGCAGCCCATAAAGTTCAAAATGCCGAAGTAAATAATTTCTTCCGGCATCAAAATTGCTGTGACCGCCGTAATTGCCAAGCCTAATAAATTCAACTGCAGCCCGCGGCGCAGGCAGTTTTCCCTGCCCATGTGCCACACAAAGCCTGATAAAGCAGCAAAAAGCCAACAGGTACCCACCCGCCACCAAGTAGCGAAAGCAGTATCATACCAGCCTTCATTCAAACCATAGATACAGTTCACATCATATAAAAAATGAAATACCACCACGCCTATAATCGCCAACCCGCGCAAAGCATCCAGCAACCCATAGCGTTGTCTAATCTTTTCCTGCATACAACCTCAAAATGATTCTAAAAAAGGACCGCCCTAGGACGGTCCTTAAAATTTACTATAAAATTTTTATCTGCGCAGCCAAGGCGGAATATCAGCGCCGCCGCTGAAGCCTTTAGCGGAAGTGCTATTATCGCCACTGCTTTCAGGATTCTTGATAGCAGTAGCCCCTTGCTTAATAGCGGGGTTCTTGCGTTCGAAACCGGTAGCAATAACAGTAACACGGATTTCGTCTTCCAATGCTTCATCAATTACAGCACCAAAGATAATGTTAGCGTTAGGATCAACGGCATCAGTAATAATTTGAGAAGCTTCAGTAACATCAAACAGGGACAGCTCTTTGCCACCGGTAATGTTGAACAGTACGCCTTGAGCGCCGTCCACAGATGCTTCCAGCAAAGGACTCTTAATAGCAGCTTCAGCCGCAGCCTTAGCACCGCCTTCGCCTTTAGCAGTACCAATGCCCATCAATGCGCTGCCTGCGTTAGTCATAATAGTCTTAACGTCAGCAAAGTCCGCATTAATCAAACCGGGTACGCCAATCAAATCGGAAATACCTTGCACGCCTTGACGCAGAACATCGTCGGCAATGCGGAAAGCATCCAACATGGAGGTTTTACGATCGATAACTTGCAGCAAGCGATCGTTAGGAATAGTAATCAAAGTATCAACTTTTTCCTTCAGCTTTACAATACCGTTTTCTGCTTGATTCATACGGCGACGACCTTCAAACATAAACGGTTTAGTAACAACGCCTACAGTCAAAGCGCCTACTTCTTTTGCACATTCAGCAACTACATGCGCAGCACCGGTACCGGTACCACCGCCCATACCAGCGGTTACAAAAACCATGTCCGCACCTTTCAGTGCTTCCACGATTTGGTCACGAGTTTCTTCGGCAGCCTTTTCGCCGATTTCAGGATTAGCGCCTGCGCCTAAGCCTTTAGTCAGCTTTTCGCCGATTTGGATTTTGTTTTCTGCCTTAGACAGGAGCAGTGCTTGCGCATCGCAGTTAACAGCAATGAATTCTACACCACGCACACCTGCAGCAATCATACGGTTTACAGCATTATTGCCGCCACCGCCGACACCGATAACTTTGATGTTAGCCAAGTTATCAAAAGTAGTTTCCACATCATCAAACATATTCTACGTCCCCCTTATTTATTGGGTCTCATTATTGAAACAAGATTCTAGATAACGTATATTTTCAACACTAGATATAATTTTTCCTGCAAGATTAAAAAAATTATTTTCCCATATACAGCCTACGGATAACACCGATGTTTTGAAAGACACGCATACCAAAAATCAGGATAGCGACCATGTAGAGATCGATGCCAATAAAATTGCTGGCATAGCAAAGGAAGGCTGCCAAAATACCATTAATAAAGAACCCTGTCATAAACACAATAGTATCGTATTTACTTTCCAAAGAAGCGCGGATACCGCCCAACACCGCATCTAAGCCTGCCATTACAGCAACGGCCAGCATACGCCCATACTCGGGAGGAACGCTGTACGGAAAGTATAGACCTGCTATCAACCCCACCACTAGGCCGATAATTGCTGCATAAATCATTTCTTTGCCTCCCCTTCTTCCGCTACGCTCTTGGCATATTCAAAGTTACGAGGAGCTTTTAAAGCAGGTATATGGATTTTTTTATCAGTTTTAATCTTTACTTGAATACCCCAAAACTCGAAGGTTTCCACTACGCCGCCACGCAGACGCAGGGCGCTGACTAATGTTTTGGGCGCGCCAATGGCCTTAATTACATAAGGCGGAGCACTGCGCACGTTATTTACGGAAACCGTGGGACCTGCGCAACGGATTTCACTCATGGCTATAATACGTTGATCATTAATGGAAATAGCCTCCGCTCCGGCAGCACGCAATTCGTTCAGTACCCTCAGCAAATCTTCATCGTGGATAATGTACAAATTGGGGTTCTCCCCTGCTTTTTTGGGAATATTGCTATCATCCAAAATAATTTCTACGCCTTCACCTTCTACATCCGTAGTCCCTGCCAAAAGTTTCATGCGCTCGATAGCGGGATCAGCAGCACGTTCTTTGTCAGCCAGGCGCAGAGTTGCGTTTTCCTCCTGCAAGCGCTTGTTTTCAGTTTCCATAACCTTCAAGCGCTCAGACAAGTCTTCTACCCTGTCCATACGGATGGACCTTTGCCTTTCTGTTGTCTTATATTGCACTGACAACATAAAACCCAGCACCATGAACACGATAGCAATAATAATCTTGCCCTTCAAATCCATAGTCAGTATTTCTTTCATTATTTTACTACCTCATTTTCTTTTTTAGGTACCAGCTTAATGTATGGTTTAGCAAAGGTTAAATCAATATACTCGGCTTGAATATTCTTATCTTTGATTTCGTTAAAGACGGTACGAAAAACTTCTACTTTCTCCGGCAATTTGGCAACAGGGCCCAAAAGAATGGGGAAACTATTGCGCATCCGCAGCTTGATTTCGCCACGATTATCCAAGGCTATCTCCGCCACTCTATCCCTAGCGTCACCGTCTATGCCGTTGAGAAAAACTAAAATATTGTGGACATCCTTATTGCCCACATCATCACCAATGTAGACATTACCGCATTTCGCACCCACCAAAATAGGAGCTTTAGCATCAGGGATGCCCGTGGTAACATTCATGATCATGCCTTGATAATCGACCTTCAAATAACTGCGGTAGGAGTTAGCGACGTATAAGGCAGGCTCGCGCTCCTGCACGTATACTTCCACATTTGCAGGCCAACGGTATTCTACCTTGGCATCACGAAAGCGGATATCATGGGTTAAAGCATCCTGCATCCTGTTCATACTCACATTGAAGAAATTGAAGGGAGGCGCGCTGCCACCCATTTTAATAGCTTCTTCCTCCGTCAGCAAGGCTGAACCATGAACGGTAATGCTGCCAAAAGCCAAATCCGGACGATGGATGTAGTTCCACCCCCAGTAACTGCCATAACCCAAAGCGGCTAGGACAGCCATAAGGCGCAGCAAGCGCCAACGCCGTCTACGCCTATGCTGGCGCAAACGCTCTTTAATCGTTTGTGACATTGCTGCACCTCCAATTTTTTTTATTTCGCGCTTAACAAAATGCGTTCACACAGGTCTGGGAAAGCAATACCTACAGCAGCTGCAGCTTTGGGAACAAGGCTGGTAGGAGTCATGCCGGGGATAGTATTGGCTTCCAACACGTAGCCTTGACCTTTTTCATCCAGCATTACATCCACACGGGCTACACCGCTGAGACCTAATACATGGTAGGTTGCCAAAGCCAAATCCTGTACATGTTTAGTAGTTGCCTCATCCAAAGGAGCGGGGCAATGGTAATCAGTTGCACCTTTAGTGTATTTAGAATGGAAATCATAAGCACCGCTGTGCGGAGCAATCCAAATTACCGGCAAAGGTTTAACCTCGCCCTTTTCTTCCATCAAAGCAACAGTCAGTTCTTTGCCTTTAATGCATTCTTCCGCAAGTACGTTGTCGGAATAAGTAAAAGCATCAGCAATAGCAGCTTCAATACCTTCTGCTTCCTTAACAATGGTTACACCGATGCTGGAGCCTTGGGTAGCAGCCTTGATGACTACAGGCAGACCAATTGCTTCCATAATGTGGGCACGAATTGCGGCAAGGTCGCCTGCTTCACGTTTATTGATAATCAGGCAACGGGGAGTTGCTACGCCTGCGGATTGCAAAAAGCGTTTGGTAGCAGATTTATCCATGGCTACAGCACTTGCCAATACACCGCAACCAGTATAAGGAATGCCTGCAGCTTCCAAAATGCTCTGCAGACGGCCGTCTTCGCCGTACTTGCCGTGTACTGCGTTAAATACAACTTTGGCGTTCATAGCGTGCAGCTGGGCGATCAAGCGGTCGGGAACCAGCTCCACCTCTTTGGCATTATAGCCTTTTTCTCTCAAAGCAGCAGCAATAGCGCCACCGGTAACACGAGAAATTTCTGCTTCGGAGGAAGGTCCTCCCAAAACAACTGCAACTACATCCTGCTTGTTCATTTTGCTTTACGCTCCAATTCTCTAACTAATTCTTCGCCAATTTTAAATACATCGCCTGCGCCGATAGTCATAATCAAATCGCCAGCGGTGGCATTAACTTCTAAATATTCCTCTGCCTTATTCAAGGAAGGTACGTACATAACTTCTTGACCCGTAGCTTGACGAATCCCCTCTGCCAGCTTTTCGCCGGTTACTCCGGGAATAGGATCTTCGCTAGCTGCGTAGATATCCGTAATAATCAGCTGGTCGCACTCTTTAAAGCAGCCGCAGAATTCATCAAACAGCAGCTTGGTACGACTATAGCGGTGAGGCTGGAACACGCACAGCAAACGCTCAGGCTTAGTTTGACGTGCAGCCTTCAAGGTTACGCCGATTTCCGTAGGATGATGGGCATAATCATCAACCACCCATACACCGTCTACTTTACCTTTGGTCTCGAAACGACGCTTAGCACCACCAAACTTCTTCAAAGAAGCTAAAATAGCAGGTACGGTAATTCCCATCTCTCTAGCTGCAGCAAAAGCACCTAAAGAATTCAGCACATTGTGACGACCGGGCACAACAAGGTGCACCTCCGTAACAAACTCGCCTTGGTAGTACAGTTTATAGGTAGTACCATTAACACCGTACTCCACGTCTTTCGCAATATAATCGGCTGTTTCGCCGTCTAAAGCGTAGGTAACTACAGTCTTATCAGTTTCACTAATCAGGCGGCGTACTTTGGCATTATCTGCACACAGCACTGCCTTGCCTCCGGGAACGATATTTCCCAGGAAATTTTTGAAAGCTTGATAAATATTTTCTTCTGTACCATAGTGGTCCAGATGGTCATCTTCGATATTGGTAACAACAGCCAAGTAAGGATTAAACTTCAAGAAAGAGCCATCGCTTTCGTCAGCTTCCGCTACCACGTAGGGACCTGCACCATTGCGGGCGTTGCCGCCCAAGCTGCTTACTTCGCCACCAATGACAATGGTGGGGTCAATACCGCTTTCAGCAGCAATACAGGAAATCATGGCGCTGGTAGTGGTTTTGCCATGGGCACCTGCCACAGCTACACCTTTCGCACCTTCTTTATTAATAATGGCTGCCAACACATCGCTGCGGTGCAGCACAGGAATACCTCGGTTTCTAGCGGCTACCAGTTCCGGATTATTGGGATGAATAGCCGTAGAAATAACTACTGCATCGGCATCATCCACTTGGCAGGCATCATGCCCCATAAAGACCATGGCGCCTTCCTCCGCCAAATGAGCGGAAGTGTGGCCTGCGTTTAAGTCAGAACCGCTGACATCATAACCGCGTTTAATCAGCACATAGGCAATAGCGCTCATACCGGCGCCACCAATGCCGATAAAGTGTATATTATGCAGATTAGCTAATTGATTGTTAGCCACTGGATACCCTCCCTAATCTTTAATCAGAGCCAAAGCCTGACGGGCAATGGTCTCTGCTGCCTGCGGCCTACCTAAAGCCTTTGCCGCAGCCTGCATTTTCTCTAATTCATTTACATGGAGCAGTAAATGCTCCACTGCCTCTAATATTTTATCGCCTGTAAGCTCTTTGTCCAAAATAACTTGCGCTGCACCTGTAGCAGCTACAGCACGGGCGTTAAACTCTTGATGATTTGCTGTAGCGTATGGATAAGGCACCAATACGGAAGGCACGCCTTTAGCCATCAGCTCTGCCAAACCAATAGCGCCGGCACGGAAAACTGCCAAATCAGCAGCCGCCAATGCCACGGGCATATTATGCAGATACGGTTTGATAATAATATTATCCGCTACACCACCGCGTTTTGCTACCTCCTGCATATAAGCGTCGTAGTTTACATCGCCTGTAGCATGAAGCACTTGCACCTCTCCTCTACCGGAAAGCGCAATTTCTGCCTCCAGCATCGCATTGTTAATGCTGCGCGCACCTCTACTGCCACCGGAAACAAGGATGGTCTTCTTCGCAGGGTCCAAGCCCAGTTCTTTATAGGCTTCTTCACGGGTGTGCTCCAAAATTTCCGTACGGATAGGATTGCCTGTATAGACAAGCTCTGCTTTGCCCTTGAAGAATTTGCCTGCTTCCTTATAGCCCAAGAAAACCTTGCGCACGTAGCGGGATAGAATCTTATTGGTAACACCGGGCATAGCGTTCTGCTCTTGGATACAGCAAGGAATTTTATGCAGCGCCGCCATAAAGACGATGGGACCGCATACATAACCGCCTGTACCGATTACAAGGTCAGGTCCTTCCTCGCTGATAATCTTATACGCATCGTAAAGACCGGTGAACAGCTTAAAAGCACTGCGCAAAGTATCAAAACTTAAACTGCGCTTAAAGCCTGCTACCTCAATAAATTTCAAGGGATAGCCATAGCGGGGGATAATATCCTTTTCCAAGCCTTGCTGTGTGCCTACGAAAATAATTTCTGCTGTAGGCTCCAGTTTCTTGATTTGATCAGCAATAGTTAATGCCGGATAAATATGGCCTCCGGTACCGCCACCGGATAAAATGACCTTCACGTTTATTCCTCCTCCCTTACAGGGGCAGGGACTGCACCAGCTCCTTAAAGCGGCGTCCGCGCTCAGGGTAGTTTTTAAACATATCGTAAGATGAACATGCGGGGGAAAGCAGCACCACTTGAGGCGGAACTGCCATAGCATAAGCTTTAGTAACAGCGTCCTCAAAGCTATCCGCCAGCACGATATTCTCCACACCTGCTGCTAACGCAGCCTTGTGGAAACGTTCCTTGGCTTCGCCCAACAAAATCAAGGCATCGCATTTTTCCTTTACCAAAGCCATCATGGGTGCCAAATCCGTCAGCTTGTCGTGACCACCTGCCAAAAGGATGATATGACCTTTAGGAAAGGCCTCCAAAGCTTTAATAGCAGAGTCTGTATTGGTGGCTTTGGAATCGTTATAATAAGGCACGCCCTTAATAGTCTTTACATATTCCAAGCGATGTTCAATACTACGGAAATTGCGCAACACATCTGCCATATCCTCTACAGACACACCGGCAAAGTAACCGCAGGCAATGGCTGCCAGTACATTTTCCTCATTATGACCGCCAAAAAGATGCAGCTCTTCAACGTTGCAGACAACTTCTGTTTTATTGTTCCATTTTATCACAAAATTACCATTTTGCATAAAAATTCCCGCAGGTAATTCAGTTTTTCTGCTGAAATAGCAAAGCTGCCCTTTAGTTTCCGCCCCCCAAGAGCGCACTTCGGGATCGTCATAGTTAAGTACCGTTACTTGAGCGGCTCCCTGCTGGCGGAAAATATTCTTTTTAGCTCCGCCATAAGCAGCCATAGTGTGATGGCGCTCCAAATGGTCAGGAGTGAGGTTCAGCACTACTGCAATATCAGGACAGAAGGTTTTAACCTTTTCCAGTTGGAAGCTGGAAAGCTCCGCTGCCAGCCACCCTTCCTTGGGCAGCTGCTCTACCTCCTTGGACAAAGCCAAACCAATATTACCGCCCACAGCACTAGGCACAGGCAGACGTTTGAACATCTCCCCTACAATACTGGTAGTGGTAGTTTTGCCGTTAGTACCGGTAATGGCAGCAATATGGCCGCCGTAAAGACGGTAGCCCAATTCAATCTCACTAATGGTCTCCACACCTTGGGCCTCTGCAAACAGCACGTTTTCACTATCGCAGGGAATCCCCGGTGAAAGCACCAAAAGCTCGGCAGAGCCGAGCGCTTTTTTATATGCATCTTTGCCCACAACCAGACCGCCGCCATGGGCAGCCAGTTGGGAAGTCAGCCCTGCATCAAGATTACAGGGCGTATCATTATACAAATAGACTTGTTGTCCACGTTTAGCCAGTACCTCTGCCGCACCACGGCCGCTGATACCGGCACCGTAGACCATAACAGCCTTTGCCATAGGGAAAGCCTCCTATAAAACTGCAGTCAGCCACAGGCCCAAGCCCAAAGCGGACAGCAGACAGCTAACAATAGAGAATACGCGTACAACCTTTACTTCGTCCCAACCACCTAATTCAAAGTGATGGTGCAAAGGAGACATACGGAAAATACGCTTGCCACCGGTAAGGCGGAAATAAGTAACTTGGATGATTACGGACAGTGCTTCCGCAACGTAGACACCACCGATGATTACCAACAGCAATTCCGTACGGGTAAGCAACGCCAAAGCAGCGATACCGCCGCCTAAAGCCAAGGAACCTGTATCACCCATAAATACTTTGGCAGGATGACGGTTGAACATCAAAAAGCCCAAGCAGGCACCGGTCAAACCAAGAGCAAAACCGCTGACATCCAGCATGCCCTGCATATAGGCAATGAAAGCGAAAGCCATGGTTACAGGCAGACTGACGAAGGAAACCAGTCCGTCCAAACCATCGGTCAGGTTAACCGCATTAGTAGTGCCCACCAAAAGCAGGAAAGCTAAAACGTAATAGCCCCAACCGAAATCAAAAGTAGTATTCAAAACAGGCACCCACAGCTCCGTATTTTGGATGCGGGTTTCTGCAAAATATACATAGGCACCTGCTAAAATAAATTGCAGCAAGAATTTTTGCTTAGCAGTCAAGCCCAAGTTACGCTTCATAACAACTTTGATATAGTCATCAATAAAACCAATCACTGCATGGCCTAAGGTAAGCACCAAAGCAATGATTACGTGAGGAGTAAAGCTGCCCCACAAGAGCGCCAACAGCAGCGCTGCCAACATCATCAGACCACCCATAGTAGGTGTGCCACTCTTCTTCATGTGGCTGGCAGGCCCGCACTCGCGGATGGATTGGCCAAATTTTAATTTATGCAGGAACGGAATCAGGCTGGGGCCAATCAGTTCGCAAGCAATAAAAGCGGTAATAGGTATAGCGATTAATTTAAGCATCTTTTCCCCTCAATATAGTTTATTTAAATAATTCTAGCATTTTTCCTACCTGCATGGAGTTGGAACCCTTCAGCAGGATGATGTCACCGGCATCAGCCAGTTCACGCAGTTTGTCCGCTGCTTCCTGACGCGTAGCGCAGTGGCAGGTCTCTTTGCCAGCTTTAGCAACTTCATCACTAATATAGGCAGCTTCTTGTCCGTAGGTGAGGACGTAGTCCACACCATATTCCACTGCCCAACGACCTACACGGCGATGGGCATCTTCGCTAATAGCGCCCAATTCCAGCATATCAGCCAACACAGCAATGCTGCGTGCTTTGCCATGAGCAGCCTTCTTGGCTTCTGCCAAAGTTTTCAAAGCAGCCTCCATGGAAGCAGGACTAGCGTTATAAGCATCGTTAATAAAGGTCAGCTCGCCAATATAGACAATTTCTTGACGGCTACCGGTCAAGCGTGCTGTAGCCAAAGCCTTAGCGCTGTCTTCCATGGGTACGCCGTAGCAGGCAGCACCGGCGATAGCGCTCAAAGCGTTGTAAACATTATGCTCACCAATCAACTGCAAGCGTACTTGTACCTGCTTGCCTGTAGCTTTTTCTGTACAAGTAAAGGTAGTACCGATCCCGGAAGTCACAATCTCACTGCCGCGGTAGTCGCAGTTTTCCCCTAAGCCGAAGTAAACAACCTTCGCTCTTGTTTTAGCAGCAGCCTTTACTACATATTCGTTATCACCATTGAGAATGGCAAAACCGTCTGCAGGCAGATTTTCCACAATCTCGCTTTTAGCCTTGCCAATGTTTTCCATGCTTCCCAAAAGCTCCATGTGGGTTTCGCCCACATTAGTAATCAGACCGCAGTCAGGCTCAGCAATGCGGCACAGTTCGGCAATTTGTCCCAAACCGCGCATCCCCATTTCCACAACGGCAATATCCGTATCTGCCTTAATATCCAGTAAGGTTTTCGGCAGGCCAATCTCGTTATTGAAATTGCCTTGGGTTTTAATAACATTGTACTTAGCACCTAAGCAGGCAGCCACAAGGTCTTTAGTAGAAGTCTTGCCATTAGAACCGGTAATCGCAAAAACTTTCAGCCCTTGTTTGCGCATTCTGTAAGCGTGAGCCAACTGTTGGTAAGCCAGCAGTGTGTCTTCCACGCGGAATACTGCCACACCGGCCGGCAGAGGCGCAATATCGTGGGAAATAACTACGCCTGCAGCACCCAATTCCACAGCTTTAGCGCAATAATCATGGCCGTCAAAATTACCGCCCTTGAGAGCTACAAAAAGCTCACCGGGTTTAACGGCACGGGAATCCGTGGTGATACCTGTAAAGGCAAAATCCTCGCGAACGGCGTGGGTTGCAGCCATAATTTCAGCGGAATTCATCATTTTTTATCACTCCAATATTCCTGAACAACTTCTTTATCATCGAAATGAATGGTTTTATCCTTCAAAATCTGGTAGTTTTCGTGACCTTTGCCTGCAATCAGAATTACGTCAGCAGGCTCCGCCTTTGCCAAAGCAAAGTGAATAGCATCACGACGGTCGGACAAGCGGAATACTTCCTTACCTGCAGGCACATCTGCCATACCGGTAAAGATTTCGTCAATAATCAGCTCCGGATCCTCCGTACGCGGGTTGTCGGAAGTTACTACAATCTTATCTGCCAATTGCAGCGCCAAATTGCCCATAATGGGACGCTTTTTATTGTCGCGGTCGCCACCGCAGCCGAATACTACCCAAAGTTTGCCCTTAGTAATAGAGCGGGCAGTATGCAGCACATTTTCCAAACCGTCGGGAGTATGGGCGTAGTCCACAATAACCGTATAAGGTTGACCTGCCTCTACCAGTTGGAAACGACCGGGAACCCCGTCAAAACCGTCCAGTACAGCGCAGATAGTCTCTTTATCAATCTTTTCTGCCAACATGGCAGCTACAGTGCCCATAACGTTATACACGTTAAACTCACCGGTAATCTTCAGCTCTAAGTCCATTTCACCCACAGGAGTGTGCAGCTTCAGCTGCATATGCTTGGGAGCAACGGTGAAGCTTAAAGGATAAATGTCATTGTCATGACCTTTACCATAAGTCAAAACATTGGCCTTAGTGCGAGCTTTAATAATGGCGGAACTTGCGTCATCCATATTAAAGACTGCGTTTTTATTTTCCTTATCGCCATCTGTCAAATGCTCAAAAAGCAGACTCTTAGCATCGCGGTAGTTTTCCATGGTTTTATGGTAATCCAGATGGTCCTGCGTAATATTAGTCAAAACAGCGCAGTCATATTCAATACCTGCCACACGTTTCAACGCTAACGCATGGCTGGATACCTCCATAACGCAGTATTGGCAACCGGCGCAAACCATACCATAAAGTGCTTTCTGCAAATCCACTACATCCGGAGTGGTGTTGTGAGACTCAGTAACTTGGTCATCAATCATAATGTTGATGGTACCGATAAGGCCAACTTTATAACCTGCTTGACGCAGAATCAAGCGGATGATATTGGTGGTAGTAGTTTTTCCGTTAGTACCGGTAACGCCGATCATACGCAGTGTTTTACCGGGATAATCAAAGAAGAAAGGCGTAACCAGTTCCATAGCTTCACGGCTATCAGCAACCTGTATCAGCGTTACACCTTCGGGTGCAGTTTCCGGCAAATCTTCCACGATTGCAGCCACAGCGCCCTTCGCTGCAGCCATAGGTAAAAATTTATGTCCATCCACCGTTGCGCCCTTCAAGCAGATAAAAAGACTGCCTTGTTGCGCAGTACGGGAATCAGCAGTAATATCAGTAATTGTTTTATCAGAGCTACCAACCACTGTAGCTTGAGGCAGTAGTTGAAGGAGTGATGCCAATTGCTTTTCCATGTATCTAACCTCCTAAATTGAAAGGGCAGCCACGACGGCTGCCTCACCCAAAAATCCATTTAAATTATACCACAAAGTATGTCTATTTACTAGCCATAGCTAAAGAGTTAGCATTATTTTTACCTACAGCAGATTTAACATAAATATTGCTACGTGCCACACTCATCCCCAAGTTCTTTTGCGCCAGACCAATAATGCGCTCCGGACCTTTGAGCTGTTCCACTTCAATCTTTAACTCATTGGTTTTACCGATTAAAGAAGTTTCCTGCTGCTGCATGCTTACTAAAGTCGCACCATGCTGCACCATAGCCTCGCTGCGGACAACAGTAATCAAGTATGTCATCAGCACAACGCCCATAACAGCCATGAATCTTCTGCGCCATACGCGACAAGACAATCTCTGCTCTTGTTTTTCTCTTTCAAGTTGTTGCTGACGCTCCTGTTCTACGGACTCGTCATTTAGCGCGTACTCATTATACTGTCTGGCTAACATTCGCTACACGTCCTTTAACTAAATCTTGATAGCATATCTCAATCTTGCACTGCGGGAACGGGGGTTAGCCTCCACTTCCGCAGCAGAAGGAACTATATTGCCTGTTTTCTTCAGTTGGGGCTTTTTGCCACACACGCACATAGGCAGCTGTGGCGGACAAGTACAGCCTTTGGCAAGTTTTGCAAAAGTCTGCTTAATAATCCTGTCTTCCAAGGAATGGAAGGTGATGACACCGATACGGCCACCGCTTTTTAGACGCGCCACTGCCGTTTCCATGGTGTCTGCCAAAATTCCCAATTCGTTATTAACTTCAATGCGGATTGCTTGGAAAGTACGCTTGGCAGGATGAGGACCATCAAGCCTTGCGCCCTTGGGAATAGCCTTTTTAATCACATCTACCAATTCAAAGGTAGTGGTCAAAGGTTTTTCCTTGCGTGCTGCCACAATAAATTGGGCTATACGCTTGCTCCAGCGTTCTTCACCGTATTTGTGAATTATTTCCGCCAATTCTTCTTCCTTGTAGTGGTTCACTACATAGGCAGCGTCCAACTTTGCATCCTTATTCATACGCATATCTAAAGGGCCGTCGTGCATATAGCTAAAGCCACGCTCCGCACAGTCCAACTGATAGCTGGAAACACCTAAATCGAAGAAAATACCATCTATTTTATCAATGCCCATATTATCTAAAACTTGGGCAAAATCTTTGAAATTCGCTTTAGCAATAGCAGTCTTGCAGGTAAATTTGTTTAACAAACGCTCAGAAGAAGTAGCGATGGCATCATCGTCTTGGTCAATGCCCAAAAGCAGACCGCCTGCTTCCAATTGGGAAGCAAAGCCACAGCTATGCCCGGCACCGCCCATAGTGCAGTCCACATAGATACCATTTTTATCTGTAATGAGAAACTCCACACTTTCTTCCAAGAGGATACTTGTATGTTTAAATTCCATGCTTGCCACCTAAATACCTAAATCTGCCAGCTGTTCTGCCAACTCATTAACATCCTCAGCGTTACTATCGTTATATTCCGCCCATCTTTGAGCATCCCAAATTTCTGCTCTATTGCCCACGCCCACAATCACAGCGTCCTTTTCTAAGCCCGCGTGGCGACGCAGGTTAAGCGGCAGGAGCACCCTGCCCTGTTTGTCGCACTCACCTTCGCAAGCACCACCAAAAAGGAATCTAGTGAAGTCACGGGCAGTTTTACGGCTCATTGGAAGAGCTGCCAGCTTGGTTTCCAACGCCTGCCATTGTTCCATATCGTAAACAAATAGACAGCCGTCCAAGCCTTTGGTAATAATAAACTTATTGCCCAAAGCTTCGCGCAGTTTCGCAGGCACAGCTAAGCGACCCTTGCTGTCCAAGGTGTGTTCATATTCACCTAAAAGCATATCGGCTGCCCCCTTTTTACCCACTTTGCTCCACTTTTCTCCATTATAACGTTATTTCCCAAAGTATGCAAGTGCAACGGCAGAAAAATGGCAGGAAACAGAGAATTTTTTTACAATTACGTTGCAAAAAATTTTCCGCATTAGTTTGGCATTTAAGGTAACAAATGTTATAATGAAAAGGTACAATCTGTACTTAAAAAAATTAAGCATAAAGGAGAAATGAACATGATTACTAAAGATACCGGCATTATCGAAGCCGTACAAAACCATCCGGAAATTATCGAGGTTTTTGCAGAATACGGTCTGGGCTGCATCGGCTGCATGGCTGCTCATTTTGAAACCATCGGCCAAGGCGCAGGCGCTCATGGCATCGACGTTGACGCTCTGATCGAAGACATCAACAAAGTTATTGCTGAAGCAGAAGCAAACAAATAATATTTCCCCACTCGCAGTAAAGCGGTTACGTAGACTAAATGCTACGTAACCGCTTTTTTACTTATGAAGTTTTGAAGTCTGCCATTAGAAAACGCTCCAAGGCAGAAGTCTTGCAAAATCTACTAGTTGTGCTATACTGAACTTGAAACGTAAAGTGGGTGCACCCCTAAGATGGAAGTGCACGTGGGCTTTTCTATAGTAGAAGTGCATTTAGTGATTCACTAAGTGTTAAAACCGTTGCAGAAGTGGCTTCGGTAGTAGTATCGATTTACGTTGGTCCTGTAAAAAAGGATGATACTACTACTGCGCCCAAATGTAAGCCCAATTTGAAAATGCCAATAGCAGTATCATCCTAAACAAAACTTTCGTGTTTCAAGAAAGGATGAGAGCTATTGGGAGCAAAAGATGTTTCCGAAAGAATTCTTGTAGCCTACAGTGATGTTGCGGCAGATATTTTAAATGTTCTAGTCTGTAACGGACAAAGGTTGTTCGAGCCTGAGATGCTACAAGAAGCAAGCCTTGTATCGCAGTACAAAATGGATGGGAAGTTGCATCACCAAGAGCGTGATGTTGCTAAGTTTGTTATTGATAAAGTAACAAATACCATCATTACATGCTGTGGTTTTGAGAATCAAACTAAAGTGGATAACAGAATGCCATTACGTGTTATTGGCTATGATGGTGCTAATTATCACAACCAACAAAACAACACAAAATTATACGAAGTTATTACATTAGTGTTGTATTTTGGTGAACGTCATTGGAAAGCACCACGCAATTTACAAGGGTGCATTGACTATAAATGTAATATATTTCCTGATACAATGCTCATGTACGGTAAGGAAGCAAGCAACCGAAAACAAGAGATAGACCGCCAGCACTACACTATTCCGAACCAAAGACCAAAAGATAAGCATTGTGGGAAAATCTAAACTTTTGGATTTTCCTACAATGCCAACTACGGCGGAATCCC
>NZ_JBGVLF010000052.1:0-15343 GCF_045124115.1 Phascolarctobacterium sp.
TACAATGAAAAACGGATTAAAGAGAAACTAGGATGGATGAGTCCTGTCGAATATAGACTATTCTCCTTGGCTGCATAAAAATAGCGTAGCAGCCATAAAAACTGCTACGCTTAAAAAGTCTAACTTTTTGGGGTCACCTCAAAATGAAAGAAAGTTACAATATAGTAATGTCTAGAACGAAAGGAAGCATTTACGCAGGGTGTAATGTAGTAAGTTTAAAAAGAGTTATTGTAGGTGTTAATGGAAATTGGTATGCCCTAAATGAAGGACAAAAAGAAGTTTGGGCAGCACAATCCATACAGCTATTTTGTGGAATGCTTGGAGCACGTGGTATTAAACCAGACTATGATAATCTTGATTTTGAATTTGTAGAACAAACTACAATGAAAAAAGTGGCTTCTAGAGGTCCTATTTTAGGCCTAAGAATTGAAAAATAACATATAAAATTGAATCCAGTGGCATTGTTACTAAGGGATCATGATTTAAAATAATATTTTAGTACGATGTATCAAGAGAATTAACAGCAAAATAATAATATCGCCCTCGGCCTATCGGTCGGGGGCTTTTACTTTTGTATGGAATCACTAGCAACGGCCTCTGAGCCTTGCTCAATTTCGTTTTATCAATAAGCAAATTTTGCTTCGGGGCGCTCGTGATACCTAGTTTTTATATCGGTATAGTTAATTATTTTAGTGGATTTCAAATAATTTCTAGGGGCTATGTATTACCTAGAAATTTTCCGAAATCCACAAATTTCTATATAGTATTATTACAGCTGTATTAATCTGATGTAATACAATATATAGAAGAGATGCCCAGTACCTTGGCTAAATTGATTTTTGTCGGATTAAAACGATTGCATTCATGCCAGATATAATCAATGATTGCCACTATATTATCCTTTATCAATTCAGGAAGAGGATAATTTAGTGTTCTCGTTATCCTTGGCGCAGCTACGATGTTTTTTATTGGATTTTCGATATAGGTTACGTGCCTTTTATCAGGAATACGGAGCAGCTGTATATCAGCAGCTTCCAGCAGTCTCAAATACTTCTTAAACTTTTCCTCTGAGCCTTTGGGCGATCTAACTGTCTTGGCAATATGATAGCCATCTTCTTGCTGATACTTCTTAAAGGCGGCTTTTATGGAGCGAGCTTGGCTTACTATAGGTGCCAGCTCCCGTAAGATAGTATTCTTTTGCTGTGGGCCGAGTATAGCTTTATCGACTAGAGGGATTTTCTTGCTGAATTCACATTTATTGAACCAATCCCCAAGGCCTATTTGCTTAGAATACATCTTCTTGAATATCATATCGCAAGCATGGCAATCAAAGAGAAGCAAAGGCGAGCGAATAAAAGGAGACTCGCCTATACTATTGGGCAAACCGTAATTGCGAATAATCCAATCACTATCAAAGCGATTTCTGCCATATTCACAGCGGATAATTTTCTCGGCGCTGTCAACGATAGAGCTTTCAACGGGATTTTTATCGCTTAAAAGCTTTAATTCTTTATCGTAGGCCTTAAATATCGCCGTTGGTTTTTTCTTCTGGCCTTGGCCAAGGTAAGTGTTATCGTTTTCTTTATACTCCTTCTGCCAGAAAGAAGTAGGGCGAATGGAATTGCTCATGAGCTCCATTGCCAATTCTTTATTCTCTGCATGGAGGTTATTGGAGTATTCGAGCCTGACAACCTTGCCATGGGATAAATAAGGAATGACCATAAGCCCTTTGTTGAGCGTCGTTTTCGCGGCATTTATTAACTCGTTAGCAGATATGGATAATTGGTTAAGGATAGGAAATATCCTTAGTATCGCTGCCGAATAGGCCATGCAAGCTGCTTTCGCTCCGAAATAATCAGGATAAAATAGATTTATCGTTCTCTGTCCATCAATAAGGGATTCGATATCAATCATAATATCCAGATAAATATCATCTGGACATTTGACCTGCTTGAAAAATTTAATATGTTCAATCCCAATAGTCCCAGACGACATGATAAAGGTTAACCAATCATCTCCGTAATAATCAATATGCTCCTTTTTGTTTTTGGGAGCATATTTTTTATTGGAGAGAAAGGCATTACGAGCAGCCTTATTGAAGTGAGGCGATTTTTCTATATCAGGCTGAAGAACGGAAAAATCTTCTTTGCTTAACCAATATCTGATGGTCATGGTGTGAATCATATTATAAAGGTATAGGCTGGTATGTCTCCGATTTGTGCATGAACGCCGAGGGCTTCGAAACCCTTGCGGGGCAAGGGTTCCGGCCCTTTGCTATCACTAGAAGTGACGACAAATCGTCGACGATAATTAGGAAAGGAGCCTGTAAAAATAATCAAATATGATCCATAAAATATTGGTCAACTCTATCGTTGCCGCAACGCAGGAGAAGGAATAACGCATTGGCGAGGCCTGATTGAGTGATATATACATCGTATTCGTCTATGGGAAAATATTCGCCATCGCTGTCTTTTCTTTCTGAGCGTTTTACCAAGCTGATGCATTCACTTAGTTCATCAGGAAACTTTGACTCAAGCGCCTCAATTTCCTCACGGGTTATGCTAAAAATACTTCCATCACCAAGGTATTCAGCGTAAATATCAGCAAAAACTGAGAAAGAATATTTGTTTCCACACCACCAAAAGCCTTGGCATTGTTCGACAGCCTGCGGGTCGGTAAGCTTATGGGCCGTAAGAACAAAATCGTCATGCCCAGGCATTCGACATTTTATTTGTATCGTATAGGTCTTGCTGGCGCTCACGCCCGTAGCATCAATACGCTGCCAATAATCTCGCTTGGCGTTTTTTGCCAAGTTCGTAGTATAAATCTCTCGTAGATTAGGCCTGCTTGCCAATAAATGGTCAACAACTTCTGGCAAGTGCTTCTCTGAATATGCTAAAGCTTCACTATCGAACATTTTTGAACTCCTCAGGGTGGTTACGAATATATTGTTTTATGTCGTCTGCTTTGATGTAGAAGACAAAAATCTTATTCAAATTCTCTTTTTTTATTTTGCGGCCAATTTCGGCGTTGCGAATGGTAGTAGCGCTTACTCCCGTATGTCTTTCCACAAATTCAAGAGTAAAATGGAAATATTGGGTGCGCAGGATTCGCAAATTCTCTTGGCACAGTGTTACTTCTCTAGCCATTAAGTAGCTTCACGCTCCTTTAGCGCTGCCAAATAGGCGTTACGTAGCGTATTCATACGCTTCATTCCTGTGTCATGAACGCTGTGCTCTATATTCCAGATGGTAGTGCTGGGAATACCTGTTAATTCTGCTGCTTCTTGCAGCGTTAAGCCCAATTCTTGGCGGGCTTTCTTGAAGTCGAAAGTAATAGTATTCATGTATAAACCTCGTTATAGTAATATTTTTTGTGGAGCACTGTTTTAAGCTCTCACTATCTATATTACCGAGGTAATTTTTCCTTATTCAATATTCCGAATCATAAAGGGATAAAAAAATAAATTACTTGCTGAAGCCTATTGGTTTAAGTGACCGTTCTCTGAATGAGAATTTTAGCCCACACCCACTAGACTTTTCGTGAGTTTAAATAGTATCCAACAAATAATAGGTAAGAAGCTTACTGCCTTGCAAGTGAGCTTTTTATAAATCTTCAACGCCGTATTCATCGTTAATCGATGGATGCGGCTATTTTTTATGCCTGAAAAAGGCAGAAAGGAGGGCAAATTGTGCTCAAGATTACTAATTCAACAAATTTTAAAAAGAAAGGCGGTGAGATTATTCGAGGCCTGCTACTAGCTGCAGTTTTTGCTTTGCTTGCGATTGAAGGTTGCGAAGCATTTGTAAGCTATGCCAAAGCTGAACGCAGTCGCTACATGGAAGCCGTGGCCTTAATCCAAGAAGATGCTTTGACCAACATGGCCAAGGCCGATGCGGATGGGGACATCAAGCGCAAGCAGTATTTTAAATGGCGCTATAACAATCCAGACCTAGTTATCGAGGGTATGGATGGCCCAAACAACGTCCTAAAATGGAAAAAAGCCCATCAGGATGACCGTCCTGATAGGCTCAAACATGGTTTGTCTGCACGATAACCACATTTTAATTTTAGCATAATCAGGAGGATTTAACAATATGAAACCAACTAATACCATCAAATTGAACAAAGCCCAAAACGCCGCAGCTAACGCTTTAGAAGGTGTTTGCGTAATCAAAAGTCTTGCCGGAACAGGCAAAACTTTAGTTTTGACTACCCGCATCCGCAACATTAGGGCAAGGTATCCTGAAGCCAATATCGTAGCCTTAAGCTTCAATAAGAAGTGCTGTGAAGAGCTGAGTGAGCGTTTAAAGGGAACCTACAATGTTCAAATATCAACCATTCATTCGTTCCTCTATAACCGCGTCCTGAGGGCTTCTGGGCTTTTCCGTAACTACCGATTCATAGCTACCGAGGCAGACCGCCGTTCACTGATGAAAAAGGCTATCCACGAAAGCAAGACCGAGGATAAGCTTATAGTAAATGATTTGGCAGAAGCTATAGCTAGATGTGACGAAAGCACAGAAGAGAAAAAGGCGGCCAAAACAGCGTATTTTGAACTGCTTAAGGATAAGCAACTTTTGGATTACGACGCTATTATCCACTTCTCATTGGAAGTTTTAAGATGCTTCAAGGCTATCGGCTACGGCATTCGTAACTCGGTTAGTTTCTTATTAGCCGACGAATTCCAAGACCAAAATATAGAGATGTGCGAGGCGTTAAAGCTGATGTTCCCAAGGGAATGCTGTCCTAATATTTGTGTTGCGCTCGATTATAACCAGGCAATCTATAAATGGCGAGGCGCAAACCCTGCTACAGTCAGAGATTTATTGGAAAACTATTACCAAGCTAAGGAATTCCAGCTCACTAGTAATTATAGAAGCACCCCTGAGATTATCGAGATTGCTAATCATATTCTGCCTAATAGCAGTGCCAAGATGGTTGCCAGCAAGAAAATTGTTGGCGAAAAGCCTATTTTCTACGCTGCCAATGACGATAAGGACGAGGCCATGTTTATCATTGAGCACATGAAAAGAATGCATGAGCAGGGCTATAGCTACAGCGAGATGGCTATTTTGTTTCGTTCAAGTGCGACTACAAATACATTGTACGAGGCCTTGCTTAAAAATAACGTCCCCTTCATCCGTATTGGTTCAAACGCGCTCAAGTATCAAAATAGCAGATTTAAAGCTTTGCTGGCCTTACTCAGTGCTCTTTACTCCAAAAAACCATCTTTGACAATGGAATGTACATTGCCAATTATTGGTGTTCCAGCAAGTCTTATGAATTATCTTAGAGACCGCAACGTTATGGATGATAGCAGGCCTTTGCAGGAAGTCTTACTTAGCATTCCGTCATTGTCCCGTAGTCAGCGTAGCCGTATTGGTGAATTCTTTGCTATTGATGTAGAGAATATGAGTTTGGACGGCGTGGTGGAACTTCTATTTCGCAAATTTCTGGCTCCTTACTATAAAGTTGAAGATGGGGATGATACTATTCTTGAGGATTTCAGGGATATTATCGGCCAAGACAGGAGCTACGAAGAGCTTATTCAGCACATAGTAGAAATTAGGAAGCGTGAACGCGAAATGAAGCGGTTGGTTTACGAAGGTAAAGAAGCAGCCGTAATCAGTTCTTTTCATGCGGCGAAGGGAGTTGAATATAAGATCACTTATATTATAAACGCTAGCTCAAAAATTATGCCTCTTTGCCGTGCGGACGCACCTTTTGATGAAGAAGAAGAGCGAAATCTGGCGTTTGTGGCAGCAAGCAGAGCTGAAAAAATCTTAGTAGTTACCTATCCTCGAATAGGGAGTAATGGCGTCTGCCAAGTGCCTAGCCCGTATTTTGAGGAATTTTTCAATTAACATTACTGTTTTTACCCGTCCTGCCTTACAGCAGGGCGGATTTTTATTAAAAAGGAGTGATTTTTATGCCAAATCAAAACGAAAACTTAAAAAATGCTGTTGACAGGCTCTTTGAAATGTTTCAATCGCAGGATTTTCCAGAGCAGCTTGGATGGACAATCATTATGAGAAGAAAGGACGATATTGTTCCCTGCATGAAATATTCGCTCAACAATATTATGCTGCTGATGCTAGCAGGAACCCGAGATGGAAGACCGTTTTCTGGATGGCTTAAAATTGGTCGGGTGCCTCGCAAGGGCAGCCATGCCATCAGGCTCATAGCTCCACTCATCGTCAAGGAAAAGGGAGAAAACGGAGAAGCCGACAAAGAAAAATTGATAGGCTTCAGGCCCTTTAACGTTTTTGCTTATGAGGATACCATCCCAATAGAAGGAGATTTTCCTGAGGTTAAACCCGTTGACTATACGCCAGAAGTCATTCCTGAACTGAGTCAGAAGATTATTTGTGCGATCAGGAAGATGGGCGTTACCATTGAGTTTAGGCCTATTGACTTGAACCCAGGCGCGCTAGGATACTTCCGTCAAAGCTACAACAACGGCAAAGGTCTTATTGTTTTAGCCGAAAATAGCCCTATAACCATAGCCCATGAGGGATTTCATTATCTACACTCGCTTGAAGAAAACATCAACGAAGTGGATGATGCCAAAGCAGAAGTTGTCGCCGAATTGGGTGCAGCCATCTTATTATCTTATGAAGGAGTGCAAGGCTACGAGCAGCAGAGCTGGGAATACCTCAAGCGATATGTCAAAGATGCCCAAAATGATAAAGAGGTAATTTCGAGAATTAGCTCAGTGTTAAATCTAATTGAAAAGTGCATTCATAGGCTATTAACAGCCATCGATGAAAATTGATTGTTTATTTTGCGGCTGCGTTAGGTGGCCGCTTTATTTAATTATACTCCATTAAAAAAAGAAAGAGAGGAATTCAAAATGACAAAGAATTACAAGGTAGTAGGCAAAGTGAAGGAAATGACAAAGGAACAATGGCTTCAACAAAGGCGTTTTTCTATTGGTGGCTCGGAAATAGCCGCCGCATTGGGACTTTCCAGATGGCGCACACCATTCGATGTTTGGGCTGAAAAGACCGGTCACGTAACCAAGAAGGACGAACCTACTGACGCAATGCGATTTGGCACCCTGCTCGAACCCGTTATCAGAAGCGAATTTGCTCGTCGCAATGGTTTGGAAGTATGTGAATGCCCTTTTATTTTGGCTCACAAGGATTATCGGTTCATGACCTGCAACCTTGATGGATACGTGAAGTTGCCAGACGGAAGTTGCGCCGTATTGGAAATCAAGACTGCCAATGCTTTTGCTAGTGAAGACTGGGCAAACATGGGAGCACCTTTAGAATACATAATGCAAGTACAATATTACTTAAGTATTACCAATATGAAGGTTGCGTATCTGGCAGCCCTTATAGGAGGCTCGGATTACCGACAAATCATTATTGAGCGTGATGATGATATCATCGAGGTCATCATTCAGAAGCTAAAGGAGTTTTGGCATATGGTTGAAACAAATACACCACCGCCTGTAAACGGAATGGACAACAATCTTTTGGCTGCCATCTATCCGCAAAGTCGGTCCGTAGTCATGGCTTTGGGTAAGGAGCATGAAGCTCTCTTATTGCAATATGAGGAAGCCAAAAAGGCCATGGACGCAGCAAAGAAACGTAAGGAAGATGCTGAAGCCAAGCTGAAGGCTTTGATGCAGGACAATGAGGTTGCTTGCTGCGGCGAGTATAAAGTAAGTTGGAAGAGCTCTTCTCGTGCAACATTCTCATCTGATAAAGCAAAGGAACTCTTGAATATGGAGCAGATTAAATCATGCATGGTGGAAAGCTCGGTTCGTACATTTAGAGTTACGAAATCTAAGCTAAAGGCCACTACATCAAAGAAATAAAGCATGGAAGGAGATTAGAAAATGGCTAGAATTGAAGAGATAAAAAATGTAATTATGGGGTTGAAATCCCAGTCTTATGCTCAATCAGAAGGATCATTAGCATTAGCTGTTGATAGCAAGAATGGAATCAATACCGATGAACCACGAGAACAAATACAAATTATTAAGGGTGGAAAGCCTTTAAATACTGACCCTGAAGCATATAATGTTGGAAATAAGGCCGAAGCAGGTAGTGAACCCAATTGTATTGTAACAAACCCTCCTACGGGGACGTTAGAAGAGAGAAAAGTAGGCGGCCCGACTGATACCATTTGTCAAAAAATCAGGAGCCTTATGGGGGAACTTATCGAAGGACAGGATTATTTCCGTATTAAAGGCGTTCCCAATGCAGTATTGTCTAAGCGAGGAGCATTAAAGTTGTTGCGTAGGGCAGGGTTAACCTATCACACTACTATGATAGATAAAACCGTTGTAGTAGCGGATGGACTGCTGTCTTATACGATGAAAACGACCATTAGTGACTACGAAGGAAATATTGTTGCTGAGGCTTTTGGTTCAGCTTCAAGTCTGGAGAAGAAATTCGTTGGTCAGGGATGGAGTATTGAATCTTCTTTAATCTCTATCTCGAACAAACGCTCACTCGTAGGTGCGGTCAAAAATTTATTCTAATAAAGATGGACGGGAATAATCCCGTCCATCAAATTCAAAACTTTTGATTGTAATGCTTTAGGAAGTCAATGTAGTGCTCTAGGTCGTAAAGTTTATTTCCGTATCTATCTAATAAATAGTTAAACGTTTTGGTATATATTTCACCAACGAAAGAGGCATACGACTCAGCCAATGGATGCATACTTTCTACTCCGTAAATATCAAAACATTTTTTCCTATAAAAGTGTAAATACTGCTCCATCGCAAACCTATCCATGTCAAGCTTTTCTAAGAATCCTTCCTCAGGGATTTCGTGCTTTTCAATGGAAGTATGATATAAGTAAACATTAAAGCTTGAAGGGAAATTACGAGTGTAGTAGATTAAACGACCGAGGAATAAATCTTTATCGGTTAATCTTGCGATGCGAGCAGCACTTTTATACTCAAGGTAATCACCACGGAATAGGAGAATAGCGGTCATGACCTCGATAATACAAATTGGATTAAAATAAGCACGCTCCTCTTTTTCACGTCTAATTGGTTTTTGCTTAGGACGAAGTACTAAACCATCCTGCATATATCTTGAAAGAGAAGCTTTAGTAGTTTCAAAGCCGTTGGTTTTGAGAATATCCAATAATGTTTTTGTCGTTAGTAATTCATGGTCCATCTGCCATCACCTCATCCGTAATTGCTTTAATAATATCATAAATCAGAGTCAAATGCAAATCTTATAAAAATTTTCCTTGACGCGGGAGAAAAACATGTTATAATAAAATCAAGATAATAAGATTAAGATTCAACTCATTATCGTAAAGCGAAAAGATTCTTGAGTTAGCAAGTACAAGGATTTGGCCTTTTTATAAGGTCAAGAATTACATTCAAGTCTTAATCGAACAATAGAAGAAAGGAGAAACTTCAGTGGAAGCAATTTTAAACGGCGATATTATTTATGCTGACGATGTCTTAGACATTTTTGAGCATAAATTCTCGTATAAGGTTCTCATGAACCTAATTCGTGAGAAAAAGATTCCTGCTTATAAGGTGGGCAAGCAGTATATTTTTTCTCGCAAGGTAGTCGAAAGCTTTAAAAATAGAGTTTTGGGCATTCGATAATTCCAATGGCGGCTTTATGGTCGCCATTAACATTTATATTTTGAAAGGGGACGATAATATGCCAGGATATAAACAAGCTTTGGACAAAGAAATGTTGAAAGCTACTAAGAAGTGCAAATGGCGCTTAACAGTAAGTAATGGGTTTCGTGCTGATGGCAAGCAAAATAGAGGAACCAAGACTATTGGTCCTTGCTCTGCTGCTCAAGCTGAAAAAGAGCTGCAAATATTTTATTTGGAGTTTTGCAAGAAGGCTCCAGATCCATCGTATAAATTAACTTTTGCTGAATTTGTCGACATTTGGCGTGAAAGGCATGTGAAAAATTTAAGTCCAAATAGCCAAAAGGCTGGAGGGCACATGTTTGTGGATACTAGAGTAACACCATATTTTGGAGCTATGAGGTTAAATAAAATAACATCTGAACATGTAGCTGACTTTTTCGTTGACTTGAAGATTCACAATGAACGATTGGATGGGCGTCCTGGTGTACTTTCTCCTGGTTCAATATTTGATATTTTCAAAACGTTGCGGTCAATGCTTAACAAGGCTGTAGAGTGGGGTTATATTCCGACGAATCCCTGCAACGCTGTTCCAAGGGATAAACGTCCAAAGAAAAATTTTAGGACCAAACCCATCTTAGATGAGGATGATTTAGCGACTTTTCTACAAAAACTTTTTGAGTTGAAGGAAACAGCTACCAATGTAAAGTATCAGTTGTTTTTCTATTTATCTCTTATAGATGGTTGTAGATCAGGTGAGCATGTTGCTTTGACGTGGGACGACGTAA
The DNA here is from genome assembly GCF_045124115.1 of Phascolarctobacterium sp. Lineage (GTDB taxonomy): Bacteria > Bacillota > Negativicutes > Acidaminococcales > Acidaminococcaceae > Phascolarctobacterium_A. Next base: position 10,378 of record NZ_JBGVLF010000052.1, read on the forward strand.
ATCTATCCAGTAAAAAAATAACGATTTCAAAGGATGTGTATGAAAAAGGTGGGCACACATATATTAAACATGCTACTAAAACTGAATCCATTCGTGAAGTTTATTGTGATGATCTATGTGTTGAGCTTTTTGGGAAATACAAGGTGTTTCAGGAGGCATTTCTGAAGAAAAAAGGATACACAAATCCAAATAATTATATCTTTATGAAACGTATGCGAGCAGGTGATGGTCGAGAAGTAGTTGAGCCCGCTGGTAGATCTGCATTCTACCATTGGCTACGTGCTTTTTTGAAAAGAAACGATCTTCCTCATGTCGATGTACATGGATTTCGAAGGATGGCTGCAAGCTATTGCGTGAATAACCAAGTACCTTTAACTACCATCAGGCAAATGCTTGGGCACAAAAGTTTGAGTACTACTATGATATACCTGAGGTCCCTAGAGCTTAATAGGCAGGCTGGTACTCAAGTTCTATCAGATGCCTATCGAAAGTTGTTACAAAGCAAGAGGGTGGAAGATGATGACCCTCAGCCCAAATAGAGTAAGCTTTTAAAGAGAAAATAAAAGAAAGCTCCACCTAATCAGGTGGAGCCTGTTTTTTATGGTGACCCCGGGCGGATTCGAACCGTCGATCTTCATCTTAGGAGGATGCTGCATTATCCAGCTATGCTACGGAGCCATATATATTTTTATAGTGGTTTTCATAGTTTCACGAAAGTTTCACGAAGACCCCATGTTTAGAAAATGGAGAATTCTCCGAAAGGCCCATAGCATCAGTGTTTGCGGATTTAGTAATTTTTGCAGAACATCGCTTTAGGAGGCGGTCGCTCTATCCTGCTGAGCTACGGAACCATATAGCAGTCCATAGCAAGTTCAAGCCTCCTGCTACAAACTGTACTAATCATTATATACCAAAACCCCAAAGCTGACAATGAGATTTTTGAAGGATTCTAGTTCTCACCCCATTATTCCCATTCCTTATCCAATAGAAAATCACGAATATTTCTATGGATGATACCATCACGGCTCATGTCGAATTCGTCCATAGATAAAACAGGTAGGCATCACAACAATATTTTAATAATTTTGTTAGTTATAACTGATATTTTTCTAGATTTTTGTATTTTATCAGTTATATCTTACAATAACCTTCTTTTCCACATCCCACTAGCCTCACTTGTAAAAAACACGTAAAATCTTTACCTAAATTTAACCCTAAAAAACTTTTTCAAATAAGCGAAGAAGGATTTTGACAATATATCACGAAGGTTTATCCAAGATTTAAAAAAGGAAGTGATTGTTATGTTTAGATATTTAAAGATTTTCTCTTTTATAATGATTACAATTTTACTTATCCCTGCAATAGCATCTGCAGCAAATTATATAGGAAATTCTAATACAGCAAAATTTCACGACGAGGGATGTCGCCACGCTAATAAAATTAAAGCCGGAAATAAAGTAGTCTTTCCTAGTAAGCAAGAAGCAGTAAACAAAGGTTACAAACCCTGCGGTGTTTGCAGACCATAAAATACTGCAAAACTCAGTATCTTCTTAGCACCTTGTAAAAAACACGTAAAATCTTTACCTAAATTTAACCTAGAATTTACTTTTGTAGTATAATATAGGCAATACTTTTTACGAGGTGGCATATGCTAGTATACTTTTTAGGCTTTTTAGGCGGTATCGCTTTATTTATGTATGGTATGCAGCTTATGGGCGAAGGCCTGCAGAAAGCTGCAGGCGCCAAGCTGCAAAAAATATTGGAGGCCATGACAGGAGTGCTTATCATGGGCGTACTCCTTGGCGCAGTAGTTACTGCTGTGCTCCAAGCCAGTGGCGCTACCACTGTTATGACCGTAGGCTTAGTTAACGCCGGACTGCTTACACTCAAACAGGGTTTTGGCATCATCATGGGTGCCAACATCGGTACTACCATGACAGCCCAATTAATTGCCTTCAAGCTGTCCAATTATGTTACAGTGCTGATTTTCATTGGTTTCTTGGTACAGCTGCTAGCCAAACGCAGCCGCAGCAAATATTTAGGCCAAGTAATTTTGGGTTTTGGTATCCTAATGCTAGGTATGGATATGATGGGTAAAGCAGTTATGCCTTTACGTGCTTACCCCGGCTTTGTAGATTTCATCGGTGCGTTCTCTTCTAATCCTTTGATGGGTATTGCTATCGGCACGCTTATGACTGTCCTGATTCAATCAAGTAGCGCTACCATCGGTATCTTGATTGCTATGGCAGGACAGGGACTGATTCCCCTAGAAGGCGCAATTCCTGTTCTTTTAGGCGACAATATCGGTACCTGTATTACTGCAGTGCTAGCATCTCTCCGCGCCAACCTTACGGCAAAACGCGTAGCTGTAGCACATGTAATGTTCAATGTTATTGGCAGTATTATCTTCGTAGTCTTTATGCATTGGTTCATCCAAATCGTTATGATAGTTTCTCCTGCTAACGATATTGCCCGCCAAATCGCTAATGCTCACTCTGCCTTCAATATTATCAATACATTGCTCTTTATGCCCTTTATCAATCCGTTCATCAAATTGATTGAGCGCCTTGTTCCCGGTAACGCTGAAGGCATTTCTATGCGTCCGGTTTACCTTGATAAGAATATGCTCAACACTCCTTCCATCGCTCTCAGCCTAGCAGTAAAAGAAGTTGTCCGCATGGGTCTTTTAGCACGCAAGGACGTACGCTTGGGCATGGAAGCAATCCACCGGTTTGACGGTGAAAAAGTAAAATATGTACTGGAGCATGAGCCTGTGGTAGATGCCCTCGAAAGAGAAATTACCGACTACCTGACGGAAATGAGCACTACCCAGCTTGACCCCAGCCTGTCCCAACGCCATACAGGCCTGTTGCACGCTATTAATGATATTGAACGTATTGGTGACCATGGTGAAACTTTAGCGAAAAAAGCACGCAAGCTGGTGGAAGATGATGTCCACTTCTCCGACGAAGCTGTTGCAGAGCTAACCCAGCTGAGTGAAATGGTACTCCGCGCCAGCGGTCGCGCCTTAGAAGCCTTGGGCAAGAACGATAAAGCTATTGCTGATGACGCAGTCCGCCTCTGCCGCGAAGTTAAAGCCTACCAAAAAGAAATCCGCAAGAACCACATCGTCCGCCTCAACGAGCATCGCTGCGACCCTGTAGCAGGCTTTGTTATGTTAGAGCTTTTAATTAATATGAAGCGTGTTTCCGACCACTCTAAAAACATTGCCCAACTGGTACAAGGTACCTTCTAAGCTTGCAGTAACCACTGCATTGCTTTATAATAATGACTATCACACAAAAGAAAGAAGGCTTATTCATGAACCTGCCTGATAAAAAGTACATTGCTTCCTTTGACATCGACGCACAATGCACCTTCACTCCCATTTGTCCGGAAGAACTCCCCGTTGCCGAAGGTGACACCATTGCTGATGAACTGAACGCACAAGCGCAGTACGCATCCTTGCGCGTTGCTTCCCGCGATGCCCACAGCATGAGCGCTCTGTGGCTCAGCGATGCAGATCACGCTCCTTTAAGCCCCATCGAAGGCTATCCTGATTTAGATATCCGTTGGCCTGCTCATGCTATCATCGGCACTAAAGGTTTTGAATTCATCCCCGGTTTAGATGGTACTGCTTATGATTTTCAAGTATTCAAAGGGATTGAACCTGATAAACATCCCTACGGTGCCTGCTACCATGATCTGAAGAATACTCTTTCCACCGGTGTTATCGAGTATCTGCACCAACAAGGCATCACTACCGTTATTTGCGGCGGTCTGGCAACTGATTATTGCGTAAAGAACACTGTACTGCAATTGCGTGCTGCAGGCTTTGAAGTTATCCTTAACAAAGCTGCCTGCCGCGGTATTGCCCCCGACACCATTGCTGCAGCCATGGAAGAAATGGCGCAGGCAGGAGTGCAATTCATTGATAATGCAGCTACCTTAGGCTGCTAAAAAACAAAAAATAAGCCTGCACAGCTCTATGCCGTGCAGGCTTTACTTATTTCTTAGCGGTAATCGTGCTCTCTTTCAGCAATTGCACCGGTTACAGGGTTCAGTTTCAACTCTGCTTTAATGAATTTAGGAGTAGAGAATTCTGCTTCGTAATATTGAGCATTGCCTTCTTTTTCCAACTCAATAACCAAATTTTGTGCGTCAGGATATGCTTCTAAAACAATAGCGCGGATATCTTCGACGGATTTAGCAACTTGGGTGCTGCCTGCGAAGTTACTGCCTTTGATTTCCACTTCCACTACTTTAGCGGTAGCAGTTACAACATCTACTTCATATTCTAAAAAAGCATCGTTATCGCGGAAATTGATAACGCTCTTTTCTTCATCTTCTCTATAGCCATACATTACGCAGGTTGCCGGAACTTCTGCTTTAGCAGCTTCGATTGCTGCACGTTGTTGAGCGACAGGGGCTGCTAAACCAAGAGCAGAACCGGAAATAGCCAACGCAGCTGCGGTTAATACGAATAATTTCTTCAACATGAAAATCATCTCCTTTTTGTAAATGTTAACTTTATATTCTACTATTTTACTAGTATATTTCTTGATTACATTTTACATGAATTTAACGCAAAAGTAAAGCTAATGGATAATGATTTTTAAAATTATTCACAAAAGCATATAAAAAAGCCCTGTACATTGCTGTACAGGGCTCCACTTGTGCCGATTATTCGCAAGTGAACGGCAGCAAAGCAACGCAGCGAGCGCGTTTGATTGCTACGGTCAATTGGCGTTGATGTTTAGCGCAGGTGCCGGAGATACGACGAGGTAAAATTTTACCACGTTCGGTAACATAACGGCGCAGCTTAGCTACATCCTTGTAATCAATCTGCTCAACCTTATCTACGCAGAAACTGCAAACCTTTTTACGAGGTCTTCTGCTTCTATCACGCTTGATCAAAGTATATTCCCTCCTTCAATATGGAATATCATCCCGTGCTGCTCACGGA
>NZ_JBGVLF010000053.1:0-1553 GCF_045124115.1 Phascolarctobacterium sp.
CTATGCCAACTACCACGCGCTGCGGCATACCTTTGCCACCCGCTGTGTGGAGCTGGGTTTTGACGTAAAGAGCCTGAGTGAGCTGCTGGGGCATTCCACGGTGAGCATGACCATGGACCGCTATGTCCACCCCTCGCTGGACCACAAGCGGGAGCACATGCAGCGGCTTTCGGCGCTGATGACGATGTATTGAAAACCGACGGCGATTTTGACGGCGAAAGGGATGGAAAAAACTGCTAAACCGGAAATTTGCTTGACTTTTAGCAGGAGCAGTGTTACTATGAATATGGAAAAATTTCCGGTTTTGGGGAAATTATGCGCGTTTTTTCCTCTCCGAAGCCGGGACCGCCGCCGAAAAAACACGTTTCAGCGGGGGGCAAGCATACTTTCAGGGCTTTTTTTCACGGTTTTCACTTTTCGCAGAGATTGGTGTAGGACCATGGAAAAACGGTACTGGGAGGGAGAAAAAACGGGGGTAATTCCCTCAAATAAGGAGGATTTTCTAATGAAATTCAAAAAGAATTGGAAGCGGTTCTGGACCCTGGACCGGCACCATGCCGAGGGCTTTACTTTGGTGGAGCTGATCGTGGTTATTGCTATTTTGGCAATCCTGGGCGGCGTGGCTGTGCCTGCTTATTCCGGGTATGTTAAGAAGGCAAATATGGCAGCGGATCAGACACTGGTTAGTGAGGTTGCGAATGCACTGGTATTGCAATACTATACAACACCGGGCTTTGAAGGCGTCGCAGCAGTTGCACTAACTGATAATGGCGCTTTCGCTGGTGAGGGAGACACCTTTGCGGATGCTGCAATGACCGCAGTCTTTGGTGATAGTTGGGATACGCAAGGTAACCTGGCACTAAGCTATAATGATTGGGCTAAAGGTGCTGAGGCTACTCAAAAAGTATTAAACTATTTTGGTAGTGTAAGTTCCGATAATCCTTTGTATGGCATTTATAATGGCACAGATATCCCCTCTTTTGCTGAAGATGTTGACGATCTGTTCGTACTAATTAAAGATACTGCAATGAGTGTTGCTGGTGAAAATGGCAGCGGTGCAGAATTGATCCAAGGTGCATCCAATCTGACGGTTAACAATACTCAGAATGTCGATTCCTCTAAGTTTGCTGAATATTGGGCAGGAAATACTTGGAATAGTAACTTTTTGATGGGTGACAGTACCTATGATGCAAGCGTAAGCGAACTTGATAATGGCGATTTACTTAATTCCGCAGTTGCCAATGCTGCTGTAATTAAGGCAAGAAATACTTCAGTGGCAACCTATTTGCGCAACCAGGGTTACAGCGAAGAAGTGTACAATCTCTTTGCAAATTATACCTATGGAAGTAATAGCATTGTTCCCAAAGATGTTACGATTGAATTCTTTGGAGAAAGCGACGCAGACACGAACCCCGAGTTTGGCGCCGCACTCGAAAAGGTAATGACAGAAACAGAGGCAGCTAATATACAGAACGATTTGATGACCTACTTTGGTGTTACTATTGACGATAGTGGCAATCCGGTCAAAACTCTTGAAGGATCCCAAGCTTACA
>NZ_JBGVLF010000054.1:0-26256 GCF_045124115.1 Phascolarctobacterium sp.
CGTAGATTCTTACATCCATTTCTACAGATATGAGCGTTACCAAGAAAATCTCAAGCAGAAGACCCCCTTCGAATATAGTAGATATCTGCAACTAGCAGTCTAAATATAAGGGGGGTGTCCAAACTATAGGGTCCACGTCAAATTATGCAAAAAATTCTTACTATTTTTAGGACAGACACAATGTAGGCAAGATTTTCAAAATTCAACGCCAAATACTATGCATAACAAAACATTAGCGAAGAAAAAAAGTAATCCCCTTCTCCACCGCAAATTACGCAGTGTTGAAGGGGATTACTTTTTTCGCTATGAAATTATTTGCACGCTTCTAATTGAATGGGCAGCTGTGCACATAAATCCAACATGCTTTCGCAGCCAACTTCGTGGACTACGTATTCAGGTTGGATAGTATCAAGAATCTGTTTAGCAGCCTTTGTTTGGAAAGGCTTGTGTTGGTCAATGGAAGTAACATGCTCCCATACCAGCTCAGGAGTAAGCTTGGACGGAATTTGATGGTTGAAATTGCGTTGGTATGCACCGGACAAGGAGCAGCTCAAATGCACGCCACGTACCAAATCCTTGCACTCGTTCAACTTTTCATAAACCTTGCACACATAGTCCGCACCCTCTGCCTCAGTCTTCAGGCGCAGATTGGTGTTCATCAGATGACCGGTATCAAGCATAATACCCACATTTTTACGTTGAATACGCTCGAAGAAGTAACGTACGTTGCGCACATCTGTCAAGCGCAGGCCTGGCCACCACAGGTTTTCAAACAACACCGGGATGTGGGCAGGGATTTCGTCCGCTACAGCGTTGAAAACGTCTGCAGACGCAGTCAAAACTTCCCTATCGCTATAGTTAAACTCATAGGTGAAGATTTCTTCGCTATTAGCTTCGGACACATGCCAAACAAGATACTCCGGCTCCTGCGCCACAGCAGCACCAATATTGCGGCGGATAACGCTGAGCCATTCATCGCAGCTCATAGCATCCTTAAAGTATTTATTGCGCTCGCGGATATTGCGGAACTGCATTTTCAAACGTTTAGCCTTCTTCAGCCAAAAATCCATCCAGTAGGGCCAATAGTGCAGATGCACGCCAACCGTCAAATCTTTATAAGCATTGGGTTTAGGGTCCAAGGTATAAATAAACTGTTCAATACCATCCACACCCATATCTTTAATTATTTTTTCCAATTGCAAGCCATTTTTCCGCAGCTCATCCTCATACCAGTCGATAGCGCAGTAACTAATCAAATGCTTTGTCATAACTTCACACGCTCCGTATCATATATAATCAAAGATAATAAAATTTTCATTGCTATTGATAATATATATCAATAGCGTTTTTGTCAGCAATATTTAATCTAATATTCATTATATCATCACCAACGTTTTTTGGCAAGGTAGAAAGATGCGAGCAACTTATTTGTGCGCAACAATTGTTACAAAATATCCTCAGCACACCAAAAAATAGGACCATGCACACAATGTACACAGTCCTATAGGCAGTTAAATATAGTCTTTTAAATGTACTACTACTTTTGCTTACCCTTGCTCTTTGACTGCTTGTACCAAAAGTATAAAACAAGTAATAAGAGTATTCCTCCAGGTAAAGCCAGTATCAGTCCACCTACAAAACCAATTTTCACACAAAAAAGCACATAATCTATTAAGTCGTTATTATCATCTTTGCGTGCTTGTTCAATCTTTTGCTTCTTTTTTTGAGTTTCAATAACTTGTTCGTCTTGCAAAGCAGACTGCTTATTTATTTCTTCTGTTTTATCTATCTTTACTACGCCCAAGAGCTTTTTTGCTTCTTCGGTAGTATATTTCGTACCACAATGCTGGCAGACAAATAGCCCATCTTGCTTGATAATATCGTTACTACCGCACAATTCACATACAATGGCCTTCATACTACCGCCTCCGCAAAAAATAGTTTTTCTAGATTAACACTTTCTGGTCAAGGTTTCATAAAGATTATAGCACGCCAATACTAACGCTACAACGGACAAAGCAATAATCCCCTTGTCTAAAACATATCTCGTCGCTGCTGCAATCTCCATTTTGGGCAGCATGTACTTTGCTAAGAATACCACAATCAAAATCACAGATACAATAATTTGCCTTACAGTTAAATTCGTCATTTCGCCCCTAACTCCTTTCTTGCCTAGTATAACAGCAAAAGTGATATGCACCCTTTGCTTAAATTTTATTATACAGGCCTATGTGTACTAAAAACGACCTAATTATACAAAAAGGCTGCCTGCGTATCCACAGACAGCCTAAAATTTTTATTTTCTTAGCCCAGCCAAGAACGCACACCGGTGCGTTTAGCGCCTCTTTCCTTGTTTACTTCAACTTGCTCCGGAGCATACAGCAACAAATCGTCGCTAATAAAGGACACAGAAGCATTTACAATGTAGCTAACACCATTCAGATAATCAAAAATACGGTTTCTCAAAGGCGCATCCACCGCTTCAAAGCTCACCAAAATCGCACTACCGCTCATCAAAGAATCAGCGTACTCGCGCACATCAATAAAGCATTTCGGAGTACGCACCATAATATTCAGATGACCTGTCTTTACAAGACGGGGACCTGCGTATTCCTCAACATGTTCTTCTTCCTCAGCAGAGGTAAAAAACTTCAATGCCGTATTTTTTAAATCCATGGTCACAGCCTCCCTACAGACGCATATCTAAGCGATAAATTGTCGCAATATTCCTTGTAACTTACATTTTAACAAAGTACCATGGAAATGTCAAAATGTTTTTGCAAAAAATACACGCTAAATCTTTTTAAAATAAGTTAGCGCCCTATCGGAAAGCTCCGACTAGGGCGCTAAGAAATCAAGTGTTGGCTCCGTTATTATTGTGCGTTTTTCATACGGCCACGCATCTTGCCGCGTTCCAGACGATCCAGAATCTTTTTACGCATACGAATGGATTTAGGAGTTACTTCTACCAATTCATCATCGTTAATGTGTTCCAAAGCTTGCTCCAAGGAGAAGGTGCGAGGCGGAATCAGGCGGATAGCTTCATCACTGCCGCTAGCACGCATGTTGCTGACATGTTTCTTCTTGCAGGGGTTAACGTCCATGTCGTCTTCACGGCTGTTTTCGCCAACCAATTGACCTTCATAAATCTTTTCAGCAGGAACTACGAACATGGTACCACGCTCTTGAGCGTTGCCAATGCCATAGGAAGTGGTTTCGCCGGTTTCGAAAGCAACCAGGCTGCCACGAGTACGGCCGGGGATATCGCCTTTATAATCTTCATAACCTGCAAATACATGGTTCATGATACCGTTACCTTTAGTATCGGTCAGGAATTGGTTACGGAAACCGATCAGGCCGCGAGCAGGAATCTTGAATTCCATACGCAGATAGCCTGCCATCTCGGTCATGTTTTGCAGTTCAGCCTTACGCAGACCTAAGCCTTCCATTACAGCGCCCATATAATCTTGAGGAACGTCAATGGTCAGTGCTTCCATAGGTTCTTGCAAAGTGCCGGTTTCGTCACGATGCATAATAACTTTAGGTTTACCAACTTGCAGTTCGAAACCTTCGCGACGCATGGTTTCAATCAAAATGGACAGATGCAGTTCGCCACGACCGGATACTTTATAAGCATCGGGGGAATCCGTTTCTTCTACACGCATAGAAACGTTGGTTTCAACTTCTTTGAAAAGACGGTCGCGCAAATGGCGGCTGGTTACAAACTCGCCTTCCTTGCCTGCGAAGGGGCTGTTGTTTACATAGAAAATCATGGACAGAGTCGGTTCGTCAATCTTCAAGCCCTTCAGTGCTTCCGGATTATCTTTATCAGCAATGGTATCACCGATGTTAGCATCAGCCAAACCAATCAAAGCAACGATATCGCCTGCTTGTACTTCAGGAACTTCTACACGTTTCAAGCCTTGGTAGGTGTACAGACGGCCGATTTTGCCGTTACGGTTGCCTTTTTCGTCCATCAGGACAATATTTTCGCCATTATGGATGGTACCGCGAACTACACGGCCTACAACGATACGGCCTACATAGTCATCATAGTCCAGGGTGTTAACCAGCATTTGCAGAGGAGCTTCGGGATCAACATCGGGAGCAGGAATGTTTTCCAGAATAACTTTGAACAGGGGCTCCAAGTTGTCGCTTTCTTCGTCCATGGTCAGCTTAGCAATACCGTTACGAGCGGAAGCCAGAACTACAGGGAATTCCAATTGATCTTCATCAGCATCCAGCTCGATGAACAGATCAAGAACTTCGTCGATTACTTCATCTACACGTTGGTCAGGACGGTCAATTTTATTGATAACTACGATAGGTTTCAAATGTTGTTCCAATGCTTTACGCAGAACGTATTTGGTTTGAGGCATGGGACCTTCATAAGCGTCAACCAAAAGCAATACGCCGTCAACCATGGTCAATACACGTTCTACCTCGCCGCCAAAGTCAGCATGGCCCGGAGTATCCAGAATGTTAATTTTTACGCCAGCATGCATAACTGCGGTATTTTTAGACAGAATAGTGATACCACGTTCACGCTCCAAATCGTTGGAGTCCATTACGCGTTCTTCTACGTGTTCGTTAGCACGGAATACGCCGCTTTGTTTCAGCATCGCGTCAACCAAAGTAGTTTTGCCATGGTCAACGTGGGCAATAATTGCGATATTACGGATATCGTTTCTAATCATGGTACTATTCTCTCCTCACTTCATTCGTTACAATCAATTATAAATCACTTAAAGACAAGAAAAAGGATGCTTGTCAAGTGCATCCTTCCTAACATATTACTAAAATATTATATGCTTTTTCTTAGTACCTGTCAATAAAATTTGTGTAAAAAACCTTACAAAAGCCTGCAAATGACAGGTTTCCCCCTCTTTGGGCATACAAAAAACGCAGGCCGTGCGACCTGCGCTGTATTGCTATTTGGTGGTGGGCCCAGTAGGGTTCGAACCTACGACCAATCGGTTATGAGCCGACGGCTCTACCACTGAGCTATAGGCCCATTGCAAAGTACCAAACATAAATATTGTATAATATGACTTAGCCTATGTCAAGGCTTACTCCAAAAAGTCTTTCAACTTCTTGCTACGGCTGGGGTGACGCAGTTTGCGCAGTGCCTTAGCCTCGATCTGACGGATACGTTCGCGGGTAACGCCAAAGTGCTGGCCTACTTCCTCCAGAGTACGGCTGCGGCCGTCCTCCAAGCCAAAGCGCAGCTCTAGCACGCGTTTTTCACGTACGGTCAAAGTCTCCAGAACTTCCTCCAGTTGCTCACGCAGCAAGGTAAAGGAAGCAGCGTCTGCCGGAGCAGGAGCATCGTGGTCCTCGATAAAGTCGCCCAGATGGGAATCTTCTTCCTCACCAATAGGAGTTTCCAAAGAAACAGGCTCTTGAGCAATCTTCATAATCTCGCGGACACGGTCAACGCTGGTATCCATTTCCTTAGCGATTTCTTCAGGCAGGGGCTCACGACCTAATTCCTGCAGCAATTGACGGGAAACGCGGATCAACTTGTTAATAGTTTCTACCATGTGTACAGGGATACGGATAGTGCGGGCTTGGTCCGCAATAGCACGGGTGATAGCCTGACGAATCCACCAGGTAGCGTAGGTAGAGAACTTAAAGCCCTTGTTATAGTCAAATTTATCAACCGCTTTAATCAAGCCCAGGTTGCCTTCCTGAATCAAATCCAAGAACAACATACCGCGGCCTACATAACGTTTGGCAATGCTGACTACAAGGCGCAGGTTGGCTTCGGACAAGCATTTTTTTGCATCATCGCCTTGTTGGCGTACAGCCTTCAGCAACTTGTCATAAGCTTCGTCCAAGTCGATATATTTTTCAGCAATAGCGCTATCCTTCTCACGACCATCGGACAGACGGCTCTTAATTTCATCAAGAAGAGCGCGCAGCTGATACAGATTATGGATATCCTTGTCACTGGTAGGACGTTCCACTACTAATTTATCGCATTCGGGGATTACGCATTTCTGCTCCACCATGAGGCGTTGCAGATGCAGGCGTTCATCACGGGTAAATTCAAAAATCAAATCCTCGTAATCGCTAACTTGGTAGGGATTGCCTTCCAGCTGACGCTTTTTGATCATATCCAGCACACGGAATACGGAACGCATCTTGGTCATATGCCATTCTTCTTCCATGTATTGATTGATTTTATCCACCAGTTCGGAGGTATTTTCAGTGTCGTTGAATACAGGAGCGTCCAAGGTAATCATCTTGCCGCGGAGCAAGCGTTCTGCCTGACGGCCCTTATCCATACGTTTAGCCAATTTGATTTCGTCTTCGCCTACCAACAGAGGCACACGACCGATTTCCTTCAAATACATACGTACCGGGTCATCGATGCTGATGCCTTCGGGAACGGTCAGGTTGGCCAACTCGGCTTCACTGATTTCATCGTTGTCAGAATTCTCGTCATTATCCAACATAGGTAACGCATCATCGCCTACAGTGTTGTCATCAACGATTTCCAAACCTTTTTGATGAATAATATCCATCAAACGCTCAACTTCTTCAGGGCTGGGCGTATCCAAGGTATTGACAACCGCCATCATATCACTATAAGTGAGAACACCATTGCGAGTCTTGCCTTTTTGCAGCAGCTCGTCAATCTGTTCCTGGGTGAACTTGTTGTTGCCTTCCATGGTGTTCCCTCCTTCCATCTTATTTTTAGTTTCCATAGAGTTTTTTGATTTCATTCTTTATCCTTTGAGTCTCCATCAATTCTTGCATAAACCGTTCGTCAGCCGACCGTTCATATTCATCAGCCAACAACCTATGCCTTTCATATTCCCGTTCCAAGTGGCTGCGGCGCAACTGCCGCAGGCAGTCATCCACCATCCGCTCACCGCTGGCTGCGGGAAGCTGCTTTATCCTAATCCGCGCCAATGCAGATTGGGCTTCACCGGTCAAAGCATCATTTAATTTATCAACAGTAAAAGTTCCTGCAGCCTCCAAACGACACAGCTCCGTAAAAATCTGCTGCAGTTCTGCACTGCCGCAGCCCGTGGTTTCCACAACCTCCGTACAACGGTCTGCCCGCTCCGGCTCGACCAACAACGCCGCCAAAAGCAGCTCCCCTGCCTGACGACAGGCGTCGGTCTCCTGCATCCTCAGCTCCGGTCCACGCACAGGCTCCAATCTTGCTCCACCTTTTTTTGCTGCCTTACGGTATTCCTCCACAATGAGGCCCTCGTCTATGGTCAGCCTTTGAGCAAGCCTGCGTATATGCTCCGCAGCCTCGATTTCGCTTTTACATTCTAACAGGAATGGTAGTATATTCGACACAGCGTCGACTTTTCCTGCCAAATTACCGGTATCACCTTGCAAAATTGTTTCATCTATTTGAAAATCGATACCTTCCTTAGCTTGCGCCAACACCTGCAGGAAAGCTTCCTTGCCGTGACGACGGACAAATTCGTCCGGGTCCTTGCCATCGGGTACGGTAGCAATGCGTACCTTCAGCCCTGCTTCCCTAGCGATGCTCACCGCCCTGACGGAGGCACGCCTGCCGGCGCTGTCGCTGTCATAGCAGAAGATGACTTCGTCAGCAATGCGCTTTAAAAGCTTAGCCTGCTCTTGGGCGAAAGCCGTACCCATGGAAGCAACGGCGTTGTCAATGCCAGCCGCATGCAGGCTGATGGCATCCATATAGCCTTCCACGATTACCGCCTGCTTAGTTGCACGAATCGGCTTGTAAGCGACGTCCATACCGAAAAGAATCCGCCGCTTATTGAACCATTCTGTTTCCGCAGTGTTCAAATACTTGGGTGTGCTGTCATCCAGCACCCTGCCGCCAAAGCCCACGATATGTCCTTTAGGATCGCGGATGGGAATCATCACCCTGTTGCGGAATTTATCGTACATATGGCTTTTGCCACGTGCCGCCAACCCTGCAGCCTCCAGCTCTTGGGGACTATAGCCCCTGCGCCCCAGATTGCTCAAAAGAGCGCTAAAGCTGGCTAAAGCATAGCCAATGCCAAAGCTGTCGATAATCTTCCGATCAATACCGCGTCCTGCCAAATAGTTTAAAGCAGGCTTGCCGTAATCCGTATTCAGCAGACAGGCTTGGTAAAACCTGCAGGCAGTAGCATTGGTATCGTAAATCCGCTCCCTTTGCTTTTCCCGCTTGATTTCCGCTGCTGTCTTCTGTTTTTCCGGCACGGCAATGCCGTAGCGCCCGGCCAACAGCTTCATGGCATCCATGAAACCGCAGTTTTCGATTTTCATAATGAATTTAAAGATATCCCCACCTTCATGACAGCCAAAGCAATAGAACATATTCTTGCCCGGGTTTACAGAAAAGGAAGGGGTCTTTTCGCCGTGGAAAGGACAGCAGCCCCAAAAGTTCTGCCCGCGTTTTTTCAAGGGCACGTAGGAGGAGATGACTTCCACTATATCAGCTGTGCTACGCACTTGCTCTTTAAAGTTTTCAAACTCTCCGTCCATGTCCTTCCCTCCACCGCTAATTTACACATAATTTATATTCAATGCATAATGGAAAAATCCTCTTTTTTTTGAAAAAAATCTTCAAAATTTGCCGTTTAGCCCTTGCAGGCAGGATAAAAAAATACTATAATATTTATTACGCTAAAAATCATACATTGATTTTAGCGTTTTCTATTATCTGTATCTATAATCGAGGTAAGCATTATGAAAAAATTTATTTTAGCGATGCTCCTGCTGTTAACCATGATTCCCTCCATGTGCTCCGCAGTAGAACCGGTGATTACCAGCGATAGCAAAACCTTCAACGTTATGAAGGGCATTTACGATTTACGCGGCCACGTCTTTGTCCAATTTCCTGCTCATGACACCACTTTGACCATTACCGGCGATGCTACCCAAGTGTATATGTACGCTATGGAAGTTCATGGACAGGGCAATATCACTTTAAGCTTTGGCGATATGCATTTCAAATGCGACAAGGTTGATGTCTACCATTCCGACCGTACCGCCTACGTTACCGGCAATTTGAACTTCCAAGATGGTAATACCAAAATCACTGCCGATAAAGGCAGCTACTGCTGGAAGACCAAGCTGGCGGAATTTAGCGGTAATGTAACTGTTAATGGTTCCCCCCACGCAGGCGCTGTTGCCTACAATGTTATGACAAAGGAAATTATCGAATCAACCGCCAAATAACTTCCTGCAGAAGATAAAACAGCACATTTTAATTAAGAAGTAAAGCGATGGTGCCTACAATATGTAGAGCCATCGCTTTTATATTTAAGCTTGCCATTAAAAATATTTTAGTAGCAGGTATTGAAATCTGACCATAATGTGAGTACAATATAGTGGATATAGATAATGGTAAAAATTAACCTTTATAAACTCTTTGAGAAAGGTACTTAAAGATGCAAAAGAAAAGCAAACTATTAATCATTCTGGCTGTCGCCCTGCTGGTATGCGGTGCAGCCTTCTACTTCCTTTATTTCGTCCGTACTCCGTCCTATGCTTTGAATGCGGCGCGAACTGCCTTCCAACAGCATGACAGAGAAAAATTTGAACAATACGTAGATGTGGACTCCGTTATGAGCAATGCTTTCGAAGACATCATCAAAGCGGAAAGCAAAATCAATAACGATAATCTTCTGGATAATCCTTTCGCTATCGGCATTCTGCATATGCTCAAACCCGCTGTAGTGGATTTAATGAAAGAAGATGCCTTGGACAGAATCGCCACTAAGCCCGGTGCAGAACAGAAACAGGCAGACCTGGTTCCTGACGCTATGATGCGCAACATGGAGCGCCACGTTCCCTATAAAGAACTAGTGCTGAAGGATGTAAAGCTGAATAAGCAGAATAAAGATAAAGCCACTGCCACCATCGTCCTCCACAACAAAGCTTTAGAAAAAGATTTTGTTGCCGAACTTGGCATGGAAGTCAACGACAAAGGCACTTGGCAGATTAAGAAAATCAGTAATTTGGAAAAGCTGATTATCGAAGTCACCGCTGCCCGCAAAGCACAGCAAGCCGCTGCCAACAAGCCCATTATGGAGCGTCTTTCTAAAGCCGTACAGACCATGGAAACCCATTTGGCAATGTTCAAGAATAACGATGCCGACCTTGAGCCACAGAACAAGCTTACCGCCATTGTCAGTGTTAAAAATAACACTGGCGTAGCCATCAATCGTATGTATTACGATGTAATGCTTTTTGATGAACAGGATAAGCAGCTTTATTCCTATCCTGAGCATTTCCGTGGCGAAATCCGTCCTGGGCAGGTTGCCGAGCTGTGCACGGACAAGCCGCTGAACAGCATGCTCCCCGATGACAAAAAACTGATGGAGCTCGATATCTCCAAAGTGAAATGCCGTATCCAAGTAACGTATATTGCTTTTGATGACGGCAACGTGCTTTCCCCCAACGCTTTTATGCAATAGACAAGAGACTGAGAACAAACAGTCATTGTTACCATATTCCTAGACGAATCATTGCGATTTTAGTTCACCACACCCTGTCATCTCGCTACGCTTCAATGACATCCCCCTAGATAGGGGGAACGAGGCACTATAATCTATTTTTCCGTAAGAATACTTAAAACATCTAGTAGACAAACGGAAAAACACCTAAAGTGTCTCGGCTCCCCTGCTAGGGGAGCTGGCACCCATACCACTTTTAATGGTATGGGTGTCTGAGGGGTTATAAATGAGCGTTAAGAAATCGCACGTGAGTCGGAATATGGTAACATGACAATATATGTCTCAGTCTCTTTTTATACCCAAAATACACTTTTGTAACTATCTATACACATATTCTTCACTACAATTGTTGCAGAAAATTATTATTTTAGGTATAATTAAATGTATACCAATTTTTTATTTAGTGTATGCTTAATAGGAGGATAGATATGAGTCGTTTAAAAATTGCAACACCTGACCAAGCTCAACTGACGGTCGAACGCTTATATAAAGACCTTGAGCGACACATCATCGCCAGCCCTCCGGGACTGTGCCCTGTTGATTTGCAGCTTTCCTTTTTGAAAGTCTGCCACGCTCAAACCTGTGGTAAATGCGTGCCCTGCCGCGTAGGCTTGGCACAACTCCAAAACTTGATGGAGGACGTGCTGGACGGCAAAGCTACCATGCAGACTCTGGACCTTATCCAAAGCACTGCCGAAAACGTAGCCAACAGTGCTGACTGCGCTATCGGTTTCGAAGCTGCTAAGATGGTTCTGGCAGGTTTGGAAGGTTTCCGCGAGGACTACATCAACCACATTAAGAAGGGCAAATGCTCTATTCATGTCCATCAATCCATCCCCTGCGTGGCTCTGTGCCCGGCGCAAGTGGATATCCCCGGTTACATTGCTTTGGTAGGCGCCGGCCGCTATGCTGACGCTGTCAAACTTATCCGCAAGGACAACCCCTTCCCCACCGCGTGCGGCCTGATCTGCGAGCACCCCTGCGAAGCACGCTGCCGTCGTAATATGATTGATGCTGCTATCAACATCCGCGGCTTGAAGCGTATGGCAGTGGATAACGCTCCCAGCAACACTGTTCCCGTGCCTGAAAAACAACCTGCTACCAATAAACGTATCGCTATTATCGGCGGTGGTCCCAGTGGTCTCAGCGCAGCTTATTACTTGGAGCTGATGGGGCATCATGCCGTAGTCTTTGAAGAAAAGAGCAAACTGGGCGGTATGCTCCGCTATGGCATTCCTGCTTACCGTTTCCCCCGCGAACGCCTGCAGGAAGATTTGGACGCCATCCTTTCCACCGGTGTGGAAGTACATTTGAACAGCCGCGTTGGTAATGGCGAAGGCGAAATCCCCTTCGAAAAACTGCGTGAAGAATTTGATGCAGTCTATATCGCCATCGGCGCACACACCGATAAAAAAATCGGCATTGAAGGCGAAGATTCCCAAGGCGTAATCAGCGCCGTAGAAATGCTCCGCTCCATTGGCGAAGAAAAAATGCCTGACTTTGCAGGCAAAACCGTTGTTGTTATCGGCGGTGGCAACGTAGCCATGGACTGCACCCGCAGTGCTGTCCGTTTGGGCGCGAAGAAAGTAATCATCGCCTACCGCCGTCGTCAAGACGATATGACTGCTCTGCCGGAAGAAATCGAAGGTGCAGTAGCAGAAGGTGCAGAACTGTACGGTTTGAAAGCTCCCCACCATATTGAAGCTGACGAAAACGGTAACGTATCCGCCCTGTGGGTAGAACCCCAAATCATCGGCCCCATCGACGCTTGGGGACGTGCACGCCCCATCCATGCAGATGTGGATTTGGAGCGCATTCCCTGCGATATTATCGTTGTAGCTATCGGTCAAGGCATTATGCTGCGTCCCTTTGAGGAAGCAGGCATCAAGATTAAACGCGGTACTATCTCCGCTTTGGCAAGCAGCGAACTGGCCAACAATGAAGGCGTTTTCGCAGGCGGTGACTGCGTAACCGGTCCTGCTACCGTAATCCGCGCTATTGCCGCAGGCAAAGTTGCTGCAGCTAATATTGATGAATACCTCGGCTACGAGCACATCATTACCTGCGATGTAGAAATCCCCGATCCCGATATTGACGACAAGCGCCCCTGCGGCCGTATCCAGCTTACTAATAAGGAAGCAGGCGTGCGTAAAAATAACTTTGAGCCCATGGAATGCGGCATGACTGTACAAGAAGCTTGCCAAGAAGCAGGTCGCTGCCTGCGTTGCGACAAGTTCGGCTTCAGCACCTTGAAAGGAGGCAGGACCTTAAAATGGTAAACTTAACAATTGATGGTATTAAGGTTTCCGTACCCGAAGGTACTACAATTATGCAGGCCGCTGCCACCGTCGGCATTGATATTCCCCGCCTGTGCTTTTTGAAAGATATTAACGAAATCAGCGCCTGCAAAGTGTGCGTTGTAGAAATCCAAGGACAGAACAGAGTTGTTACCTCCTGCACTACTCCTGTGCAAGAAGGCTTGGTAGTATTCACCAACTCCCCCAAGGCTCGCAGCGTCCGCCGTACTAACGTAGAGCTGATTTTGTCCCAACATGACTGCCTGTGCGCTACCTGCGTCCGCAGCGGCAACTGCAGTCTGCAAAAACTGTCCAACGATCTGGGTATTTTCGATATCCCCTTTGAACGTGATGTGGTAGATGTGCCTTGGAACAAGGACTTCCCCTTAATCCGCGACTCTAAGAAGTGCATCAAATGCATGCGTTGCGTACAAGTTTGCGATAAGGTGCAAGACCTGCATATTTGGGATGTACAGAACACAGGTTCCCGTACTACTGTAGACGTAGCAGGCAATATTACTATTGAAGACTCCAACTGCAGCCTCTGCGGCCAATGCATCACCCACTGCCCTGTTGGCGCTTTGAAGGAACGCGACGATGTGCCTAAGATCTACGAAGCTTTGGCAGATACCAGCAAAGTTACCGTAGTACAAGTGGCACCTGCGGTACGTACCGCTTGGGCAGAAGCTTTCGGTCTGACGGAAGAACAAGCTACGGAAGGCCGCTTGGCAGCAGCCTTGAAACGCGTAGGCTTCGATTACGTTTTCGACACCAGCTTTGCTGCTGACGTAACCATTATGGAAGAAGCCAGCGAACTTTTGGAACACTTGAAGGAGCCTGATAAACATGCATGGCCCATGTTCACTTCCTGCTGCCCGGGCTGGGTAAGCTACGTGACCAAAAAGTATCCTAAATTCGTAGGCAACCTTTCCACTACCAAATCTCCCCAACAAATCTTTGGTGCCATCATCAAATCCTTCTTTGCCGAAAGCAAAGGCTTGAAGCCCAAAGAAATCTGCTCCATTTCCATTATGCCCTGCGTATCTAAAAAACGCGAAGCAGGACTGCTTTCCATGCGCAGCAGCGGTACCCATGATATTGACATCGTTCTGACTACTCGCGAACTGGTACGTTTGCTCCGTGCGGAACATATCAATCCCGCCCTGTTGGAAGAAGCAGAGTTTGACAATCCGTTAAGCCTGAATACCGGTGCCGGCGTTATCTTCGGCGCTACCGGCGGTGTTATGGAAGCAGCGCTCCGTACTGCCTACCATGCCGTAACAGGCGCAGAAGCACCCTTCGATGCTTTCGTAGATGTACGCGGTGAGGCAGGACGCAAAGTGCGTGAGTTCACCATCGGCGGCACTACCCTGCGCACCTGCACCGTAAGTGGTTTGGGCAATGCAGGCAAACTGCTGGAAGATCTGCAAGCAGGCAAAGTTCACTACGACTTTGTAGAAGTTATGGCTTGCCCCGGCGGTTGCGTCGGCGGTGGCGGCCAACCCATCCATGATGGTGAAGAACGTGCTGCTATGCTGGGCGACAAGCTGTATAAACTGGATGATGCACGTCCCCTGCGCCAATCCCACAACAACCCTGATGTGAAGGCGCTGTATGACAACTTCTTAGAAAAGCCTTTGAGCGAGCGTGCAGAACATCTCCTCCACTCCAACCATTTAAAAGAAAAGAACTACTTAGTTTAATACCTGCTTTGAGCAGAATACAAGAAGAGGCTGGGACAAAACCAGTCATCGTTACCATATTTCCAGACGAATCATTGCGATTTTAGCTCATAAGTGCTTAGAATCACCGAAGTGAAGCGAACCAAACAGCAAATTGTTTTGCGAACAAGATCGGCCGCGAATCTTCGTTGTGATTCTGCACGAAATGAGCGTTAAGAAATCGCACGTGAGTCGGAATATGGTAACATGGCTATATATGTCCCAGCCTCTTTTCATATGAGTATAGTAAAGTTATTTCCTTACTCCACAAAAAAACTACGCAGACTGACATGAGTCGATCTGCGTAGTTTTATTTTTAAAATTTTACGTCGCTGGGCTCGTAGTCCACAGTAGTTTTGACAAAGGCAATTTCGTTGCAGTACGGATATTGGGGGCAGTATACGCACTCCTTCCATACCTTCTGGGGCAGCTTATCCTTCGCAGTTTCTATATAATCGCATTTAGCAAAGAACCCCGGTTGGTAGGTAAGGGTAAAGAACATGGTCACGCCACGCTCCACGCCTTCCTGCTCCAAACGCTTTACCAGCTCCCTGCCAATGCCGGAGCATTTCAGCGTAGGCTCCACTGCCAAACTGCGGATCTCCGCCAGACGGTCCCACACAAAGTGCAGCGCACCGCAGCCAACTAAATGACCGCCCTGAACTGCGATAATATAATCGCGCAGGTTTTCATAAATAGCATTGCGGGCGCGGGGAAGCATCAAACCTTCCTTGGCGTAATAATTGAGCAGCTTGTGGATTGCTTCCACATCGCTGAACTTAGCAGGACGATAGGTAATCATAGGACAGGACTCCTTGTATATATATTACAGATTCACTGCAGAAAAATTGCAAATCTTACAGCTTATCTTACCATTAAAAGCGCTCTAGAGCAAGAAAAACTTGCCTTTATACTACATCCGCTCCTTCAGCATATCCGCTGCCGCACACAGGGCAATAATCATGGAAGAAGGACGGGGCGGGCAACCGGGTACGGCAATATCCACAGGTACCACGTCTGCAGCTTTGCCCACAATAGCGTAAGTAGAGCCATAGGGATTGCCACCGCTGGCACAAGTACCGCAAGCCATTACCAAGCGCGGTTCAGGCATAGCCTCATAGGTCATGCGCAGTGCCTGCTCCAGATTGCGGGTAACTACGCCTGTAACCATCAGCATATCTGCATGGCGGGGAGAGGCAACGAAAGCGATGCCGAAACGATGCAGGTCATAAATAGGATTGCTGGTGGCGCCCATTTCGAAGTCACAAGCATTGCAGCTGCCTGCGTCCAAATGGCGCACGTGCAGACTGCGTCCCAAAGTTGCCGTTACAGCATCTTTTACTTGGACCTGGCTTTCCACCAAAATCTCTGCCAACGCTTCCTTATTGGTATGCTGCAAGGATTTTTGCGCGCACGCTTCTACGCATTTGCCGCAGAACAAGCATTTTTTATAGTCAATTACAGGTCTACCGTTTTCCAAGCGCAATGCCTGAGTAGGACAAACAGCTGCGCAAGCACCGCAGCCGCCGCAATTACCGTCGCAGTAAAGTTGGCCGCGCATGCGTTTATGTCCGGTTGTATGAATATTTTCTGTAGCGATTTTGCCAGCGAAAATTGCTTCCAGCATTTTTAACATGTTGCCACCTCCTTAACGGTCTATGCAGGCATAGCACAATTCAAAGCTTTTATTAATTAAAGGGAAGTCCGGGATAATATCGCCCTGGACAGCCACAGTCAGCGCAGGCCAGTTGGGATAGGAGGCACTGCGGATGAAGCTGCGGTCAATGCGGCCTTCTGCATCCAGCATCAACCAGTGGAGATTGTCACCGCGGGGAGATTCGCTGATGCCCCAGCTGCCTTCCAAAGTTCGCAGTTCGCCCAAGTCCACTTTCAGGACGACTTCCGCATTTCGGCGCAGTTTGCTGATGATTTGACGGACGATCTTCAAGCTTTGGCCAACTTCACCTACACGTACTTTAATACGTGCTTCTACGTCGCCTGTGTGCTCTACAACTACATCAAAATCCAGCTCGTCATAAATACCGAAACCCATATCCTTACGGCTGTCGCGCTCCATGCCGCTGGCACGGGCGCCAACGCCTACCATAGCCAAATCGAAAGCAGTTTCTTCGCGCACGATACCCGTAGTGCGGATACGGTTGACAAAGTTAGCCTGCTCCCACATAATGTGCACCATGTCCGCATAAGTTTTTTCCACTTCGCGGAGGACTTCTTCAATTTCTTCTAAAATCTTATCGTCAGCGTCCATAGTTACGCCGCCGGGAACGATCAAACCGCGCAGGAAGCGGTTGCCTGCCAACAGTTCGTTAAGCTGCTGCAAGCATTCCTTCAAGCGGGCGCCCATGCTGATAACCGGGGAAAAACCAACGCCGGCACAAATGTTACCGGTGTCGCCTACATGGTTATACAGGCGTTCCATTTCCAAAGCCAAAGTACGGATAAGCCATGCACGATAAGGCACCTGCGCCTCGGACAGCTTTTCTACCGCTTGGCAGAAGCTCAAAGTGTTGGCTACACTGCATGCACCGCAAATGCGTTCAATAATAGGCATTGCTTCCTCGGGAGTTTTGCCTTCCAAAGCTTTTTCAATCCCGCGGTGGGTAAAAAACAACTTGGCATCCAACTGCAGCATCGCTTCGCCTGCTTGGCTGAAACGGAAATGGCCGGGTTCGATAATGCCTGCGTGAATAGGACCTACAGGCACTTCAAAAAGGCCTTCGCCTTCGGAAGTCATCATTTCGTAGTCGCGGTGGCCGTGGCAGTCGCAGTCCACAGGCACCTGTTTACGCAGGGGGTGGAAGCCTTCCGGGAAGCTTTCGTGAAGTACCAAGGGACGCAGGTCGGGATGACCTTCCGGCACAAAGCCGAACATATCGTGCAGTTCCCTTTCGTACCAAGCAGCAGCAGGCAGCAAGGTAGTCAGGCAGGGATAGTTCAAAGGACCATCCGCAGGAAATTCCGCCTTTAAAGTATCAAGAGTACGTTTTTCTGCATTATAGAACAGGCAGTAGATGGCCAGTCCCCCACCCCTTTGGGTTTCGTCTGCACCAAACATGGCTGCCAGCGGATGCTTGCCACCGTCACTGCAGATATTGGCAGCGCCCCGCAAATTTTCAGGTTTCACCAGCATAGCATCAGCCTCCTATAATTTTCACAGCTTGGTTCAACATATTATTGATCCAAGGAATATTTTCAAAGCCTGCGCCTACAACACAGGTCAGCATTAACAAAAGCGCCAGTACAGGTACGTCGATAGCACCTAAAAGATCGCCTAAAGGCTCACGTTTCGCCTTATCGCACAGCATACGCATACCGTGGTAGAGGATGCCGATAAGCACGCCTGCCAGCAGTACAATGAGCAGACTGCCTGCTACCCAATGACCTTCGTCAAAAAGGGCGGTCATAATATAGAACTTGCTGAAGAACAAGCCCATGGGAGGCAGGCCCAAAATGCCCAGCATACCGGTGAGCCAGAAAGTTGCTGTATGGGGAACGTCCTTAATCATACCGTGGATACGCATCATGTTACGGGTTTGGTACTCTTGGATAATGGTGCCCGCAATATAGAACAGGACGAATTTAATCATGGCGTGACTGTACATGTGGAGCATCAAGCCTTTAATGGACAGTGCGGAGAAAGCACCGATTGCCGCTACCATAATGCCGATGTTTTCCATGGAGGAGTACGCCAAAATACGCTTTACGTCACGTTGTACGACAACGAAGGGAACTGCAACAGCAACGGTGAGTACCGCGAAGAACAGCAGCATGCTGCTCATCATAGCACTGCCTGCAGTAGGCAGCAGGATTACCAAGTTACGCAGCAATACGTAGATAGCACAGCTGCACAGGGCGCCGGAAAGCATACCGCTAGTTAAGGATGGTGCTTCTGCATAGGCATCGGGCAGCCAAGTATGCATGGGCGCCATGCCTGCTTTTGTACCGTAACCGATGACGATAAAGAGCAGCGCCAGTTTGGTCAAAGAGGGGTTCAAAGCACTGGCGTGTTGGTGCAAGTAAAGCCAGCTGAGAGCGTTTTGAGAACCCAGAGCCTCCAACTGCGCGTAGTAGAGTACCAACGTGCCCAGCAGTGCCAAGCAGATGCCTACGGTGCAGACCATAATGTATTTCCAAGTTGCTTCCAAAGCAGCACGGGTGAATTTAAAGGAAATCAGCAAGGCGGAAATCAAGGTGGTAGCCTCGATAGCAACCCACATTAAGCCGATGTTCTTCACCAAGAGGACGATGAACATAGTCCAGCAGAAGAACTGCATCAAAGCAAAATAACGGCCTGTCTGCAGTTGTTCGCCTTTAAGGACACCGCAGCGTTCTTCCCTAGTCAGGTAGGAACGGGCAGTCCAGCTAGCTGCTACGTACAAAGTAGCAATAATAATCAATACCCAGCAGCTCAACGCGTCAATGTAGAAGTATTCATCTACATAAGGTTGGGCAGGATCGAAGTTGGCTGCCAAAAGGGCTACGCTGATGCCTACGCCGGTGGCAGTCAGGCGGTGCAGCCAATGTAAAATATTATTGGAGAAACGTCCGGTTAAGGCCAAAACAGCGCACAAAGGCGGCAGACATAACAGGACTAAAATATATTCCAGCATCTTCCACCTAACCTTTCAGTTTATCCAAGACGTTGGTGTCCGTCGTGCGGAAGGACAGACGCAAACGAGAAGTTAAAATAACAAGAATTACTACAGCGATGAGCACGTCCAAGAAAATACCCAGCTCGATAATCAGCGGCAAACCTTCTGTCATAATCAAGCCCAAAAGGTAGATGCCGTTTTCCATGGTAATCAGACCGATCATCTGCATAATAGCACGACTACGCATAACGATCAGAGTCAGACCGGTCATAATCATGAACATGGAAGTCGCCAAGATATCGCGGCCTTCCGCTTGGGGCAGCAGACCATCGATAACCATATAGCCCAATGCCAAACTGCAGGCAGCAACGGCAGTGGAATAGTTTACATTAATATCGCTGACGATTTCCTTTTCATCACGCAGGCCCTTTACTACCCACAGGATAGCGTAGGGAATGAAGATAACTTTAACGGCAATGGTCAAAAGACCGGGCAGCCAGCCGTGAAGGCCGCCGCCATGGCTGAGACCGATGACCAAGCAGGCTGCAGCAATCAGTGCGGACTGCACGCTAAGGCACAGGGTAGCACGACGCAGCTCCATAAATCTCGTCTGCAGGAAGACGATAAACATTAAATTAACTACTAAATATTCCATCGTCAACCTCCTTTACTGCGCTACTACTGCCAACAGCAGCATCAACGCTGCCGCAGCCAAGTAAACGCGGACTTTAAACAGACGCATTTTGTTATTCAGTGTTTCCACAACGCCCACTGCCACAGCGCTTAAAAGCACCTTCAGCACTACGGGCAGATTCAAGGGCAGATACAGCATGGAGAACAGCATGAGGAAAATCAGCAGCTTCAGTTGGCTTGCCCAATGAATGAGCGCCAAAAGACGACCAGAGTATTCCAAAGTCATACATTCGTGGATCATGGTCAGCTCCAAGTGGGTGTCCGGGTTATCCACGGGGATACGGCTGTTTTCCGCCAGCATTACCAAGAAGAAGGCAATACAGGTCAGTACGCCTGCTACCGTCAGGTTTACTTCGTCAAAACGCAGCGCCATGCCGGAAATAGAAGTGCTGCCGGTGTGGAGCACGTTGGACAGAATGGAGAGCATAATAACAGGCTCTACAAAGGCTGCCACGTACACTTCACGGCTGCCGCCCATACCGCCGAAAGCAGTGGCTGCATCCATGGAGGAAACGGCCATGAAGAAACGGCCTAAAGCCATAATATAAACAAAAACGAAAACATCGCCAAACCCGGCACGGCCGCCAAAGAAGTTAGGCAGCATGCAGGCTGCAGCCAAAGTGGTGACAAAGTACACACAAGGCGCCAAGCGGAAGATCATACTAGTGTAAGGAGTAACCATAGTAGGCTTAGCCCACCATTTTTTGATGTCGTAATATTCTTGGAAGATGCTGGAGCCCACACGGTTCTGCAGGGCAGCCTTCACCTTTTTCACAATGCCTGTAATCATGGGCGCTACTAATAAGAGCAGCAGCGCTTGCGCCAAGCAGAGGGCCAAATTTTGTAATTGATAAGTCAAATCCATCATTTATACAGTGCCCCCCATACTAAAACTAAAACCATGGCAGCCATAACGTAGGATACGTACAGGCGCACACTGCCCTGCTGCAGACGGCGCAGGAAAGCGGAAACACCTACGAAATGTTTTTGGAAAGGCAGATAAAGCTTTTCCGTAATCATATCGGGGATTTCCAGCTTGTAGGACAGCTGACGGCCGAAATAGGAATGATCCTTGCGGACATAAGTTACTTCACGCTTAGGCTTCAACATATAGTCGAAAGCACGGCGTACAGGCTTACTGAAACCGGTAGCAGAATACTGTTGGCGCTCCGTAGGATAGGTACCGCAGTTCCAAGTAACACTTTCCTCAACAAAAACGCCGGAGGTTGCCAAGTAAATAACAGCACCCAAAACAGCTAACAAAATCAAGAGCAGTACAGGGTTGAACACTGCCAAGGCACCACTGCCTGCCCAAGCAAAGCCCATGCCTTGCACGGCAAACTCAAGAGGAAGTTCCAAAGCGATGCACACAGTTTCAATCACTTTAATGGGATAGATACCGCAAACAATAACAAGAACGCTGGCGATACCCATTGCGCTAAGCATAAAGCCATCGGATTCATGGGCATGCTCTACCAGCTCGCTGCGCTCGCGTCCCAAGAAGGCAATGCCGAAGAAACGCACGAAGCAGCCCAAAGCCAAAGCACCGGTGAAGCCCAGCAGGATGAAGCACAGTGCAGTCCACAGGCGGATATCTTGGGCGGAGCTAGAGGAAGCCAAAGAGATAAAGCTTTGCAGCACCAGCCATTCACCGGTGAAACCATTGGTCATGGGAATCGCAGCCAAAGCCATGGAGCCTACAAAGGTGAACAGTGCAGTGTACGGCATTTTGCGTGCCAAGCCACCGAAAAGTTCCAAGTTTTTGCTGCCTGTGCCGTGCATAATGCTGCCCGCGCTCATAAACATCAGCACTTTCATAATGCTGTGGTTGAAAGCATGGACAAGGGCAGCCACAAAGCCCAGCATATACCAATTGCTGGTTCCCACTACCTTCAGCAGCATACCGCAGCCGAAAGCAGCGAAGATAACGCCCATATTTTCCACGGAAGAATAAGCTAAAATACGTTTAATATCAGTTTCCATCTGCGCATAGAGCACGCCCAAAAAGGCGGAAACTACGCCCACTACCATAACGATAACGCACCACCAGTAGTTCCAGGCAGGCAGGAAGCTGAACATAAAGCGCCCGAAACCGTACAGAGCAATTTTCAGCATTACGCCGCTCATGAGGGCGGATACATGGCTGGGCGCCGCAGGATGGGCCTTAGGCAGCCACACATGCAGGGGTACGAGACCTGCCTTCAAAGCGAAACCAATGAAAGCAGCGGCAAAAACGCCATGCTGCCACCAACCGGTCAGCCTGTTATTGGCCATATCGGCAAAGCTGAAGCTGGCGCTGGCAGTACCTGTCAGCAGGAAAGCAATCATAATGGCAGCCGTACCGATGGAAGTCATTACTAAATATTGGTAAGCAGCAGTCCAAGTGCTGCGTTTTTCAGATTCATGGTTAACCAGCATAAAGGATGCTACCGCCATTATTTCCCAGAACAGCAGGAAGCTGAAGCCATCGCCTGCCAACAGCACCAAGACCATGGACGCGATAAACAAGCTCCACATGCCGCCCAAAAGGCGTAAGCGGCTGCCCTCGTAGCTTTGGGCGTAACCCAGAGCGTACAAGCTGGTGATAACACCGGCGATACCGGTTAAGAGCAAAAAGATTGCGCTCCAACCATCACAGGTCAAACTATAGGAGCCCCATGCCAAGGGCTCTGCCTGCACTCCACCCCACAACTGCATACCTGCACCATAAGCCACCAAGGCACTGCCTGCCAAAGAGGCGCCGTTGGCCAGCCAATGGGCTGCACGCTGCAGGCTATGAGGGAAAAACAGGGTCACAATGCCGACGCCATAGCAGGCAACGGCCATCAAAAACAAATCCATCTCCTCACCTACACTTTCAAATTTTTCGTCACAGTAAATTCACCAGTTCACAAATTTGACATCTGATAATTATACCATATTTAGGAGCCAGTTGAAATACACGGGGACGTAGTTTTAGAAAAAATTTATGTAAAACCTTGCTTACATCCTTCTTACAGTAACTATTTAACTAATTTGTACTAACGTAGGCAACACATATTTCTCCGTTAGAAACCAAAGACCTCCCAAAGAAAATCTTCGGGAGGTTAAAAGGCTTATAAATTTTTTCGTCCGCAGCTTACAGACCTGCTTGCTGGCGCAGTGCAGCAGCTTTATCGGTGTGTTCCCAAGGCAGGTCCACATCAGTACGACCGAAATGGCCATAAGCAGCAGTCTTTTTGTAAATAGGACGCAGCAAGTCCAGTTCGCGGATAATACCGGTGGGGCTCAAAGCGAAGTTCTTCATTACCAGCTCGGCAATCTTTTCGTCATCGATTTTGCCGGTGCCGAAGGTTTCTACCAGTACGGAAACAGGATGCGCTACGCCGATAGCGTAAGCCAGTTGGATTTCGCATTTATCTGCCAAGCCTGCAGCCACGATGTTTTTGGCAACGTAGCGGGCAGCGTAGGCAGCACTGCGGTCAACCTTGGAGGGGTCCTTGCCGGAGAAAGCACCGCCGCCATGACGAGCCATACCGCCATAGGTATCAACGATAATCTTACGCCCGGTCAGGCCTGCGTCGCCTTGAGGACCGCCGATTACGAAACGACCGGTGGGGTTAATGTAGTATTTAGTATTTTCGTCCAGCATTTCTGCAGGAACAACAGCTGCCACTACTTCACGCAGCAGATCTTCGCGAATTTGCGCTTGAGTGATTTCCGGCGCATGTTGGGAAGAAATAACGATAGCATCTACGCGGGTAGGTTTGCCGTCGTCGTATTCAACGGTAACTTGTGTCTTGCCATCGGGACGCAGGTAGGGCAGTACGCCGGTTTTGCGAACTTCGGTCAGGCGCAGAGCCAATTTGTTAGCCAGGTATGCGGGCATGGGCATATAGCTGTCGGTTTCGTTGGTTGCGTAGCCGAACATCATGCCTTGGTCGCCGGCACCGGTTTCTTCTTCCGCAGCTTGGCCTTCTTTAGCTTCCAATGCTTTATCAACGCCCATAGCGATATCGGGGGATTGTTCGTCAATGGAAATCAGAACGCCGCAGGTGTTGCCGTCAAAGCCGTATTTAGCACGGTCGTAGCCGATATCAATAACGGTCTGGCGGGCAATGCGGGGAATATCAACATAGCATTCAGTAGAAATTTCACCGAAAATATGGATTTGACCGGTGGTAACGATGGTTTCGCAAGCTACACGGCCTTTGGGGTCTTGGGTCAAGATAGCGTCCAAAACCGCATCGGAAATTTGGTCGGCAATTTTGTCAGGATGTCCTTCGGTAACGGATTCAGAGGTAAACAGTTTTCTCATTTCATGCTCCTTTCTAAAGACGGGTTAGCAACCCTTTATCATAGGTTTCGTGCTGAGGAAATAAAAAAGGCGTTCTCCAGTGAGAACGCCATAAATCGCTTTAAAGCATCCTCATCTCACAGCTTTAAGTGCTGCAGGACTTAGCACCGTTTCACAGACGTCACTCTGCAATGGTTGCTGCGGTTTCACAGGGCCGGTCCCTCCACCGCTCTTGATGAGAGTTATCTAGGACGCAGATACGTCCTAACCAGTTGTCTAAGATATTATATAGCATGTTGCTAACTATGGCAAGTGTTTTGTAAAATTTGTCACAAAAAATTTTAACATTGCCTAGTCAGCTACTATGCCAAAGCTTACTAATTACTTGCGCTCGCTTTTAATGCGCAATGCTTCGTTCAGGATACGCTGTGCTACCTCCGTCTTAGGCAAGCAGTCCAAGGACTGGATTGCGCCATCGGCGAAGAGGAATTTGACAATATTGGTATCCGCATTAAAGCCTGCGCCGGCGGCAGTAACATCGTTAGCCACGATCATATCAAGATTTTTCTTGACTACCTTGTCACGGGCATTATCAATCAGGTTTTGGGTTTCAGCAGCAAAGCCAACCAATACCTGATGGGTTTTCGCTGCGCCCAAAGTCTTCAAGATATCGGGGTTCTTATCCATAACGACGGTCAAGGCATCGTCGGTCTTCTTCTTGATTTTTTGGTCAGCCACATCGCGAGGACGATAGTCGGCTACAGCAGCAGCCTTGATTACAATGTCCATCTCCGGGTATGCTGCCAGGCAGGCTTCCAACATTTCGTTGGTAGTTTCTACCTTGATAGTACGCACATTGGCAGGAGGAGTCAAAGCGGAAGGACCGCTGACCAGCAGTACATCTGCACCGCGTTCTGCAGCCATCTGCGCTACAGCATAGCCCATTTTGCCGCTGGAACGGTTGCCCACAAAGCGTACGGGATCAATGGGCTCACGGGTGCCTGCAGCAGTAACCAGTACCTTCAGGCCGCGCATATCCCCTTCGCGTTTCGCAAAGAAGTCGCTGATGAACTCCACAATCTGCGGCGGTTCAGGCAGGCGCCCTGCACCACTGGTGCCGCAAGCTAACACGCCCACTGCCGGAGGCATCACGGTAACGCCACGGCTTTGCAGCTTAGCGATATTTTCCTGGGTAGCAGGATTTTCAAACATACCCGTATTCATAGCGGGGCAGACGATGATGGGTGCTTGGGCAGCCAAAAGCGTGGTGCTCAACAAATCATCAGCCAGACCATAGGCCATTTTGGCAATAATATTAGCGGTAGCAGGAGCAACAACAAAAACATCAGCCCAGTTTGCCAAAGCAATATGCTCCACATTAAACTCTTGGTTAGCAGTCCACATGGACACTGCCACCTGGTTGCCGCTGATTTCTTTAAAGGTCAGAGGAGTGACAAACTGTTGGGCGTGCTCCGTCATTACGACGCGCACCTCGCAGCCCTGCTTGCGCAGGCGGCTGACAAGATCCACAGCCTTATATACGGCAATACCGCCGGTTACTCCTAGGACAATCTTCTTACCCTTTAACAAGGCCATTTCCTCCCCTATTAAACGTTTTTGGTACGCTCGTAGGTAATAACGTCGTTAGCGATTTCTTTCAATGCGCTGCTAACTTCTTTTTCCGGTGCGTTAACTTCCGGTTGAGTCAGCTCGCGTGCTCTTTTAGCAGCCAAAATAACCAAAGTGTACTTGCTGTCCACCTTTTCAGCCAAATAATCGATGGAAGGATCTACCATAGACATTCTCTATCACTCCTTTATGCTTTTCCTTTGCAAATTTCATCAACAATAAAATAGGTTCTGGCAACTCTGTAGCGTTCTGCCTCCATAATGGTGAGCACCTTGTTGGCAGCTTTTTCCGCTATGTCGTTGACAATGATGTAATCATATTCCGCAGCGTAGGTAAGCTCCCCTGCTGCAGATGCCATACGGCGTTCGATAACGTCCACGCTGTCCGTACCGCGTTTGTAGATGCGGGCGGAAAGTTCCTCCAAGGAAGGAGGTACGATGAAGACGAAGACGCCTTCCGGGAAACGTTTCTTAATCTGCAGGGCGCCTTGGATATCAATCTCCAAGAGTACGTCCTGACCTTTATCCAGCAAATCCATAACGTATTTGCGCGGAGTTCCGTAATAGTTGC
>NZ_JBGVLF010000055.1:0-6242 GCF_045124115.1 Phascolarctobacterium sp.
TAACCAAGCACGTGAAAAAGGCATGCCCTTGAAGGAAGCGACTCTGGAGGCTTGCTCCTTGCGTCTGCGTCCTATCTTTATGACCACATGGTCCACAGTTTTGGGTATGCTGCCCATTGCTTTGGGCATTGGCGAAGGTGCGGAGCTACGTCAATCCATGGGCGTAGTTTTGGTAGGCGGTTTGACTACTTCCACACTGTTGACGTTGGTAGTTGTGCCTTTGATGTACATGCTCTTTGAAGATTGGAAGGCAAAGCATTACGTAGCTAAAGGCGAATAACGAGGTTTACATGAAACAATTAAGTACTCAGGCTTTTGCAGCTTATTTGAACGAGGCGCGGGAGAAAATCCGCGCTTGGATGCCCTTGAGTGTGGATAAACCCATTAACTTTGGACATCAATTCGTTGTACAGCTTGCCAGCTGCAAAGCTACAGTGAACATTTATAATGGTAAAAAAGGCTTGAACCCTGTGTATAGCGGTGACAGCGCCCTTGTAGCCAAACTGCAGGAGGCACTGGGCGGAGGTGCTGCCGCAGATCCTGCTACTCAGCAGGTAGCGGACACGGCTATCGATGGCTTGTACGCAGGTAGCGACGAGTCCGGCAAAGGGGATTTCTTTGGCTCCTTAGTTGTCGCTGCTACGGTGGTGGATGGAACAACTGCTGCTAAACTGCAAGCAGCAGGAGTCAAGGATTGCAAACTCCTTACGGATAAAAAAATTCTGGAATTAGAAGGTATAATTAAGGAAACGGTGGTAGACTTTAGTGTGTTGGAACTTAAACCACCAATCTACAACATGCGTTATGAACAGGTGCTGGCTCAAGGGGGCAAGTTGAACCAACTGCTGGGCTTCGGGCACGTGGCAGCTTTAAGCCAAGTCTTGTCACGGCAGCAGGATTGCCATCAAGCTCTTATTGACCAGTTCACCACTTCCACTGTCAATTTGCGGGAATTGGAACGTCGTTTCCCCGACTGCAGGGTACGCCAGATGCCCAAGGCAGAAAGCAATTTGGCAGTGGCTGCTGCTTCCGTACTGGCACGCGCCCAGTTTTTGCGGACTATGGACGAGCTGGCAGTGCAGGCAGGGGAGGAGGAACTTCCCAAAGGTGGCGGCAGCGCCGCCACGGAATGTGCCCGTCGTTTGGCACGCAAGCTGGGCAAAGAGGCTTTAAGGAGTTTCGTCAAACTCCACTTTGCAAATTATCAGAGGCTGTGATTTTATGAAGAAATTAATTGTCAATGCTGATGATTTCGGTCTGCATACGCTGATCAACCAAGGTATCATCAAAGGCTATCGGGAAGGCTTTATTACTAGCACCTCCTTGATGCCCAGCGCACCTGCTTTTGCAGAAGCGGTGGAGTTGGCGAAGGAAAATCCCGGGTTAGGTATTGGTATCCACCTGACGCTGGTGGGCAGTGTAGCACCTGCGCTGCCTGCTGCCGAAGTCAGCACCTTAGTAGATGCTGACGGACTTTTCCCTGCGGACTACGTGGCTTTCGCTAAACGTTTTTACACGGGCGCTGTCAGCAGTGCGGAACTGGAAGCAGAGTTGCGTGCCCAAATGGAAAAGGCGCTGGCTGCAGGGGTGAACATTACCCATGTGGACAGCCACCAGCATACCCATGTACTTCCTTTTGTAAATGGGCTTGTATTAAAGCTGTGTAATGAGTATAATATTAGGAGAATACGTATCCCCAAGGAAGGTTATACTTTCAGCGGCGGTTTTTCTGCAGGCTTGGGCCGTAAGGTGGGGCGTGCCGGACTCAGCTTCTGCGCCGATATGGCTGCTATGGCGGCCGAGGGCAAGGGCATCAGTCATCCGGACCATTTCTTCGGTATGCTTGCAGGCGGCAATCTTAATGCGGAGCTAGTAGGCAACATCATCCGCAGTCTGCCTGAAGGTGTCAGCGAGATTATGACACATCCCGGACTGGATACGGAATCGTTAAGCAAAGTTTTTACTTGGCATTATCATTGGCGACAGGAATTGGATGCATACCTGTCAGCTACAAATAAAGCTTTGTTAGAGCAAGAGCATGTGGCTTTAACAAATTTCGGTGGTTTGGATTAATGAACAACAAAATTTTGCTGCGGTTGGGACTGCTTTTTAGTTGTGTCCTTATTATTTCCGCGGCAGTCATCTATTTTACTTTTGATATTAGGGCGTTAGATTATCTGACGATGTTTGAGCCCTGCTGCATTTTGCTGGCGTTGGGCTCTTTAGCCGTTGGTTTAACTTTTGACGGACTGCGCCTCATAACTTTGGCTAGTATTACGGAAGAACGCTTAACTATGCGCCAAATCGTTAATGTAGTGCTTAGCAACTACTTTTTGGCGTTGTTTACTCCCGGTGCCAGCGGTGGCGCTATTGCCCAAGTTATGTTTATGCGCAAGGCGGGAGTGCCTGTAGCCAAATCCACAGTGGTGGTTTTAGTGCGTACAGTTATGTCCATCATCTTCCTGATTCTGCTGGTGCCTGTGGTGCTCCACAGTGATCCGGATATTGTGGGCTGGATGCCATCTTCCGTGATTACGGCGGTGTCCGCGGCCTTTGTTTCTCTGCCTATTATCGTTATCTATTTACTGCATACACGCTATCCTGAGAAAATTATTTTCTACTGTACCCGCAAGTTATCCTATACTACGCGTCGTAACTGCATTATTTGGTATCAACAGTTTAAAAACGCTGTTATGGTTATGGGTAAGCATCCTTTAATGGTGCTGCGTGCTTTTGTGGAATCAGGGTTAAGCTTGCTCTTCATCTATGGCACAGTGCCTGCCTTCTTCACAGGACTGAACATTGATTTTGATTTGCTGCAGGTTATGGGGCGTATGGTGCTCTTGAATTTGGTGCTGTATTTTTCTCCTACCCCCGGTGGCAGCGGTATTGCAGAAGCAGGTTTCGTTGTGCTCTTCTCCAATATCCTTCCTGAAGGTGTGGAGGGTATTATGGCGGTACTGTGGCGTTTTGCCGCGGAATATCTGCCCTTTATGTTGGGCGCTGTTGTAACTATTCGCGCTTTTGGCAGTGATGTACTCAATATGGCTTCCGTAAAAAGCAAGACCAAGCAAGGTCGCAACCATTTGCCCAATGGCAAAAACAGTCAGTAAATCCATAGGTAGCTTGATGTCCAAACCTAAGGAGTTGTTAGATATATGAAATTACTTGTTACAGGGGGAGCAGGCTTTATTGGCTCCCACTTGTTACAGCTTTTGGCGCAGCGCCAAGATATAGAGACTGTAGTATATGATAATCTGTCCGCAGGTCGTAAAGAACATGTGCCATCTTCCCTGCGTTTGGTGGTGGGGGATGTGCGTGCGGAATCTTTAGCAGATCTTTTCGCTTCGGAAAAGTTTGATGCAGTCATTCATTTGGCTGCCCAAACCATGGTGCCTTATTCCATTGAGCATCCCAACGTGGACTGCGATGTGAATTTAAAAGGTATCGTTAATGTTTTAGAGTGTTGTCGTCGGTATGATGTCAAAAATATAGCTTTTTCTTCCAGTGCTGCCGTTTATGGTGATAATCTTCATGTTCCTCTACAGGAAACGGAAGCACCGTTACCTACGTCCTTTTATGGTTTGACCAAAATGGCGGGGGAACACTACTTGCGTCTGTACCATGATTTGTTCGGCATCAACGCCACGATTTTGCGTTTTGCCAATGTGTACGGCGAACGTCAGGGAACAGGTGGAGAAGGCGGGGTAGTCAGCATTTTCTGTAAGCTGCTTGCCCAAGGTAAAGGCGTTACTGTCTTTGGCAATGGGGAGCAGACCCGCGACTTTGTGTATGCAGGGGATATTGCCCAAGCATTGCTCAAAGCAGTGCAATTGGATGGCTGTCATGTAATCAACGTGTCCACCTGTAAGGAAACATCTTTAAATGAATTGCTTGCCGCTTTCCGTCAGGCTGTAGGCCATGATTTTCCTGTGGCTTATGGTCCTGCCCGCGAAGGTGACATTTTCCGCAGCGTATTAGCCAATGACCGCTGCCAGGAATATTTGGGCTTTGTGCCTGCTATGGATATTAATGAAGGTGTAAGACGTACTTACGCCGATTATCTGGATAAAATTGCAAAATAAAGCTTTGGGGAGTTAGTTTATGAAGCAGATTGAGAAGAATAGCCTGCTGGTGATTGGCGGGCTGGTACTTTTTACCATTATGTTCGGCATTGGTGGTGTGCCTTTGCTGGACCCGGACGAACCTGTATATGCGGAAACGGCCAGGGAGATGATTGAAACAGGGGATTTTCTTTCTCCTCGCATTTTTGGTCATTACTGGTATGATAAGCCGCCCATGTACTATTGGTTGGTGGCTTTCAGCCAGATGCTCTTTGGCTACACGGAATTTGCTGCGCGTTTCCCTGCTTCTTTAATGGCGTGCGGAACAGTGATGATGCTCTATGTTTCTGTAACTAGAACTTTTAATGAGAAGGCAGGCTTTTGGTCAGCGATTATTCTGACAACCTGCGTCCAGTTTTTCTATATGGGCAAAGCTGCGGTAACGGATACGACGCTGCTTTTCTTTATGACGGGAGCAGTGCTGGCCTTTTCCCATAAGCGCTATTGGCTTATGTACGCATGTATGGCGCTGGCAACGGTTACAAAGGGTCCCATCGGTATCGTCTTTCCCGGTACGATTATCTTCCTGTATCTGCTAATTACAGGTCAGTTGCGGGAGATTTTGCGGATGCACGTGGTTCGCGGTCTGCTGCTGTACTTTTTGATTGCTTCCCCTTGGTATTATGCCATGTATACTGTTCATGGTATGGACTTTATCAATACCTTTCTCGGTTTTCATAATGTGACTAGATTTACCACTCCCGAACATGCTAACCGCGTAACCTTCTGGTACTATTTCCCTGTAGTTATTTTGGGCATGTTCCCTTGGAC
Organism: Phascolarctobacterium sp.; assembly: GCF_045124115.1. Taxonomy (GTDB): domain Bacteria; phylum Bacillota; class Negativicutes; order Acidaminococcales; family Acidaminococcaceae; genus Phascolarctobacterium_A. Next base: position 4,896 of record NZ_JBGVLF010000055.1, read on the forward strand.
GGGTATGCTAGTGCAGGCAGTGCGTGCTTCCATTAGTGAAAGCCGTATTGACGATATGCGTCAGCTGCTTCTGTTCCACGTTTGGTGGGTGTTTGTCTTTATTTTCTTCACTATCTGCCAAACTAAGCTTGTTTCCTACATTCTGCCCATGTTCCCACCTTTAGCGGTAATCATTGGTTGGAATATTTCCCGCATGATTGCCAAAATGCGCCACAACACCACTTTCTACAGTTGGATGGGTGGCAGTGGTTTCATGTTCCTACTCTTGGGCATTGGTTGGATGGTAGGCAGCCAATATCTGCCTGAAGCTGCTTTCAGTTTGATTATGTTGGGCGTCATGACTTTGATCTTGGGCGCTGCCGTATGTTTTACCCTATGGTATTATCGTGATATCCAAATGGCTGCGTGGCTCCATGCTTTGATTGGCGTAGTTACCATGTGCGTAGCTTTCGCTTTTGTACTGCCTGTGATTGCGGATCGTTTCAGCGTGAAGACTATGAGCAGTGTTTATGAAGAACAGTGCGATAAGGATGTGCCCATTTACGTGGATAAGTTCCTGCGCCCGGGATTTATGTATTATTCTCGTACAGCAGGTGTGGAAATGATTCCTCAAACCGGTGCGCTGCCGGAAGCATTGCGCAATGGCCAGCACAAGTACATTTTGGTACGTGGATTGGAGTACCGCCGTGTCCAAAAGACTAAGCAGGTGCCTACGAACGTAGAAACTATTAAAGAAATCAGCGATATTTATCTGCTGGAGCAGAAGTAAGATAGAGGTGCGGAATGATTAAGTACAAGAAGAATGGCAAAAAATTAGGCGTGCTGGGAGGATTGGGACCTGCTGCCGCAGCGGAATTCCTGCGTCAGTTGGCAGCTAAATGTCCTGCTTCCATTGACCAAGAACATCCCGTAGTATTTATGATTGGCGACTGCGAAATTCCTGACCGCGGTACAGCGATTTGCGGACAAGGACCTTCTCCGCTGCCCAAGCTGAAGGCAGATTTACTACAGTTGTGCGCTATGGGTGCAGATGTTTTGGCAGTACCCTGCAATACTGCTCATTACTTTATCGACCAATTTGCTGAGGAAATTCCTGTGCCTTTGGTACACATTATCGAAGCAACAGTTTTGGCGACAAAAAAGATTGCGCCTAATGGTGCGTGGATGCTTTCTACTAAAGGTACCCGTGCGTGCGGCTTGTACCAAAAGTACGCGGATCTCCATGGATTGAAGCTGTTTATTCCCAACGAGGAGCAAAGCGATTTGTCCCAAGTGGTTATTAACCATGTTAAGGCCAACGAACTTGCCGAAGCAGGTGCAGTAATGCGCAAGCTGGTGGAAGAATTG
>NZ_JBGVLF010000056.1:0-93394 GCF_045124115.1 Phascolarctobacterium sp.
TGCCATAAACTTCGGCGTACTCCAAAAGTTCGCCTTTGGCAATCATATCCTGCACTTCGGGAACGGTTTTGAAGAAATAGTTAACGCCGTCCACTTCGCCGTTACGAGGTTGGCGGGTGGTTACGGAAATGGAATAGCCCAAATCGGGCAGGCGGTCACGCAGCATTTGGCAGATAGTGCCCTTGCCTGCGCCGGAAGGTCCGGATACGACCAAAAGCACTCCCTTGGGAGTTACATTTTCTTTTTGGTTAGCCATTTTACTACTCCTCATCCTCTGTATCATTTTGGGTCAAACGGTTGGCAACGGTTTCCGGTTGCACCGCGGACAGCAGGATATGACCGCTATCGGTCACTACGACGGCACGGGTACGACGGCCATAGGTGGCGTCGATGAGCAGTCCCTTGTCGCGAGCCTCTTGGATAATGCGCTTAATAGGCGCTGATTCCGGGCTGATAATGGCAATAATGCGGTTAGCGGCAACCACATTGCCGAAGCCGATATTAATAAGCTTGATGTCCACGGCCTTTGCCCCCTTTATTCAATGTTCTGGATTTGTTCTCTAATCTTTTCGATTTCCGCCTTAATTTCTACCACGATCTGTGCCAAAGTGTAGTCATTAGCCTTGGAAGCAATGGTGTTGGCTTCGCGGTTGAACTCTTGAATCAAGAAGTCCAGCTTGCGTCCTACAGGTTGGTCGGAAGCGATAATAGTCTTGAATTGCTTAATGTGGCTCTTCAAGCGGACGATTTCTTCAGTAATGCTGGTGCGGTCAGCAAAAATAGCAACTTCCTGCAGCAAGCGCTCCGGCTCCACAGTAATGTTGTGGTCTGCCAGCAGGTTGGTCAGGCGCTCGCTTAGCTTAGCTTGGTATTCAGCCACCACTTGGGGAGAACGCTCTTCAATCAGCGCCAGTTTTTCTGCAATCAGGTCAGCACGGTAGATAAAGTCGCCGTAGATATTGCCGCCTTCGGTCTCACGCATAGCCACCAAGTTCTTCAATGCTTGTTGCAGGGCGATTTCTACCTTAGGCCAAACGCTTTCTACATCAAAGAAACCTTCTTTAACATTGATTACGTCTTGGCAACGGGCAATATTCATAATTTCGGCAGCAGGGTTGATGCCTGCATCCTTAGCGCCGATGGCTTCACCAATCTCCAGCAATGCTTTGTGATAGGCAGCAGCCAAATTTTTATCAACTTTCAGAGTGCAGTTGCCGCTAACGGTGTAATCAGCATTGATGAACACATCAATACGGCCACGGTTGACGGTCTTCAAAATAGTTTTGCGGATGCGGTCCTCCACCGGGTTCAAGAAACGGGGCAGACGGATTGCGACTTCGTTATAACGATGGTTTACGGTTTTCATTTCCACAGTGATAGAAAAATCTTGATCTTCGTATTCACCACGGCCAAAACCGGTCATGCTCTTTAACACAAGCTTCCTCCTGTCTCCACAAAAGTGGATTACTTTGTACAAATCATATTCAGTAATAGATAAGCAACACAGTTAAATTCTTATCTTGAAAAGTTATTATACCACAAATCGCCACCAATTTCACCATTTTTCTTTAGTTTTCTGCGTTTTGCTGTACTAACGCTCCATGTTAGAGTATAATAGAGAGCATAATGGAGGTACATTATGAATCTCGAAGGACTTACACTAAAATTAGTTACCGATAAATTGAACCGTGAACTGTTAGGCTCCAAGATTTACAAAGTCTTTATGCCTACGCCCCACGCTGTACTGCTTTTGGTCAAGCGCGCCCAAGACACCACGGCATTGTTAGCGGATATGAACGGCGGCAGCCCTGCCCTGTACATCCCCGAACGCCTGCCGGAGAACCCGGAAACGCCGCCCAGTTTCTGTATGCTGCTGCGTAAGCATCTGGAGGAAGGACGCATCACCAAAATCAGCCAAAGCGGCTTGGACCGTATTATTACACTAGAAATCGATATGCTGGGCCAGTCCAGTAAGATTATTACCAAAAAGCTTATTTTCGAACTGACGGGCAAGAACAGCAATATTATTCTTGCCCAGGATGATGTGATTACGGATAGCTTAAAGCACATTGGTGCTACCCAAAACAGCTACCGCGTGGTGCTCCCAGGCAAAGAGTACGTGGCGCCCCCGCCTCAGGACGGCTTGAATATTTTGACCGCCGTCCCTGCGGACATCGTCGCCACTGCCAACGCCCTCCCCGCCGCCAACTTTAGCAAAGCTTTAGTCAGCGCCACCACAGGCATCGGCAAAGCCACCTGCAGCGAACTTTTAGCCGCCGCGGACATTCTGCCCCAAACCGTGCGTTTGGAGGATGGCGAAGCCAAAGGGCTTACAGAAGTTATTTTCCAACTACAAAAGCACTTGGCCGATGACGGCGACAAAAAAGTTTATGCCCTCGTCAGCAGAACCAATCAAGTCAAAACTATTCTGACCATGGCGCCCCATGTTTTAGAGCAGGGCATGACCGTGCGGGAATTTGACGACATCAACAGCGCCATCTGCTTTGCCATGAGCCTGCGCCCTATCCAACTGCCCCAGCATGAACTGCTGCAAAAGCTGGTGACGGCGGAGATTGCCAAACTGCGGAAGAAGGAGCAGGCATTGGAGAAAGATTTGGACAACGCTGCCGATGCGGAAAAGCAGCGCATGCTGGCGGACACCATTATGGCCAACATCTACCAAATCAAAAAAGGCCAGCAACAGGCTGACCTAATCAATATTTATGACGGTGAACCTGTGCGCATCACCTTGAACCCCATTCTGAGCCCTACGGAAAACGCCCAAGCCTACTACAAGCGCTACAATAAATATAAACGCGCCCAAAAGGAAGTTATGGTGCAGCTGGAAAATACGGAAGAAATGCTCCAATATCTGGCGAGCCTGGATTCCTCCCTGCTTACTGCCACCACTAAAAACGAGGTGGAAGAAATCCGTCAGGAAATGATTGGCGCCGGACTTATTAAAGTCGTAGGCAAGAAGAAGTTGAAAAGCAATCTGCCCAAGTCCCAGCCTCTGCACCTGCGCATCAGCGAAGAAACGGACCTCTACATTGGCAAGAACAATAAGCAGAACGATTACGTTACCTTTACCATTGGCGGACCTAAAGATTTATGGCTCCACACCAAAGATATCCCCGGCTCCCATGTTATTATCAAATGCGCTCTGCCGGAAGTACCGGAGCAGGACCTGCAGCTGGCAGTGGAGATTGCCGCCTACTTTAGCAAAGCACGGGAAGGCAGCCAAGTGCCTGTGGACTGCGTCCAACGCCGTTACGTGAAAAAGCCTGCAGGCAGCAAGCCCGGTTTCGTCATCTTCACTAACCAAAAAACTTATTACACCACTCCCGATGCCCAAAAACTGGCACCCTATTTACCATAAATTCAAGGAGGCTCTAAAAATATTATGTCCATAGAAAAAGTACGCGCCTATATGCGCCAATTTAACGCCCAAGACCGCATTATCGAATTTGCCACCAGCAGTGCTACCGTAGAACTGGCAGCCCAAGCTGCAGGCTGCGAACCTGCCCGCATTGCCAAAACCCTTTCCTTCAAGCTCCACGATGACAGCTGCATCCTCATTGTGGCAGCAGGCGACGCCAAAGTGGATAACAGCAAATACAAGCATTTCTTCGGCTGCAAAGCCAAAATGCTCAGTGCAGAAGAAGTGGAGCCCCTGATTGGCCACGCCATTGGCGGTGTGTGCCCCTTCGGTATTAACGAAAACGTCAAGACTTATTTGGATATTTCCTTAAAACGCTTTACCACCTTCTTCCCTGCCTGCGGTAGCCATAACAGCGCCATTGAAGTCACCCCGGAAGAACTGGAGCAGTATTCCTCCAACTGCCAAGGCTGGGTAGACTTGTGCAAAGGTTGGCAGGAATAAAATACATTAACATACAAAAAAGCTTACGCAGACTTTTTAGATCTACGTAAGCTTTTCTTTTGCGCAAAATTTTATTTTACCATGCCATATGCTTTCAGCACTTCGTCCAGCTCTGCTTCGTCCTCTGCGCTAATGCGGGTCAGAGGCAGGCGGGGATCGCCAACATCAATACCGGTAACTTTGGTTACAGCAGCTTTGATGGGAATGGGATTAGATTCTACAAATACACATTTTGCCAGCGGAACCATCTTCTTATTCAGCTCTGCGGCATCATGGACGCGGCCTTCGCTGTACGCCTGCATCAAATCTTGCAGGATACGGCCGTTGCAGTTAGCCAGTACGGAAATCAAACCGCAAGCGCCTACGGCCATAAAAGGCAGAATCAAACCGTCATCGCCGCTGTACAGAGATACACGCTCCGGCAGAACGCGGTACAGCTCTGCAGCCTGAGCAACACTGCCTGCAGCTTCTTTTACAGCTACGATATTGTCAAAATCATTAGCCAAACGGGCAATAGTTGCAGGAGCGATGTTGGAACCGGTACGTCCGGGAACATTATATACAATGATAGGAATCTTTACAGCTTTAGCAACTGCTGCAAAGTGTTCGTAGTAGCCTTCTTGGGTAGGTTTGTTGTAATAAGGGCCTACAACCAAAAGACCGTCTACGCCGCAAGCTTCCATCTTCTTCGCCAAATCAACGGTGCTGGCGGTGCAGTTGGTGCCTGCGCCTGCTACGATGGGAGCACGACCATCAATATGCTTAACGATGGTTTCCATAAATTTGATTTTTTCGTCCATGTCCATGGTGGCAGCTTCGCCGGTGGAACCTTCAATAACCAAAGCATCGGTGCCGTTAGCCAAGAGCCAATCTGCCAGCTTGCAGCCAGCTTCGTAATTAACACTGCCGTCCTCGCAGAAGGGAGTTACCATTGCAGTTAAAAGTCTACCAAAATAGGGTTTCATCATATACACCTCTTTATAATTTGAAAGCTTGATGGAGAGCAGTAACTGCTTCTACCAAATGTTCTTCTTTAATAATTGCAGAAATTGTGGTATCGGAGTCTACAGTTTGCAGGATGGCGATGTTCTTAGCGGCCAAAGCAGCTACGAAATTAGCCATAATGCCAGGCACACCGCGCATAGCGCTGCCTACTACGGAAACCTTAGCGCAGCCTTCGTTGCAGACGTATTTAAAACCGGTTTCTTCCAATACTTTGCGGGTATGCTCTACGTCCGGAGTGAATACGGCAAACATAGCTTCCTTTTCGGACAGGTTGAGGCAGCCTACGCTGATGCCTGCATCTGCCAAATCTTCAAACAGGTTGCGGCCTGCAGCAAATTCGCTGGGATTCAACTCAATGCGGAATTGTGCCAAATCGTTCAGGTTAGCTACGCCGCTGGCGCAGTTTTCGTGAATAGCAACCTCGCTGCCGTTGCGGCGGCCACCGCTTTCGCTGGTGATAAGAGTGCCGGGGCAATCGCTAAAGGTGGATTTTACGTACATGGGAATGTTGCTGCCCATGGCGATTTCTACAGCGCGGGGGTGGATAACCTTAGCACCGTTGTATGCCATTTGGCAAACCTCCGCATAGGAAATCTGCTCCAAAATATTGGCTTCTTTGACCAAGCGCGGGTCAGCAGTCATAATGCCTTCCACGTCGGTATAAATCTCTACAAATTCAGCCTTCAGGGCTGCGCCCAAAGCTGCTGCAGAAGTGTCGCTGCCGCCGCGGCCTAAGGTAGTAAACTTAAAGTTGTTTTCCGTCATACCTTGGAAGCCGCAAACTACGGGGATAATGCCGGACTCCAGCAGGTGCATCAGATTGGAAACATTGATGTTCTTAATGCGTGCTGCACCAAATTGGGAGTCGGTCATAATGCCTGCCTGGCCACCGGTAAGCGCCATAGCGTTGATGCCGTATTTTTGCAAGGTTGCTGCCATTACGCAGGAGGAAATAATTTCACCGCAGCACATGAGCATATCCATCTCACGTACATTGACGGACAGGTTTACGGATTTTAAAGTATCAATCAAAGTGTCGGTAGCATAAGGTGCGCCCTTGCGCCCCATAGCAGATACGACTACCACCGGGGAATAACCGTTGCGGATGGCCTGCTGCACTTTGTTTTTTACGGCAATGCGGGCTTCTTCGCTGGCAACGGAGGTGCCGCCGAATTTTTGGACTATAATCTTCATGGAAATCTCCCCTTCTCTATTGGCTCGGCAGTGGATCAAATCCAGCCGTTTTTAATCATAACTTCTGCAATCTGCAGAGTGTTCAAGGCTGCGCCCTTACGGATCTGGTCGCCAACTACCCACAGGTTGAAGGTGTTGGGGTTGGATTCGTCGCGGCGGAGACGGCCTACATAGCAATCGTATTTTTCAGAAGTGTACAAAGGCATGGGATAAACCTGGTTTTGCGGGTCATCCATCATTTGTACGCCCGGGAAAGCGTCGATAGCTTTAGCCATTTCTGCCAAATCCAGATCATGCTCGAATTCGATGTTGACGGATTCGCTGTGGCTGCGGTATACAGGCACACGGACGGTGGTTGCAGTAATACGCATTTCGTCATCATGCATAATCTTCTTGGTTTCGTTAACCATCTTCATTTCTTCCTTAGTATACAGGTTGTCCAAGAAGACGTCGATTTGGGGAATCAGGTTGAAAGCGATGGGATAATGCTTAGCCAAGGATGCGGAAGGCAGAATATGGGCTTCCATTTCGCGACCTTCGCTGTAAGCTTTAGCTTGGTTGGTCAGCTCGTCGATACCTTCCTTGCCTGCACCGGAAACAGCTTGGTAGGTGCTTACTACGATACGTTTGATACGTGCCAAATCGTACAACGGTTTCAGCGCCATAACCATGATGATGGTGGAGCAGTTGGGGTTAGCGATAATGCCTTTATGTTTCAGGATATCTTCCGGGTTAACTTCGGGAACAACCAGGGGAACTTCCGGGTCCATACGGAAGGTGCTGGAGTTATCAATTACTACGGCGCCTGCTTTAACAGCGTAGGGAGCAAATTCCTTGGAAATGCTGCCACCTGCAAACAGGGCGATGTCGATGCCTTCAAAGGAGTCCTTCGTAGCTTCTTGGACTACGTAGGTTTTACCCATGAACGGGATTTCTTTGCCTGCACTGCGTTTGGAAGCCAGCAGGCGCAGTTCTGCGAACGGGAAATTACGTTCTTCAATCAATTTTAAGAATTCGGTACCAACTGCACCGGTTGCGCCTAAAATTGCTACATTATACTTTTTCATAATCTCGTCCCCCTCATTCAGCCTTAGAGTAATTGGTCCAGGCCGTATACCAGACCGGTTCTGTCGATAATCTTACGGCAGCCCAGTGCCACACCGGGCATATAGCATTCACGGTTTACAGGGTCGGTGCTGATGTGCAGTGTTTCGCCCTGACCACCGAAGATAACTTCTTGGGAAGCAACGTAGCCCGGAAGGCGGATGCTGTGAATCTTCATGCCTTCAAAATCAGCGCCGCGTGCGCCCGCCATAGTTTCTTTTTCATCGGGATGGCCTTGGTGCATAGCCTTGCGTACTTCCGCAATCTTTTGAGCGGTGATGATGGCAGTACCGGAAGGTGCATCCAGTTTATTATCGTGATGTTTTTCGATGATTTCTACATTGGGGAAGTATTTAGCAGCTTCGCAAGCCAGCTTCATCATTACTACTGCGCCCAGTGCGAAGTTGGGAGCAATGAGGAGAGAAGTATTGTTGGCTTTTGCCAATTCATCCAGCTCCGCCAAGTCTGCATCGCTGAAACCGGTGGTGCCAACTACAGCGTGCACGCCCAAGGGAAGCATTTTGCGCAGGCTGCCCATTACTACGTCCGGACGGGTAAAGTCCACTACAACCTGGGGTTTAGTTGCTTCAATAGCTGCTACCAGATCGGTGCTAACCTTTACGCCTTCGCCCAAGGGAACTACGCCCTCTTTAATATCTACAGCGCCTACCAGTTCCAAGTCCGCTTCGGACCAAACTTTTTTGCAAACTTCGCTGCCCATACGGCCCAATGCGCCGTTTACCAGAACACGAATCATGAAATCCACTCCTTACATTATAAAAAAACCGTTGAGATAGCTCTAGATATCTCAACGGCAAGCATGTCAATACATACCATAGCTGAGATAGCTCTCCGCTGCGACTGCAGCGACAGTCCGGCAGCTTTCACTGACGGCCCAGCACAGCAGCATGGCTGCCACTGCACTTCGGCGTAAGCCCTTTCCTCTGCTTCCTCGCTCCCGCTCCACAGATTACTGATGCCTTCCGCGCCTCTATCCTCGGGAAGCACACCGTCGTACTTCCTAATGGCTTGTTATTAAGCATTATTCTATTACTATTATCTCACTTTGTCAAACAAAAATCTTTAACATGCATTTAAACTTTACAAAATGTAAAGGTATTTACATATTTCTTGTCAAAGCGTACATTTTTACTTGCTAGTGCTGCCGAAACCGCCGCCACGTACTGCCTTTTCCGTATCGCCGTCGCCATCTGCTACCAAGTAGTTGTAGAAAATGCCTTGGGCAACGCGTTCCCCTTTGGGCAGGGTAATGGGTGCTTCGCCCATGTTCAGCAGCGCCAGCATAATGTGGCCTTCGTTGTCCTCGTTATTGTAATAGTCCGCATCGATAATGCCCACATTGTTCACCAGCATAATGTGCTTCTTCACTGCCATGCTGCTGCGGATGTGCATACCCAGGTACTCGCCGCCCTGCATGTACGCTTTTACGCCTGTGGGTACCAGCTGCAGCTTGCCCGGCTCCAGTGTCACTGCTTCCGGCAGGCAGAAGTCGTAGCCTGCGCTAAGCTGGGTCTTACGCTCCGGCATGGGGAAATCGACATCCATATATTTCGTAATTTTTTCAAAACCTCTAGTTCGCATAATGTATCTCCTTTACAAAAAAGGCTCTCCCTGCGGAGAGCCTTTTTATTTTAAAGCTTATTTTTGCATACCTTTCATCAGCACTGCTTTGCGGGACAGGTTGATGCGGCCTTTGTTGTCGATTTCGGTAACCTTAACAACGATTTCGTCGCCAACGGAAACTACGTCTTCAACTTTTTCTACACGTTCGGTGGACAGTTGGGAAATATGTACCAAGCCTTCCTTGCCGGGCAGAATTTCCACAAATGCGCCAAAGTTCATCAGGCGGGTAACTTTACCGGTGTAAACTTTGCCAACTTCTGCTTCAGCGGTAATGCCGTTGATCATGTCGATTGCTTTGTAAGCAGCGTCGCTGTTTACAGCAGCGATAAAGATGCGGCCGGTATCGTCAATATCGATCTTAGCGCCGGTTTCATCAACAATCTTCTTGATGGTTTTGCCGCCAGGGCCGATAACCTTAGCGATCTTATCGGGATCAACATGGATGGTAGTAATCTTGGGAGCATATTTGGACAGCTCTTTGCGAGGTTCACTGATGCATTCCATCATTTTGCCCATGATGAATTCGCGACCGCGTTTAGCTTGTGCCAAAGCTTGGGTGAAGATATCTTTGTTGATACCGTCAATCTTAATATCCATTTGGATAGCGGTGATACCGTGTTCAGTACCTGCTACTTTAAAGTCCATATCGCCGAGAGCATCTTCCAAGCCTTGGATATCGGTCAGAATGGTGAAGTAGTCGCCATCTTTTACCAAGCCCATAGCAACGCCTGCTACAGGAGCTTTAATGGGCACGCCTGCATCCATCAAGGACAGGGTGCTTGCGCATACGGAGCCCATGGAGGAAGAACCGTTGGATTCCAAAACTTCGGATACCAGACGGATTGCGTACGGGAACTCTTCTTCGGAAGGAATAACGGGTTTCAAAGCGCGTTCTGCCAATGCGCCATGACCGATTTCACGACGGCCGGGGCTGCGCAGAGGTTTGGTTTCGCCTACGGAATAAGGCGGGAAGTTATAGTGGTGGATATAGCGTTTGGTTTCTTCTGCACCAAGGCCGTCCAGGATTTGTGCTTCACGCAGGGGAGCCAAAGCCAAAACGTTCAGGATTTGGGTTTGACCACGGGTGAACAAGGAGCTGCCATGGGGACGAGCCAGCAGGCCAACTTCGCAGGTTACAGGACGTACTTCGTCCAGTTGACGGCCGTCAGGACGGATCTTGTCAACGGAAATGGTACGGCGAACGATCTTCTTAACCAGTTTTTGGGTAACATAAGCAACGTCTTTAGCGTTGTCAGGATATTTCTCCAGGAATACTTCGGCGATTTCAGCTTTAACTTTAGCAACGTTTTCTTCACGTTCCAGTTTGTTAGCATCCATCAGAGCGTCTTTCAGCTTTTGAGCGCCGTAAGCTTCGATTTCTTCAACCAGTTCTGCAGGAGGAGCGTAGAAAGGAACTTCCATTTTTTCTTTGCCGATTTCAGCAACGATTTTTTCTTGGAATTCTACCAATTCCTTGATTACGCCATGGCCGAACCAGATTGCGTCCAGCATGGTTTCTTCGGATACTTCCTTAGCACCTGCTTCTACCATCAGGATTGCGTCCTTGGTACCTGCAACAGCCAGGTTCAGTTCGCTTACCTTTGCTTGTTCAACGGTGGGGTTGATGATGAATTCGCCATCAATCAAACCAACGCGAACGCCGGCGATGGGGCCTTCAAAAGGAATATCGGAAATGGACAGTGCGCAGGATGCGCCCAACATAGCGGGCATGTCGGGAGCGTTGTCCGGGTCAACGGAAACGGCGGTAGCAACGATTTGTACGTCGTTGTGGTAGCCTTCGGGGAACATAGGACGGATAGGACGGTCGATCAAGCGGCTGGTCAGGATTGCCTGCTCGCTGGGACGGCCTTCACGTTTAATAAAGCCGCCGGGGATTTTGCCCACAGCGTACATTTTTTCTTCAAAGTCAACGGTCAAAGGGAAGAAGTCTACACCCTCACGCGGTGTCTTGGTGCCGGTTACGGCAACTACTACGGCAGTGTCGCCATAGCGTACTAATACAGCGCCATTTGCTTGTTTTGCAATCTTGCCGGCTTCAATGGTCAAGGTTCTGCCGCCAAGGTTCATGCTGTAGCTATGCATATCTTTATGCCTCCTATTCTTTTTTCACACATTGTGTACCCGTATATTCTATCACAAGCGTAGTAAAATTGCACGATTTTTAACAAAAAATTTTCATGGACTTAACTTAGAGATGCAGTTGACGTACCTTGCAAAATGTGCCGATTATGCTACAATATAAATACAAAGGCACCCGCCCACAGTGAAGTGAACCCACTTTACGTTTCACCTTCAGTATAGCAAAAACAGATAGTTTTGCATAGAAAAAGGAGAACTGCAAAACAAAACCCCCGCACACCATTGGTGTACGGGGGTAATTTTTTTAGCTATACAGTTATTCGCCAGCCTTTTTGCCACGAAGGAAGAGCCACAAGGGACCTGCCAAGAAAGTGGAAGTATAGGCACCGCTAGAGAAGCCAACCAACATCGCAAAGGAGAAGTTGCGGATGGTTTCGCCGCCCCACAGGAAGATAGCGACAATAGCAAACAGAGAGGTACCTACAGTGTAGATGCTGCGGGCCATGGTCTGCCAAATACTGTTGTCGATCATATCAGTGAGGCTTTCGCTACGACGATGAATCTTCAGGTTCTCGCGGATACGGTCGAAAATAACGATGGTACCGTTAATGGAGTAGCCTACTACCGTCAAAAGCGCTGCTACGAAAGAAGAATCCAGTTCCATGTGGAACAGGGAGAAATAGCTCAAAGTTACGCTAACGTCAATAATCAAAGCGATAATCGCTGCAATAGCAAACTTGAACTCAAAACGCATGGTGATATAAGCAATCATCAGGAACCAAGAAAGAACGATTGCCAGCACTGCCTGTTGAATCAGCTCGCCACCAACAGTTGCGCCAACGTTTTCTACACGTTGGATTTCAAACTCGCCCAGCTTGCCCTTCAAATTATCCATTACCGCACGACGTTGTTCGTCATCAATAACACCGGTACGGATAAGCACGCCCTTAGCCTCTTTAACATTAGCATCGCTGCTTTCCAATTGGATAATGCTGTTGCCCAGATTATGTTCCTTCAACACATCACGAACTTCAGCAACAGCTACAGGACGTTGGAAGTTCAAGTCCATAATACTGCCGCCGGTAAAGTCAATGCCCAGATTGAAACCACGGACAATCATGGAGCCGAAGCCTACCAGCAAGAAGATAATGGTAATAGCAAAGAACAGTTTATAATTCTTAACAATGGAGAATTTACGCATTATTTAGCCACCCCCTGAGTATCAGCCGGTTTGGGCGCGCTGGCACCAAAGAAGGCGGGATTTTTAGTGAAATTGGAGTATACCAGGAAACGCAGCAGGAACTTAGTTACAGTTACTGCAGTGAACATACTGAGCAAAGTACCTAAAGCCAAGGTAACAGCAAAGCCCTTGATAGGACCGGTGCCCAGATAGAACAGTACGGCTGCTGCCATCAAAGTGGTAATATTGGAGTCAAGGATGGTGATAATTGCACGGCTGAAACCTGCGTCCATAGCGCTGCGCAAAGTTTTACCCTTCTTAACTTCTTCCTTGAAACGTTCAAAAATCAATACGTTAGCGTCAACCGCCATACCAACGGACAGGATGATACCTGCAATACCCGGCAGAGTCAAAGTTGCGCCCAAATAACGCATTACCAGCAGCAACAGCATTACGTACAGCAACAGCGCAATGTCTGCTACAATACCGCTCAAACGGTAGAACAGCAGCATGAAGACAAATACGCCTGCAATACCGATGGCAAAAGCTTTGATGCTCTTATCCTTGGAGTCTTGGCCTAAGGTAGGACCAACGGTACGATTTTCTAAGACTTCAATCTTTACGGGCAGGCTGCCGCTACGCAGCAGGATTGCCAGATGTTCAGCCTCTTCCACACTGCGGGAGCCGGAAATTTGGGCTCTGCCGCCGGTGATAGCTTCTTGAACTACGGGAGCAGTCAGCACCTGACCATCAAGAACGATGGCGATCTGCTTGCCCACGTTACGGGCAGTCAGGTCAGCAAACTTTTTGCCGCCCTCATCGCTGAACTCCAAGCCAACTACAGCCTGATTGCCTTGGCTTACCTGTGCACGTGCATCTTTTAAATCACTACCGGTCATGACAACCTTGCCGTTAACATCTTTAAACTGCAGCATAGCAGTACGACCTAACATAGCAATTGCTTTTTCCGGATCCTTTACGCCGGGCAGTTCAACAATAATGCGGTCCTTGCCTTGACGTTGAATAACAGGCTCGGTCAGGCCCAGTTCGTTGACACGACGTTCAATAATTTTTACACTGCGGTTAACCGCATCATCATCCACCTTCAGTTCAGGTGTATCCACCGCCTGCAGGACAACGTGGGTACCGCCCTGTAAGTCCAGGCCCTGTTTGATGGAGTTCGCTAAGGGATTGATGTATACGCAGAAACCACCGATTATTGCCAAAGCGATAATCAGGAATTTCCCGAATTCATTCCAACGCAAAATAAATTCCTCCTTAATATTTGAGTTTAGTCTATAGTTAAAGCGGTTTAGGAATCAAGATTCCGCTTTCACTAACTATATAGTCCATAGGCACATCGTGAGCATCGCAGGGCAACGCTTCCTGCAGCAGTCCGTCATAGGCTACGCCCATAGTCACAGCCCCGGGAACTGCCGTCAAAAAGCGGTCATAATAACCTGCCCCCATCCCCATCCTGCTGCCGTCGCGCCCGAAAGCTACGCCGGGCACCAGCACTAGGTCTATCCCTTCCGGAGCTACCTGCACTAGCGGTTGCCGTACAGTACGAATGCCGTAGCGGTCTAAAACAAAATCATCAAGATTTTGAATCAGCGCCGGCACAAACTCCGTCGCAGAAATAATAAAGGGCACTGCCACCTGCTTGCCATCCGCCAAAGCCTGCCTTAGCACCTCATCCACGGACAACTCCCTGCCAAATGCCAAAAAGCCCATGATGCAACGTGCCTTGCGGTACGCATCACAGGCCAGAATATGGCGGGAAGCCTGCAGGCTGCTGTATGCGGCCTGCTCCAGAGAAAAAGTGTTGCGCAGCTTCTTGAGAGACTTGCGCAGCTCTATCTTCTCAGCCTCAGGACTCATATCAGGCATTCTTTGCGGGGTTTTGATGACCGCTGACAGCATTGCGGGCCATTTCAATCTCCACGCCTTCAGCAACCTGGATTTTTACTCTTTTTTCGGAAATAGCGGTAATCTTACCATAGATACCACCAATAGTAATAATTTCATCGCCTTCTTTTAAGCTGTTCAACAACTCTTGGCGTTTTTGTTGTTCCTTCTTTTGCGGGCGCCACAGCATAAAGTAGAAAATGCCGCCCATAAGGAAAAAGGGCCACAGGGAATTAAGTAAGGCCATTGTATCTCCGCCTTGCATATTCGCACCTCCATAATAAACGTAATAGTGTTATATTCTCTATTATACCCTAAAATCCTGTTATCCGCGATAATTTTGCAAGAATTTTTCCCGGAATTCGGGGAAAGTATCGTTAGCAATAGCCTGACGGATTTCACGAGTAAATTGCAACAGGAAATACAAGTTGTGGATGGACAGCAGACGCAGGCCGAAAATCTCTTCTGCTTTGAAAAGATGACGGATATAGGCTCTGCTGAAGTTGCGGCAAGCATAGCATTGGCAGCCTTCTTCAATGGGACGGAAATCTTCCGCATAAGTGGCATTGCGTACTACCAAACGACCGGTGTGGGTCATAGCGGTGCCGTTGCGCGCTACACGAGTGGGGAATACGCAGTCAAACATATCCACGCCCAGATTTACCGCTTCCACAATGCAGTCCGCCGTACCTACGCCCATAAGATAGCGTGCCTTATCCTTAGGCATCAGATGGGTGGTTTCGTTCAAAATATCGTACATCATGGGCTTGGGCTCGCCTACGGATAAACCGCCGATACCATAGCCTGCAAAGTCCAGCTCCGTCAGCTGCTCTACGCTCAGCTTGCGCAGCTCAGGATACATACCGCCTTGGACGATACCGAACATGGACTGATCCTCACGGGTGTGGGTGTCCAGGCAGCGCTTTGCCCAACGGGTAGTACGCTCCGTAGAGCGTTTAGCGTAGTCAAAATCCGCAGGATAAGGGATGCATTCATCAAAAGCCATGGCAATATCTGCGCCCAAGGCTTCCTGCACCTGGGTACTCACTTCGGGAGAAAGGAACTGCTTGCTGCCGTCGATGTGGGAGCGGAACATTACGCCTTCTTCCGTAATCTTGCGCATAGCGCCCAAGCTGAACACTTGGAAACCGCCGCTATCGGTAAGCATACCGCGCTCGTAATTCATAAATTTGTGCAAACCGCCTGCCTTGCGCACCAGCTCGTGACCGGGGCGCAGGAAGAGATGGTAGGTGTTGGACAAAATTACTTGGCTGCCCATATCATACAGTTCTTCCGGTGCCAAAGTCTTAACGGTGGCCTGGGTACCTACGGGCATGAACATGGGAGTTTCAAAAGTGCCGTGGGGAGTATGCAGTCTGCCTAAACGGGCACCGCTGCGGCTGCATTCTTTAATTAATTCATAAGTAACTGCGTGTGTCATAATAACTCCTTACGTAGTCAAAGCTTACTTATTCTTATCAACAATAAACATGGCATCGCCAAAGGAGAAGAAACGATATTTTTCTTCTACAGCAACTTTATAAGTGTCCAGCATAATCTCACGGGTGGATAATGCGGAAACAAGCATCAGCAAAGTGCTTTGGGGCAGATGGAAATTAGTTACCAAGGCGTCTACAAAACGGAACTTGTAACCGGGGTAGATAAAGATCTGAGTCCAATTGCCACCTGCGCGCATTACGCCGTCCGCACCTGCGGATTCCAAAGTGCGCACTGCCGTAGTGCCTACAGCAATAATACGACGTCCTTCCGCTTTAGCCTTGTTGATGGCGTCAGCTGCTTCCTGAGAAACAGTGTAGAACTCGCGGTGCATCTTGTGGTCTTCAATATTCGCTTCGCTTACCGGGCGGAAGGTGCCAAGGCCAACGTGCAAAGTAACGAAAACTTCCTCGCATCCCATATCCTTAATCTTCTGCAGCAGTTCTTTGGTAAAGTGCAAGCCTGCAGTAGGCGCAGCAGCGCTACCGCGTTCGCGGTTGTACACGGTCTGGTAGCGTTCCTTATCTTCCAAAGGAGCAGTAATATAAGGAGGCAGTGGTGTTTCGCCCAAGCGGTCCAGAATCTCTTCAAAAATACCCTCGTACTTAAAGCGGACAATACGACCACCGAAATCAGTGTGAGCAATAACTTCGCAGCTCAGCTCGTCGCTGAAATTGATTTTAGCACCAACCTGCAGCTTTTTACCGGGACGAACCAATACTTCCCAATCCGTAGCATCCTTACGGGTCAGCAGGAAAACTTCTACATGGGCGCCGGTGTCCTTGGTGCCATGGAGACGGGCGGGAATAACACGGGTATCATTGAACACCAACAGGTCGCCGGGACGTAGGTAGTCAGGCAGATCATAGAAATGCTTATGTTCAATTTCACCGGTGGTTTTGTCAACCACTAACAGTCGGGAATGGTCCCTAGGCTCCATAGGATGCTGAGCAATCAGCTCCTGGGGCAAATCGTAATTAAAATCTGTAACTAACATTTTCTTACTTCCTTTATCTTAACTCCGTATGTGGATAATAATGCGCTAATATTTCTTGATAAGTGATATGTTCCCGTGCGATGCACATACCGCGAGCCCCCCAGGCAGAAAGCCCCAGCCCGCTGCCACGGCCTTTACCACGGAAAATCAGCTTTTCCGCATTACCGCCGCTGAGCATGTGGTAGCTGCGCAGGAAAGTGTTCCACACAGGTTTTTCTTCTTCCTTAACTTTGATGCCGATATCCTTGCTGCCTACTTGGTAGCCATAACGGTCTTCAATGGGCACCTTTAAAACTTCGGGAGCAGGCGTGCCTGTTTCCACGTCGAAAAGCGTCCCCGGCAAGCCTACCAGCTCCGCTAGTTCTTCACCGCTCAGCGTGGCGCTGCCCGCCTCACCGGTAAGGACCATGGTCTTCACTCTGCCTGTAGCCGTTCTATCGGCACCGGGCGCATCTAAGGGTGAAAGGCGTACACCGGTCAGCTTGCCTACCACGTAACCTCGTTGGGCTAAGCGTGCTTCCAACAGTGCAGGCGTCGCCATTTGTTCCCAAGTATAGTCGGGACTGTCACTGTCATAATCCTCCACTGACTGCAGGCAGGGCACGTCCCTACCCCACAGCTCCCTTGCGGACTCCGTACGTCCACCGGTGGAAGATGTAGACACCGCCATAACAGCGTTGCCGTAGTAGTCCACTAAATAACGTCCTGCCGTCGCCGCAATCAGCTTCGTCACCGCTGTCTTTTCAATGCGCGGCCCTGTACCTTTGTAGTCCAGCTCCTTGTCATTAGCAGAGATGTCGAAAGCCTTGTAGCGGTTCTGCTCCGCCATATACATGGCATAGGAACGGGCAGCCACTGCCTGCGCCTTAATGCCTTCATCGGGCCAAACCACCATGGTTTTGGCAGGCAGCACGCTGGCTAAATAATCTTCCAAATCCACGTAGTTAACTGCAGTCAGCTTATCGCCTGTCAAGGTAAGGCGCAAGTTTCCCTTGTAACTACGCTTGTTCAGTTGTGGCAAAGGCTTGCCTGTAACGGAACGCACTTCCACACTGCCGCTAAAAACGCGGTCATCATCAAAGCGTAAACGTCCGCCATCATTATGGATAAAATACTTGCCCTTGGGCATGGTGGTAACTTCACCGTTGGCAATAACAGTAAAATCACCTTCGCAGCTCAGCTCCACCGTACTTTGCTGCTCCACTACGCCTACGCGCAAAGTATAGGCGCCGGCAAGGGAGCAAGATGCTAAGCACAATATAAGTATTAGGAAAAAAATTGCTTTTCTCATCAATTGTTAACCATTTTAATATTCTTGCTTACTACCGTAAATTTGCCTTGGGGCGCGTCACCCTTGGGCTTTTTACGGATTTCGTAACGGTCGCGCTCACTAAATACGCAGCCGCAATACTGCTGGCGGTACAAACCCATTTCCAGGCTGATGTCCACGCCACGTTGGTAGCCTACGCGGAAATCCTCGTAGTAGAAGGGAACGCCGAACTCCGCTGCAGCAGCCTCCGCTTCCTTAATAATCAGTTCATGCTTTTGGTAAGGACTAACCAATAAGGTAGTGCTGAAAGCGTCGTAGCCGTTTTCTTTAGCGAACTTGGCTGCATAACGCAGGCGCACGCGGTAGCAGAAAGCGCAACGCACTTTTTCTGCCAACATTCCCCGGATGCAATCCTCTATAGGATAGCTTTTATCAATAATCAACCCATACTGCTTCTTTTCACAGAACTCCCGCAAGGTACTCAAACGGTGCTTGAACTCCTTATAGGGATGAATGTTAGGGTTGAAGAACAAAATGTCAAAATCAATGCCTGCACCGCTCAACTTTTCCGTCGGGTAGCAGGCGCAAGGTCCGCAGCAGGCATGAAGCAATAATTTCATTCCGCTCACCTGCTTTCCGGAAAGGGTACGCCCAAATAGCGATACGCCTCACGGGTGGCAATGCGCCCCCGGGGAGTACGCTGGAGCAACCCCAGCTGCATCAGATAAGGCTCGATAACGTCCTCAATAGTAGTGGACTCTTCGCTTACTGCTGCAGCAATAGTTTCAATGCCTACAGGGCCACCGCCGAAAGTTTTCACCACGGTCTGCAGGATACGCCTGTCATTACGGTCCAGGCCGCTGCGATCCACCTCCAGTTTCGCCAATGCTTCATCAGCCAACTGTTTGTTGATCACTTCGATGCCCAATACTTGGGCGAAGTCGCGGACACGTTTCAAGAGACGGTTAGCAATACGGGGCGTACCCCTGCTGCGGCGGGCAATCTCGGCAGCACCGCCTTCGTCGATCTTTACGCCCAGGATTTCCGCAGCACGGGTAATGATAAACTGCAGCTCCTCCGGCTTATAGAACTCCAAACGGCATTGCACACCGAAACGGTCACGCAAAGGCGCAGCAATGGCGCCCAAGCGGGTAGTAGCGCCAATCAGGGTAAACTTAGGCAAGTCCAACCGCACACTGCGGGCAGCAGGCCCCTTGCCAATAATAATATCTAAAGCAAAGTCCTCCATGGCAGAGTACAAAATTTCTTCCACCGTTTTAGACAGACGATGAATTTCGTCAATAAACAGCACATCATTATCGCCCAAGTTAGTCAGAATCGCTGCCAGATCCCCCTGCCTTTCAATAGCAGGACCGCTGGTTACGCGAATGTTGACATTAAGCTCGTTGGCAATAATGTTAGCCAAGGTGGTTTTGCCCAAACCCGGGGGACCGAAGAGCAATACATGGTCCAGTGCCTCATGGCGGGCTGCCGCAGCCTTGATGAAGATGGACAGGTTGTCCTTCACTTGGCTTTGGCCGATATATTCATTTAAAAGCCGCGGGCGCAGGCTGTACTGCCAGCCATCGGCTTCCTGCTCCGCACCGGCAATAATTCGCTCATCGAATTCCATTATTGCCCTCCCTTATATCATAATCCTTTATCTTTTGGCAAACAATTTCAAGGCTTGCCGCAAAATTTCCTCACCCTTCAAAGTTTCCACGTTGGAAATCTGTTTCAAGACGGGCATAATCTCGCTGTTGGTGTAGCCCAAGGAAACAAGTGCTTCCATAGCTTCTGCCACAGCTCCGCTGCCTCCGGCAGCTACGCTTTCCGTAAAGTCCGCGCCCACTTCGCCGCTGATGCCGCCAACTTTATCCTTTAGCTCCAGCAGCAGACGTTCCGCCGTTTTTTTGCCAATGCCCGGCAGCTTGGTCAGCACCTTCATATCACGGCTCTGCACCGCCAAATAGAAGGCCTCCGGCTTTACTGCGCTAAGCACTCCCAAAGCCAGCTTGGGGCCTACACCGCTAACGCCTAATAGAAGCTGGAACATATCGTAATACTCTTGGCTTAAAAAGCCGTAGAGGGTGATGGCGTCCTCCCGCACGGCAGTGTGCACGTGCACCCGCACGGAAGCGCCCAGCGCCAGCTGGGCAAGATGAGCGGCAGGCATAAACACTCTGTAGCCCACGCCGCCTGCAGTATCAATTATGCAATAGTCCGTAGCCAGATACGCCACGTTACCTTTTAAGGAGCCAATCATTTATCTGCCCTCCTGCCAACGGCGGGTGGAAGCCGTATTCAAGCCGCAGATAGCTGCAGCCAGGGCATCCGCCGTATCATCGGGTTTAATCTTTTCGCGGATATTAAGCAAATGCATTACCATGTAGATAACCTGCTCTTTGGTAGCACTGCCCGTACCCACTACGCTTAATTTGATCTGCATAGGGGTAAACTCCAGCACCGGCAGCCCATGGTTAGCCGCCGCCAGCAAAGCAACGCCCCGCGCCTGGCCTACAGGAATCGCCGTCGTCACATTGCGGTTGAAGAACAGCTTTTCTATACTCATAAAATCCGGGTGGAAATGCTCGATAATGGCGCTTAAATCGTCGTAAATCTTTTTCAAGCGCATTTCCGGCAGCATATCCTTATCCGTCAGCACGGAGCCGTAGTAGACAGGACGCAGGCGGTTTCCCGTCATATCCACCAGCCCATAGCCGCAGATAGCGGTACCCGGGTCAATTCCTAAAGCCAGCATAAAAAGTCCTCACAAAAACAGAAAGCAGACAAAACCTGCCTGCTTTCCAAGGATTATCCATCCTAAATATTATTCCTCGTCGTCGTCCGGCAAGTCAGCGTTGGTGTAAACATCTTGTACATCATCGCAGTCATCCAGTGCGTCCAGCATCTTTTGAACTTTTTCAGCATCTTCTGCGGACAATTCAGCCATAGTATCAGGAACCATGGTGATTTCGCCCATAGCAACTTCAATGCCTGCATCAGCCAAAGCTTTTTCTACAGCATCGTAAGCATCGGGAGCGGTAATGATTTCGAAGCCTTCTTCTTCGTTTTTGATGTCTTCTGCGCCTGCTTCCAGAGCAATCATCATCAGTTCGTCTTCATCAACGCCGGTTTCTTTGCTAACTGCGAAAATGCCTTTTTGTTGGAACATGTAGCCTACGCAGCCAGTAGCGCCCAAGTTGCCGCCGTATTTGGAGAATACGTGACGAACGTCTGCAGCAGTACGGTTACGGTTATCGGTCAGGCAGCTAACCATCATAGCAACGCCTGCAGGACCGTAACCTTCGTAAGTAATTTCTTCAAAGTTTTGACCTTCCAGAGCGCCTGCACCCTTTTGGATAGCACGTTGAATGTTGTCCTTAGGAATGTTGTTAGCTTTAGCTTTGGTCAAAGCCAATTTCAATTTCATGTTACCTGTAGGGTCAGCACCGCCCATACGAACAGCAATGGTAATTTCACGGCTGATTTTAGTAGTGATTTTGCCACGCAGTGCGTCTGCTTTACCTTTTTTATGTTTAATGTTTGCCCATTTAGAATGTCCTGACATACTTAAATTCCTCCAAACTTGCTTTACATCTAATTGTACATATAATCATAAGCATTCACCGTACTATTTTACCACGCACAGCGAGTTTTTACAATAAAAAATTTAGGTTTTCCTTACTTCTCAAACACTTCTTTAATGCTGTCGTAGTGTAGGAATACCCCTTGGGCTGCCAGCTCTTTGATTTCCGCCAAAGTAGCCAGCTTGAACTCCAGCGCCTCGTTAGGGCGGATCTTTACAGCTTCGGGAGCAAAGTCCAAAGTAAAGCGGTAGCAGTCAACAAAATAGTTGTCGCCCTCCCCCGGGTTTTCGCGGTGGTAGGTCAAGAGCGGTTCGCCGGGAACGTTGGCAACATCAAGACCTGTTTCTTCCATTACTTCGCGGTTAACAGCTTCACGGCTGCTTTCCCCCGCCATAACGGCACCACCGGGAACTTCCCACCAGCCTGCAGCCCACGCCTTGGTGAGCACGCGGCGGGTAATCAAATAGCGTCCGTCCACATGGCGCACTACGCCCAACACGGTCAAGTGGTACTCCCCATCCTGCAAAATCCAATCATTGCGTTTCATGGTGCGTCCTGTAGGTTGTTTCTTGCTATCGTAAATATCCCAAAATTCCATCCTTACCCCTCATTTCAAAATCTTCGGCAAAAATTTAAAGATCAAAGGAAAGCCTGCCGTCATGGCAACCCAAAGACTGAAGCTGTCCCAATCGATAGTTTTCATGTACAAGCTGTTCAAGCCTGCCACAAAAATCATATTCATCCAGATAAATCCGTAGGCTGCCAAAAACAACTGCACATACCACGGTGGTTTCTTATAGGGTGTTCCGTTATTGTTCTGCTCATTATTCTGCATTTCAGCCATGGGTGTGGTCCTCCAAAACTTGTACTGCATCCAGCTGCTTGCGCAGACGGTTTACGTAGCGCCCTGTGCTTTGCAGGGCAGTATGGGCCTCGTCCAATTTCTTACCGCTTTTATCAAGATACTGCTGCAGCCCTTCTAAATCCTGCTTTACTTTATTCAGCAGCTGCCATACCTCCGTAGTACGCTGCTGCACCGCCAAAGTGCGGAAGCCCAGCTGCAGACTGTTGACCAAGGCGGCAAGAGTATTAGGTCCTGCCATGCACACTCTGTACTTGGTCTGCACTTCTTCCGCCAAGCCTGCAATATTCAAAGCTTCGGCAAAAAGTCCTTCGCAAGGCAGATACATGACGGCAAAATCCGTAGAGTACGGTGGGCAGACGTACTTTTCGCAAATATCCTTAGCTTCACTTTTCAAACGGCGCTCCAGCTGCTTGGCAGCAGCTTCCGCTCCTGCAGTGTCGCCGTTCTCCCGCGCCTGCTGCAAACGCTGGTAATCTTCCAGGGGAAATTTGGCGTCCACAGGCAGCAGCACTTCCTGCTCCCCCTGCCCCGGCAGACGCAGGGCGTACTCCACCCGCAGTCCGCTTCCCGGACGGATTTCCGCATTTTCTACAAAGCGACCTTTATCAAGAATATCGCTTAAAATATTTCCCAACTGCATTTCGCCCCAAGTACCGCGTACTTTAACATTGGCTAAAATGCGGCGCAGTTCGTCCACGCCTCCGGACAAGGTCTGCACCTGCCCTAAGGTTACGTGCACCTCCTGCAAGCGTTTGCTGACCTGGCTGAACTTCTGCTCCAAGCTTTCGTTCAAACGCTCGTCCACCGTAACGCGGATGCGCTCCAAGCTTTGGTCCGTAACATCCGCCAAACGGGCTACACGTTTATCAATCTGTTCGCTGAGCCTGTCGCTGGCAGCCTGGTTCTCCATCCGCGCTGCCCGCGCCAAAGCGTTCTGTTCCCCCCGCAAATCGTGGAGAGCTTCGCTCAAGCGCCTTTCCAACTGCTCCAAGTGTTGATTAGCATCGTTTTGGGGCTTGCGCTGCAGCAGGATGAAAAGCACTAACGCCAGCAGCACCACAATCCCTATCATTAAAATTATCGTTATGGTTTCCATAGGCACCTCCGCCATTTCCTTTATTATAGCAAAAAATAGCGAATATGCCAACTATTTGCGAACAGAATTTTCTTTTAATACGACGATAACTTTTTATTGTAGCCTTTTTACATAATTTTATTTATACCATACACATTGATTACCAGCTGTGCTTTCACCATTCCTTCCGCCGTTCCCTGCAGCTTTAGCTCGCGAATATGTGCTTGTTTATTCTCCAGTTGCCGCAGCCAGCGCAGTACAGCGTAATAACCACCCTGCGCTTCTCCTCGCAGCGTAAAAACTAGCAAACCATCCTTAACGGTCTGCTTTCCTGCAGGCGAAGTTTTTTCTTTAGCTTCATCACCTTGCAGGCTGTCTAGCTGTACCCCCTGCGCCAACGCCAGCTGCTGCACCATAGTTTGTGCCTCCGTACCGTCCCTGCATTGGGGTAGCTTTTTGCTTAAACCAGCAAGTTCCCTGCTTTTCTCTGCCACATAGTTATCATAATCACTATGGAACAAAGCAAAATTCTGCAGTTTTTCTGCCTGTTGTGCAGTCAACTGCGCTCGTCCCCGCAATTGCAAATACTCCCTGTAACTGGGCAAGCCCACTGCTGCTACCGCCCACAAAAGTAAAGCCAGAGCTAGCAGAAGCACAATGGGCCAGCCATAAAATTTCCAGTGATGATTCCACATTTTCTTAAATTTCTTCATGCCTGCTGCTCCTTAAACTGTAACACAAAGCGTACGCCTTCACTCTTACTTTCGGAGCGCTCTAAACGCACTTCCTTAAAACTGCTTTGCATGCGTTCTAGCAGCTCCTGCAGTGCTTCCGGACCTGCAGCGACACCTGTAGCCTGCCACTGCCCCCCGCTTTTGGCCAGTAGCTGCAGCCAACACTCGCGTCCCAGCTTACTGCTTACCTTTTCTATCGTAGTTCCTACATGGGTAGGCTTGGCAGCCTGCTGCAATTGCTTTAGCTTCGCTAACTGCTGTTCTAACTGATGGCTTGCCCGGTAACGTTGCTGCCACACCTGCATTGCCCCTAAATCCTGCTCTGCCTGTTGTAAATTTATGGCAGCCAGGTAGCACGCGCCCCGCCCCACGCCGCACACTAAGGCGGTCAAAAGCAGGCAGGCTACCGCACCACTGCGCAGTAAGGGAGAACGGCAGACTTGCGCCCACGCCAAACTTTTTTCTTTGCCGTACAGATTCAAAGTGTACAGAGTTTCTCCTGCATACCACTTTGCTACAGCCTGCTCCGCATCTGCTACTATGCCTATAGGCAACAGTTGTAATCTGCTAAGAGTGTCTCCTAAACCGGCAACCACCCCTTCAGGCGCAACCCAAAACTTTACCTGCAGTTCTTTCCCCACTGCCTCCGCCAGATACGCGCTAGCATAGGTTCCCTGCGCCCAAGGCACTGCCTGCTCTATTTCCCAAGCTACTGCTTGTTTCAGTTCCCGTTTTTCCAATGCAGGCAAAGTAATGCTTTCACTATACAGCAAAGTTTCCTCCACAACTCCTAGGCAGGGAGCATTGACCTGTACCTTGCTCCACAAAAGTATTTCCCTGCACACATCTTCCAGAGCACGCCAATAGGTAGCGTCAAGTTCTTTTGGCACTGCTAACGCCCGCCATTCCCGCCAAAGAAGGTTCTCCCCCAGCATACAGGACATGGTAATCCCTTCCTGCTTTATTTCTAGCAGCAGTAATTGCTTGCGCCTACGCCTTTTGCTACGTAACTTATTGTATAATTCCGTAAATTTTTCCGACATGTTCATCTTTTTCAACTCCTTATTAAATATATTGACAATACCAAGCCACTAGCTCAGCTCCACAAAAATAGGCTGCAATGCCACCACCACAAAGGAAAGGCCCGAAGGGCAAGGCACTTTTGCTCTGCGCCTTTCCCATAAGCCAGAGAAGCACGCCATAAAGGGCTCCGCTGACGAAGGCTAGCAGGAGGCAGACCAAGCCTTGCTGCCACCCCAGCCACAGCCCCAGCACTGGCGCTAGCTTTACATCACCTTCTCCTAAACCGCCATGGCTGGCGTAATAAATTACCAGCATCATAACGCCTAACACTACGCTTCCAAGTACTGCCGCAGAAAAAGTCCCCTGCCAAAAACAGCGTAGCAGTCCCACAGCAGCCAAAGCTAAACTCACTTTGTCATAAAGAAGCATCTCTTTAATATCCGTATAGACGTGCACCCCTAAGCAAAACAGAAAACAACAGCAAAACAAGAATTCCATAACCATCCTCCCTAAAAATATTCTGAAAAGGTTCTAAAAACGACAAAAAGGCTCCTGCATTACAAAATTTACTGCAATACAGGAGCCTAAAACTCCGTTTCAAGTTCCGAAGAACTCTTTACTACCTATTCAGTTGTGGACAGTATACCACTTCTTGACCTAATGGTCAAGTTGCTTACCAGTTCAGATCTTCTACTTCTTGACGACCACGACCGGTAAGAGCGTCCATCATAATGCGTTGTTCGATTTGAGCAGCCAATTTCTTGGTGAATTTAACAGTATCCGGATTTACGGACATGCTGTCGATACCGCTCTTAATCAGGAATTCGCAGAATTCAGGATATACGCTGGGAGCTTGGCCGCAGATGGATACGGTCTTGCCTTCTTTATGTGCAACTTCGATCAGGTGACGGATTGCACGGCGAACTGCCAGATTACGTTCGTCATAAATATGGGATACGGTGTCGTTATCACGGTCGCAACCCAGTACCAGCATGGTCAAGTCATTGGAACCGATGGAATAGCCATCAACAAATTTGTTGAATTGGTCAGCCAAGATAATGTTGGACGGAATTTCTGCCATCAGCCAAACTTTGAAGTCTTTACCACGGGACAGACCGCAGTCAGCCATAATCTTAACAACTTTTTCGCATTCTTCTACGTTGCGGCAGAAAGGAATCATTACATTCAAGTTCTTCAGACCGAACTCTTCACGTACTTTGCGTACTGCCATGCATTCCAATTTGAATGCTTCGATGTATTTGGGATCGTAGTAACGGGAAGCACCACGCCAGCCCAACAGAGCGGAAGGTTCATAGGGTTCGAACTCATCGCCACCCTTCAAATCGCGGTATTCGCTGGATTTGAAGTCGGAGAAACGCAGGGTTACAGGTCTCGGAGCCATAGCTTGGCAAACTTGACGGATGCCTTCAGCCAATTGGTCTACAACTTTTTCCGGATGACCGGTCTTAATCAGATACAGAGGATGTTCATGGATATAGGTGGTCCAAATGAACTCTTCACGCATCAAGCCGATACCATCGCAAGGCAGGGAGCTGTATTTTTCTGCCAATTCCGGATCGCCCAAGTTCATGTAAATCTTAGTGCCGGTGGGCGGGAAATATTCTGCAGCAGCGACAACTTGTTGAACAGCAGGTTGTGCAGCTTTAGGTTCTTCGATAATGCCTTCGTATACAACACCATGGGTAGCATCAATGGTTACATCGATACCGTCAGGAATGGTGGTGGTTGCAGCTTCGCCACGGCTCTTGGTGCCAACGATGCAGGGGATGCCCAGTTCGCGGCTAACGATGGAAGCGTGGCAGGTCATTCCGCCGCTATCAGTTACGATTGCTTTCGCTTTCTTCATAGCAGGTACCCAGTCAGGTGCGGTCATTTCAGTTACCAGGATTTCGCCTTCCTTGAACTCGTCAATGTGGGAAGGATCCAAAATTACGTGTACGCGGCCGGATACATTACCGGGGCTTGCAGGCAAACCTTTAACAATTACTTTACGATCGGCAGTCACTTTCTTCTCCTCTTTCGGTGCACCGCCGTTTTCTTTGTTGCGACGGCTCCATACAGTTTCAGGACGGGCTTGCAGGATCCAAATCTTGTTATCGCGCTCGTCAACGCCCCATTCCATATCCATGTAGCAACCATAGTGCTCTTCAATTTTCTTAGCATAGCCTGCCAATTCTTCGATTTGAGCATCGGTCAGTTTTTGCATTTTTTCTTCTTCAGCAGGAACGCGAACTTCTTCGCAGTCACCGGTTTCTTTACGAACCAGTTTGATGTCCTGTGCATTAACGTTCTTTTCGATAATCTTGCCGCTAGCTTTTTCTACAGTGTAGTTATCGGGAGTTACAGTGCCTTGTACTACGTATTCGCCCAAGCCCCAAGCGCCTTCGATAAGGATGTTCTTGTCGTCGCCGGTAGCAACGTTTACGGTGAACATTACGCCTGCAGCTTTGGAGAATACCATCATTTGTACTGCTGCGCTCAGTGCAACATCCAGATGGTCAAAGCCTTGTTTTTCACGGTAGTATACAGCACGGTCGGTAAAGCAGGAAGCATAGCATTCCTTTACTTTAGCAACGATGGTTTCTGCACCTTTAACGTTCAGGTAGGTGTCTTGTTGGCCTGCAAAGGAAGCATCCGGCAAATCTTCTGCGGTAGCGCTGCTGCGTACGGCAACAAAGGGATCAGCTTGGTTAACACGACGACCTAATTCAGCATAAGCCTCTGCGATTTCTGCTTGCAAATCTGCAGGCATATCTTTCGCCAGAATTGCTTCACGAATGCGTTTGCAAACACTGCGAAGCTGTGCGCCATCTTCAACGTCAGTCAGTTCAGCAATCAAGGCCTTGATTTCTTTATCCAGACCGGTTGCTTTAAAGAAATATCTATAAGCATTAGCAGTAGTTGCAAAGCCATAGGGAACGGGAACCTCTACTTTAGAAGTCATTTCGCCCAAGGAGGAGGATTTACCGCCTGCAATTGCAACGTCTTCTCTTTCCAATTGGTCAAACCAGAGTAAGTTGGCTTTTTCTTTGTCCATGATATTATCTCCTTTACCAATATGCTGTACTTTAAATTTGGTAATTCCTTAATATAGTGTATACTATATCACATTTTAATCCCTTATTCAAGACTTTTTACATAAATTTTGCAATTAGAAAATAAAACGTGCTACAATATAAAAAAGGAAAATTTATGAAGGAGGCACCCGCCATGTACACCTATACCCTGCCCCCTGCCACGCCCTACCTCCCCCTGCAGGCAGACGATGGCCACGGGGACTATAACCGTAGCTACGAGCGTAACGATGACGATTTTGATTATGCGGACTACTCCACGGACCACCGTGACAACAATTTCCGCAACTTTGAAAAGAAACGCCGCAAGACCAATAAAGAGATTATTGAAGATATGCTCAAGCGTTGGGACTGAGCATATGCGAAGGTAATGCTTTTTGTAAAGCTCTACGAAGAACCTCCGAGAGAACGAACACGTTCTCCCGGAGGTTTTTAGCCTTTCTTCCCCTTGCAAACCTGCAATAATGCTACACTGAGCTTAAAGTATAAAAGAAGGATGTCTTACGACACCCTTCTTTTCATGCATTTCCTTATTTACTTTTTCTACACAGGCACACGCCCATACGCCCAGTTCTGCCTGTTTCCGCACGGTAGGAGCAGAACAGTTCGTGGTTGCAGTTAGTGCACACTTCCGCCACAGCAATATGCTCGGGAAGCACGCCTGCGTCCAGCAGCACCTGCTTATTATACCCCCACAGGTCCAGCAGGTAGTGCCCTGGCTTCCCTGCTACAGGTACAAAGAACTGCTCATAGCCTGCAGCCCGGTCGCGGACGAAATCATCCACTTCGTAACAGCACTGTCCAATGGCAGGGCCAATGGCCGCCACAATATTTTCCGGCCTGCTACCGAAGTTCTCCGCCATAGCCTCCACTGTTTTCGCAGCAATATTTGCTACAGTCCCCCGCCAACCGGCGTGGGCTAGGCCAATGGCCCCATTCACCTTATCCGCCAGCAGTACAGGCGTACAATCAGCGTAAAAAAGTAGCAAGGGCACATCTGCCAAAGTAGTTACCAAGGCATCCGTCCCAGCCACAGTATCTGCCAAAGCAAGGGCTCCTGACCCCGCCAAATCAGCATCAACCACTGCCACCTTGCTACCGTGCACCTGCTGGCAAGTAGTAAAGCGCTGGGCATCCACTCCAAAGGCAGCAGCAAAACGTTGGCGGTTACGCAGCACCAGAGCAGGGTCATCCCCCACATGGAGCGCCAAATTCAGCGTTCCTGCCACTACTGCGCTTTCCCCGTGCAGACGACAGCTGCAGGCGTTAGTAAAGCCTGCCTCCGTCAGCAAAGGAAAACTGCCAAACCACAGCCCATCCTTTTGGGTAATAATAAAATCCTTCATTATACTTCCTCGGTTCTGCACACACCGCAACGTCTGCAGTTATCAAAACACATAGGCGTAAATTTTCCTTTATTACTGTTCTCCAGTTCCCGCAGCATATATTCCTTGGTCACGCCCATGTCAAGATGCTGCCACGGCAAGGGCGCTGCCACATCCAGCTCACGCTCTGCCAAAGCATCAATATCCACGCCCTGCTGGCGCAGTACGCTCTTGAGGTTCTGCCCACTGGTATGCGCTTCTAAAAGCACTTCGCCCATACGGCGGTTGCCACGCGCCAGCACCGCCTGTACCACGGTCTCCTTCAAGGATTCCGTAATCAGCTTGATGCGCTTATTCTTTTTCAAGCCATCACCCAACATTTTAAAGCGCTTTTTCAAAGTACGGGTAGAGCACAAAGGCGCCCATTGGTAGGGAGTAAAGGGTTTGGGCACAAAGCCGTTGACGCTGATAACTAGCTCGCCCTTATTGCCCAGTGCATCCATTTTTTCTCTAATCCGCAGAATCATCGCCACTGTTTCTTCAATGTCCACGTCTTCTTCCCCAGGCAGACCAATCATATAGTACAGCTTAATATTGCGCATACCTGCAGCTGCAGCCAATTCAATAGCGTTATACACGTGGTCTTCCGTAATGCCCTTGTTAATAGCAGCCCGCATACGCTCGCTGCCTGCTTCCGGAGCTACAGTCATAGTCCGTTGGCCGCTGCCTGCCAAAGCATGGGCAATCTGCTCCGTCAGCATATCCGCACGCATGGAGGCAACGCTAAAGGAAATATGGTTTTCCGTCAGGTAGGTAGTCAGTTCCGCCATTTGCGGATGGTCACTAACCGCTGCGCCCATCAGCCCCACTTTCTTGGTACGTTCAGGACGTTTAGCAATATCGGCAATAATATTTTCCAGTTTACGGGGACGGGGTTTGCGGAAGCAATAGCCTGCCATGCAGAAACGGCAATGACGACCGCAGCCGCGGGCAACCTCTACAATGTACATATCCTCAAACTCCGTGCCACTGGTAACAATAGCGCTGGTATGGGGATAAGCATCGATATCGCGCACCCATTGGCGCTTAACGGTAGCAGGCGCATCACCAACAGGCAGTAGTGCCTTAAACTCGCCCTCTGCATCGTACTCCGCCTCGTAAAAGGAAGGAACGTACACCCCGTCCACATGGGCAAGGCGTTGCAAGCGCTCCGCTTTGGAGGAAGAAGCATAAATAACGTCAAGAATTTTTTGGACGGTCTCCTCCCCTTCGCCGATTACGAAAGCATCCGCCACCGCAGTCAAGGGCTCCGGATTAAAGGTAGCGCAGGGTCCGCCGATGATAACCAAAGGCTCCCTTTCGTTACGCTCCGCAGCCCGCAATTTAATATTGCCCAAATCCAGAACGGTCAAAAGATTATCGTAATCCAGTTCGAAGGACAGCATCACGAAGATTACGCTGCAATCGGACAAAGGACGACCGCTTTCAATACTCAGCAAGGGCGTTCTGCTTTTAAGGTGCTCCTCCTGCATTTTACGGTCAGGCAAAAAGAAACGCTCGCAGGCGCTGTCCCCGCGTGCGTTAATCATTTGATACAAAATATGCATGCCCAAATTGGACATGCCCAGATGATAACTGTTAGGATAAACAAAGGCTACGGGATGGCGCAGCCCAGGCGGATAAACCTGGGCGCCCCATTCGTTTGCTCTTGTTTCCTGTAAATAATTTTTAATCTTCCAGGACAAGGTGCTTCCTCACTTTTTCGCCAACATCTTCTCAAACAAATCTACTACTGTCTTCAAAACTGTCAAACGTGCGTAATATTTATTGTTGCCTTTAACAATAGTCCAAGGCGCGTAGGAAGTATCCGTACGTACCAGCATTTCATTAATAGCAGTTTCATAAGCATCCCATTTTTCACGGTTACGCCAATCTTCGTCCGTAATCTTCCACTGCTTCATGGGGTCGTTCTGGCGGGCTGCAAAGCGGCGCATCTGCTCCTCTTTATCAATCTGCAGCCAGAACTTAGCAATAGCAAAGCCATGTTCCGCCCACTGGGCTTCCATTTCTTTGATTTCATCATAAGCACGCTGCCATTCGTAATCCTTGGCAAAGCCTTCGATACGCTCCACCATTACGCGTCCGTACCAGGAACGGTCGAAGATGGCAGTGCCACCGGGAGCAGGCAGGTTCATCCAAAAGCGCCACAAATAGTGGAACTGGCGCTCCACCACATTGGGGGCAGCCACAGGATGCACGGCAAAGCCCAAGGGATCCAGTGCTGCAGTCAAACGGCGGATAGCGCCGCCCTTACCGGCAGCATCCCAGCCTTCAAAAGCAATAACTGTAGGTATGCGCGCTTTGAACATATCAATCTGCAGCTGGCGCAAACGCTTTTGGTATTTGTCCAATTTCTCCTTATACTCTTCCTTGGACATCTCCATGGAAGCATCAATCTTGCTCAACACATCATACTGTGCTGCAGGACGGATGGACGGCACACTGACGGGTGCAGGCGCATTAACGGCATGTTCCACGCTTTCCACAATGGAAGTAATGATTTCAATTTCCGCACTACGGCGGTCGTCGGCAGCAATAAGATGCCATGGTGCGTTGGCTTTATCCGTAGCCTCCAGCATCTTTTCATAAACATCAAGATATTCATCGTAATGACCGCTTTCGTCTAAAGCAGGGCTCACATCACGCCAAGCCTTGCCCAAAGTCTTAGCGTTTTTCGCCACATTCTCCTCTTGCTGCTTTTCGGACAAATGCAGGAAATATTTCAAGATGATATAGCCGTCATCCGTAAGCATTTTTTCGAACTTGTTAATGCGGTCGTAGGAGACATGACGGGAGCATTCATACTGCACATCATCCTCATCACGGGAATGGGCAAGCTTGCTGTAGTACCAGCTGCGGTGGTAAACAGCAATATGCCCCAAAGCAGGCAGATGCTTCCAGTAGAAGGTAAAGAAAGGCTGTTTCTTTTCTTCGTCCGTCAGCAAGACAGTGGAATAAACATTAAAACCACGGGCATCCATTTCCTGCATCATGGTGTTGATGATGGCACTGCGGCGGGCGCCACGCCAACCTTCAAACACGATGATGATAGGCTTTTTCGCATCCCTAGCCATACGCTGTGCCTGTCCCAGACGCACCCCTAATGTATCCATCACCTTATTGTAGTCGTCTTTGGAAATCTTCCGTTTTAAATCGAGTCTCTCCAGCATACTCCGTTCATCTCCTCAAAAGCTCATTGGCTCTTATTTTATTTCTCCATCATAGGGATCCAAAGCTCTGGGCTTTGCCAAAACTTGGGACATAATGAATCCTTGTACCAAAGCAGCGTGTTTCAGCTTGACTTTAGAGCTACCTGTAGCAGCTGCTGTGGGGTGCAGTCTGGATGCTGCTACCTGACGGTTGAACTCCGCCTCGTTATAGCTGTAATCACCATAGGGATCCTTATACACACGCCCTTTATCGTGCTGCAAGCCTTCGTTATCGTAATGAATACGCCCTTTAGTATCATGGTGCTTTTCGTCATCGCGGTGGACGCGGTCACGGGCAACATCATAGGTTTGGGTATCGCGGCGCACCTTATCGCGGGCAGCGTCATAGGTTTCCACATCGCGGCGCACCTTATCTCGCCCACTGTCGTAGGTTTCCCTATCCGTGTAGACACGGTCCCGAGCGCGCTTGGTTTCGCTTGCTTCCGTTGTTTTTTGCAAACGGCGGTCAAACTCCGCAGCCCAATCCTCTTCCTTAGACTGCTTAGGCGGCTCTTGAGGCTCCATTTCCACAGGCTCCTCTTCCTCCGGCAGGTCTTCAGGCATGGGTTCACGCCTCCGTCGCTGCCCCTTACCTAAAATCGTCTGCAAAATACCGCGAAAGAGCAAAAAGATGACGATTAAGGGAAATACGTGTTCCATAAACCAAAACATAAGCAACCCTCTTTATTTACCGCCGGACTTATCTGCTCCTTCAGCATTTTCCGGACTTACTTCGGCAATGGTTTGGCGCATTTGAGTATCAGCCTGGATATTATTCAAACGGTAGTAGTCCATAACGCCCAAACGACCACTTTCCAAAGCTGCAGCCATAGCAGCAGGCACTTTCGCCTGTGCTTCCACAACCTTAGCCTGCATTTCCTGGGTATAAGCCTTCATTTCCTGCTCTTTCGCTACAGCCATAGCACGACGTTCTTCCGCACGGGCTTGAGCAATGCGTTTATCCGCTTCCGCTTGGTCGGTCATCAAGGCAGCACCAATGTTACGGCCTACGTCTACATCCGCAATATCAATGGACAGGATTTCAAAAGCAGTGCCTGCATCCAAGCCTTTGTCCAAAACAGTTTTAGAAATAAAATCAGGGTTTTCCAATACCTTGCTGTGGTCATCGCTGGAACCAACGTTAGTAACGATACCTTCGCCGACGCGGGCAATAATAGTAGCCTCACCTGCACCGCCTACCAAACGGTCAATGTTAGCGCGAACGGTTACGCGCGCCTTTACCTTCAGCTCGATACCATCTTTAGCCACAGCGCTGACAACGGGGGTTTCAATAACTTCCGGGTTAACGCTCATCTGTACTGCTTCCAGCACATTACGGCCTGCAAGGTCGATGGCGCAGCCACGTTCGAAGCTTAAATCGATTTCTGCGCGATGGGCAGCAATCAACGCATCAATAACGCGGTCCACGTTGCCCCCTGCCAAATAGTGTGCTTCCAATTGGTTAACGTTTAAGTCCAAGCCTGCTTTGTTCGCCTTGATCAACGGCAGAACGATTTGGGACGCAGGCACACGGCGCAGACGCATACCAATCAGGTTCAAAATACCCACATTGACACCGGAAGCCATGGCGCTAATCCACAAGCCCAAGGGTACGAAATTTAAAAATACGGCAATGCCCACTACAACTAGAATGAACATCATACCGCTGCCAAAAATGGCGCTGATTAATAAATCCATTGAATAAACCTCCTAAAAACTTTATATTACCATTATAGCATAAAAGCATCTGCAAATAAAATAACCGCATCAGATTTCTCTGATGCGGTTATCATAATTATTTGAGCAATTCACGAACTATAGCGTTAATGCGTTTGCCATCCGCACGGCCTTTGGTTTTGGCCATAACGGCCGGCATTACCTTACCCATATCCTTAGGACTGGTAGCACCGACAGCGGCAATTACTTCAGCTACGATGGCTTTCAGTTCGTCATCACCAAGAGCTTCGGGAAGATATTTTTTCAGGATATCAATCTCTTCCTTAGCTTGGGCAACCAACTCGTCACGACCTGCCTTTTGGAATTCTTCCAAAGAGTCTTGACGCATTTTTACCTCTTTCATCAAGACAGCCAGAACCTCATCATCGCTGAGTTCCCTTTTGTCATTGATTTCAACGTTTTTAATATTAGCACGCACCATGCGGATAACGGAAAGGCGTAATTTGCCTGCTTCCCTATCCTTCATAGCCTGCTTCATATCAGCAGTTAATTGGTCCTTTATAGACATATCGTCCACCTCCAATTATCTGGTTTTACGTTTACGGGCTGCTTCGGATTTTTTCTTACGTGCTACGCTAGGCTTTTCATAGTGCTCGCGTTTGCGTACCTCAGAAAGAATGCCTGCCTTTTGGGTTGCTCTTTTAAATCTGCGCAGTGCGCTGTCTAAAGTTTCATTCTTGCCAACTTTAATTTCTGCCATCTGATCTCCCTCCCTCCACACACTTAGGGAAGTGTATATACATAGTACGTTCTTCGGTGTTACCACCTAAAAACACTTACTGAACTATTATACAGGAAAAGGCAAATATTGTCAAGAAATTTACCGTTATTTAGCAGGGAGGCCAGCCTAATTCTTTACCGCCAATTACATGGATATGCAGATGTTTAACGGTTTGGCCGCCATCATCACCGGTGTTGATTACCACACGGAAACCCTTCTCTGCAATACCGGTTTTCTCAGCAATAAGCTTTACCTTGCCCAACATATAAGCCACCAATTCCGGATCGGCGGTAGTGATGTTAGGAGTGTGCTCCTTGGGGAGCAGCAGCACATGCACCGGTGCAGCAGGAGCTACATCGTTGATGGCGATCATCTTATCATCTTCATAAACTCTGGCAGACGGGATATCTCCTTTAATGATTTTGCAAAAAATACAATCTTCAGCCATTGGGTGTCCCTCCTCTCGTTACTGTTTATCCTACTATTATTCTATACAAAATTAGTAAGTCCTGCTAAAAATGCAGAATATCTTCCTATAAATTACAGCAATTCACCGGTCAGCCAATCATCAACAATACCGGTAATTTTTACCTTGCGGATTTCTCCTGCCAGCTCTTCCGTACCTGCTACCACCGTACGCAGATACGGTCCGCACAAACCTTCCATGTGCTCTGCATCCACAGGCTGCTCAAACAGCACTTCTACAGTTTTGCCCACCATAGCTTGTAAAGTACGCTGATGCAGCTTTTCATCTACCTCTGCCAAACGTGCCGCACGCTCAGACTTCACTGCCTCCGTCACCTGCTCCGGCATGGACGCAGCAGGGGTACCCTTACGCTTGGAGTAGGGGAAGATGTGCATTTTAGCAAAACCGCAACGCTCGGCAAAAGCCATGGTTTCCGCAAAGTCCGCTTCCGTTTCCCCGGGGAAGCCCACGATAACGTCCGTAGTAATGGCAACATCCGGCACTTGGGCTCTGATCTCGTCCAGCAATTGGGCAAATTTTGCTGTGTCGTAGGGACGGTGCATAGCCTTTAAAATTTTGTCGCAGCCGCTTTGCAAAGGCAGATGCAGATGCTTGCACAATCTGGGCTCCGTTGCCAAAAGCTGCAGCAGACGGGGTTCCGCCTCTACGGATTCCAAAGAGCCTAAGCGCAAACGCTGCACCCCGGGCACAGAAAGAGCTGCCTGCACCGCATCGTAAAGGGAAACATCCTTGCCCTCTTTACGCAGCTCCTTACCATAGCAGCCCAAATGAATACCGATGAGGACTACCTCCTTGTAGCCTGCAGCCACCAGTTTGGCAACCTCTTCCTTGATACCTTCCAAGCTGCGACTGCGCAAGGGACCACGGGCAAAAGGAATAATGCAATAGGTACAGTATTGGTTGCAACCCTCTTGAATCTTCAGGAAGGCGCGGGTTTTATCCGTCTCCGTACCTACGCCGATTTCTTCAAACTTGGTGTCCACCGTCATCTGCTGGACGTTGTCCAAAATCTCCGTCTGCTTATGCGCCAAAGCCTGCTCCACCAGTTCCACAATGCGCCCACGCTCTTGGTTGCCGATGATGACATCAACGCCCGCAATAGCACGCACTTCTTCCGGCGCAGTTTGGGGATAGCAGCCTGTAACTACTACCAGTGACAAGGGACTGCGGCGTACCGCCCTATTGATAATCTGGCGGGAGCGGCGTTGTCCGGTGTTGGTCACTACGCAGGTGTTAATCAGATAAATATCCGCTTGACTGTCGAAAGGCACTACCTCATAGCCTGCAGCACGGAAGATACCTTCCATGCTGGCAGTATCTGCTTGGTTAACCTTGCAGCCAAGGGTATAAAAAGCGATTTTCTTCATCTATGGTCAGTCTCCTAAATCTCCTGTTTCGTAAAAAATAGCGCTGATGGCTACTAAGCCTGCAGTTTCCGCACGCAGAATGCGGCGACCTAAGCTTACGGGCACTGCCCCTGCACTGCGCGCTAATTCCAGCTCCTGCTCGCTGATACCGCCCTCAGGTCCGATAATGAGCAGTAAGTCCGTAATCCCCCCTGCCGCTTCCGCTGCACGCAGAGCGGACTTCAAGCTCAAGCGGTCCTCACATTCATAAGCAATAATCTTCGTGGTGCAAGGATTGTTCGCCAATGCTTCCTTTAAACTCTGCACAGATTGCACTTGGGGAATAATATCGCGTTTGCTTTGCTTAGCTGCGCTTTCGGCAATTTTTTGCCAGCGCTCCACCTTTTTATCAGCTTTAGCACCATCAAGACGCACTACGGAATGCTCCATAGCAACGGGTACTACGCTGTAGGCGCCCATCTCCACTGCCTTTTGGATGATGAACTCCATTTTTTCGCCTTTCGCCAAGCCTTGGGCGAGAATCAGGCGCACACGTGGTTCGTGGCTCTCCGCCAATTTTTCCAAGCAGCGCACGTCTACACCATCACCGTCAATAGCGGCGATTTCCGCCACAGCGCTAACGCCGTCGTCACTGACGATTTGCAGCTTGTCCCCAGGCTGCATGCGCAGCACCTTGCTAATATGGCGCGCATCCACGCCTTCGATACGCATGGACTCGTTATAAAGTTGAGGTACAAAAAAACGATGCATTTATTTCACCTTGCTCATCTGCATAACTACCCAGCCGCCACGGTGGTCGATAGCGTCCACCTTGAGGCCTTGCTTAGCAGCTTCTGCTTCAATATCCGGTACACGTTCTTCAATAATACCGCTGGCGAGGAAGATACCATCGTCGTTCAATTTCACAGGAATATCCTTCAGCAGCATAATAATAATATCAGCAATAATATTAGCAATGATTACATCAGCAGTGCCATCGGTACCGTGGAGCAGATCACCTTGACGTACTTCGATCTTGTCGCTGAGCTTGTTATGCTCTACGTTCTCTTTAGCAACGCGTACTGCTACACCATCAATATCCACTGCTTTGACATCCTTCGCACCGCACAAAGCTGCAGCAATGGCCAGAATGCCGCTGCCGGTGCCTACATCGAAAACAGTAGCGTCCGCAGGCATTACCTTCTCCAAACGCTCCATCATCATATTAGTGGTGTGGTGCGTGCCCGTGCCGAAAGCCATACCGGGATCGATTTCAATAACGTGTTCGCCTTCTTTGGCAGTGTAATCTTCCCAGCTAGGTTTAATAACAAGGGACTTGCCCACATGGGTTACATGGAAATATTGCTTCCATTCGTTGGCCCAATCCTGCTCGGATACCTTGCGGAAACGGGTATTGCCAAAGCGGTATTTACCGATGCGTTCTTCCACCGCTTCCAGCTCTGCATCAATACGTGCCAAACGTCCCTGCAGTTCCTCATCATCTGCATAGTAACCGCTAACAGTTACTACTTCTGTATTCTCCTGCTCGGGAATGTCGCACAGCTCCCAAGTACCGCTGTTGCGCAGATCGTTGATCAGCTGGGGATCCTCAATGGCAACGCCCTTGGAGCCTGCCTCCGTTAAAATCTCTGCCACAGCCTCCACTGCTTCATGAGTAACAGCCACATTAACCTCTAACCAATTGCTCATATCTATAACTCCTTCCGTGAAATACTAAAACCTATCATATTATTATACACTAGAATGCTATGGATTGTATAGAAAAACTCTAATAAAATGGAGTCCATTCCGTTTTCCTCCCAACTTTCGCATGAAAACGGAGTCTATTCCGTTTTCCTCCCAACTTTCGCATGAAAACGGAGTCCATTCCGTTTTATCTCTCCCCCTTGACGCCATTACGCAAAAACTTTATACTAATATGATAGCAGGTAATCTTTACTACCTGCTCTAGTATGTTTTGTTTTACAAAAGGAAGTAATGAGCACATTATTCACTGCTTCCGAAATAAGGGAAAAAAGGAAGTGTTCCAATGTTAACTCTGGACAAAATCTATCACGCGTCCTTCGTTTTGAAAAGCGTAGCGCGTAAAACAGACCTCATTGCCGCACCCCACCTTTGCGAAGGACTGGACCTGTATTTAAAGACAGAGAACCTGCAGGTTACCGGTAGTTTCAAAGTGCGCGGCGCCTATTACAAAATCAGCCAACTGACTAAAGAAGAAGCGGCAAAAGGCGTTATCGCCTGCAGCGCCGGCAACCATGCCCAAGGCGTTGCTTTGGCAGCCACCAGCATGGGCATTAAGAGCGTTATCTGCATGCCTGACGGTGCACCTATTATGAAGGTAGAAAATACTAAACGCTTAGGCGCCCAAGTAGAGCTTGTTCCCGGTGCTTATGACGAAGCCCATGACCGTGCAGTACAGCTGCAGGAAGAAACAGGCATGACCTTCATCCACCCCTACGATGATGAACTGGTTATTGCAGGTCAAGGCAGCATCGGCTTGGAAATTTTGGACCAACTGCCTGATGTGGAAGCAGTTATCGTCCCCATCGGCGGCGGTGGTTTGATTTCCGGTGTAGCCTTCGCTATTAAAAGCCTGCGTCCCGATGTTAAAATCTACGGCGTACAGGCAGCAGGTGCAGCCAGCATGTACAACGCTTTCCGCGATCATAAATACGAAACCTTGGACAAGGTCAACACCTTTGCCGACGGTATAGCTGTAAAAACCCCCGGTGAAACTACCTATGAAATCATCAGCCAATACGTTGATGATATCGTAACTGTCAGCGAAGACGAAATTGCTACTGCCATCCTCACCCTGATGGAAAAGCAAAAGCT
Organism: Phascolarctobacterium sp.; assembly: GCF_045124115.1. Classification (GTDB taxonomy): domain Bacteria; phylum Bacillota; class Negativicutes; order Acidaminococcales; family Acidaminococcaceae; genus Phascolarctobacterium_A. The sequence continues at coordinate 39,909 of NZ_JBGVLF010000056.1, forward strand.
TATTTCCGAAGGTGCAGGCGCAACTCCGGTAGCAGCAGCACTCTTTGACAAGCTGCCTATTCAAGGTAAGAAGACCGTGTGTCTTGTTTCCGGCGGCAATATCGACGTAAACATTCTCTCCCGCGTTATTACCCGCGGTCAAATCACTACCGGCCGCAAGGTAGACTTGGTAATCGCCCTGGACGACCGTCCCGGCCAACTGCGCCAAGTAAGCGAAATCGTCAGCCACTGCGGTGCCAACGTTGTAGGCGTACAGCACACCCGTAGCGATGTGAACATGCCCATTACCGGTTGCTACCTGACTTTAGAGCTGGAGACCCGCGACCAAGCCCAAATCGACGAAATCAAAACTAAACTGCGTGCTGCAGGCTTCAACCTGCTCAACGACAAAACAGTTCAATACTAAAAAAATTTAAGGCTGTGACAGTAGTCATTACTATCATATCCCCAGACGAATCATTAGCGATTTTAGCTTATATAGATAACCCCCTGTCATCTCGCTACGCATCGATGACATCCCCCTAAAAAAGGGGGAACGAGGCACTTTAGTATTTTTTTCTTTAGGCTACTTAGAATATCTAGTAACCATTCGATAGTAAAGCCAAAGTGTCTTGGCTACCCTACTAGGGGAGCTGGCAACCATACCGCAGTGGTATGGTTGCCTGAGGGGTTAAAAATAAGCGTAAAAATCGCGAGTGAGGCGGGGATATGATAAATGACAATACATGTCACAGCTTTTTTGTTTTTATAAATACTACATAGATATGCAAAGAAGGCTGAGCGTTATGCTCAGCCTTCTCTTATATTAGTTATGAAATTACTGCTTATTTTACAGCTTCTGCGCAACGTTTGCACAGAGTAGGATGTTCGGCATCAGTGCCAACTTCGTCGCTGTAGATCCAGCAACGTTCGCACTTATGACCGGAAGCAGCGTTCACAGTTACCTTCAAGTCTTCGCGACCGGTAGCTTCTGCACCTGCAGCAGCACCCTCTACAACCTTAGCTTGGGAAACGATCAGCAGAGTTGCCAAATCGCTTTCTACAGAGCGCAGGATATCCAGTGCTTCGCCTTCAGCGTACAATTCTACGCTAGCATCCAGGGAGTGACCAATCTTCTTGTCGCGACGAGCCAGCTCCAGCACTTTAGTGATTTCGCTACGAATTTCAATAAAGTTATCCCATTTGGTTTCCAGTACTTCGTCAATATATTCTTCCTTAACTGCAGGCCAAGGCAGCATTTGTACGGATTCAGGAGCATTAGCAGGTTTCTTCATGAACTGCCATACTTCTTCCATAGTGAAGCTCAGTACCGGAGACAGCATAACCATCAGATCCATCAGGATTTCGTGCATAGCAGTTTGAGCGCTACGACGTTCCTTGCTGTCTGCTTTGTAAGCATACAGGCGATCCTTGATAATATCCAGATAGTAGCTGGACATTTCCACGGTGCAGAAATTGTGGATTGCATGGTACAGTACATGGAAGTCATAAGCTTCATAAGCAGCGGTAACTTCCTTCTTCAGCAATTGCAGATGCATCAATGCCCATTGATCCAGTTCCATCATTTCGTTGAAGGGAACTGCATCGGTTTCGTAATTGAAATCATTGGTATTGCCTAAAATGTAACGGATGGTGTTACGGATTTTGCGGTATACTTCTGCCAATTGTTTCAAGATTTTGGGGGAGATACGGATATCTGCCTTGTAATCACTGGAAGCAACCCACAGACGGATGATATCAGCACCGTATTGTTTGATTACATCTTGAGGAACAACTACGTTGCCTACGGATTTGGACATCTTACGGCCTTCGCCGTCAACAACATAACCGTGGGTCAGAACTTGTTTATAAGGAGCTTTGCCGGTTACAGCAACGCTAGTCAGCAGGGAAGATTGGAACCAGCCGCGATGTTGGTCGCTGCCTTCCAGGTACATATCAACAGGCCAGCCCAGTTCCGGACGTTTGTTGGCAACTGCCATGTGGGAGGAACCGCTGTCGAACCATACGTCCATAATATCGGATTCTTTATGGAAGTGGTTGTGACCGCATTTGGGGCAGACAGTGCCTGCAGGCAGCAGTTCTTCTGCAGAGTGAGCCCACCATGCATTACTGCCTTCTTTTTCGAACCAGTTGGCAACGGATTCGATGGTAGCTTCGTTGATCAGATGCTCGCCGCAATGGTCGCAGTAGAATACGGGGATGGGTACGCCCCATACGCGCTGACGGCTGATGCACCAGTCATGACGGTCGCTAACCATGTTATGGATACGTTGCTCGCCCCAGGAAGGAATCCATTTTACATCGTTAGCAATAGCTTTCAATGCGTCATCACGGAAACCATCAACGGAAGCAAACCATTGGCTGGTTGCACGGAAAATGATGGGGTTTTTGCAGCGCCAGCAGTGTGCATATTGGTGCTTGATATTTTCTTTGCCCAGCAGCATGTTCAAGCTTGCCAGATATTTCAGGATGGGGATATTAGCGTCGAATACAAAGAGGCCTTTGAACTGTTCGCCTGCTTCTTCGGTCAGTTTACCTTGGGAATCAACAGGGCACAGGATGGGCAGCTTGTATTTCAGACCGGTTTCAAAGTCGACATCGCCATGACCGGGAGCAGTGTGTACGCAACCGGTACCAGCTTCCAAGGTTACGTAGTCAGCCAGTACTACTAAGGAACGACGATGGTTATATTCGGGGAAGGGGTGCTCGCATTCTGCATATTCCATATCCTTGCCCATGGTGGTGCCCAGGATGTTGGAAAGGTCTTTATGGCATTTTTGACCTACTGTTTCCAGCAAATCTTTAGCCATGAAGAGCACTTCGCCTTCACATTCAACCCAAGCGTATTCCAGATTAGGATTCAGGCAGACTGCAACGTTAGCAGGCATGGTCCACGGGGTGGTGGTCCAAATTACCATGTAAGCTTTTTTGCCTTTAGCAGCTTCCGGAGTTTGGCCATTGTCTTTTACCAAAGGCATTTTTACGAAGATGGTCGGAGTCTTTTGCTCGCCATATTCAATTTCTGCTTCAGCCAGAGCGGTTTCGCAATGGGGGCACCAGTAAACGGTTTTCTTACCTTTATAGATATAGCCTTTGTTAGCCATAGTGCCGAATACGCGGATTTGTTCTGCTTCAAAGCTGTGATGCAGGGTTACATAGGGATGATCCCAATCGCCCAGTACACCCAGACGTTTGAAGTCTTCACGTTGTACGTCAATCCACTTCAAAGCGAAATCATGGCATTTGTTGCGCAGAGTCAGAACATCCAACTCTTTGCGGTTCAAGCCCAATTCTTTAATGCAAGCATGCTCGATAGGCATACCGTGAGTATCCCAACCGGGAACATAAGGAGTGCCAAAACCTTGAGCATATTTATATTTCATGATGATATCTTTCAGAATTTTGTTCAGCGCGTGACCCATGTGGATTTTGCCGTTGGCATAGGGAGGGCCGTCATGCAATACAAATTTAGGAGCACCTGCACGCAGAGCTTCTTTTTTATTGTAGATATCATTTTCCTGCCAGAATTTCAAAAAGTCAGGTTCGCGTTGCGGCAAGCCTGCGCGCATGGGGAACTCTGTTTCGGGCAGATTCAGTGTTTTACCATAATCCATTACTCATAACCTCCAAAAATACATCAAACTTATTAACGCATAGCATTAAAAAAGCTCCGTCCCAACAAGGGACGAAGCTAAAATTTACATAGATACTCCGTGGTACCACCCTCATGACGGGATATTTCCCGACACTCGTGTGCGCTTTATCGGGCGCTCCCGTACGAGGCTACTGCTTTCGCCCCGTCCACTCCGAAGTGATTTTCACCTGCACTGCTACCGACCGGGCTTCCACCCTCCCCGATTCGCTTAACCCGCACCACAAGTTACTCTCTTCATCACGGTGTTCCAATATTCAAAACAACATACATTATATATTATGGCACTGGATTAGTCAAGCAAAGGCAGGATTTTTCTTACTTCTTTTCGTATTTGAAGTTGAAAACGCCAAAGCCTTCGCTATGATTCAAATGGCTCACATCGTTCAAACGGAAAATAGTATGCTCATGCCATTTGTTGATGCCCAGCACCGTAACGCTGGCAGGAGCAATATCAACAGAGTAGTTGAACTTTACCACCTGCTCCATATCCATCCCCAGCCATTTGAAGATAATATTTTGAATAGTACCCTTATGCGCCACAACAAGCAGGTTTTCCTTCTCCACGTCGGCAGCAGCCCACAAACCGCCTGCGTTACGCTCGTAAAACTCCCTGCGGGTCTCACCGCCGGGATAATTGCGATGATCCAGTTCCTGCTCCGTAGCAGGCTTGCAGAAGAATTCCTTGGCTGCTTCTTCCGTCATGCCCGCTGCTACGCCGTTATTCTTCTCCCGCAGGAACGGACAATATTCGATGTCTCCACGAAAATCAAGGGCGGTCGAAATAATCTCTGCAGACTCCGCCGCGCGCTTCAGATCGCTAGCAAGAATACGCAGTTTTTCCTTGCGTCCGTCAAAATCAAGAGCCAATTTTACGGCTGCAGCCCGTAGCTGCGCCCTGCCCTTGTCGGTCAGGGTGGAATCAGTCCAACCGCCGGTCAAATGCTGGGTGTGGTGGGTCGCTTCACCATGTCGCACCAAAATAATCATCCTGCATCCTCCGTCTTACTCTTCCTGATTCTGTTTCGCAAAATTTTTCACCAGCTCTAGCTGTGTTTCCAACAAATGCTGCATGTTTTTGCAGTGTAGCAAAGATTTCTTCATTTGGTTGTTATAGTTCTGCTCCGCTACGGAAGCACGGGATTCAGCCTCAAAAATAATCTTACGGCTGCGTTCCTCCGCATCCCCAACCAATTGGCGGTACTTGGTATTCGCCTCCAGCACCAGCTTGCCTGCTTCACTGCGGGCGTTGTCCAAAAGCTGGCTTGCCTCTGCCGCTGCAGAATTAGCACGTTTTTTGCAAGTATCTTCTGTATTCAAACGCAGTTTATCCGCGTCAACTTCGGCAGCATGGCGCAGCTTCTCTGCATAGGCTTTTGCTTCCTCGCGCAGTTTATTGCACTCTGCCATAGTAGCCTGCAGCATATTGTCGGTTTTCGCCTTGGTCTGGTTGTACAGGTCTTCCGCATGAGCCATGGTTTCTTCGTGAAGCTTTTGGGCAGCAGCTTTGGCTTCCGCCAACTGCTTGTCGCACTTCACTTGGGTTTCCTGCTCCAGCAAAGCAGCCTTCTTTTCGCTGGCAGCCTTTACTTCATCAGCAGTTTCCTGTGCTACCGTCAAAGTGCTCTGCATAGTCGCTTCCATTTGTTGGTAGTATTCCAGCTTAGAGCTTACTCTTTCAATGGTTTCCTTCTGTTCCAGGTTATCCAGATACAGATATTGGTATTCCTTAATCAGCTCCGCCATGAACTTGTCCACTTCTTCAGTTTCGTAACCGCGGAAGCCTTTAGAAAAACTCTTCTTCTTCAAATCATCAGGAGTCAGCATCTTTTTCCTCCCTATATATATCTTTTTAAGGTCACGCTGATGCGTCCCTTTTTCGTAGTACCACGAATCTCCGCCACTTCCACACGACCACGGCCGCGGAAAGAGAGGACATCGCCTTCGTTAACAGCTTGGGCAGGCTTCTTGGCCTCCTGCCAATTAACCTTCACATTCAGACTTTTAATCTCGTCCGCCATTCTGCTTCTGGATACGCCATAGCCTGCAGCAGCAACGGCATCTAGGCGCAAATCAGCAACAGTAGCGTTGATGACCTTCACCTTTTCTTCCTTCTGCAGCAAGTCTTCTTTGGCAATTTCCGTCAAGGTAACGGGAGCAGCGCCAATCTGGGTCAGATTACCGGTAAGATAATTAACCAGCGCCTTCTCCACTACAAACTGCGCCCCTTCAGGCACAAAGACAATATCGCCCAAGGCTTCACGTTTGCAGCCTGCGCCCATAAAAGCGCCCAACACATCGCGGTGGGATAAATCGTAATAACGCTTATCCCAAGCTGCCAAAAAGTATGCCATGCCAAAATCAGGCTGACCGTAAAAATCTTCTGCCACATAAGCAGCCTTCACCCGTTCCGCATTGGCAAAACCACCGTCAGTCACCAGTTTGACATTGTCAAAGTTAGCGGCAATGATTTCCGCCACATTGCAGGCGTGGGGGTCGAGGAACTCGCTGACGCGGAACTTACGGCTTTTATTAGCGCCTTCTGCCAAGTCCAGCAGTTTAGCTGCCAACTGTTCGTCACCGCCTGCTTTAAAATATCGTAAAATTTTCTCTCTATCTGCCATAGGCTTTACCCCTGTAATTCTTTGCTACGTGCCAGCACTGCCTGTACCGCATCATAAAAAGCACCACGCACTCCATGGTTTTCCAACGCATGAATACCGGCGATAGTAGTACCGCCGGGACTGGTAACTTGGTCGCGCAGTTGGGCAGGATGCAGACCGCTTTCAATGCACAGCTTGCCGCTGCCTGCCATAGTCTGAGCAGCCAGTTTAATAGCCAAAGCGCGGGGCAAACCTGCACGGACACCCGCATCAGCCAGTGCATCAATAATCACAAAGCAGTAACCGGGACCACAACCGCTGATAGCAGTAATAGCTTCAATAGCTTTTTCGTCTACAAATTCTGTTTCACCACAGCTATTGAAAATTGCTGCAGCGTCACTCTTCATAGTTTCCGTAATATTTTCATCACAGCAGATTGCTGTCATGCCTGCACCGCAAGCCAAGGGAGTGTTAGGCATAGTGCGGATTACGGGGAAATTGGGCGCATACTTGTGCAGTTGCTCGATAGAAACGCTGCCCATAATGCTCAACACCCAAGCAGATTTTTTCATGGAAGCGATTAGCTCCGCAGTTAAAGCCACAGGTGCAACTTGAGGCTTCACAGCGAAAATTACCAAATCTGCATCAGCTACAGCAACGCAGTTATCAGTCATAGCGTGCACCCCATAGTTCGCGTTTAAATAATCGCAACGCTTTTGGGTACGGTTGCCCACGTAAATAGCGTCCGCAGGTAGTAGTCCGCCTCCGATAATTCCTTTAATAATAGCCTCCGCCATAGCGCCACCGCCAACGAAAGCAATTTTTTGCACAGCCAGCTTTACTTCTTCCACGGCTGTTCGCCTCCTTCATCGTACAGTTCTTCACCTGCGTCGATGTCAACGTTCTTAGGAGCGCAGATCAAGATGTTGCGACCTAACTTTTTCATACTGCCACCCAAGGCATAAATAGTACCGCTAACAAAATCCGTCATACGTTTTGCTACAATGTTGTCAGTATTTTGGAAATTGACTACCACAGGCTGACTGCCACGGAGATAATCAGCAACCTTTTGGGAATCGTCGAAGCTTACGGGCTCTAACACCACTACGCTGACCAATTTGTTGGCTACAGGCAGGCTCAAAGTGCGCTTGCCCATAATATTATCTTGTGGTTTAGGCACTTCCGCTCCCGGCTTTTTAAAACTGAAAACAGGTTTTTTTGTCTTATCGGCCGCTTCTGCATCAGTTTTAGGCATATCCGTACGGTTGGGGGTTACACCCTTGTTACGGAACATAGAAGGACGGGCAGCAGTCTCTTTTGCCGGCAGAGGCTTCTTCAGCTCCAATTCCTCATCCATTTCTTCTTCGTCATACAAGCTCAATGCGTCCATAATCTTGTCAATAAGTTTCATACATCCACCACATTTCTATAATTTAGTATTGATAACTATAATCCCTTGCACCAAAAAGAGCGGTACCAACGCGTACAATATTAGCGCCTTCTTCTACCGCAATCATATAGTCATTGCTCATACCCATAGAGAGCACATCCACTTCCGGTCGCACAGCTTTGAGACGTACAAAAGCGCGATAGCCTGCCGCGAATACAGGACGTGTTTCTTCCACATTATCACATTTTTGCGCAATAACCATCAACCCACGCAAGCGCACATTTTTATATTGCTCCAGCTTGGGCAGCAGAGCCAAGTAGTCCTCTCGGTCCAAACCGCTTTTTTGCTCCTCGTGGGCAATATTTAACTGCAGCAAAATATCCTGCACTTTGCCAATACGGGCAGCTTCCTTATCCACTGTAGCCAGCAAATGCTCGCTGTCGATGGATTCAATCAAATCAAACAATGCCACTGCCTGGCGTGCCTTGTTGCTTTGCAAATGGCCAATCAAATGCCATGTTCCTTGCTTGCCTAAATCTTCCTGCTTATGCTTAGCCTCCTGCACTCTGTTCTCACCTACGTTGGGCACGCCCAAAGCTTGGATATCCGTAATCACTTGTGGCGGATGATTCTTCGTTACTGCCACTAGCGTTACAGTGTCGCCTGTAAGCATAGCTTTATCCTTACGCAGTGCAACAGCATTGGCAATATGCTCACGCACTACTTTTAAATTATCAGCTAACATATACTTCACCACTTTCAGTAAAATATAATCTATCACTTTATTTTAGCACAAAAAAGCGTCCCTTGTCTATGCAAAGGGAACTTTATCTTAGAAGATTACTACAACTCTTTTCATATCTAAAAGACCATCCTCATCGAGCAAGCGACAGGGATGGCCTTTCTTTTTCTATCTATTATATTTTAGGGATTACTCTGCAACAACGCCAACTTCTTCATGAGCGTGTTCAATGCTGTATTTACGAGCGTTAACTCTTTCAAAATATTCAAAGTAACGTTTGGTTTCAGCCACAACTACGCCGCTCAGGCCAACCAAAGCAATCAAGTTAGGAATTGCCATCAGGCCGTTTACGATATCAGCGATAACCCAAATGGTTTCCAATTTCAGGAATACGCCTGCGCCAACCAGACCGATGTAAACCAGACGGTAGGGCATAATGCCTTTAACACCGAAGAGGTATTCGATGCAGCGTTCGCCGTAGTAGCACCAGCCAATGATAGTGCTGAAAGCGAAGAGTACCAAACCACCGGTCAGCAGATATTTAGCAATGCTGGGGAAAGCGCTAGCGAAAGCAGCCTCGGTCATAGCAGCACCGTTAACATCGCCACACCACACGCCGGAAACAATCAAGGTCAAACCGGTCATGGTGCAGATGATGATGGTATCAATAAAAGTACCGGTCATGGAAATCAAGCCTTGTTCTGCAGGCCATTTGGTTTTAGCAGCAGCTGCAACGATGGGAGCGGAACCCAAGCCTGCTTCGTTGGAGTAAATACCGCGGGCAATACCGCTGCGCATAGCCAACATTACGGATGCGCCCAAGAAACCGCCGCTAGCAGCAGTGGTATTGAAAGCGCTGTCGATAACCAGTTTAATAGCTGCAGGCAGAACATCTGCATACATAACCAGAATGCTGATAGCACTGATTACATACAGGGCAGCCATGAAAGGAACGATTTTGCTGGCAACCTTAGCAATGGATTGCAGGCCGCCGATGGTGATTACAGCAACCAGTACAGTGAGTACTGCTGCAGTATAGTATACAGGAACGTCGAAGGATACATTAACGATGGAAGTAATAGCGTTTACTTGAGTGAAGGTACCGCTGCCCAGAGCCGCAGTCATAGCACCGAAGATAGCGAACATTACTGCCAAGGGTTTGTAGCTTTTGCCCAAGCCTTGTTCAATGTAGTACATGGGACCGCCGGAAGCATTGCCGTTAGCATCCATGGTACGGTATTTTACAGCAAGTACACCTTCAGCATATTTGGTAGCCATACCGAAGAAAGCGGCAATCCACATCCAGAACAGTGCACCGGGACCACCCAGTTTAACTGCGGTAGCAACACCAACGATGTTGCCGGTACCTACGGTAGCAGCCAAAGCAGTGCACAGAGCTTGGAAGCTGCTTACGTCACCGCTGCCGTTGTTGCGGGCGGAGAAGATCAAGGACAACGCTTTAGGCAGCTTGACAACTTGCAGCAAACCCAAGCGGATGGTGAGCATAATGCCCGTACCAATCAAAAGAATCATTAGGGGCGGGCCCCAGACGAAACTGTTAAAAGCATTCAAAAATTCTAGCATGTGTAAATCCCCCTCAAAAAATAATTTAACACTAGTTGTGTCTTTTCCATCAGAACACGTTCATTATTGTAACACATGCTCATGGCAAACACAATACTTCCAAGCAATTGTATACACGTATACGGATATACTTTTCTGTATTATGCTACACTATTTAAGAGAATTGTGTGAAGAATTTCTTGACGTAAATCATCTGCAACTTCTATAAATTACGTTTCTTACCCTATATTTCATTATAAAACAAAAGCGTATGCAGACCCAAAATCCACATACGCCTTTTTAAATGCATTATTTACTTTTAACGCCAAATAAGTTCAATCGGTAAATTGGAGGCACCGGGCGGAGACCAGATAAAAGTGTACTCCCCTTTTGACAGCTTGCCCAGCTCCACTGCTTCCTCAATATTCGCACCTAAATACAAAGCATTTTCGGGAATAGCCACCAAATGACGTCCTTCCTTGCTTACCAGCACCCCATAGCCGGCGAACTCGCCGCCAATGGGGTTCACAATAAAGCTTACAGGCTTTTTGCCTTTCACCTTAAAGTCTACGTAATAAATAACGCCGTAATTACCATAGTTCTCCGCTGGTTTTCCCGTAGTAGCATCCACACCTTGGGCATAGCCTTCTTCAGCGCCAGCCAGCTTCAGCTTTTGCGGACCGCCTTTCACGCTCACTGCCTTCTTTACCTTGTAGTGCCAATCGCTGTTAGCGAAAGTACCGCGCAAGGGATGTTCGTCCATAGGTTGAATCGGTGCAGCTTCATTATAAAACTCCAGATTGCTGGCTTTTTCGCCCATCAGCACAGTTACTTGGGCAGGACGCGTTAGTTCAAAGTCCACAGTGCCTGTCAGCAGCATATTTTGCGGTACAACAACGCCTTTGCCACTTAAAAGTTCTACTTGTTCTCCAAAGCCCAGCTTTCCCTGCTGTGTCTTTTGGGCATCAGCAAAGTATAACTGCTGCGCTTCCTTGCCTGCTTCCATATAGTTGTAGGACAAATTTCCTACGCCGCTACGGGTAATCTTATAGGCAGCAGGGCGCAACTGGTCTTCATTTTTAACCAACACTGCCAATTTTTTATCCTGCTCCACCGCGTTCACATGATGGAAGAACAAGCGCAGCTTGCCCTTCACCGTATCACGATAGAGCACGCCCGTCTTATAAACCATTTCCGGGCTATCAGAAAAAAGCAACGTAGGTCCATCTGCCGTAAACTCTGCATCCACTTCCTTAGCAGGATAATCTTCGGGAATAGTCACAGGTGTTTGGGCAGAAGCACTGCCGCCCAAGGCACAAGCTATGCCCAAGGCAGCAAGCAATTTCATAAAAAACATTCAAGGTCACCTTATTTTTTTAAGCTATTTTGATAATCAGCCATAAATTGTGCCAAGCCCTTATCAGTCAAAGGATGCTTAATCATCTGTTCCAAAACCTTGGTAGGAATGGTAGCGATCTGGCAACCGGTGAGCATAACCTTGTCCACGTGTTCCAAATTGCGGATGCTGGCAGCAATAACTTCGGTTTCAATGCCGTAAAGTTTGAATGCTTTCACAATATTTGCTACCAATTGTACGCCATCTTCACCAATATCATCTAAACGACCGATGAAGGGGCTTACATAGGTTGCACCTGCACGAGCAGCCATCAAAGCCTGGGACATGCTGAACACTAAGGTTACATTGGTCTTAATGCCTTCTGCAGCCAAAATCTTTACTGCTTTCAAACCTTCAGGAATGCAGGGAATCTTGATAACGATATTCTTAGCAATTTTAACTAGCTTGCGTGCTTCCTCTACCATGCCTGCACATTCAGTGCTGATAACTTCGGCACTAACAGGGCCCTCCACTAAAGCAGCAATTTCCGGAATAACCTCCGCCTGGGTACGACCGCTTTTAGCAATCAGGCTAGGGTTGGTGGTTACGCCATAAACAACGCCCCAATCTACAAAGCGGGCAATTTCTTCCACATTAGCAGTATCCATGAAAATTTTCATCACAAAAACCTCTTTCCGATTATGATTTACCCTTTATCTTAGGGCAATACGACAACCTTTTCTCCATTAGTGTAAGCAGGGATGCTCATGGTCATCATCTTGCTCCACACCAACAGCTTGTCCCCTGCCTTGATTTCGCCATAAGCAGCACAAGCTTCCGGAGTAACAGTTACAATAATATCGTGGTTGGCGCTAAGCACTTTCACAAAGCCATCGCCTTGCTCCACTTGATCCGCCACCATAAACTTGGGCAGATATTCTTCCTGCGCACCCAAAACCAGTGCATAGCCTTGTGCTTGGGGAGGCAGGCTGCGAGTCATACGTGCAGAATGGTAGGCAACTACTTTTTGCCCTGCCTGCAACGCCAAGGGCAGGCGCAATTTACCGCTAGCACCGTCCACAATATAGGTAGAACGGTCGTAAAGCACTTCCACGCTGTTGCCGTCTTCCGCTTTCACCAGAACACGGTCGCCCTCCACTTGGGCAATAGTGCCGCATAACACTTGCATTTGGGGAGCACGCACCACATCAGGCTTCACCAAGAGCCCGCTGCGGGACACCGCTTCGCCGCGATGTACGTGGGCAAGACCTGCTGCATTAGCAACGCCCATCAGGCACATACAGGTCATAAACATTGCTATTTTTTGATAAAGCTTCATGAGTACCTCCTCAGTAAATCAGTAAATTATTTGTTGGTATAGTGGATAGCCAGCTCTGTCAAAGTAGCTGCTGCTTTCCACAGACATTCTTCATTGAAATCAAAGTGGCGGTTGTGATGGCCTGCAGCAATATGAGTACCATACATCATATACAGTGCTCGACCACCATTTTGTTGTACGCGTTCCATAAAGTAACCGCAGTCTTCGCTGCCACCCATATCCACATATTCGCTAATACCGTCATAATGACATTTAGCTTTCGCCAATTCTGCAACTTCGTGACCAAGTTCTGCATCAGCCAAGCAAGCAGGAGCACCGCCAGCCATGGATACTTCCAAGGTAACATCGTACATATCTGCGCAAGCCTGCAACATACGGCGAGCTTCGCTAACCATAAAGTTGTTAATTTCGGTAGTAGCGCCACGAGTTTCCAACTTCAAAGATGCAATATCGGGCACTACATTACGACCTGTGCCTGCGTTGAGCACGCCTACATTAATGCGGCTAGAGCCTTGGCTGTGACGGGAAATAGTGCTCAAAGAAATTGCAGCCTGTGCCGCCGCCAGTAAAGCATTCTTGCCTTGCTCCGGTGCTGCGCCTGCATGAGCAGATACGCCTTTGAACACCGCATCCAGTTTGGTGGTAGCAAGGAAACCATCGGTCATAGTAACTAGTTCGTTGTCAGCAGTAGCTTTGAAACCGATGTGACCGCCGAATAAATAATCTACATTATCAACAACACCTGCGTTTACCATAGCGTAAGCGCCACGTACACCTTCTTCCGCAGGTTGGAAAATCAATTTAATGGTACCTGCAAGTTCATCCTTATGTTCTGCAATTAGCTTCGCAGCAGCCAAGCCAATGGTTACGTGGCCGTCATGGCCGCAAGCGTGCATTGCATGGAGATGTTGGGAAGCAAAACCTTCCTTAGCAGGACGGTGATCTGCACTGTCATCTTCGTCCACATCGTTGCAGTCCATGTCAAAGCGGAAAGCAACAGTTTTGCCCGGCTTGCCGGTTTTAAGCACTGCCACTACACCGGTCTTACCACCAGCCATTGCTTTAACCAATTCTGCATCCGCACCTTCAGCAATAGCGCGTTCCATATATTTTTCCAATTCAGCAGCGCTGGGCACGCCCATCATAGATTTTTCATCAATAACATCTGCACCAAAAGTAACTGCATAACCCAAACTGCGCAGTTCTTTAATAACCATGGCAGCAGTGCGGAACTCAGTCCAACCTGTTTCCGGATGCGTATGCAGATCTCTGCGGCGTGCTACCATCTCTTCTTTCATAGCTTGTGCTTGTTCCCAAACAGTTGACATATCAAAAACCCCCATTCAAAAAAGTACCGTTTGCTCGCTGTCCACAGGCAGATAGACTTCTCCCTGCGGTTTGTGCCTATTTTTATCAGTAACCCACATTCCGCAGTACGGACAGCTTATGGCAGCAGTTGGCAACGCCCACGCCAGATGCTTGCCACAGGCAGGACAAATAAACTCCACCTGCAACAGTTGCTCTGCTTTTCTTTTCATAGCGCACCTCCTGCATATTTAACAACAACTAATTATAACACAAAAGCCACTGCTAAAACAGCTTGCTCCCTTTTTTTCACAAAATCTTACACAAATTTTGCCAAAAGTATGGTACAATGTAGGATAGAAATCATATTAAGAAAGAGGTGCATTATGTTAAGCGCTCTTGACTTCGAAAAATTGGGCTTTTGGGAGGACACTACTCCTGAAGAAAACATCACCGTCTACGGTATGGATTTTGGCACGAACTACATTATGCTCACTGATGATTTGGGTAAAACTCCTGTCAATGAGAAAAACTTCATCGTTGTAGCTGCCTATGATGATGCGGACTGCTTCCTATGGGGCGTGGAGTTGAAAAATTTTGCCGCACTGAAAAATTTATGTGCACAATATCCCGCAAACTCCGCTGAACTGCTGGAAGCACTGCGAAACTACAAACTGCCTAAAAAATAAGTTTTTAGCATTATAGCATAAAACTTTAGGCAAGCTGTGTTTTTCCTGTGTCATTTACAAAATTGTCATAATGTGTTAGCTCTCACATAAAATATATTTTAAAGGAGATTTTAACTATGAAAAAATTACTCGTACTCTTAACCATGCTCTTTACCTTGGCAAGTGCAACCGTGTGCTTCGCTAGCGATGGTAGCGACCTGAACAAACAACAAAAAGCTGCTACTACTTTCATTGATGCTTTTGACGGTGAGCCTGTTCCCGCTTACACTGCTGTTTCTCCTCTGCTCAGCGCTAAGCTTAATGAAACTTTAGGAGAAAAAGGCTATGATGCTTTGCAAAAAGCGGTAAAAGAAAAATTCGGTAACCTGAAAGAGGCAAAATTCTTCACTTTCCAACGTTTTGACCAAGCAGACCGCGTAATTTATTTGGCATCCTTCTCCAAAGAAAAAAGCGTAGTTATGATTTTCCAATTCGATAAACAAAATAAACTCACCGACTTCGCTTTCAATGCTAATAAACCTGCAGAAAACCAAGAAAAGAAATAATTGATACCTTTTAGCCTCGGATTTGCTCCGAGGCTATTTTTATACTTGAATATCCTTATTATTTCCTATATAATTATGAGAATACAGATAATTTACACAATAGGTACGTACCTATGATGGAAAGGATGAATTTAGTGGAAAGAGAAAGTTTTTCTTCCCGAATCAGTTTTATTTTAATTTCGGCGGGCTGCGCCATCGGGCTTGGCAATGTATGGCGTTTCCCCTTTATTACAGGTCAGTATGGTGGTGCCTCCTTCGTACTCATCTACCTGTGCTTCCTGCTGCTTTTGGGCCTGCCCATTATGGTAGCGGAGTTCGCCGTAGGCCGCGCCAGCGTGCGTAGCGCAGCGTTATCCTTCGACATGCTAGAACCCAAAGGCACCAAATGGCATTGGTATAAATACGGTGCTATTGCCGGCAATGTTATCTTGATGATGTTCTACACCACTGTTTCCGGTTGGATGCTGTACTACCTGTACAAAATGGCTGTAGGCGGTTTTGTAGGCCTCGATGCTAACGGCGTAGCTAATATCTTTGGCAGCCTGTTGGCAGATCCTGTAACCATGGGCGTCAATATGGTGATTATTGTCCTGATGTGCTTCGGTGTTTGCTATCTTGGCATTAAAGACGGTGTCGAGCGCATCACCAAGAACATGATGACCTGCCTGCTCATCCTCATGCTGGTATTGGCAGTAAACTCCATCATGCTGCCTAACAGCGCTGCAGGTCTTAAATATTACTTGTACCCGGACTTTAGTAAAGTTGTAGAGCATGGTATTCAAGAAGTTATCTTCGCTGCTATGGGTCAAGCCTTCTTCACCCTCAGCTTGGGTATCGGTGCTTTGGCTATCTTTGGCAGCTACATTGGCAAGGAACAACGTTTGACAGGCGAAGCTATGTGGATTATGGCGCTGGATACCTTTGTTGCCATTATTTCCGGCCTCATTATCTTCCCTGCCTGCTTCAGCTTTGGCATCACCCCCGGTGGTGGTCCCGGCCTGCTGTTCGTAACTCTGCCCAACGTATTCAACGCTATGGCAGGCGGCCAACTGTGGGGCACCCTGTTCTTCCTCTTTATGCTCTTCGCCGCTATGTCCACGGTTATCGCCGTATTTGAAAATATTACTTCCTGCCTGTGCGATTTAAGCGGCTGGGAGCGCCGTCGCGTTATCCGTTGGTGCATCGTAGGCATTATCGTCCTTTCCTTGCCCTGCGTATTGGGCTTCAACCTGTGGAGCAATATCCAGCCCATGGGCAAAGGCAGCTGCATCCTTGATTTGGAAGACTTTCTCGTAAGTAACAACCTGTTGCCTTTAGGAAGCCTTGTGTACTTGGCTTTCTGCACCAGCCGTTATGGTTGGGGCTGGGATAATTTCATCCGCGAAGCAGACACCGGTAGCGGCGTCCCTTTCCCCAAAGCACTGCGCTTCTACATTACCTACATTCTGCCTTTAATCGTATTGGTAATCTTCGCCAATGGTTATTGGGCACTGTTCAATAAATAATTTTAAACTTTCGCTAAGCAAAAACTAACCCAAACAAAAAGTCCAACGCGTACCAATGCACATCTGCATCCAGCGTTGGACTTATTTTTTACCCTAACAATAGAGATAGCAACACAGGTACTACTAAAGACAGTACCAAACCATTAATAAAGGAGAACATGCCTGCGTGCATCCCCGAGGCACGTATCACAAGAGGCAGCAAAGAATCCATTGTCGCTGCCCCACCGGGAGCAATGCATAATAAAGGATGCACCCGTGCCAACAGCGGAATCAAGATAAAGGAGCCTACTTCCCGCAGCATATTGCTTAAAAAAGCAATAGCGCCTAATTCCGTGCTGTGCATTGTGCTGATAACTACGGAAGAAAGGCTGTACCACCCCAAGCCGCTTGCCACAAGGATAGAGTCGTCTACGGATAAGCCTGTAATAAAATGACTGAGGTAGCCACCACCCAAACTGCCTACCACCGTCGCCGTAGGTAGCGCTATAGCTAGCAGTAAATTCTTTGCCGTACAAATCTTTTTCAACAAATGGCGGTTGGCACCAATCTCAATACCTGCTACCAGCACCATAAAATCAAGGGCAGCCATCAAAATCTCGTCCAGCAAAGGCTTTACTGTAACATCAAACAGCATATAGCCTCCCACTATACCCGCAATAATAGCGCCAAACAATGCGTAAATCATTCTTCTTCCTCCCGTTTAAAATCAGGAGCAAGGATTTTTGCCACCACCATAAACATAGCCATAGTTCCCAAAATCGCACTGCCGCCTAAGACAAGGGACTGTACCCCCAAAGTTTTTATCTGCGCCAACAAACCACTATCACAACCAATCTTCGCCCCCAAGCAAAGCAACATCACAAATAAGCAGCCTGTGGAAATACGGTTCAACCACAGTCTCCATTTATAGTTAAAAACATCAAGCCACCCCAGCACAATGCCTGCTACGATAGCGCCGATGATAATCTCCATGCTCATTCCTCCCTTGCGCACATCCCTATATTATACAACAAAAACAGCCACCGTAGGTGCGATGGCTGTCAAAAAATTTTATCTGTTGTTGATCATTTCCGGATACATATCGTGCATAAAGAGACGCTTTTTCGCCACTGCCTCCCATTCGGTACCAGGTTTGCCATGGTTAGCATACGGATCGATGGACAGACCGCCGCGAGGCAGGAACTTGCCCCATACTTCGATATATTTAGGCTCCAACAGCTTGATCAAGTCCTTCATAATGATATTTACGCAATCTTCATGGAAATCCCCATGATTACGGAAGCTGAACAAATACAGCTTTAAGGACTTGCTTTCTACCAAACGCTCGTCGGGAACGTAGGAGATATAGATGGTAGCAAAATCAGGTTGACCTGTCATGGGGCACAGGCTGGTAAACTCCGGACAGTTAAATTTTACAAAGTAATCATTTCCGGGATGCTTATTAGGGAAGCTTTCCAAAACCTCCGGTGCATAGTCACTTTTATATGTAGTATTTTTATTGCCCAACAGGCTAACGCCCTGTAATTCTTCTTTACTTCTACCGCTAGTCATTGTTTCTTCCTCCTTCGCAAGCACAAAATTTACCTACGCCAACACGCTCCAAAGCACTCACCAGCATCATACCGGCAAAACCGCTGATGCATTGACCTACCAAAAGGGTGGACGCCAAAATCCAATAGGGAATATTTAAAATAGCACTTAACCACAGGGGAACGCCCAAACCGGGGACTAAAGTGATGGCAACCCACACAATCCAGTTGCCACAGCCGTGGCGTTTGCCAAAAGCGATAACCGCCGTGGTAACAATACCTACAACGAAACCGCCCACAATATCAAGAATGCCCAGGCCGCCCATTAAAGTATTGCTCAAGATGTTGGCAACGCCGAAGGGCAACACTAAAAACGGAAACAAGGCGCTTAATCCGTACAGTGCGGTAGCAATGCGGACTTGGTACTGACCAAAAGCGAAACTTTGGGTGCACACCATTACTACCAAATATAAAGCTATACAAATGCCGGCAATGGCTAATTTCTTCGTTGTCAACATTCTTTTTCCTCCTCAACGTACGCCAAAGGATCCTCCAACCCATTGGCACGGAAAGCAGCACGCCTGTCAATGCAGGTGCCGCACTTGCCGCAAGGACGCTCGCCACCGCAGTAGCAGCTCCATGTCAATTCGTAAGGCACGCCTAATTTGGTACCCAATGCTACAATATCCTTCTTGGTCAAATTTACAAAAGGCGCTTCCAAATGCAGCTTATTACCACTGCCCAAGTAAATTGCATTGTTCATCGCTTCGTTGAAAGCTACGCTGCAGTCCGGGTAAGCATTACCTGCAGCATCGTCTGCATGAGGGCCGTAGTAGATAACTTCGCAGCCGTATTCCAAAGCAATGCTGGCTGCAGTAGCAAGGAACAAGCCGTTACGGAAAGGCACGTAGGTGCTGACGGGTTCGCCGCCACGCTCCTGCAATTGCTCCGCATAGGATGCCAAAGGCACATCTTCGTTAGAACCTTGCAGCAAAGAACAGCTACTGTGGGCGAAAATAGGTGCCAAGTCCATCTCCAACAGCTGTACGTGGTAGAAATCTGCCACCTTACGGGCGGACTCCAATTCCTTCACATGCTTTTGCCCATAGCGCATGCTGAGCGCCATAACTTCATCACCATATTTTGCTTTTGCCACAGCCAACGCCGTAGAACTGTCTACGCCGCCGCTTAAAAGAACTAACGCCTTCATTTTTCTCGCTCCTATAAACAAAAAGTTCGCCCACTACAGGCGAACTTACACACAAATCAACGCTACCCTGGGGTAGCAGGCCCGTAGTTTTGTTTAAAGACAGGATGGTTACGAACTGTCTTATTCAATTCCGCTCTATTATACTCCATTTTGCGGTTTTTGTCTAGAGTAGGCAGATTATTTTAGCCATTCGTAGTCTGTTTCCTTAAAGCCAACTAAAACTTTATCGCCGTCGACAACGATGGGGCGTTTTACTAACATACCATTGGTAGACAATAACTGCAGCTGTTCTTCCTCGCTCATGGAAGGCAGCTTATCTTTCAGCTTCAGCTCTTTGTATAAACCACCGCTAGTGTTGAAAAACTTCTTCAAAGGCAAGCCGCTTTTGGCATACCACTCCTTCAGCTCCTCATAACTAGGCTTATCCTCCGCAATGTGGCGCTCCGTGAACTCAATATTATTAGCGACCAACCACTTCTTTGCCTTTTGGCAAGTAGTACATTTAGGGTAGCAAACAAATAACATAGT
Source organism: Phascolarctobacterium sp. (assembly GCF_045124115.1). Taxonomy (GTDB): domain Bacteria; phylum Bacillota; class Negativicutes; order Acidaminococcales; family Acidaminococcaceae; genus Phascolarctobacterium_A. Next base: position 59,845 of record NZ_JBGVLF010000056.1, read on the forward strand.
AAAGACCTCCCAATTATTTTTCAATTAAATCTTCCATAGTATATGCAAAATGGTATCACCAAAGCGATAGTGAAGCAACGAACACTACATTTCTAATCAGCTACCATCATACCATATTTAACAAACCAATCCATCGCAGGAATAACCTGCTCTTGCGGAGCATATTCATAAAGGCCAAACCCCACAAGATTACATTTTTCAGCAATTGCTACCATGCTTTTCTTAAGTTCTTCCAAAGCTACTCCGCCTGCTTCCGGAACAGGAACGTAAGGAAACTCTCTAGGATCCAGTACATCTAAGTCTAAATGAATATAGCAATGCTGTTTTCCTGTTTTCTTCACAGCATCCATAATAGTTTCAGTAAATGTCACACTATCATGGCCAATGTGTAAAATATTCTGCGCTTTTATATACTCTGCTTCTGCAATATCAAAGGCACGACCTCCAATTTGCAGAATCTGATCCGGCTTTAACTTTAGCGGTACGGTTTCGCTTAACGCTTCTCCACAGTCCCCCAACAAGGCGCGTACAGGCATTCCGTAGAAAAGATGCGTTTCAGATTCTTCAGGCGAATTTATATCACCATGAGCATCAAACCACAAAACGCACAAATCACCTTGATAAAGCTGGTTCAAATAAGCTATGGAAGCGACATCAGCATCACATCCACCACCTACGGTAAATAATTTACTTGGGCGTTTCTCCTGCAGAATTTTCCAAGCCTGCATAGTTTGTTTCTTAATGGAAGTTAAGCCTATTATCCCTGCTTCATTAACAAGCGCTTCTTCTTCATCAATCTGCACTTCTTCATAAGCATTTTTCTCAAGATAAAACTTTTTTATTTCCTCTAATCCGACAAGAGTAACTTTATCAGCACCGCCTTGCCACTGTCCATTTAATAAAATCATTTACAATATGCCTCCAATACCTTGTCTTAGTTTCAACATAAAGCTTTTCATTATACAGATAACCCTTATAAATATCTTCAACCTTTATAAAGATATCATAACAGGAAATACCTTTCACATTTTTCTGCTCATGGAATCATTTCTCAATCAAATCTTCCATAGTGCATCCCAAAGTTTTAGCAAGACGGTACAAAGAATCTGCACTTGCCTTATTGATATCCTTATTACGTTGTTCATACAATTGGATGGAACGAAGACTGACTCCGGAGCGTTTGGCCAATTTCGCCTGCGTAATGCCATAAATTGTACGCAGACGTTTTAAATTAGTATCAGCAAAATACTCTTTTACACGCGCATCCATAATATCTGCAAACTTCATTATATCAGCTTCATGTAATGTATAGTACAGCTTCTGTAAATCTGCATAAGACACTGCCTTAAATATTTCGCTATACTTTCTCCCGGAATACCACTGATAAAAAGCCACTGCCCAACCAATCCAATATGCTTGAGAGCGTTCCAAACATTCATGTTGTTCTATCGCAAGTTGCTTTCCCACTGTTTCTGTTACGATTTCAATAACAATGTCTATCCCACTTTTCCCCGCAATGTACGTAGGCTCGCCATTTTCCATTCTTTTGCTAACAGAACTTGCAACAAACATCTTCACAAAATCATTTCCAGAGATATTACAAGTATTAATAGCGTAGTCAAAGGCTTCTCCGAGCGCTGACTGCGCCCTACTTAGATACATTTCTTGGTATGCGCGGATCATCGGCAAATTTCTCCGAATCATAATGAGTCCTCCATTTCTCAGTCTTCGTTCATCGCCGCAATTATATCACCACAGCGATAATTTATCACAACATTAATATAAAACGTCCTATGGAGTCCTTTTAACGCTAAACATTCTACTTTCCCATCTCTTTTTCAAATCTGAAAAAATAGTTTTGTTCTTCAGGAATATTTCCTGCAGTATCACCTTTTTGGTGTGGATCCTTATGCTTGGGATTAAAAAATTCTACAATTTTAAAGCCACAACGGTTAACGTAGAAGTGGATGTTCCTTTTTTCATAATAGGGAGTATGGGTTTCCCATACTTTAGTTTCCGGGTGCAATGCTTCAATAGCTTGCCACATTTTTACACCAATACCAGAGTTTTGCGTATTGGTTTTAACGTACAACAGGTGCAGGGAGTTAAAGCCTGTTTCCCCATCCACAACGATAATAGTACCACCTACGCGCACACCATCCAACTCTGCAAAATACGCCTCAGCCCCTTTACAATTAAAAGAATCTTCAATGTCCTCTCGCGGCAAGATTTTTTCGTCACACGGCCCACATTCTTCCTCAAAAGCTTTTTGAAAAGCTTTCTGAATTTCGGCTATAAAAACATTTTTCTCGTTAGCAGTGGTGATAGGTTTTAAAATTAAATTATTCATACTTTAGCATTCTCCTTACAAAATTGTTTCTCATTAAAGCCAAAAGTATGCTCCTACTCTCTTCCACCCCAATTAATTAAAATCATAGTACTTCACTCCGCAATAAATTAAGATTCTAAACACTGTTACTTTTTCTTCTTAACTTCTTTAGCAACATCTTTAAAGGCTCATCATCCATAGCAAAGCCTTTTTTTAGATACTCTTTTAATATATTCGTTGCCCAGATTCGGAACTGTGTGCCACGTTTGGATTTTACACGATCCCCAACAGGAATAATAACATCAAGGTTATAATAATCTACCTGATATACTTTTCCATCACTAGCAGTTGTTGCAAATTTTGCAACAACTAACTCCCTTTGTAACTCTTCTTCAGAAAAAATATTTTTAATATGCCTTGAAATAGTAGATTTATTACGTTGAAACAACTCTGCCATCTGATCAATAGATAACCAAACAGTTTCCTTATCAAAAGCAGTCTCTATTTTGGTAAGCCCATCTTCTGTTGTATAAATTACTATTTCCCCACGATCGTACATCCGCATTCACCGTCCCATCATGAATTATTCCAAGCTCTAGTTATTCACATTGAATTAGCCGAAAACAAAACCTGTTCGTGGAACATTCCCAAAAATATCAATTTTGTAAGATAAAATTACAAATTCAATCCTTGTAACTATTTGCAAATTTCCATAAATACCTTCTTCGCTATCTGTGACATCTACATATGTTTCTGACTAAAGAATTCATAGTATTAAAACATATTAAAATACTTAGAAAGACTAGTTGTAAAGCGTCTGGAATACACAAAACCCCTAATAAGATTTTTGATGAATATCTAGACAATATTTACACTCCCTGGAGGATTAAAAAGAATGTACACCTTGTTATTGTAACTTTAAGTTATGTAAAATTTTTAAAATTACACAATTCTCGAAGAGCTTGTTTTACATATGGATGTTTTCCATCACATTCATTAATTAAAGATAATAACTTTTTGTTAGCTTTTAAGTTAAACAATCCTGCTAATCCTTCCTTTACGCGATTAGTCTGATTGCTAGATGATACAAAAGATATATCTGCACCACTATCTGGATTCAAAGAATTCTTTTCATATTCACATAGAGCAAGAATTCCTTTAGAAGCAAATGATTTGGTGTGAATTTTTTTACACACTTCTTTTGCTTTCAACTTTACCATGCTCTTTTTCTCTAATAAAGCATTGACTAAATAAACGATAACTTCTGGATAAATAAAATCCTCTATTTCGTTATTTATATTATTTTTCTCAATCTCAGTATTTCCACTATTAGTATGGTTCTGTAGCAAGATTACTTTAACATCAATATGCTTATATGTAATTGAGCGAATCTTACTATAAATCTCTCTACCTTTAGAATCGTTATCAAATACAACTTTAATCTTAGGCTTGTATTGAGTTGTGTTATTATTATAATACGAATCATAAAATTCAAGAAATTTTACAGCATTATCTGCGCCATTAAGCGACTCAATATTAGGACACGGAAACTCAAAAAAATTAAATAATTCGGTAAGATATTTTTTGTCACAGTTTCCTTCTACCAAAAGATTATTTTGATGTAACAATTCGTATGTTACTGGTTCAATTCCTAAATGTAAGCAAATTTTATCATAACCACTTTGATCGTTTATATCGACTAAAAAGGTTTCGATGACATTGATTTTTTTCTTTTTTCGAGTTGAGTATTGCTCATAGTGTTTGGCGTCCAAAAGGAAAACATTACGCATGCTATACTCATTTATAAAAACCTTAGAATGAGTAGTAAAAAACAACTGCATGCTGCTACTTTTTTCATCAAAAAGTTCTTTTAATTTTCGTTGGAGTCCTTCATGTAAATAAACATCTGGCTCATCTATACAAACAACTATACTTTTCTTCCGATTTATACGAGAAAGCATTTCAAAATTCAGCAATATGGTAGCTAGTCGTTGTAACCCCGCCCCTTTATCTAGTACACCGATGCTACCGTTATCATCCAAAGATAAATGCACATCTTCAGATATCAAGTCTCTAAAAGTTTCCGAATTTTTCGGAACAATAAACTCTACTTTCCAATTATCGCAAAAATATTTGAAAGTATTTGAAATATCATTAGCGAAAGTTCCGAGAATTGCACTTAATCCATCGACATAAGTATCATATGCATCTTTCAACGCCTTCTTGGATTGAGAAAAACGTGCCTTGTCATATTCGACATCGATTATACCTTCAGTAATTTTTTCTACCAATTCAGGTATAAATGTATTGATAGATTCTATATAAACAAATTCAATCTGAGCTATAACATTATTTATCTCTTCGATAGTGAGACTGTGTTTGTCTTTTTTCTTTTTACCATCAAATTTATACGAAACGCCACTAAGAGTAAGATCCGGCAACGCCTCTGTATATGCCTTCATATCACGACATATCGTATAATAAATATCAGCTTTATCATCCCAAAAAGTAAGTTCTATCTTTGGGTGGATAGATTGTCCCCCAGTAGCATGTTTTATTTTCGGCATATCAACCTCTGGAGCATAGCTCTCTGGATGGAAAAACAAATTTATTGCTCGTAATGTATTAGTTTTACCAACATTATTTTGTCCACAAAGAGCAACTAAATTCAACTCGTTTGATATAGCCATATCCATTGATAAAATAGACCGATATCTATTGATACAACAATTAACAATGCGTAACATAAAAACTCCTTCATTTTCTAAACACAAACAGATACTCGTGAGCAATGAGCAAGAAATTATACTTCACACTGTTTGTTTTCCAATATCCTGTAGCTTTGCAATTATGCTGTTCCTTTATTATCAGTTCTTTCAGTTTGAAGCCAACATCTTCAAATATACGCATGACATCAAAAGACATTGGAATCATACAGCCTTTTTGACGGGTATCTCCCATAAGAACAGCACAAAACTTGTCTTTTTTCAGAACACGGTAGCTCTCTTGAGCTACTGCTTTCATTTCTTCCAAGAATTCCTTAACTTTAAGGTGAGACAAGTCCTCCTCAATATCCTCGCTATACTGAATAATATTGGCATATGGTGGGTGTGTACAAATTAGATCTATACCATTATCTGGTATGAAATCCAAATGACGAGCATCGCCTTTGCGGATATAAACCTTTCCATCTGCACCTTCGTGTTCAAAATCGACCTTTTCTTTACATCTGTTTAAAGCAACATCGTTGACATCTACACCGATGATATTACGATTGAGCAATTTCGCTTCAACAAGGGTTGTTCCACCGCCGGCAAACTGGTCAAGTACCATGTCTCCCTCTTGGGAATATCTCAATATAATGTTTCGCGGAATATAAGGAGACCAATTACCACGCCATTTAGCATCGTGAGTAGCCCAATCACCACGCTTCGGAAAAGACCAATGCGTAGTCATTTCAAGCTCAAAGTCCTCAGGTTCCCATTTTGTAATTTTATTTGCCATTATTTGAAATCCTCTGCACTAAGCCCAAATCTATTCAAAATGGCATCCATAGAAAGCCACCTACCAGCCTTAGTTGGATAATTGCAATCTTCTTGCCCCCAAATCCATTTATACACCTTAAGAATAGTTTCGACAGGAATGCCTACAGTATCTCTTAGAGGAATTTTTTTAAGCACATAATCGGGTTCATCTCCACAACAAACATGATATAATGCCTCAATAAGCAATACAGCACTTTTGCTATCGTACTCATATTTTTCGGCAATATCATCACTAATCTCTCCGTGACTAATTAACCATAAACTTTCCTCATCTGGATTGTAAATAAAAACCATAAAGTCATCCCGAGAAAGCCTTCCAAAGTTACGCTTTCCTCCCGGTTTGTTTATTGCAATTATCTCCCCTGTAGACAACTGCTCCACTTTGTATAAAAGATATGGTATGTTTAGTAATTTATCCCTAAACGCGTTTTGCTCTTGGTTTTCTATTTCTAATGGTACTAAATTAGCTTTATACTTGAATATCTTGTTTGGCATACAAATTCCTCTCATCTAAAAATTTTGGTGATAATACCATCTTCCAAATCCTTGATGTTATAGATATTCTCCATCACATCAAATGTTTCTTCAAGGTTATGTCGTGCGCTTGTCCATCCTTTTCCATCCGTAAACCACACGAAAGTTAATCCGTCAATTGTATCTGTTTCAAGAGCTAGTGTTTTATAGCTACGCGCCGTTTCATTAAGCTTGCTTCCACCGCTGCCATAAAAATTGGTTTCAATACCATAAATCATATTAGGCATCTTTACAACGAAATCAAAACGCTTTTCCATCTTGCCTTGATTGGAAATGGCAGAAAGATCAATTCCCCATTTTTCAGTAATCTGATGTATGTACATTTCCTTGAAGTAATTTTCACCTTTCACGAAGCCAGCCTTTTTGATGAAGCTCTCCACCAAGTCCTCCATCAGATGCCCTCCTCTGTTTTTACGTCCGTTGGAATCAAGTCCAGTTTCAACACCTGTAACGTAATCAACAAGGTTGTTTATGATATGGTTTGAGAGCAAATCAAACAATCCGGTATGCTCCATAAAGTATGAATACCGTTCATAGTGAGCATCATTATTCTGAGGATATTTTCTAAAATCAAACTGATACAAGTAACCGCCATTCTCGTCTTGGCAGTAAATCTCACTTGCTCTTACCGCCAAAAGCAGAGGAATACATTTCAAAACTTCTGGATATTTCTTAATTAAAACCTCGAAATCTTCTTTAATGTTCTTGGAGCCTATAAGAGAATTTAGTATATTTAGTTCTACCTTTATGCCGTCGACGTTGCGGTGAACTTTTTCAAAATCAATATAGTAGCCGTAGTCTGCAATGCTACCGCGAAAACCAGCTAACCAATTATTAAAATCTCTACACATATTATAACTCCTTAAACTCTACCGTAAACTTGTCCACTGCCTCAATATGCCACACAGCTCGCTTTGACACAAACACACCATCAGGTTGTCTTAGTCCGAAATCTCTATATGCTTTAGAAATACCGCCCACATATCTTCTTTGCGCATCAATTCGATATTCCTTATATGAAGAATCTCCGAACCGAATAGTTATAACAGCAGTATCATCAGAAATACGTTCTTTGATAGCGCGAGGCAAAACCAAAATATATGCTCTTATATCGTTTTCAGTTACTATTCTCTCAACCGTAACTTCTTGGTCACTCACCGTAGCAGATGTTTTTTTCATAACACTGTCAAGAGCCGTTTTGCTAAATACTGGCTTGAATGTAAATCCTATTTCTTTTTCAATACACGAGCCAACAAGCTCCCTCCCATCAACAACAATGATTGGTCTGCTGGGATCTACTTTTTGTGCTTCAACCTTTGCGTTATCAGACACCTTTCCGGTAGTGATGAACATTCCAACACCACTCCTGAAAGACCCCCTTAATGCGCGAATTTTCTCTGGAGATATTGTAGTTTCTGGGGAATATCGCTTTGCCTGTATATAGAATAGTTCGTCAACTGAATTAGACAAACCACCAATCCCCTTCCGAACTGCAGTTAAATCAATCCCACCATCTCCAGACTTCTTCGTTACAAAAACTTCTTCCAAACCTATTCTCTCTAAATACACCTTCAAGAACTCTTCAAATTTATATCCGTCCTCAAAGTAGTTATAGAAGTTATCCACTATTTCTCTATATTCATCTGCTGATAAGTCAATATTTTTTCTCACAGTGTGGTCTCCTTAAAAATTGCTGATAAGAAGTTCTTTTATTTTTCCCCTTGCCGCACTATTACTGTTGATCATGCGCGTAGCTTCAACACGTTTAATTTTGTGCGTGGAATAGATATTATCAAAGAAATTATCATTTATATTAGAGTTTTTGGGGTCAGAATTACTAACAACAACTTTTGCTCCCTTGCGATGCATATCGTCCACAAACTTGGCAAGTTCAATCTGTTCCTCGTCATTGAACAGATTCTCTGTGTAAGCTGTAAAACTTGCAGTATCGGTAATCGGTCGATATGGAGGATCAAAATACACAAAAGTATCCTCGTCAATAAAATTGGCAGCCTCCCTGTAATCTCCACAAACAATCGTTACACTTTGTAGTTTTTCAGACACCGCCCGTAGATTATCTTCATCACATATCGTAGGATTCTTATAAGAACCCATAGGTACATTAAACAAACCCTTTTTGTTGACACGATACAAACCATTAAAGCAGGTTTTATTGAGAAAAATCATAAGTGCTGCTTTTTCGATGTTGATAGTTTCATCTCCATTTACTTTCAAATCATTAAACCGCGCTCTCTTTGCGAAATAATATATTTTGCGATTTTCTGTATCCATCGGAACAAATTCGTTTTGCATAACTCTCAGCATATCAATCAGTACATTAACATCATCTCTGATAATACGATATGTGTTTATAAGTTCTGCGTTTATATCGCTTATATAGACAGACTCAAGATTATATTTGCTTAAAATATCAAAAAGAACAGCACCACCACCAACGAAAGGCTCAGCGTACTTAGTAATCTTCTTGGATTCAAATGGATAGTATTTTTCAATTTCCGAAAGTAACTGACCCTTGCCACCAGCCCATTTCAAAAAAGGCTTTATTTTCTTTCCGTCATTCTTTGAATAACGAATGCTTCTTGCGTCAATAGGCTTTTCTGCAGTCGTAGGAATAATCCACATATTACCAATCATTGTAGCATTTCCTATCCTGCTTTCAGAGCAAAGCACGGCAACTCGTCTTTGGGAAATCCCCCACTTATCAGCAGCGTCTCTTGCAGACATAAATTCCATATGAACCTCCAGAATACAATATATTTACACTTATATAATATTCTAAATCTCGAATAATAGCAATACCATTTTGAGAGACATCTTCTGAATTTTTTTGAACAGCTTGTAGAATTGTCCATAATGTCTATTTCGCTTACTCGGGCCTCTGTTTGTTATAAGCTCTCACTAAATAATAACACTCTTCTATAGTCACAATACATCTATGAAACATAAAGAGTGCGATTAACATTTAAGTAATATCAAAGATATTATAAGTGCAAACATTAAAAATCATGACTCCACTTCCAACTGCATCTGTATGTGAGGAATGCCATCTTCTAAAAACTCTTCAGACGTTTGGCGGAAACCGATTTTTTCATACAGCTCTCTTGCATATACCTGTGCTTCGATAGTTATCCTTTCCGCATGAAACGCTTCCTTTGCTACAGCTATTGCAACATTGACAATTTTACTACCAAGTCCGCAACGACGTTTTACCGCAATAACACGCCCCAAGGATACATCTGGAAACGTGCACCCTTTGGGCAAAACTCTTGCATACGCCTGAATGCCTTCTTCATCCTGCATCCACAGGTGAATTGCATCCTTATCAGCAGCATCAACTTCCTGATAAGGACATTTTTGCTCAACCACAAAAACGGCTACACGAAGTTTATAAATATCATACAATTCTTCTGCGCTCAACTCCGCAAAACGCTTTACAACTAGCTCCATTATTCTACTCTCTCCACCAGAACTACATTCTCTACATGATGAGAATACGGGAACATATCCACCGGTTGTACTAATACTGCCTTATACCCCATGGTCTCCAACAACGCCAAGTCACGTGCCAAAGTAGAAGGATTGCAGGAAACATAAACGATACGTTGGGGTGCAACCCCAGCCATAGCGCGCAGCACGCGCTCTTCACAGCCTGCACGCGGCGGATCCACAACAATCACGTCAGGACGCACGCCGCTGTCCAACAGCTTAGGCAGCTCCACTGCCGCATCACCAAGGATGAACTCCGCATTTTTAGCCTTGTTTTCTTCCGCATTTTTCTTAGCATTTTCAATGGCAGGCGCAACAATCTCGATGCCATAAACCTTCTTGGCATGACGTGCCAAATACAGGGAAATCGTACCCGTACCACAGTATACGTCCACTACAGTTTCATTGCCACTGAGGGCAGCAAACTCCAACGCCTTGTTATACAACTTTTCTGCTTGCTCGCTATTAACCTGGAAGAAGCTTTGTGCAGAAATATTAAAGCTCAACGCTCCCAAACTGTCCTTAATCTTGTCATCGCCATACAGCACACGGGTCTTGTTGCCCATGATGATGTTAGTCGGTTTCTTGTTAATATTCTGCACTACGCTTACCAAGCCCGGTACATACTTCGTCAGCCATTCCACCAGCTCCTTGCGGTGGGGAATATCATAGGCACTAGTAATCAATACAGCCATCACTTCGCCCGTATGCACGCCCACACGTGCCATAACATGACGCACCAAGCCCTTACCAGTCTTTTCATCATAAGCACTAATGCCAAAACGCTTCATCCATTTGCGCACAGTCAAAAGCACTTGATTATTGGCTTCCTTTTGAATCATGCAGCCATCCGTATCCACTACGCTATGGGTAGCAGTTGCATAGCAACCAATCTGCAACACGCCTTCGGCGTTCATAGCTGCAGGGAACTGCATTTTATTACGATAGTTCCAAGGATTTGCTGCCCCCAAAACAGGCTGCACCTCCACATCCAAATGACCGATGCGTGTCAACGCATCCTGTACCTGTTGGCGTTTGCATTCCAGTTGTCCCTTATAGCTTAAATGCTGCAGTTGACAGCCACCGCATTGAGCATATACAGGACACAAAGGCTCCACACGCTCCGGAGATGCTGCAATAATCTCCAACAGTTTACCCACTGCGTAACTTTTCTTCACCAACGTAATGACAACCTGAACCTTCTCCCCGGGCAGTGCTCCCTGTACAAACACAGTAAAGCCTTCGTATTTACCAACGCCTTCACCACTGGAACCCAAACCACTAATAGTCAATTCAATATTATCACCCTGTTTAACAGGAACTACAAATTTCATCTAAATACACTCCTTCGCCACTCAATCAATTATTTCTATAATAATGTGGTGATAATCACATTATTCTTTATAAAAGTGTGAGTATCATCACACTTTTATGTATATTTCTGTGATACTTATCACATTTTTATTATAAGCTCCGCCTATTTAAACCGCAAGTTACTTTTTTACAGAACATTTTTGAGGAAACAAACTTCTAAAAAATTCATTTTCTCATAATTCCAAACTATTTTCCTTTAGCAAAAAGTCAAATATGCTCATAGTAGTTATTCCATTTTCATCGCAAGTAACTTTTACAACATCCTTTACTACAATTATTTTCTTGAACGAATCGTCAAGTTTTAACAGCGATGCTTTTTCTTGAACCAGCTTTGCTTCATCAGGCATACTAAATGCAGATTGAATATAGTAACGTTTACTCCCTAAGTTCGCTACAAAATCAATCTCCAATTGCTTTCTTCCCATTTTACCATCTTCAGTAAGTACACGCGTATCGATGATACCTATATCAACAGCATATCCCCTACTTCGCAATTCATTATAAATAATATTTTCCATTAAATGGTTTTCTTCCACTTGGCGAAACCCCAATCTAGCGTTACGCAAGCCAATATCTTCAAAATAATATTTAACAGGAGTACCAATATATTTTCTTCCCTTAACATTGTAACGCAAAGTTTTATTGATAACAAAAGCATCTTCTAGGTACTCTATATACTGTCTAATAGTATTCATGCTTACAGTAGACTTTAATACACTTTTAAATGTAGCTTCAATCTTAGGGGGATTTGTTAAAGATCCTATGGAAGAAGCTAAAATATCAATCAAATTTTCCATCTCCTGGGTCTTCGATATTCCATACCTATCAACAATATCCCGTAAGTAAGTGGTAGAAAAAAGACTTTGTAAATAATTGACCTTCTGTTCCTCAGTCTTCATCAATGCAACCAAAGGTAATCCACCATATACTATGTAATCAGCCCATGCATGGTACATATCACCATTATACCCTTCTAGGTACTCTTTAAATGTCAAAGGATAAATATGTACTTCATCACCACGTCCTCGAAACTCAGTTAAGATATCTTTAGACAAAAATCTAGAATTACTTCCGGTAACGTAAACATCAACATTGTTACGATGCAATAAGGTATTGAGAACCTCTTCAAAGTCTTCCAACATTTGCACTTCATCTAAAATGATGTAGTACATGTCTTTATCCACTATCTTGCTATCTATATACTCAAGCAGCATATCAGCACTTCTATACTGCTTATTCTGCCTAATATCAAAAGCCATTGAAATAATATGCTCAGAGCTTACTCCAAGCCCTTGCAAATACTTGCTAAAAATATTAAACAACAAGTAGGACTTGCCACAACGTCTAATTCCTGTAACAACCTTTATCAGGCCGTTATGCATACGATTAACGAGCTTCTGTAAATACTGCTCACGTTTAAATTCCATCCACTGCACCTCCCATTGAATATTTTAGGCAATTTTACCACTTTTATTCAATGCTATTATATATCAATGTGCTTTAGAAGGGAAGTTCTTCATTGCACATTTTAGGCAATTTTGCCTAAAATATTCAGTCACAGTGTTTTCGCTAAAATCTTTGCCCTCTGCAAAAAAAAGAAACGGTACAGCCTAAGCAAATGCTTGAATTCTAAGTCATTTTATTCATCCTATCAAGACATGTTTACTACTTTATTTTTCTATGATAATATAGTTGAAAAAAGCCACGGATATCATTATAATGAAAAACAAAAACATCTAGTATCTGAAAAATATAATGTTCTCAACTTATAGCGAAAGGCGGAATGGTTTATGTACAACCCACAACTAGAAACATTCCTGCGTGTTGCAGATGCAGGAAGTTTTAACAAAGCTGCTGAACGCCTCTATATCACCCCTACCGCCGTCATCAAACAAATCAACCTGTTAGAAAGTTCCTTGGACGTGAAACTGTTTCAACGTACACACCGAGGCCTGATTTTGACAGCAGCAGGTAAATCCTTGTACCAAGATTCCAAATACATCATTCAATACTGCAAAGATTCTGTAACGCGGGCAAAAAATGCCATGCAAGATAACACCAATGTTGTTCGCATTGGCAGTTCGCCTATGACGCCTGCTCAACTTCTAATGCAGCTATGGCCAAAAATACAAGTTCGTTGTCCGGACATCAAATTTGAGATCGTCCCATTTGAAAATACACCAGAAAACGCACGGGAAATTCTTGCTAATTTGGGACAACACATTGATGTAATCGGTGGCATTTTTGATGAAACAATGTTGGAGGTCCGCTCCTGTGCCGGGCTCAAATTAAGTCAAGAACCCTTCTGCTGTGCTATTTCCATCTATCATCCCCTTGCAACAAAAGACAAGCTTACTTTTTCAAACCTGTACGGGGAAAATCTGCTTTTAATACACCGTGGTTGGAGTCATCATATAGACGAACTGCGAAATGAAATTTTTAAGAATCATAAGCAAATTCATGTGGTGGACTTTGATTTTTACGACACCAATATGTTTAACCATTGTGAAAATAGCCATGACGTCCTCCTCTGTATCCCGGGATGGGCTAACGTGCATCCGTTTTTGAAAGTAATTCCCGTGGATTGGGAATACAGCATTCCTTATGGACTGCTCCACGCGCCTAAGCCTACAGCCACTGTTCAACGATTTTTGGAAGCAGCAAAAGAGGCAGCAAACAACTTATAACCTAAAAGTATATACTTGTGAACGAATCGAGACTTCTGCGGAAGCCTCGATTTTTTTATAATTTAAGTAGAACTAAATAAGGAGGATGGTGTAAAAAATGCGAACATTGGTATGGATGGCAGTGTGCCTCTGCCTTATACTTCTATCTGGCTGTGGCGCAAAGACAGAAGCCTATACGGAACCTGCAAAAATCGTTTCCTATACAACAGAGCGACAATTGGGAACTAAGAATACAGCCGAAGCGACAAAGGATAAAACAATGATGTATATGACGAAAACAAAAATTGCCGATGTTACCAACGACCCAGCGTTTGCCAATTATGGTCGTTTGATTTTCCCGGTCAACAATTGGTATATGAGTGGCGATACTCTAGGAACGATGTATCTGACCTGGTACAACAATATTGACCCCACAAAAACTGTAGAAGTTGCGAATTATCTAAAGTCCCATGCACAAGCTGGAGAAACAATTTTCTATGACATCTATACTAAGGAAGAAAAGGCCGCTGACCAAGCGAAAAAGAATACTGGTCTGTTCTTCTTTAAGGGAAATCCAGGAGAAAAATTTGCTATCTGCAATGCAGGCGGTGGCTTCGCCTATGTGGCAGCCATCCATGACAGTTTTCCCCACGCTTTGGAACTTTCCAAAAAAGGATACAATGCCTTTGCCCTAATTTACCGTCCCGATGCGCAGGCAGCTTGCGAGGATTTGGCACGCGCCATTACTTTTATTTTTAACCATGCAAAAGAACTGGAAGTTGATACCAACTGCTACTCCTTGTGGGGAGGTTCAGCAGGCGCAAGAATGGCAGCTTATCTTGGTACCTATGGTCCGAAAGCATTTGGCGGCGATAAACTTCCCCGACCAGGAACCATCGTAATGCAATATACCGGCCACAGCGAGTACAGTCCTTATGACCCGCCCACGTATGTTTGCGTTGGCACAGATGATGGCATTGCCAATTGGCGCACTATGAAAGCTAGGTTGGACGCCATGAATAAATTGGGAATTCCCACAGAATATCATGCTTATAAGTGTCTGCGCCACGGATTTGGTTTAGGAACTAATACTGTTGCAGAAGGTTGGATTAAGGATGCAATAGTTTTTTGGCAAAGACAAATGAAATAAAACCAATGAAATAAAACTGATAATAGTCAAAGAAAGGAATGTTTATCATGCAAAAAAGAAAACTTGGCAACAGCAATTTATATGTAACACCGATTGGACTTGGCTGTATGGGCTTTAGCCACGCTTCCGGAGATCCTGTAGCAAAGCCTTTGGCTGTCACTACCATTCGCGAAGCTTATGAAATGGGCTACAACTTTTTTGATACTGCAGAAGTCTACACTGGTCTTTATCCCGATGGCTCCGTCTCTTATAACGAAGAAATAGTTGGTCAAGCCCTGCACAATATTCGTGACAAGGTTGTAATCGCTACAAAAATGGGCGTCCAGCATCGTGCTGACCTTTCCTTGCAAGTTGACAGCCGCCCCGAAACTATTCGTAACAGTGTGGAAGGTAGTCTACGCAAACTGAATACAGATTATATTGATTTGTACTATCAACATCGTATGGACCCCCATGTAGAACCAGAAGAAGTAGCGAATACCATGGCACAACTCATCCAAGAAGGAAAAATCCGCTATTGGGGTATTTCGGAAGTTAACGAAACCTACCTGCGTCGTGCCTATGCAGTTTGTCCCGTCACAGCCATCGAAAATCGCTATTCCATGATGGGGCGCTGGCACGAAAGCCTATTCCCAGTGTGCGAAGAATTAAACATTGCCTTTGTAGCCTTCTCCCCTATGGCTAATGGGTTTCTCACAGGTAAGTATACGCCGCAAACTCAATTTGAAGGCAAAAATGATTACCGTACAGGTATGCCTCAGTACACTGAAGAAGGTTACGCCAAGGCAAAAGAACTGCTTGCCCTGCTGACAGAGCTAGCAGAACAAAAGCACGCCACTATGGGACAGCTCTCCCTCGCTTGGATGCTGAACAAAAAGGACTATATCGTTCCTATCCCAGGTTCTCGCAAACAAGAACGCATTAAAGAAAATCTAATGGCAAAAGATATTCTACTATCAAAGGACGAAATAGCTGCCATCGATGCCAAGCTCGACACCATGGAGTTAGAAGTATTCGGTGGTCATGTCGTAAAATAAATAGACTATTTACTTTTTGAGCAATTAAAAAAACAAGGCATGAATCTGAGAAATTCAAATTCATGCCTTGTTTTTTAGTTCAAGAAGCTAGTTTGGTACTAGCCTATCCATTTTATAGAATTATTGTACGATAGCGTTGATGTCGCCAACTGCGTGGGTGATGTCTTTAACAGCGGAGAGCAACGCCAAGCGGTTGTTCTTAACCTTAGCATCTTCTGCCATAACCATAACGTCATCGAAGAATTTGTTAATAGGAGCAACCAGTTTTACAGCCTCTGCCAAAACCGCAGCATAGTCGTATTTGCTGGTAGCAACCATAACTTCTTTGGTAGCTTCAACAACTGCATTGTGCAGTGCGGTTTCTGCTTCAACTTCAAAGAGTTGCGGATTGATAGCGGTTTCTTCTTCAATCTTCTTGCACAGGTTAGCAACACGGGTTGCAGCTTGGATCATAGCCGGAGCTTCAGCACTAGCTACGAAGTTATTCAAAGCAACTGCACGTGCATACAGATCTGCAAAGTCATCGTTGCGTTCTTCCGCCAAAACTGCATCAACTACGTCATAGCGAATGCCTTGGTCGATCAGCATATTGCGCAGACGTTGTTTCATGAACTCAGCGATTTGCGGAACCAGCTTACCGGTTTGTTCCGGAGTGATTTGCAGCAAGAACAGCATACCTGCAATTATCTTGTACAGGGAAATATGATAGTTAGCATCCAACAGGATGTTGATTACGCCCAAAGCTTGACGGCGCAGAGCATAGGGGTCTTGGGAACCGGTGGGAGCCAGACCACGGCTGAAGGTAGCACAGATGTTGTCCAGTTTATCAGCAATGCCTACAATGCGGCCAATATCGGTCTTAGGCAGTTCGTCGCCTGCGAAACGAGGCAGGTAATGTTCAAAAATACCGGTTGCAACTTCCGGTGCTTCGCCATCCAGTTTAGCATATTCGCGGCCCATAACACCTTGCAGCTCGGTGAATTCTACTACCATACCGGTAACCAAATCGCATTTGCACAGCAGCGCGGTGCGTTCCAAATTTTCCTTAGAAACTTTAGCATTAATAGCCATGGACAGCATATTAGCAGCTTGTACAAGACGTTTGCTCTTATCGTTCATATTGCCCAAACCTTCTTGGAAGGAAACAGTTTTCAATTTTTCCAGACGGTCTGCTAATGTTTGCTTGCGGTCTTCGTTGAAGAAGAATTCAGCATCGCTCAAACGTGCGCGCAGTACGCGTTCGTTACCATGAGCAACAATCTCCAAATGTTCCTTGCCACCATTGCGAACGGTAATAAATTTGTTCAGCAGGCTGCCATCTTCCTTCAGTACAGGGAAATAGCGTTGATGTTCGCGCATGGGGGTAATGATGCATTCTTTAGGCAGTGCCAAGAATTTTTCTTCGAATTTGCCACACAGAGCAGTGGGCCATTCTACCAGATAGTTTACTTCTTCCAGCAAATCTTCGTCGATTTCAGCGTGACCGCCTTCTGCAACAGCCAGATCAGCTACTTGTTTACGAATCAATACGCGGCGAGCGTCTTGGTCAACCATAACAAAATTGTCATAGAGAACCTTTTCGTAATCGTCAGCGCAAGGAATTTCTACAGCGTTGGTGGTGCCGATGGCAGCGGAAGCAACGGTGTTTTTAGCTTTAGTAGCAACGGTTTCCAAAGCAGCTTTAGCAGCGTCAAGAATGGATTCGTGTTCTTTTGCTGCATCAATAGCGCTGGGACGCAGGAAACGATGACCGCGGCTGAATTTGCCGGATTTAACGCCGGTAATTTCTACAGGAATAACTTTATCGCCAAAGAGAGCTACCAGCCAACGGATAGGACGAACGAAACGGAAGTCATGATCAGCCCAACGCATATTTTTGGGGAAGTTCAGGCTGGTAAGAATATCTTGCAGCAGGCCGGGCAGCAAATCGATAACCGGTGCGCCAGCCAAATGTTTAATAGCATATACATAGTTGTCGCGGATTACCAAATCGTTAACATCTACGCCTTGACCGCGGGCAAAGCCTTGAGCAGCCTTAGAGGGTTCGCCGTTAACGAAAGCAATCTTAGCGGAAGGACCCTTTGCTTCTACAGTGCTGTCTGCTTGAGTTTCAGCAACACCGCTAGCAATAAAGGTCATACGACGCGGAGTGCCGTAAACTTTTACTGCTTCAAAGGGAATGCGCAGTTCAGTCATCTTTTTGGCAGCCATTTCTTGCAATTGCGCCAAAATACCAGGCATAAACTTCGCAGGAATTTCTTCAGTGCCAATTTCAAAAAGTAATTTTTCCATTATTTTTCCTCCCCTTTCTTCAGCAGCGGGAAGCCCATTTTTTCACGTTGCTCAACATATGCTGCTGCACACAAGCGTGCCATAGCACGTACACGGCCGATGTATGCGGTACGTTCGCTTACGCTGATAGCGCCGCGGGAATCCAGCAGGTTAAAGGTATGAGAGCATTTCAGAACATAATCATAAGCAGGACGGATATAGCCCAAGCCAATTACACGTTTAGCTTCTGCTTCGTATTTGTCAAACATTTCAAAGAGCAGTGCAGTATCTGCTACTTGGAAGTTATAGTAGGATTGTTCTACTTCGTTGGTATGGAAAACGTCACCATAGGTAATATCGTCAACCCATTTAATGTCGAAGACGTTTTCTACGCCTTGGATGTACATAGCCAGACGTTCCAGGCCGTAGGTAATTTCTACGGTTACAGGTTTAACGTCGATGCTGCCAACTTGTTGGAAGTAGGTGAACTGGGTGATTTCCATGCCATCCAGCCAAACTTCCCAGCCCAGGCCCCAAGCGCCCAAAGTGGGGGATTCCCAGTTGTCTTCTACAAAGCGGATATCATGTTCTTCTTGATGAATACCCAACTCTGCCAAGCTTTGCAGATAGAGCTCTTGGATATTTTCCGGAGAAGGTTTAACGATAACTTGGAATTGATGATGTTGGAACAAACGGTTAGGGTTGTCGCCATAACGACCGTCTGCAGGACGACGGGAAGGTTCCACGTAAGCTACGCGCCAAGGTTCAGGACCCAGTACGCGCAAGAAAGTAGACGGGTTCATGGTGCCTGCACCCTTTTCCACGTCATAAGGCTGTGCCATGATGCATTTCTGACCAGCCCAGAATTTTTGCAGTTTCAAAATAATTGTTTGAAAATCCATGTTCTGCCTCCTATATAAATTGCTTTGTTACAAAGATGAAGGAAATAAAAAAGCACCACCATCCCAGTAACGTAATGTTACAGGGACGGAGATGCTGCAATGCGAACTCCGCGGTTCCACCCTGCTTGACTGCCAAAGGCAGCCCGCCTCAATCTTTTATACTTGTACAGCTCCAAAGCGCCTTCGCCCGCTGCGCCGCCTCACACCCTCGCGGCTCGCTTTCTTTGCAGGCTACTCTTCTTCTTCATAGCTTCTTTATAGTATATAAAAGTAGACGAATTTTGTCAAGGTGTTAGACAATTTTGCCTGACAAGGTAAGAATAACACATTTTCTATTATTCAAAAAGCATCATCTATACAAATCTGCCAATTCAATAAAGACTTCATTCTCACGTGGTCCAACAGCAAAACCGGATTTTGAAAAGAAGCCATAACGATAGCAATTCAGTCCAGTCGCTTGCACCTGTTCTATTTCTTTATCTATAAGGTCCTGAGTCAACGGCGAATTACGGAATTTTGCCTCATAAAAAAGATACCCATTATCATCTTCTGTTACAATATCAAACTCACCATTGGTACGTGTTTTGGGATCATCATAATAGTATTTACCAATTTTAAAGAAAGGTTCTTCCATTAATCCAGACCTATTTTGGCGCACCAAGTACTGCTTGCAAATGCTCTCGAAAATCTTAGGCACGTAAATCGTTTCAAAATCCTCACGGACATATTTGTTGTAGAAAGCAAGAGGATGCATAATACTGAGCTGGGAAGAATAGCGAAAAATATAGCGAAAATAGTACAAGGAAAGGTTGTCTATAATATAATATCCTGTTTTCCTCTTATTCCGCTCGTCATTAATGGGTGCTTCTTTCGCCACAACCTCCATGCTAATCAATTTATCCAGCACGTCAATCATCGCCGGTCCACTACTAACATGTGATTGGGATAATAAATCGCTATACTTGCTAAACCCTTTAGCTAAAGCTTCAAACACTTCATTAGCATTAGTAATTTTAGCAATTTCAGTACGCAAGTACATATCGACTTCATTTGCCAAGCGTGCCTCAGAAGAAGCTATCAGCTCACGAACATTTTCTTCAAAAGACAAGCTGTCATCAATTAACTTATTATAATAGGGTATTCCGCCAAAAACACTATAAAGGCGCACCTTGTCTTCATCACTAAAGCCAGAATAAAACTTTGCGGAATCATAATAATCCATCTGTTTTAAATCAATAGCTAAATCTACTCTGCCATAAAGCGGGTTTTCTCTCAGCAACAAAGACTTCATTATTTCTACAAAAGAACCGCATACAATCAACTTGAATTTGCTTTTCTCTCGATATTTGTCTAATAAAGTCTGTAATATACTGTCAAGACCTTTAACAGCGCTTCGCAAATAAGGATATTCGTCTAGAACTAAGACTAAGGGGCAATCTTCAGCTTTTTTAAAAAGGTAATCCAAAACAGCCTCAATATCTTTAAATCCTAGTTGAGGTAATGCGAATTTTTCAGCAATGATGTCAGACAGACTCTCCACATTATTTTTTTCAGTTGTTTGTTTGCACTCATAATAAATAGCACTACAGCCAGTTTCTAGCAGAGATTGCTTTATCAGCTCGCTTTTACCAACACGCCTTCTACCATAAATTAAAGCAAAGCTACACTTGTCTCCTAAACACAACTTGCTTAGTTTCTTTAACTGTTCTTCGCGTCCATAAAAAGCCATTAGTTCGGTCACCTCCGACTCGGTTTCATCCGAACTAATTATACCATTTCCGTTACCATAAAGCAATCAAAGCTGTTTGAATTGTCCGCAAGACACAAAGAGAACCAATACTGAAAGGAAGGAAAGAAAAGCTAAAAAGCGCAAAAAATCTGAATGGCAATATAAAATCACTGTTTTCGATTCAGCTCCTCAGCTAGGTGATTTTATGTTAAAATATTTATAATATAATTTTCATCCCCTTCGGAGGTTCCTATGAAGATAATCATTTCCCCTGCCAAACAGATGCAGATAGATACGGAAACAGCTTACGGCGCACTGCCCCGCTTTTTAGACCGCACCAAGGTACTTTTAGAGATACTGCAGTCCATGAGCTTACCTGAACTGCAAAAGCTGTGGGGCTGCAATGATACGTTAGCAAAGCAAAACTACGAGCGCATAACCAATATGCAACTGGAGAAAAACCTTACTCCCGCCGTCCTAGCCTACGTAGGCCTGCAATACACCCATATGGGCCCCCGCGTACTTGATGAGGCTGCTTGGCGCTATCTATGTAACAACTTGCGCATCCTCTCCGGCTTTTACGGTATTCTGCGTGCCGATGACGGAGTCACTCCCTATCGTTTGGAAATGCAGACAAGATTTACTACAGAAAAATTCAAAACTCTTTATAACTATTGGGAGCGCAGTATTTATTACGCCTTAATTGAAGATGATAATACCATTCTCAACCTAGCCTCTAAAGAATATAGTAAAGCCATTGAGCGTTATGTTGAACCTAGAGTGCGCATGGTAACCTGCGTTTTCGGCTGTGCTACTGAAGATGGCCAATACAAAGTAAAAGCCACCGAAGCCAAAATGGCGAGGGGCAGCATGGTGCGTTGGTGTGCAGAGCACAACGTCCAACATCCGGAAGAAGTACAAGCCTTTGCTGACTATGGCTACAGCTTTCAACCGCAGCTTTCAACTACAACCGAATACGTCTTTATTAAAGCATAAAAAGAAGCCTGCGTCCTAACTTCTAGGATGCAGGCTTATTGTTTCTCATTATTTATGTAAAAGTTCTACCAATTTATCATAAGCAGCCAAGCCGCATTCTAAGCCCTGTTCATGGAGTGCAAGCAGTTTATCCTTCTTTACATCCAGCCTGCGGATTTCCATCGGTTGCTCAGGACGAATGACCACTGCCTTGCCCTGACGCTCCAGCTCTTCCACCAACTCCAGCTGTTGGTTGTACAAATCACTGCGCGCCGCCAAAAGTTGTCCCAATTTAGGATAATCGTGGTAGACAGTCTTCACAAGCCACTTAGGTACTTTTTCGTTCTTACGGAAGCCAAGATTACGTGTCAGCACTACTACAAATTTTTCGTAGCCTGCCTCCATCGCCTTGTCAATAGGAATAGGAGAAACAAGACCGCCATCTAACAGCTCCCGTCCATCCACCTTGGCAATAGTAGATAAAAAAGGCAAAGATGCAGACGCACGCACCTGGATAAAGTCCTTGGCTATATCTTCTTTATCAAACCACACGCCCTCGCCTTTGCGGATATCCGTTGCACCAATCTGCAGTGTTCCCGGATAACGCAGGAACTGCTCATAATCAAAAGGCACGTATTTAGAAGGAATCTCCTTGAAAATAAAATCAAAGCCGAAAATATTTCCTGTTGTCAACCAATTCCACAAACCGAAATAACGCCTGTCATCGGCAAACATTTCCACAATCTTACGATTGCGCATGGGTTGCTTGGCCATATAGGACAGAATATTGCAGGAACCGGCAGAAATGGAACTAATATAGGGAAAGGTTATGTCTTTAGCTAAAAACGCTTCAAAAACACCGGCGGAAAACATGGCACGCATACCGCCGCCTTCTAAAACTAGGGCAATTTTTTCAAGATGCATAATAATAATCCTCCAATTTTATTATACACCACAAAACTAAAAAATGTAGATAATTTTTAAACTACCCATTTAAAACATCTACAAATATAACAAAAAGGAGCAAGACTTGTTTAACCCTTGCTCCCACTTTACAATATTATTTTTTACGTTGGTTCTTAGCTTCTTGGGAAACGAATTCTTGGGTAGCAGGATCAAACTCCATACCTTTAAATTCGGTATTAATCTTGATTTTACCAGCCAGCACATCGTCGCGCAATTTGTTAACCTTCTTCGCGATCTTTTTAGGAACCTGCTCATCGATAGCAAGACGAACTACGTCTGCATTTTCCAGACCGATTACGCTGACAGCGTTAGCTTGGAATTTACCCTCTTGGAAATCTTTTGCCGCATTGAAGATTGCTACGCTGGAATCAGCAACTGCGGAGCCTATAAAAATATCGGAAACAGTGGTCCAATCAATAACGTTACCGATTTCTTTTACTTTGCCGTTAGTAGCTGCAATAGTATCGTTAACACCGAAACGTCCGCCGTTCAGCATGGTGTAAATAACATCGCAGCCTGCAGCGATTTCGCCTTCTGCAGCCTTGGAGTTGATAGTATTATCATCCAAATTACCAGTGAAATGGGTGTAGAATTCAGCTTTTTTGTTAGCGCGTTGCAGTCCGTCATAGAAAGCAGCACGTGCTTGCAGACCGGGTTTCGGCCATGCACCGGAAATATGGCCTACTTTATCAGCTTTAGTCATATAGCCAGCTAAAGCGCCTGCCAAGAAAGCGGATTGCTCTTGGTCCACTTTGTAGCTGCTTACATTTTCGCTCTTTACATTGCCTTGAATAACAGCAAATTTGATTTCCGGGAATTCCTTGCTAATGGTTGCTACAGGAGCGTTGCACTGACCGCCATGGGCAATGATCAGCTTAGGTCCTTCTTGAGCCATGCGGCGCAGTTCTGCAGTAAGTACCTCTTTATTAGAAGTAGCGGAAACATTGTACACGCATTTTACGCTGGTAGTCAGTTCATCAGCAATGCGTTTGTAACCGCGGTAACCAGCTTCCATAAAGCCATTGTCATGAGCGTTACCGGGCAGCAATACAGAAATAGTAGTAGCAGCACTGGTGTCACTGCCGGGAGTTTCTACATCAGCAGCCTCTACAGGAGCTGTCAGTAAAGCAGCAGCAAAAGCTAAAGCTAAAAGATTCTTTTTCATCATAAACACACCTCAAAAATTAGAATAAGCTTTATTATATCATTTAGTTTAATTGTTGTATACTATAAAATTATTTAGCTGTTACAAATATTATAATTTCACAGGCAGTGTACCATTAATATGCAGCGTTTCCGGCGTTACGGCGCAGGTCACAGCCATAATCCGCACGCCAGCAGCCGCAGCCTTGGCTAAAGCATCGGCAAAAGCCGCGTGAGTACGGCGGTTAGGCGTAAAATAGCGCATCCCTTCCATCTGTACTACAAAAACCACTGCCGCACCATAGCCCTCCCCCATAGCGTGGCACAACTCCTCCACATGCTTAACTCCACGCTCCGTCGGTGCATCAGGAAAAAGCACCACCCCATCTTCTTCCAAAGTTACGCCTTTTACTTCGATAAACATTTTACGCTCCGTAGTTTCCAAGTAAAAATCGAAGCGGGAGTCGCCATATTTACACTCCGGTTTTAAACGCACGATCTTGCCAAAAGGCTCCTGCTCCAACAGCCATTCCTGCACTACCTTATTGGGAGCTTGGGAATCCATGTTGATTAGCAAATCGCCTTTTTCCACAGCAATTAAGGAATACTTTGTTTTTCGTTTCAGGTCATCGTGATGCTGTACGTATACCGTTGCCCCGGGAACAAGCAGTTCCCTACAGCGACCTGTGTTCTTCACATGAGCGATTTCTTCCCGCCCATCTATTTCCACATGAGCAATAAAGCGGTTAGGGCGGCTAAGGAAGCATGCTTTCTGCATATTAGCGTACTGCATCTACAAACACCTTGCTGCCTTCCACCTTGACAATTTTTACAGGCGTATCCTTGGGAATAAAATCTCCTAAGCTGATAACGTCCAAACGCGTGCCTTCCACCAACACCGTGCCTGCAGGACGCAGAACAGTCAGCGCCACGCCCTCTTTCCCCAATAAGGCAGAAAGATTTTTGCCACCCGTGTAGCCTGCATCGTTCTTCTGCTTGAACCACAACACAAAAGGATTCCACTTGCTTTCCTTGGGTAAATACACACACAGTAAAGCTATGAGCAACGCGATAACCAAATAAAAACCTGCCAAAACCAGTAGCGCAGTCCAACCTCCGCCCATGACGAAATAACTGCCTCCAGTTAGGCATATAATCCCTGTAATACCAAAAATGCCAAAGCCAGGCACCACCATTTCCACCAGCATACAGATAACACCGACAAGCAGCAAATAATATTCCATTGGCATATTCATACCACCTTTACTTTATTTTGCTTTTATTATACCAAGCACTGCAAACTAATGCAAACTATCCCTAGATATAGGAAAACTCCCGAAAGCTACATGAGTTTTCGGGAGTAATTTTATAAAAAGGGAAATTATTCGAATCTGCCCTTCATTTTCACTTCGCCATCCAGCAAAGCAACCTTACCTTTGGCAAACAGTGTGGTGATTTCTAGATTTTCGTCCAAAACAAGTAAATCGGCATCAGCATTTTCAGCTACGCAGCCTTTGATACCTTCTTTACCCAAAACCTTAGCAGGGGTAGAAGTCAAAAGGCGCAGTGCTTCTTCCAAGGACAAGCCCATTTCTACCAAAAGTTTAATAGTTTGGTGCAGGTATTTAGGAGATGCGTAAGTCAGACCAATGCACTCGCCTTTATCATCAAAGCGAGGTTGACTACCAAACGCATCACTGGACAAAGTAACGTGGGTAGTATCCACGCCTTCCTGTTGCAACAGGTTATACAGCAATTCTGCATTGGTAACGACTTCTTTATCGTCAGCACCTGCAGTGCAGTCCATGTAACCGCCCATGCGCACCAGCTTTGCACCATCTTCAATCAGCTCAGGGCAGCGAAGCATGTGGGTGGGCAGGAAGTTTTTCGCAGGAATATCGGATTTTTCTAAAGCCTCAAAAAGAGGATTCAAACGGCCTTTGCCGCTGCCCATATGCATAGTAACCAAGCCTGCAGTATTGCTCATCAATCCTGCACGGCGAGCCTGTACGCCCAAAGCAATTAAATCATCAGCACCGGGATTGGAACTACGATGATCGCTTACTGCAACCTTTACGCCAATCATAGGAGTAATCATGACGATATCTTTTTCCACGCTACCGGTCAAGGTAGTGGGCGGATAAGCATAGTAGTTGGTCAAAGTATAAACGGTCATACCTTCTTCCGTCAGTGCACGAGCTTTAGCCACAAGATTTTCCAAGCTACGGGTGATACCATCAGTGCCAAGCAAGCCAACGCAAGTGGTAATACCGCAACGGAAAAATACACTTAATTGAGATTCCGGTACGCGGGAAGCAGGACCTTGTTCGCCACCGCCACCGGTAATATGCACATGCATATCAATATAACCGGGCACCAGCTTTTTGCCTGCCAGATCAAATACCTCTACTTCCTGCAAGCCTTCATAACCTTCAATCTTATCAGCAATACGGCAAACCTTGTCCCCAATAATCAGGACATCCTTTTTGCCCAAGAACTCAGGAGCATAAACCTGAGCATTTTTCAACAATTTAATCATTATCTCACCATTTCTAAATTAATCTTCAAAGGTTCCTTTTACCAAAACCTTTTTATTTTGTACCATTACCTTGCCTTTAGCAATAACAGTATCCACCAATAAATTTTCGTCCAAAATTATCATATCTGCATCACTATCAACAGCTAAACAGCCTTTTTTCGGATATAGCCCATTAGCACGGGCAGGATTACTGGTGGCCACAGCTATAACTTGCTCCGCAGGGACAATACCTGCTAAAAGTGCATCTCTAACCTCCTCATGGAATGAAGAAGCATCTACAGCCAACTGTTTAGCGCTACCATCAGGTAAAACGACGCTCATGCACCCATTGGCGTCCGAACTCATAGTTACCTGCTCCATAGGCACACCATCTGAATATAGTTGAGCAATTGCATCACTGGGCTTAACGCAAGCAGGAAAACCATCCTGTTCGCGAATACCGGAAGTAATATCAATATAACCGCCTTTTTTAGCTAGCTCCTTAGCTTGCTCAAAAAGATGAAAAGCTCTATTAATATGCGTAGGAATTATATGCTTGGCAGGAATTTCGCTGTCTGCCAGAATATCCAGCAATAACCCTATACCTTTTTTACCCACACCCATGTGGAACTGCACTACACCAGCCTTACCTGAAAGCATGCCTCCCAAACGCGCCTGGGTCAGTATTTTAGTCAACTCGTCCTTTGTAGGTTCAGAACTACGATGATCCGACAAAGCGATTTCACCTATGCCTAAACATTCATTAACGATAATTATGTCCTTGCGTGCATCCTCAAGTATAGTATGCAAAGGCAGTTCGTAGGAACCAGTCAGCATGTACGCAGTAATGCCTTCCTGTGTCAGCCCGCGAGCTTTCGCTAATAGTGTTTCCGGATGTCTGCTAGTCCCATCTGTGCCAATAACGCCGATTACAGTAGTAATACCGGCGGCAGTAAGATTACTAAGCATAATCTCAGGCGTGCGGCTATAGAAGCCGCTTTCGCCGCCACCACCAATAATATGTACATGTTGATCCACATAGCCTGGGATTACCATACGCCCTGCAGCGTCAAGCACCTGTAAAGGCAGTTCGATGGGAGCAGCATCAATGTGAGGCGCTATTTTAACGATAGAACCGTTAACAATAAGAATATCCTGTATGCCCCTAGGAGTAGGAGCATACAGGTTAGCATTTTGAATTAAAATTGCATTCGCCATAATATATCACACTAGATTAGTTTTCTATTATTTCTTTTCGTCCTCTAGTTTGGCAATGCCGATACCAGTGAAGCCGTAGAAGATAGCGATCAAGAAACCTGCATAGCAGAGGATTGCCCACGGAGCGTAATCTAATACTTCAACGCCAAGGCAGGAAGTCATATACGCACCTGCTGCAGACCAAGGAACCAAGGGTACGAATACAGTACCGGAGTCTTCCAAAGTACGGGACAGGTTCTTAGCAGCCAAACCTTTTGCTTTATAAGCATCTTTAAACATTTCACCGGGAACCAAGATGGACAGGTAGGAGTTACCGGTAGTCAAAGCCATAACGATGCAGGAACCTACGGTTGCGGAAATCAAAGCACCGGTAGATTTAGCAACACTGAGAATTTTTTCCAATACAACGTCCAAGCAGCCTGCACGGCTCATAATACCTGCAAAGCAGAAAGCACAGAATACCAACAAAGTAGTGCTCATAATGCTGTTCATACCACCGCGGTTCAATAATTTCATAACTTCCATGGAAGCTTGGGAAGCATCAAAGCCTGCAGCAGTAATCATTTTAACATTGAAACCACCAACGGTAGAAGCTAAAACGCTCTTCAAAGTAATATTTTGAATAAAGATTGCTTCTAAGCCTGCAACAACAGTGGAAAGCAGCATAACGGGAATAGTCGGTTTTTTAGCTAAAGAACCACCCAAAACAATCAGAATAGGCACGATCAACAGCGGATTCCAATCATACATCTGATCCAATTGGGTCAGCATCTTGGTTACAGTACCGGAGTCAGTACCTGCGCTTACATCGGCGTTCATGCCTACAAAGCCGTATACTACTAAAGAAATAATGGTTGCGGGAACAGTGGTGTAAAGCATATGACGGATGTGCTCATACAGTTCACTGCCTGCGGCAATAGGTGCCAAGTTAGTAGTATCGGACAACGGGGACAGCTTATCACCGAAATAGGAACCTGCAACAACTGCACCTGCAGTAGCAGGCAGAGATACGCCCAAAGTAGAAGCAATACCCATCAGCGCTACGCCCATGGTCGCTACAGAACCCCAAGAAGTACCGGTAACAATGGAGACAACAGCAGTAATCAGGAAGGAAGTAACCAGCATCCATTGGGGATTAACCATCTGTACACCATAATAAATCATCATGGGAATAGTGCCTGCAGCCATCCAGGTACCAACCAAAGCGCCTACACTGACCAAAATCAAAATAGCAGGCATACCTTTAGCAATTTTCAAGGTAATTTCCTCTTGGATTTCGTCCCAAGTTACGCCTACACGGAAAGCGATAACTGCAGCAACAGCTGCTACCATTAACAGCAAAGGCTCAGTATTATAACCTTTTACACCTTTACCATAAGTTAAAATAACCAACATTGCAATAATAGGAATAAACGCTTCTACAAATGTCGGCTTGCGTTTAGCATTTTTTTCTTTTTCTTTGCCCATATTAAAACTCCTTTACTTAGCATACCTCTCCTAAGGATGCTTTAATAATGTTCACCAACGCACTTTTTAGTAAAGTAAAGTGCTAAATCAATGAGACATAATAATTTTAATACAAAGCATTGCAAAAAGAAAATTATAAATTTTTGCTTATTCTAAAATTTCACTTATGGATAGCATTAGAATTTAGCTTCCTGGCACAGCTCTACAAACCGACGTCTATAAGTAGTCATATTCATCTCTAAATCATAGAGCAAATGTACGGAAACATCCACACCACATTGTTCCGCAATCTGTACTAAGGTTCCGGCTTCTCCCAAATCCCGTGCTACTTTGCTATAAGGCACCACAGCAACGCCCATATTTTGGCGTACAGCTTCGATGATGCTTTCTGAATCATTGAAGTTAATTCCTGGCTCAAAGCGACTGAAATCCACACGATCCTTCATTAAAATAATATACTCTTCAAAACTGCCATAGCCAATTAAAGGATAATTATAAATATTTTTGTCGCAATTATGCTCCTCATAAAGCTGACGGGACGTAATCCATATCAAACGCTGCTGCCACAAACGGACACGTTTGGAATACATTGGTTGTACTTCAATATGTGTAAAGCCAAAATCATATTGTTTTAAATTGAAAGTGTCATTGATAACATCGGGAATGGTCATGCGCCTATCCACAATGATCTCCAGTTCCGGGAACTCCTTCTTCAATTTGTCCAATACAGGAATCAGGTACAGGTTGATGAACTGGGTGGAAACAGCAATCTTTAGCTGCATCCCTTCTTCGTGAAAGGCAGCCATCTCCGCCAAACCGCTTTCGTATTCCGCCACCATCTTCTTGGCAATGGGTACAAAAGCATTACCTGCAGCAGTCAAGTAAATACTCTTGCCCTCCCTTGCGAACAACGTTACCCCATAAATCTCCTCTAACGCAGAAATATGGTTACTGATAGTAGGTTGACTAAAATTCAGTATTCTCGCAGCTTGGGTAAAAGATTTGCATTGTACTAATGTCAAAAAAGAACGGTAAATAGAAATATTCATATTGTTAACCCCACAAAAATTGCTAAATTATCCGCTCAGAAAGCACTTTCCTCGCTTTTTATGATAAAGATTTTCTTTTGTATACACAACAAATAATTATTTACGCGTTATAAAAGAAAAAGTATACAATACACATTGTATACCTTTTCGCAATTTTTACAATTTTTCTTTCATTATGCGCTTATAAACCTCTACACCCGGTTGGTCATAAGCATCTACATCCGCCAACTCTCCCTCATAAGCTACACTAAGCATAAGGAAGTACATCAACTGCCCCAAGAAATATTCCGATAGCTTGGGCATAATGTAGCGAGCACTATAGCGGTTATCACTAGTCAGCGCAGCTTCGTTAGCCTCAAGAGCAGCTTTAAGAGAATTATTCATATTCATCCCCTCAAAACGTGCAAAATAAGGCACATCAGGGAAGGGATTATGAATTACTGCTTCATCTGCAGGATTTGCTACCTCCAAGAACTGTACTACTTTGTTACGTCTACCATCTTGGTGCTGCTGCGTTTGCGCGTGCATATCCGTAGTACCAACGGCCACAATAGGCGTTCTACCGTAGTGTACAAGATTGCCTTCCCTATCGTAGCGTTTGCCTAAAGATTCTGCCAAAAGCTGCACATACCATTCGCTCAAGGACTTCAAATGCATACTATAGGGCATAAACACTTCAATCTCGCTACCACGCTTGTAAGCCATAAACTTTAACAAAGCGTTGAGCAAAGCAGGATTTTCCTCCAAAGGAGCGTTTTTGCAATAGGTATCCATTTCTCTGGCACCACGCAAAAATTCTTCTATATCGCTCCCCAAAGCAGCCATAGTTACTAGGCCCGGATCCGTCATAACGCAGAAACGTCCGCCAATACCTTCCTTGATATCGAAACGCTCCCAACCAAATTTTTCAGCCAGCTGCAAAAGCGGTGCATTGGCTACATCTGCACGCAAATCAGTTACAACAGTGCAGTCAAGCTCAATATTGGGCTCCTTGCTCAGCACATCATAAAAATATGTAAAAGCAGAGATCGTCTCTAGCGTAGTCCCTGATTTGGAAATAGGTATCAGCATAACCTTGAGACGCTTATTGCAGATTTCTCCTTTAGCCTGCAAGCGCTGTAATTCAAATACAAGGCTGTTACAATCCACAGGGTCCATATTATTGCCCGAGAAATAAATGCGCGGTTGGCCTTGACGCAAAATACGGTTGCCATTCCAATGCAAGCCACCAAAGGCATCAAACAAAACCTTGTTTCCTAAATAGGAACCACCTACACCGAGAAAAACCACCGCATCCTGTTTACGTAGAGCTTTGCTAAAACGAATAAGCTTAGTAATAGATTCTTCCGTATTAGGATTGCCATCCGCAACATAGGGCATACGCGGAAAATAAACGTGTTCCGGTTGCCCATCTTTGGATAAATGGTTTTTAGCAATACCCTCAACACGGATTTTTTCCACAGCTTTATTAGCTTCCTGCCCTTGGCTCTGCAAAGCCTGCTCTACTTCCGCAGGCTGCAGTCTGCCTTCGCCCAGCATATTGGTAAAATCAAATACCAATCCACTGGGCATAATAATTTTATACTTCAAAGCATTCACTCCTACACTTCTGTAAAATAGCATACTTTATTCGCAATAATTATAGCATGTACTAACATTTAATGCAAAAATTATACTTTCAAACAATGAATGCTAGCTTAACGGCCTTTTTTAGCAGTTTGGCGACGATTACTGCCTGTTTTAGGAGCCTTGCGTTTATCAGCTACAGCGTTACGACCTCTTTTAGGTCCTGTTGCCTTTTTCTTCTTCTGCTCCGTGCTTACGCGACGAGCAACAGTTTCGCCTTCCAAATTTTGGCGTTCCATCAAAATACCAAGTTTCAACTCGATATTACGCAACCATTTAACTTCTTCCGGAGTATAAAGAGTAATGGCAACACCATCATTGCCTGCTCTACCGGTTCTGCCAATGCGGTGCACGTACCAATCTACATCATGGGGAATATCATAGTTAATAACATGGGTTACGCCTTCTACATCAAGACCGCGAGCCGCCAAATCGCTGGCTACAAGAATTTGGATTTTAGCGTCACGGAAGGATTTCATAACAGTTTTGCGCTTTGCAGGAGACATCTCCCCATGGAGCACATCTACATTAAAGCCTTGCATGCCTAACCAATCGCCCAAGTCTTTAGTGCGTTCCTTACTCATGCAAAAAACAATCATTAAATAAGGATTCAAGCGTTCAATTAAAGCAGCAACAGCACGATTTTTGTATTCTTCTGTAGTCTTTAAGCAAATTTGCTTGATTTTATCAACAGTAGCTTTATCAGGATTAATATCAATCAAAGCACAATTTTTAGTCAGCTTGCGACCAAGCTTACGCACTTCTTCAGACAAAGTAGCGCTGCACAGCATGGTTTGATGTTCAGGTGCAGTCATAGCAATCAAATCCAAAGCTTCATCCATAAAGCCTTGTTGCAACATTTCGTCAACTTCATCTAAAACAAGATATTTTACACCGCCAAGATCAGTATTGCCCTTTTTAATATGGTCAAGCAAACGACCGGGCGTACCGATTAAAACATGACTGCGGCCTTCCAATTTATATTTTTGAGTTTCAAAGTCACGGCCGCCGGTTACAGCCAAAACTTTTATAGGACTATCGCCTAAGACACGTTTCATCTCCGTAGCGATTTGTTGTGCCAATTCGCGAGTAGGAGTGATAACTAAAGCTTGCGCATAAGGCTTTTCTGCATCAATCTTTTCTGCCAAAGGCACCAAAAATGCCAAAGTCTTACCAGTGCCTGTTTGGGCACGGGCAATAACATCACGACCTGCAAACAGCGCAGGAATAGCTTGTTCCTGTACAGGCATAGGTTTCTTAATACCCATTTTATCTAATTGCGCCAAAGTATGCTCACATACTTTTAAGGGTGCAAATCCATTCATTATTCTTGCCTCACTTTCATTTCGATATACATAACTAAATAATTATAACATAGATAATGGAGATTGGGAAAGTAAAATATAAAGAAAAACACCAACGCGAATGCGTTGGTGTTTTTCTAACCGGCAGCTATCTATCCTCCCAGGCCGCTTCCAGCCAAGTACTTTCGACGTATAAGGGCTTAACTACTGTGTTCGGGATGGGAACAGGTGGATCCCCTT
>NZ_JBGVLF010000057.1:0-6724 GCF_045124115.1 Phascolarctobacterium sp.
TGAAACCAAGGTATATTTTGCTCATCCATACTCATCATGGGAAAGAGGCAGCAACGAGAGAGCTAACGGTTTGTTGCGTCGATTAATTTCCAAGGGAAAACGCATTGATGGGTACCAAGAAGACGATATCTTCTTTGCTACGGAGTGGGCAAACAACCTACCTAGGAAGTGCTTGGGGTACAAGTCCCCCAATGAGTATTTTGATGAATATCTAGACCGCATATATGCAGCCTAGAGGATTGAAAAAAGTGTGCAACTTGCTATTGCAATTTAGATTTCTTAGAAAACATTCCTATAAAAAGGAATACCGTCCCTACACATTGGCCAGTGGATAGGGACGGCGTTCTCAATACACTTTAGGTCAACCCACCTTGTGGGCGGTTGTCCTTCTACTTTTATTATATCATTTTTATACGAATATGCAACAAAAAAACACCGCAACTTTCGTTGCGGTGCAAGTTTCAAAATGGTGACCTCGGCAGGACTCGAACCTGCGACCTTTTGATTCGTAGTCAAACGCTCTATCCAGCTGAGCTACGAGGCCAACAACATGTATTATTATAACCAGTACGTAGTGATTTGTCAACACTTTTTGTGAAAAAAGATTGACGAATTTTTGACGGAGGTCTATAATTTAACCATGACTTTTTTCGTACATGGCTACAGCACGCACGATTAGGCTGCCATGAGGCTGCATTTGGGATGACGGCTAGTGGGGCGTTGCGTTGCAGCAGCACTTGTACAGGGCCTGCGGGCCTAATTTGTTTTATATGTATATTGTTGAGGTGTGCACGGTTAGGCGCGTGGAGGTCGTCATAGGGATGGCGGCTGGCTGCGGGCGTTGTATTTCTTTAACAGGTACGTATGCAATTAAAGGAGGATTTTTTGTGCCTGTTTCTTTGGTCATTCTTGTTTTGTACATTGTCGCTTTGTTCGGTATCTCTTGGTATGCTAAAAAGCGCAGCGAGGGCAACAACGAAAACTATGCTCTTGCAGGTCGTAAGCTTTCTGCACCCTTGATTTGCGTAACCATCATTGGCTTGGCCGTTGGCGGTGCTTCTACTATCGGCGTTTCCGAGCACGCTTTCCGCGTAGGCTTGAGTGCCGGTTGGTATACTATCGCTTGGGCTTTGGGCGCAATTGTGATGGGTCTCTTTATGGCGAAAAAATATCGTGAGCAAAATATTACTACCATCACTGAGCTGATTGAACGCCACCATGATACTAAAGCTGTAATTTTGGGCGTATTCTGCCAAATCGTTATTCAATTGGTAATTATTTCTTTGCAATACATTGCCGGTGGCAGTATCCTGCACGCTATCCTGCCCGATATTTTCGACTTTAAGACCGGTATGGTTGTCAGCGCTATTACTTTTATTGGTATTACCTTTATTGGTGGTATGTGGTCTGCATCTTTGTCCAATGTATTGAACATCGTGCTTATTTATGTAGGTATTTTGGTTGCTACCGTAATCCAATTCAACAAAATCGGCAGCATGGAAAACTTGGCTGCAGCACTGCCTGCAAATGTACCTTGGTTTAGCTTCATTGATGGCGTAGGTCCTGTGACCATTGCTAGCTGGTGCCTGACCTTGATCACTGTTAACCTGTCTCTGCAAAGTATCCTGCAAATCTCCTTGGGTGCTAAGGATGCAGCAACTGCTAAAAGCGGTTTCGTTTGGGGCGGTATCTTGATGCTTCCCGTTGGCGTACTGGCTGCGTTCTTAGGCATTGTAGCAAAAGCTATGTATCCTGATGCTCAGGCAGCATTGGCATTGCCCCAGGTAATTGTCGGCCTGCAGCCTTTGCTGGCAGGTATTACTTTGGCTGCATTGTGGGCTGCTGACGTATCCACTGCCTGCAATCTGCTTTTGAGCGCAGGTACTTTGTTCTCCAGCGATATTTACAAGCGTTTTATCAATCCTAACTGCAGTGAAGCAAAA
Source organism: Phascolarctobacterium sp. (assembly GCF_045124115.1). GTDB lineage: Bacteria > Bacillota > Negativicutes > Acidaminococcales > Acidaminococcaceae > Phascolarctobacterium_A. The sequence goes on from NZ_JBGVLF010000057.1 coordinate 1,944, forward strand.
CAATTGCTGATGACCCGTCTGTGTGTAATGATCAGCGGTATCCTCACCTTGGGACTTGCCATGACTGTTTCTAGCATCTTAGGTACCATTATGATTGGTTTGGCACTGACTGCTGCTTTCTCTATGATTGTTATTGTAGCGCTGTTCTTCCCCAAATACACTTCCAAGGCTGCAGGATTCTGGACTTTGCTGGCAGGCTTGCTGTTGATTGTGCTGTGGAAGGTGTGCCCTGCAGTACGTATTTTTCCCAACGTTATCTATATGGAATGGTTGGTCTGCATTGTAACTTATTTTGTGGTTGCTATGATCAGTCCTGCTAAAAAAGAAATATCTAGATAATTTTGTATAAAATTGTATAAGATAAGCCGTTATGTTGCAAAAATATTGTATACATAACGGCTTTTTGTTATCTTTATGTAAAAATTGCTTGAGTTTTAGCATTCTTCGATGGATGAAGGTAGTGTACTTGTCCTGTAAATGAGAACAAAAATGTCCTGTAAAAGCAGTATGAAACACTTGGCAACGTGGAAAGAAAGATACGCATTATTAGGCCGTTAGACACGCATAAATTTTTTAAAAAAGTTGCTAAAAAGTGTTGACATGCTTTGTATAAGATGTTACAATATACCAGTATCGCGGGTGAGGTATGCACTCGATGAAGGAGGTAACGCAATGGCGCTTGAAGCTTTGAAACAGGCTGAACAGCGGACTGTCGGCGTAAAGCAGACGGAAAAAGCTGTCGTAAGACAAGCGGCGCAAACGGTCTACATCGCAACTGATGCGGATGAGAGAGTTACCGGAAAGCTTCTCGCGCTGTGCCAAGAACACAGTGTTCCTACAGTAACAACTGAGAACATGTTGGAAATAGGCAGAACTTGCGGGATTAGCGTAAAGGCTGCAGCCGCAGCGATACTTAAAGTTTGATAAGGGCTTAGCAAAAGCTGAGTTTTTATAATCATTAAAATCTAATTGTTTGGAAAGGAGGTGCCGATATGCCTACAATTAACCAATTGGTTCGCAAAGGTAGAGAGGTTCTGAAGAGCAAATCTACTGCGCCGGCTTTGAAAGAATGCCCGCAAAAACGTGGCGTGTGCACCCGTGTTTACACCACTACCCCGAAGAAACCTAACTCTGCTCTGCGTAAAGTAGCTCGTGTACGTTTGACCAACGGCATCGAAGTTACTGCTTACATCCCGGGTATCGGCCACAATCTTCAGGAACATAGCGTTGTCCTGATTAGAGGCGGAAGGGTTAAAGACCTTCCTGGCGTGCGTTACCATATCATTCGTGGTGCTCTTGATACTGCAGGCGTTGCTAACCGCAACCAATCTCGCTCCAAGTACGGTGCAAAACGTGCTAAAGCAAAGAAATAATTTCAAGAAAACTTTAAGAATGATTTAATCCTAAGGAGGGAAACACATGCCGAGAAAAGGCCCTGTAACTAAAAGAGACGTACTGCCGGATCCGGTGTACGGTTCTAAACTTTTAACTAGATTTATCAATAAGATTATGCTCGACGGCAAAAAAGGCGTTGCAGAACGTATTGTATACGATGCATTCGACCTGGTTCGTGCAAAAACCGGCAAAGATCCTTTGGAAGTGTTCGATGCTGCTATGCAGAACGTAATGCCGCTGCTGGAAGTACGTGCCCGCCGTGTTGGTGGTGCTAACTATCAAGTTCCGGTAGAAGTACGCGCTGACCGTAAAACCACCCTGGGTATTCGTTGGCTGGTAAACTACTCTCGCCTGCGTGGTGAAAGAACCATGTACGAGCGTGTAGCTGGTGAAATCATGGATGCTTCCAATGGCACTGGCGCAGCTGTTAAGAAACGCGAAGATACCCACAAGATGGCAGAAGCAAACAAAGCATTTGCTCATTACCGTTGGTAATGGCCTGACTCAGTTATTTTGAGGAGGATTAAGAAGTGGGCAGATTAATTCCGCTTGAGAGAACCAGAAACATCGGCATCATGGCTCACATCGATGCCGGCAAGACCACCACTACCGAACGTATTCTGTTCTATACCGGCAGAGTACATAAAATCGGCGAAACCCATGAAGGTGCTGCTACCATGGACTGGATGGTTCAAGAGCAAGAACGTGGTATTACCATCACCTCTGCTGCAACCACCTGCTACTGGGAAGGTTCTGAGCACCAATTCGATAAACATCGTATCAACATCATCGACACCCCGGGCCACGTTGACTTCACTGTAGAAGTAGAACGTTCCCTGCGCGTATTGGATGGTTCCGTTGCAGTTTTCTGCGCTAAGGGCGGCGTTGAGCCCCAGTCCGAAACTGTATGGCGTCAGGCTGACAAATACAACGTACCCCGTATGGCGTATGTAAACAAGATGGATATCACCGGTGCTGATTTCTATCGCGTAGTTGACATGATGAAAACCCGTCTGAATGCAAACGCTGTACCTATCCAACTGCCTATCGGCTTCGAAGATACCTTCGAAGGTATGGTTGACCTCATTAAAATGAGAGCAATCAAATACGATGACAAACTGGGTAAAGAAGAAGAGTTTGTAGAAATTCCTGCAGATATGATGGAAAAAGCTCAAGAATATCGCGCAGCTCTGCTGGAAGCAGTTGCTGAAAGCGACGACGAGCTGATGATGAAATATTTGGACGGCGAAGAGCTGACCGAAGAAGAAATCATCGCCGGCATCCGTAAGCAAACCATCGCTTGCAAGATGACCCCCGTATGCTGCGGTTCTTCCTATAAGAACAAAGGCGTTCAACCTATGCTGGACGCTGTAATCCAATTCATGCCTGCTCCTACTGATATTCCTAATATCAAAGGCGTAAATCCTGAAACCGGTGAAGAAGACGAGCGTCCGTCTAGCGATGATGCTCCGTTTGCAGCTCTGGCATTCAAGATTGCTACCGACCCCTTCGTTGGTAAGCTGGCATTCTTCCGTGTATACTCCGGTACCCTGACCGCTGGTTCTTATGTATATAACTCCAGCAAGGGCAAACGCGAGCGTATCGGTCGTATCCTGCAAATGCATGCTAACCACCGTGAAGAAATCGAACAAGTTTACTCCGGTGATATCGCTGCTGCTGTAGGTCTGAAAGACACCACTACCGGTGATACCCTCTGCGATGAGAAAAACGAAATTATTCTGGAATCCATGGTATTCCCTGAACCCGTTATCTCCGTTGCAGTTGAACCTAAAACTAAAGCAGACCAAGAAAAAATGGGTATTGCTTTGCAAAAACTGGCTGAAGAAGATCCTACCTTCCGCGTTCACACTGATCCCGAAACTTCCCAAACCATTATTTCCGGTATGGGTGAGTTGCACTTGGACATCATTGTTGACCGTCTGCTGCGCGAATTCAAAGTAGGTTGCACTGTTGGTAACCCGCAAGTTGCTTACCGCGAAACCATCCGCAAAGCTGTTAAATCCGAAGGTAAATTCGTTCGTCAGTCCGGTGGTAAAGGCCAATATGGTCATTGCTGGCTGGAAATCACCCCGCGTGAGCCGGGCGAAGGCTTCCTGTTCGAGAACAAAGTTGTTGGCGGCGCTATTCCTAAAGAATACATCGCTCCTATCGAAGCAGGCGTTAAAGAAGCTATGGAAAACGGCGTAGTTGCCGGCTACCCCATGGTTGATATCGCTGTTACCGTATACGACGGTTCTTACCATGAAGTCGACTCTTCTGAAATGGCATTTAAGATTGCTGGTTCCATGGGCTTCAAGTCCGGTGCTGAAAAAGCTAACCCGGTTATCCTGGAACCCTACATGAAAGTTGAAGTTACTGTTCCTGAAGAATACATGGGCGACGTAATCGGGGACATCAACTCCCGCCGTGGTCGTATCGAAGGTATGGAAGCTCGTAACGGTGCCCAAGTCATCAGCGCTTATGTTCCGCTGGCTGAAATGTTCGGTTATGCAACCGACCTGCGCAGCAAGACCCAAGGCCGTGGCAACTACTCTATGGAAGTTGACCATTACGAAGACGTTCCCAGAAACATTGCTGAAGCAATCGTTGCTAAAAACAAAGGCACTAACTAAGCCTAGTTTTAACAAACAACATCAAGGAGGAAATTCACAATGGCAAAAGCTAAATATGAAAGAACTAAACCCCATCTGAATATCGGCACCATCGGTCACGTTGACCATGGCAAGACCACTCTGACCGCTGCTATCACCAAAGTATTGGCTGAAAAAGGTGGCGCAGAATTCATGGACTACTCCATGATCGATAAAGCTCCGGAAGAACGCGAACGCGGCATCACCATCAACACCGCTCACGTTGAATACGAAACCGAAACCCGTCACTATGCACACGTTGACTGCCCGGGCCATGCTGACTATGTAAAGAACATGATCACCGGCGCTGCTCAAATGGACGGCGCAATCCTGGTAGTATCCGCTGCTGACGGCCCGATGCCCCAAACTCGTGAACACATCCTGCTGGCTCGCCAAGTAGGCGTTCCCGCTATGGTTGTATTCCTGAACAAAGTTGACATGGTTGACGACGAAGAACTGTTGGAATTGGTAGAAATGGAAGTTCGCGAACTGCTGAGCTCCTATGACTTCCCTGGCGACGACATCCCCGTTATCGCAGGTTCCGCACTGAAAGCTCTGGAAGGCGACCCCGCATACGAAGCAAAAATCATGGAACTGATGGACGCAGTTGACAGCTACATTCCCCTGCCGGAACGTGCTACCGACAAACCGTTCCTGATGCCTGTCGAAGACGTATTCACCATCACCGGTCGTGGCACCGTAGCAACCGGCCGTGTTGAACGTGGTACCGTAAAA
>NZ_JBGVLF010000058.1:0-2160 GCF_045124115.1 Phascolarctobacterium sp.
GCCGTTCAGCAGCTCGTCAAACTGGTTGTAACCAGCCTTATTAGCAGCCAGACGGGTCAGAGTGTTCTTCACGACAGTGTATTCAACGCCAGCGGCACGGAACTGCTTACGCAGATCGGTGTCCTGTGCAACGGTAATGCCTCTGTAGTCAACGAAAACCACGGAAGTAGCATCCTTGATCTTTGCGGACAGGGCTTCAACAGTTGCCTTCTTGCTCTCAAGAACCTTTGCGTTGGGCATTGTGTTTCACCTCCGAAAAAAATAAGTGTCTTCCTGCCAGAAGACAGAAAGACACGCAAATAATCATATCCACGCACCTCGGCAGGACTTACGGCATAGCCACCTGCTGTCTTTGGCAACTCGTGTATTATAAAGGATTATTTCCTATATGTCAAGCAAAAATTTCTATATTTCCTTAATTATTTTCTTGTATTTCACGTTGTTATTGTCAAAATGTACAGAATGTCGTACTTGGATCGCAAAGTGTTCGTGTAGCGTGTATAAATGTCCGTGAACCGTAGAATGATGGTTGACATATCCTATACAAAAGTAGTATAATAATGCAACAAACATCATTAATAATGATGTGTTGAAAGGAAAGAGAGAAATGAAAGGAAAGAGAGAAATGAAAAAACTACTTGCTATTATTTGCGCTGTGATGCTGCTGGTGACTCTGACAGCTTGTGGCGCCCCCGCTGCTGATGACGGAAAATATGTAATCGGTATTTGCCAGCTTACACCTCATCCCGCACTGGATAAAGCTACGCAAGGCTTTAAAGATGCCGTAATAAAAGGCATTGGTGCAGAAAATATTACCTTTGATTTCCAGGATGCAGCGGGCGAGGCCAGCACTTGCTCCACAATCATCAATGGCTTTGTTGCTTCTGATGTAGACTTGATCATGGCAAATGCGACACCTGCTGTTGCAGCAGCGTTTAATGCCACAGATAGCATTCCGATTTTGGGTACTTCTGTAACCGAATACGGCGTTGCCTTAGGCCTTAAAGACTTTAGCGGCACTGTCGGTGAAAATGTTTCCGGCACTTCGGACCTGGCAGATTTGACAAAGCAGGCTCAGATGATCGTTGACTGGTGTCCCGATGCAAAGAAGGTCGCTCTTCTGTACTGCAGCGCAGAGCCCAACTCCAAGTATCAGGTAGATGTTGTCAAGGCTGAGTTGGAAAAGAAGGGCATTGAGTGCAAGATCAGTGCTTTTACGGATACCAGCGATTTGTTCTCCGTTACCACTGAAGCCTGCAACTTTGCTGATGCTATCTATGTTCCTACAGACAATACAGTTGCGAATAATGCAACTGCTATCGATAGTATTTGCCGACCTGCCGGTGTTCCCATTATTGCCGGCGAAGCTGGCATCTGCGCCGGTTGCGGCATCGCTACTATGTCTATTGACTATTATGATTTGGGTTACCTTACCGGAGAAATGGCAGTTCAGATTCTGAAGGATGGCGCAGATATTACAAAGATGCCCATTGCTTATGTAGAGGAAGTTTCTTATCTCTACAACGAGGATATCTGCACCGCACTTGGCATCACACCCCTTCCCGGCTATGATAAGCTGGTACCTGCTGAATAACCTACCAGGGCAAGATGGCTTCCATCTTGCCCCGTTGGTTTAATATATGAGAACTGAGGATAATTTCCTATGCTTGAAAGACTTTTGAATTTTGGTAATGCGATGCCTGGCGTGGTGTCCCTGGGCCTTATCTGGGGTATTATGGCAATTGGCTTGTACATTACTTACCGTATTTTAAACTTATCCGACCTGACTGTAGATGGTTCCTTCTGCACAGGCGGCGCGGTTTGCATTCTGATGGTTGCCATGGGACAACCTGTTTGGCTTGCTATGGTTTGCGCTTTTGCTGCCGGCGCTCTTGCGGGTGCGGTTACCGGTATTTTACACACTTTGTGCAAGATCCCTGCAATTCTTGCCGGTATTCTTACGCAGCTTGGCCTTTGGACTGTTAATATGATCATTATGGGTCTGCAGCAGGGAAAGCTGATTTCAACCCTGACCATTCCTGCAAGAAACAGCAACCTTATGGTTTCTGCTATGTATTTAAGCAAGGCGTTGAATGGCTCTAAACCCATTATTTTCTATCCGCCCCTCTTGCTCGGAATTGTAACGGTTATAATCATTGG
>NZ_JBGVLF010000059.1:0-1917 GCF_045124115.1 Phascolarctobacterium sp.
TTCATCTTGTCGCCCCTTTTGTTAAGTCTATGTATTCTAACGCCAGGTTCTTATAGTCCCTTGTGGCTGCGCTTCGCGGTGTCACTTCTACCAGGCTCTTTCCCTTCTCATACGTCCAGGCGTTAACCTTCTTGCTGTAGCGGATATGCGTAGTAAATGTGCTGTATTCGCTTTTCTGTAAGGCTTCTTCGCCCTTTACTACCTCTATATCGTTCGTAAACATTGTTACTAGACATTTAACCAGGGACAAGCCAGGGTTATAAGGTCTTACTTCTTCTATTACCTCTGTCAGTTCTTCCATTCCGTCTAAGGCGTTCTTATCTGCCTTAATCGGTATAATAACGTCATTTGCTGCTACCAGGGCGTTAAGTACGTTGATTCCTACACCCGGCGGACAATCAATAAAGCAATAGTCGTAGCGGTCTTCTACTTGCTGTAATACTTCCTTAAGCTTTGTCATTTGGTTAGCTTCCTGGTCTAACATAAGGTCAACTGCTGCCGCGTCTAAATTCATATTAGCCGGGATAATATCTAAGCCATAACGTCCGCTGCTTCTTATAACGTCTTCCGCTATCGTTTCTTCGTCCCTTAATATGTTTTCCATGCTTTTATATTCGTAACTATGTACGCTAAAGAATTTGCTTACATTCGCCTGTATATCGTTATCTACCAGCAACACGCGCTTTTTAAATACCTTTACCATGATTAAAGCCAGGTTAATAGCTGTCGTGCTTTTCCCTACGCCGCCTTTTAAGTTTACAACTGCTGCCGTTCTCATATCTTCCTACCGTCCTTTCCTCAATCTTCTTCTATGCCTAAAACACAATACCCAGGCTTAAGCCCTTCGTTTTCCTCTTCAATACACATAATACTTGTCCTAACCGTCCGCCCGGTTAATGCTTCTAATTCCGCGTCGTATTCCTTTAATACCAGGTAGTCGCCCGGTTCGTACCCTTTGTCATTCTTTGTTATTACGAACGTCGGGAAGCCTTCCGTTACGTCTTCGTATAATTCCGGGCTACATTTGATACAATGTACTGCTACTTCTTCGTCGTAATCTAATAAAAGCAACTTCTTAAGCCACTCTATAAACCTTTTTAACCATTCTTTCATTTTCCTAAACCGTCCTTTCTGCGGCAGCAGTCTTAAAAGGCTCTGCCGCTGGTGCTTTGTTAACTGTTACGTGTGATACATTTCCTTGCTTTGCCATTCCTTAGTAGGTAATTTTATCTTTCGTTAATTCTTTCTTCCTAAGCAGCCCATATTATCGCAAGTTCGACAATCAATCCCGCAAAATCCTATAAACCGCTTTTCGTTTACTTTGTCCGTAAGCTTTGCCTTTTCTGCCGGGTATGTATCGCTTTTAATATCCAGGCTGCCTATATTTCCTTCCAGGTAAGCCGTAATTACTTCTATAGCTGCGTCCGAACAGTACACAATAACCGCCCTTCCGCCGATCGCGTTAATTGTGTCTATAAAGTTTAGCTGTTCTTCCGTCGCCTTATTGCTTCCTACCTTCAATTCGATATACAGGTTATTAAAGCCGCCCGCTGCATACGGTAAGCAAATATCGCTAACGCCTGGCTTCATTCCCTGGCGTTTCAGATTCGCCCCGGCTGATCTGCTACGCTTCCCTTCGTTGGCTGCGTGATACATGGACTTTAACGCCGGGTGCTTCGACTGCTGCCAGCGCGCCCAATCAAAAACGGCGGCTTGTGCCTGGGCTTCTGTTTCCTTACGCTCCATAATTTAACACCCCTTCGGCTGCTGCCTGGGCTGCTTCTGCTGCCGCCCTTTCTGCTGCTGTTAATTCTTCCAGGCTTAAGCATTGTCCCGCTAAATTCAGTACTACCGCCTTCTTCGTACAACCGCCTGTACTGTAATATCTGCAAGCCTTCACGCCGCACACTACATTAG
>NZ_JBGVLF010000060.1:0-31389 GCF_045124115.1 Phascolarctobacterium sp.
AACTGCAAAAAATGAGTCCAAATGAATATTGGGAATATCTGAAAAACCAATAAGTCCCTGGCTGCATCTGTGTTTATAACAATACAGATGTCGCCAGGTTTTTCTTTTTTCAAAATAGTCCTTGACACGGGGTGCAATTTACTTGCTATATTTAACGATCATGCTGGCAGGCAAACCGTCTTTAATCATGTCGGTAGCAGTAGAAAGGTTCGCTTCTGCTTTACCTAAAGATTTACCGCGTGCCTCACCGCGAGCTTCACCTTTACGTTCAGCCATTTCTATAATTCCAGCCATAGTCTCATCCTCCTTTTTGATATCATCATAAGTTGTAATATTAGCAGAACTGCTAGCGTTTACAATTGATTTAAAATTATTTTTATCGCGTTGAGTAATCAATTGATCAGCTATTTTTAAAAGCTGCCGTATATCCTCTTTATCCACGCTTTTTGTTAAAACTCGGAGCGGACTGTGATTGAGTTTTTCCAACTCCTTGGTAACTATCATTTGCATAGGGAAGGGATAGCTTCCGGTGATGTAGTAGATGCCGGAATAAGTTGAACTAATGGAGGCTCCGTTAGAGTGTAGCGTTTTAAAGAGCAGTTTAGGGTGCTTTTCTTGTATTAGGGAGATAGTGATTTGTGATGCAGGACGTGCATCTACCTCTTTACCAAGACTTTTGTAGAGACAGGCGTAAGCAATAGCCTTATAAAAGTCGTCTATACTGATATAGTCTCCCGGTCCTTTATATTCACAGATATTGTCTTTGCGGAAAAGTTTACCAATATCATTTTGCAATACCCGATTATCAGTTTTCTTGATAATGAACAAATCAATGTTTAGAGGCTTTTTGCTCAGTGGCAGTTCCGGAATAAACTCCAAAATATCTGCATCCTCTCTAAATTCCAATTCTGTTGCACTGCAGAATGGAGGATGCCACTGAATTTTTTCTTCATCGTGTTGCTTTGCCAAATAGCATCAATCCTTTCGTTCAAATTTTGGATGATACCATTGACAATATACAGTTATGCGTAGGCAGCGCAATAGTACCATCCGCTAGGGATAGGTAAATATTACAGCGGCGCTTGGGACAAAGCTTTAATCATCGCATGCTTGCGAATGAACCACCCAGCTACTACCTGCAATATTTGGTAGCGCTGGCTCCTACATATTCAGATTTTTAGAACAGCATATCGAACACAAAGATAAATTGCTGTAAGATGTAACTGTTCACTACTTACATTATAGCACAAAGAGAAAATGGACAAAAGAAAGCTAGAAAAATTTCTGTGCTTGTAAAGTTTATAGAATTGTTTAGGTGATTGCAGTAGAACGCGGGAGGTACTTTTTTCTGTCCCGAAACTAGCATATTGCCTACAAATATGCTATAATACGCTTAATAAATGTTGTGTGATTTTGTAGAGGAGGCAGCACCATGAAGTGTCCGTTTTGCTCATATCGAGATAGCCGTGTAGTTGATAGTCGTTCCGTGGAAGAGGGTACCTCTATTCGCCGTCGTCGCGAATGTCCCCAATGCGGGCGCCGTTTTACTACTTATGAAAAATATGAAGAGGCTCCTCTGGTAGTTAGCAAGAAGGACGGACGTCGTGAACTGTTCGATGCGAAAAAGCTGTTGGCAGGTCTGTTGAAAGCTTTTGAAAAACGTCCCGTGCCCTACGAAAAGGTACAGGAGATTGCGGACAGCGTGGAGCGCGAGCTGCGCATGACCGGGGAAAGCGAAGTGGAAAGCGCTAAGATTGGTGAGCTGGTAATGCAGCATTTGGAAGAAACGGACCAGATTGCCTATGTGCGTTTCGCTTCCGTCTACAGACAGTTCGCTGATGTGAAGAACTTTATGCAGGAACTGGAAAGAATTATGAAGAAGGAACATTGAGTATTATAGCCAAGGGGAGAGCGTTTCCTCTTGGCTTTTTTTATAGGAGAAATCATGAGTGCAATTCAAGAAATAGATTTGTTTGCTACCTTTGCGCCTACGGAGGCACAGCAGGAGCTTTTGCAGAGGCTGCGAGAGGAGCCTACGGAGGAAAATTTGTGGCAGTGTATTATTGCCTTTCAAAATACAGTCTTCTTTACCAGTAGGGGCTTGCCCTTTAGCTACAGTCTGAAACGAGGTCGCAGAGGCGAATTTAGAGGCGAATATACTAAAGAGCTGTTCATCGACCGCAGGGAAAACAGTAAATCCTTGGCGTGGAGTTCCGTGCGTATGGCTTGGCGCAAGGCCATGGAACAGCAGGGGACTGTTTTCGCCCGTCCCAAGGAGATTGCCGACATACGTGGCATTAGCTACAGTTACAGCCTTCTGTGGCGTTTCGGCCTAATCCAAGTGCCGGAAGCAGTGGCTGCCAAGCTACAGGGCGGGTTGTAAAATGCGAAAGCGTGTGCTATATTGTAGATGTAATATTTGCATATTTTAAGCAGGTGAGACCATGGATTTTAAGATACAGGCGCCCTTTGCTCCGGCAGGGGATCAGCCTCAAGCAATAGAAAAATTAGCAGCAGGCATTGAGCAGGGCATGCGTACCCAAGTGCTGTTGGGTGCCACCGGTACGGGCAAAACCTATACCATTGCCCAAGTCATTAACAAGGTGCGTAAGCCCACGCTGGTTATCGCCCACAACAAAACTTTGGCTGCTCAGTTAGCCAGCGAACTGAAGGCGTTCTTCCCGGAGAACGCAGTGGAATATTTTGTTTCCTATTACGATTACTACCAACCGGAAGCATACATTCCTCAAAGCGATACTTATATCGAAAAGGATGCTTCCATTAATGACGAGATTGATAAGCTGCGCCACAGTGCTACCAGCGCTCTGTTTGAACGCAAGGACGTAATCATCGTTGCCAGCGTGTCCTGCATTTACGGCTTGGGCGCGCCCCAGGACTACTATGATATGGTGCTGTCCTTGCGTTTGGGGCAGATTATCGACAGGCAGCAGATACTGCATAAGCTGGTGGAAATCCAGTACGACCGCAACGATATTGATTTTAAGCGTGGTACCTTTAGGGTGCGCGGGGATGTTATTGAAGTTATTCCTGCGGCTTACGGGGAAAAGGCTGTGCGCATTGAAATGTTCGATGATGAAGTGGACAGAATTTTGGAGTTCGATGTGCTGACAGGGGAAGTGCTGGCGCAGCGCAATCACGTTGCCATCTTCCCTGCCTCCCACTATGTTACCAGCCGCGAAAATTTGGAGCGCGCTATGGGTGACATTCGGGAGGAGCTGGCGGAACGCCTTGACTATCTGAACCATAATTTCAAGATGCTGGAGGCACAGCGCTTGGAGCAGCGTACTAATTACGATTTGGAAATGATGAACGAAATGGGCTACTGCAGCGGCATTGAGAACTACTCCCGCCATTTGGCAGGGCGCAAGGCAGGGGAACCGCCCTTTACCTTGGTCAACTACTTCCCTAAGGATTTTTTGCTGGTCATCGACGAATCCCACGTAACGCTGCCCCAGATCCGCGCTATGTACGCAGGGGACCGTTCCCGTAAGGAAATGCTGGTGGAGCATGGTTTTCGCCTACCTTCCGCTTATGACAACAGGCCTTTGACCTTTGATGAATTCCAAGCCCAGATCAAGCAGGCTATCTACGTTTCTGCAACGCCTGCAGCCTACGAAATGGAGCAGGCGGACCAGGTGGTGGAGCAGATTATTCGTCCTACAGGTCTGCTGGACCCGCAGATTGAAATCCGTCCCATAAAAGGGCAGATTGATGATTTGTTGGGCGAAATCAATAAGACTGCGGCGCAGAACGAGCGCGTTTTGGTAACCACTTTGACTAAGCGCATGGCGGAAGATCTGACGGAGTATCTCAAGCAGGCAGGGGTGCGGGTGCGCTATCTGCATTCGGAAATTGCCACTATCGAAAGGGCGGAGATTATCGACAGCCTCCGCGCCGGCAAATTTGATGTTTTGGTAGGCATTAACCTGCTGCGTGAAGGCTTGGATTTACCGGAGGTTTCCCTAATCGCCATTTTGGATGCGGATAAGGAGGGCTTTTTGCGCAGCGACACTGCCATGATCCAAACCATCGGCCGTGCTGCCCGCAACGCTCATGGACGTGTTATTATGTATGCTGATAGGATTACGGACAGTATGCAGCGCGCCATTGACGAAACCAACCGTCGTCGTGAAAAGCAGGAAGCGTATAACAAAGAGCACCATATTGTGCCCAAAACTATTTATAAAGAACAGCGCCAGCTGATCAAACTGACCAAAGTGGCAGACAGCGACGAAACTGCCAGCTACGGCAAGAAGAGCGGCAAGAAGCAGACCACCAAAGAGCTGCAGACACTGGCACGGGAGCTGGAGCGCAGGATGCAGGAGGCTGCCAAAGCTTTGGATTTCGAGGCTGCTGCAGAGCTGCGTGACCAGCTTATTCTAGTTAAAGGTCAGCTGGGACAAAAGCTGGTGCCTAAGAGGAAGAAATAATGCAGGAAAATATTATTGTTAAAGGCGCACGCCAACACAATTTAAAAGATATAACGGTGGAACTGCCTCGTAATAAGATGATTGTCATTACAGGTCTTAGCGGCAGTGGCAAGTCCAGTTTAGCCTTCGATACTATTTATGCCGAAGGCCAGCGGCGCTACGTGGAATCCCTTTCCGCTTATGCCCGCCAATTTTTAGGGCAGATGGATAAGCCTGATGTGGACTATATTGAAGGCTTGAGTCCTGCCATTTCCATTGACCAGAAGACTACCAGCCGCAATCCCCGTTCTACCGTAGGCACGGTAACGGAGATTTACGATTACCTGCGTTTGTTGTTCGGCCGCGCAGGTGAGCCTCACTGTCCTCACTGCGGCAAGCTCATTGAGCAGCAAAGTGTCCAGCAGATTGTGGACAAGGTGCTGGAGCTGGCGGCGGGGACGCGCTTTATGGTTATGGCGCCCTTGGTGCGGGGGCGCAAGGGCGAGCACCAGCGGGTACTGGACGATATGCGCCGTGCAGGCTATGTGCGCATGTATATTGATGGCGAAGTCCGCACCCTAGACGAAGAAATCAGTTTAGAGAAAAATAAGAAGCACAGCCTGTCCGTGGTCATCGACCGCTTGGCTGTACGTGATAATATCCGCCAGCGTTTGACGGACTCTGTAGAAACGGCATTGAAACTGGCGGATGGTTTTGCGGAAGTGGCGGTGCTGGGCGAAACAACGGAAATAACCCTTTTTAGCGAGCATTTTGCCTGCAATGACTGCGGCATCAGTCTGCCTGCTATTGAACCCCGTTTATTCTCCTTTAACAATCCCTACGGCGCCTGCCCTGCCTGCACGGGTTTGGGCATGAATATGGAGTTTGACAAGGCGCTGATTATTCCCGACGGCGATAAGTCCTTTGGCGACCGTTGTCTGGCTGCCTTCAGCAACAACCGCAACTCCTATTTTATGAAGCAGTTGGCAGTGGTGCTGGCTGCTTATGGCTACAGCTTGGAAAGCACTTGGAACGATTTAACGCCGGAAGTACAGGACATTGTGTGGAATGGCGCAGGGGAGCGCAAGTTTGCCTTTTGGTACGAAAATATGCAGGGGGAGACCAAGCTTTTCGACAAAGAGTACGAAGGTGCTTTGAATATCCTCAAACGCAGGTATCGGGAAGCCTTTAGCGATGCTATGCGGCAGGAGTACGAAGAGTTTATGACCAGTACCCCCTGTCCTGTGTGCCACGGCAGCAGGCTGAAACCGGAGGTGTTGTCCATCCTCATTGGGGGCAAGAATATCTGCCAAGTGACGGCTATGACTGTTCGCGATTGTCTGCAGTTCTTTGCCAACTTGCAGCTTAATTACAAGCAGCAAATTATTGCCAAGCAGGTGTTGAAGGAGATTACAGCGCGCCTGCAATTTTTGAACGATGTAGGCCTTGACTACCTAACTCTGGACCGCAGCGCAGGGACTTTATCCGGTGGCGAAGCCCAACGCATCCGTTTGGCAACTCAGATCGGCAGCGGACTTACGGGGGTGCTCTATATTCTGGACGAGCCCAGTATTGGTCTGCACCAGCGTGACAATGGCAAGTTGCTGGAAACTTTGAAGCATTTGCGTGATTTGGGCAACACTTTGCTGGTAGTAGAGCATGACGAGGAAACCATGTATGCTGCAGACCAGATTGTGGATATTGGTCCTGGAGCAGGGGAGCACGGCGGTCAAGTAGTTGCCCAAGGTACGGTGGAGGAAATCAAGCAGGTGCAGGAATCCGTTACCGGTACCTATCTAAGCGGGCGCAAATTTATCCCTGTGCCGAAAAAACGCCGTGACTGCGATGGCCGTTTTTTGACCATTCATGGTGCACGCGCCAATAATCTCAAGAATATCGACGTATCCATACCTTTGGGCGTTTTTACCGTGGTCACAGGCGTTAGCGGCAGTGGCAAGTCCACTTTGATTAACGATATTCTTTATAATACATTGGGTGCCAAGCTTAACGGTGCCCGTCTGCGGCCTGCGGAGCATGATTATATTGAAGGCATTGAGCAGGCGGACAAGGTTATTAACATCGACCAATCTCCTATCGGGCGTACGCCACGCTCTAATCCTGCTACCTATACAGGTGTCTTCGATTTGATTAGGGAGCTGTTCAGCCAGACTAACGAAGCCAAAATGCGCGGCTACAAGGCAGGGCGTTTCAGCTTTAATGTGAAGGGCGGACGTTGCGAGGCCTGCAAGGGCGACGGTATGAATAAGATTGAGATGAATTTTTTGCCCGATGTGTACGTTCCTTGCGAAATCTGCCATGGCGACCGCTACAACCGCGACACCTTGGAGGTACATTACAAGGGCAAGAATATTGCTCAAGTTCTTGATATGACCGTGTCGGAAGCCTGCGAGTTTTTCAAGAATATGCCCCGCATTTTCAAAAAGCTGGAGGTTTTGGAGGACGTGGGCTTGGGCTACATCCATTTGGGACAGGCTGCTACCACTTTAAGCGGCGGCGAAGCCCAAAGGGTGAAGCTGGCGACGGAGCTGTCCCGCCGCAGTACAGGGCGTACTATTTATATTTTGGACGAGCCTACTACGGGTCTGCATATTGCCGATGTGCATAAGCTGCTGGATGTGCTGCAGCGTTTGGTAGAAGGTGGCGATAGTGTTATCGTTATCGAGCATAATCTGGATGTAATCAAGGTGGCGGACTATATTATCGACCTTGGCCCCGAAGGCGGCGACAAGGGCGGCACGCTGGTTGCCTGCGGTACGCCGGAGGAGGTTGCCAAGGTGAAGAAGTCCTACACCGGTCAATATATTAAGCAGGAACTGGCGAAGGCGAAGAAGAATGGGTGGTACCAATGACGGAGTTAGCAGAAGGCTTTAGCGATGCTATTCGTAATGCTTTGGCAGTGCTGCCGGAAAAACCGGGCGTGTATTTGATGCACGATGATGAAGGCAAAGTTATTTACGTGGGCAAGGCTGTGGTGTTGAAAAACAGGGTGCGCAGCTACTTCCGTAATTTGGCGTCCCACACGCCCAAGGTACGCGCTATGGTGGCGAAGATTGCGGAGATTGAAACCATCGTCACCTCCAGCGAAGTGGAGGCGTTGATTTTAGAGTGCAATCTGATCAAGAAGTACCGTCCCCGCTACAACATCAGTCTGAAAGATGATAAGACATATCCTTATTTAAAGGTGACGGTGCAGGAAGATTTACCGAGGCTGTATGCTACCCGCCGTTTGTTGAAGGATGGCGCCAAGTATTACGGTCCTTATGCTGATGCTACGGCTATGCACGCTACGGTGAAGCTGCTGCGCGGCATGTTCCCTCTGCGCACCTGCCGCAAGATGAACCCTGACCGCCCTTGCCTCAACTACCACATTAAGCGTTGTTTGGCACCATGCGCAGGCTATGTGTCCAAGGCGGAATACCATGAGATGATTAAAAGCGTGTGCATGGTTCTGGATGGGCGCACTACGGAGCTGGAGCGGGATTTGCGCCAACGGATGCAGGCTGCGGCGGAGGAGTACGCTTTTGAGGAGGCGGCGCGCTTGCGGGATCAGCTGCAGGCGGTAACGCGTTTGAACGAATCCCAAAAGGCAGTGACCAATAATGGCGGCGATATGGATATTATTGGTTATGGTCAGGATATGACGGGAATCTGCCTGCAGATTTTCTTCGTGCGCAAGGGCAAGCTGTTGGGCAGGGACAACTTCTTCCTCCAAGATGATGGTGATGGGGAGCGTGAAGTGCTGAGCGCTTTTCTCAAGCAATATTATAATGAGGCGACCTTTATTCCCAAGGAGATTGTACTGCCCATGCTGCCGGAAGCAGAGGAACAGCAGCTAATTACGGCATGGCTGACGGAAAAGGCGGAGCGGAAGGTGGAACTGCTGCAGCCCCAGCGGGGGGTGAAGAAGGATCTCTTGCAGCTTGCCAATGACAATGCGGTGAAGCTATTGGAAGAAAGGCTACGGAAGGGCAGTTTGTCCTTGAAAAATGATGCCCAAGCTGCGGAAGAACTGCAGCAGGCTTTGGGGCTGCCTCATTCCTTGGAGCGTATGGACTGTTTTGATATCAGCCACACCCAAGGCAGCGAGACGGTGGCATCCATGGTGGTGTTCCGCAATGGCAGCATCAGCAAGAAGGATTACCGCAAGTATAAGATTGTGTCGGCGGAAGGCAAGCCTGATGATTTTAAGTCCATGCAGGAGGTTGTCTACCGTCGCTACAAGGATTACGAGGATCTGCCCAGTTTAGTGGTTATTGACGGTGGCAAGGGACAGTTAAGCTCTGCTTTGGAGGTTATCCGCGGTTTGGGCTTGGCTGATCTGCCTGTGGTGGGTTTGGCAAAGCGGGAGGAAGAAATTTTTCTGCCCCACCAAAGCACAAGTATTCTGCTGGACAGGGACAGTGCGGCGCTGCATTTGATTCAGCGGATTCGCGATGAAGCGCACCGTTTTGCTATTACCTATCACCGCAAGCTGCGGGGCAAGCGCAATTTGGTGTCGGTGCTGGACCATGTGGAAGGCATTGGGCCCAAGCGGCGGCAGGAGCTGTGGAAGGCGTTCAAAACTTTGGAAGCCATGAAGGCGGCGGATGTGGAGCAGTTGGCAGCGGTGGAAGGGATGAACCACGCGGCGGCGCAAACGCTGTACGATTTCTTCCGTTTGGATTTGCCGGAGAAAAAAGAAGCGTTAAAATGATGTGATTTCACAATAATGTTATAGTTTTTTCTAGAGAATATGGTATAATGAAGGTACAATAAAGAAAAATTATTTTTTTAGAAAGGAGAAATCACTATGGCTAAATGGGTTTGCAATGTTTGCGGTTACGTGTATGACCCGGAGGTTGGCGATCCAGATAACGGTATTGCAGCAGGCACTGCTTGGGAAGATGTACCGGAAGATTGGGTTTGCCCCCTGTGCGGTGTTGGCAAGGATGAATTTTCTGAGCAATAAGTAATGAGATTATTAAAGGCTGGGATGCGAGCAAGCGAATCCCAGCCTTTTTAGTGACCATACATGGAGGTTGGATGATGAAAATATCTAAGAAGGACGCATTAATGTGGTTTTCCTTTTTCGCACAGCTGCCCGAAGAGGAAGAGCTGATGCCCAAGCAGGTGGAACTGGTCTATGCCACCTTTGCCCAAATTGAAGATGCAGTGGATGCCAGAAACGCCAAACTGCTGGCGGAAATCAAAGGCTTAAAGACATTGGACGGCAGAACTTATTTTGTTGGTCCGGAAGAAAAATTCTCCAGGGGCTGCCGTTCCTGCTTAACTGGTACTGGCCTGACCGCTATCCGCAAAACCAATAAATGCAATATCAAATGCAAATTCTGCTATAACTATGGCGAGCTGGATGCCTGCATGCCCGTAGGTGAAGGTATGTGGGAAATTGGCGGTACTAAATTCTATGAGCGTGATTTGGACCTTTTGCTTTCTGTACAGGATAAGCCCACGGGCATTTCCTACGTATATTTGGAGCCCTTTATGGAAATTGAAAAATACTACGGTATCATCAAAAAATTCCATGAAGCAGGGATCCATCAGCATATGTATACCAACGGCACCTTGGCTACAGAGGAAAATTTGAAGGCTTTGGGCGAAGCAGGCTTGGACGAGCTGCGTTTTAATCTGGGCGCTACTAATGCTTCCGACAAGGTAATCGAAGCTATCGCCATTGCTAAGAAGTACATTAAATATGTAGGTATCGAAACTCCCATGACTCCTGAATATTTTGCAGCCTTTATGGAGAAGAAGGAAAGAATCTTAGCGACCGGCGTGGACTTTATGAACTGTGCAGAGCTGCACTTGAATAACAACAATATTTGGAACTACTTTGGGGAGAATATGTATATCTACAGACATGGCTATATTTCTCCCATTTGGAGCAGGGAGCTGACCTTCAAGCTGATGAAGATGGCGGACGAAGAGGGTTGGAACGTGGCAGTGCATGATTGCGCTAACAGAACCAAATTTGCCCGTGGCTTGAACTTGAAGTCCAAGGAGGGTGCATGGTTTGGTGCCAGCGATTACTGCTCCGAATTCACCAGACCGCCCTTTGAAGCGTTCCTGCCCATTCTGAAGGATGAAAGCTTCCAGTTCCTTGAGGAAGAAGAACTGCCTGAAGGCTATCGTCCCGGTGAACTGTACTAAGTAGTGGAAAAACGGCAATGCAAACGAACTCCCAAGTCTAGGCTTGGGAGTTTTTGCGTTTAATGCGCAAGGAGGTTAACGCGTGCTTACTGCATTGGGAAAATTTTTCGTAAATTAATCCGTATACACTTTATTTATCTAATGTTGTATGCTATACTATCCCTAAGGAGATTTTTCTCCTCTTTGTATTAAATTCGTGGGACGCTAAAAGTTCCATGAGGGACAAAAAACGTCGAGGCTAAAAATGGATACTATTATTAACCTACAGAAAAAAATAGTGCCGGAACTGACGGACCTTTTGGTACAGCGTTACCAGATTTTGCGACAAGTGAGCCATGAATCGCCCATCGGTAGGCGTGCCTTGGCTGCCAAGCTGGGGCTGAGCGAAAGGGTGCTGCGGGCTCAGGTGGACTTTCTCAAGAAAAGCGGTCTGCTGGACTTTTCCTCCAGCGGCATGAGCGTCACCGACGAAGGCAGCGATATCTTGAAAGAACTTGCTGACTACGTCCGCAAGCTGCAGGATATCTCCTTTTTGGAGAAGGCTCTCAGCGACACCTTGAAAATTGGCAAGGTGGTTATTCTTCCCGGCGACTCCGACCAGGAGGAAGTAGTCAAAAGGGAAATCGGCCGTACTGCTGCCCACATTTTAAGCAAACTGCTTAGCGATGACAAGAAACATATTGTGGCAGTCAGCGGTGGTACTACTACTGCTGCTATGGCGGCAAATGTAGCGGGCTACCATCCTGATACAGTGGTTGTTCCTGCCCGCGGTGGCTTGGGCGACAATGTGGAGCTGCAGGCTAACACCATCGCTACAGTTTTGGCGCAGAAGCTTGGTGCTTCCTACCGCCAGCTATACGTGCCTGACTCTGTAAGCGAGGATATTTTGAACAGCATTCTTAAGGAGGATGTAGGTGTCCGCGCTGTAGTGGATATCATCAAAAAGGCAGATATCCTGGTCCATGGCGTGGGCCGCGCCAGCGTTATGGCTAAACACAGACGACTGCCTGCGGATATCATCGCTAAGTTGGAAGAAAAAGGCGCTGTAGGCGAAGCTTTCGGTCAATACTGCGCATTGGACGGTACCCAGGTCTATATGACCAATAATGCAGGCTTGATGCTGCAGGACCTGCAGCATATCGGTACCATTATCGGTATCGCAGGCGGTAAATCCAAAGCTGCCGCAATTTTATCCGTTATCCGCGCTTCCAGACAGGATATTTTGGTAACGGACGAGGCTGCTGCTCATGAAATATTGCGCATGGCCAATGAAAACAGTTAACTAGCACAACAGTGCATATATTTTAGAAGCCTTTAATTTAATCTAAGGAGGAACTTATTATGACAAAAATTGGTATCAATGGTTTCGGCCGCATCGGTCGCGAGGTTTTCCGTGTAGCTTTCAACAATCCTGAGGTTGAGGTTGTTGCTGTAAACGATCTGACTGACTCCGCTACCTTGGCACATCTGCTGAAATATGACTCCGTACATGGCACCTTCCCCCATGATGTTAGCGCTGACGGCGACTGCATCGTTGTAGACGGTAAAAAAGTTAAAGTATTTGCTTCTCCCGATCCTGCAAAAATTCCTTGGGGTGAAATCGGCGCAGAAATCGTTGTAGAATCCACCGGCCGTTTCACCGAAGGCCCCAAAGCTGCAGCACATCTGGCAGCTGGCGCTAAAAAGGTAATCATCTCCGCTCCTGCTAAACAAGAAGATATTACCATCGTTATGGGCGTTAACCAAGAAAAATATGATCCTGCTAAACATAACATCATTTCCAACGCTTCCTGCACCACCAACTGCCTGGCTCCCTTTGCTAAGGTGCTGCAAAATACCTTCGGTATTGAAAGTGGCTTGATGACCACTGTTCACTCCTACACCAATGACCAACGCATTCTGGACCTGCCTCACAAGGATCTGCGCCGCGCTCGCGCTGCTGCTTGCTCCATTATCCCCACCACCACCGGTGCTGCTAAAGCAGTTGCTCTGGTTCTGCCGGAACTGAAAGGCAAACTGAATGGTTTCGCAATGCGTGTTCCTACTCCTAACGTATCCATTACTGACCTGACTGTTGTACTGCAAAAAGACACCACCGCTGAAGAAATCAACGCTGCTCTGAAGGCTGCTGCTGAAGGCGAACTGAAAGGCATCATGGGCTACAACGAACTGCCTTTGGTATCCCGTGACTACAACGGCTGCCCCCTGAGCTCCATTGTTGACGGTCTGTCCACCATGATGGTTGGTCCCCGTATGGCAAAGGTTGTTAGCTGGTACGACAATGAATGGGGTTATTCCAACCGTGTAGTTGACCTAGCTATCTACATTGCTAAAAAAGGCCTGTAAGATAAGGAGATAATATTTCGTGGATAAGAAAACTGTACGTGACTTAGACGTTGCCGGTAAAAAAGTTCTGGTACGTGTAGATTTTAACGTTCCCTTTGATGATAAAGGTAAAATTTCCGATGATACCCGCATCCGTGCTTCCTTGGACACCATCAGATACCTGCTGGACCACAAGGCTGCTGTAGTGCTGATGGCTCACCTTGGTCGTCCTAAAGGAGAGGTAAACCCCAAATACAGCCTTGCTCCCGTTGCTAAACATCTTGGCAAGCTGCTGGGCAAAAAAATCTTCTTTGCTCCCGACTGTGTGGGCGCTGATGCTAAGGCTGCAGCTAATAAGCTGAAGGTTGGGCAAGTATTGCTTTTGGAAAACCTGCGTTTCCACAAGGAAGAAGAAAAGAACGACATGGATTTTGCTGAACAATTGGCATCCATGGCTGATCTGTATGTCAACGACGGCTTCGGCGTATCCCACCGCGCCCATGCATCCGTTGAGGGTGTAACCCATTTCCTGCCTGCTGCTGCAGGCTTCCTGCTGGAAAAAGAAATCGAGTACGTTGGCCGCGCTGTTACCGAGCCTCTGCATCCCTTCGCTGCTATTATCGGCGGTGCTAAGGTAAGCGATAAGATCGGCGTTATTGATAACCTGTTAGATAAGGTTGATACCCTGCTCATCGGCGGCGGTATGGCTAACACCTTCTTGGCTGCTAAGGGCTGCGCTATGGGCAAATCCTTGGTAGAAGAAGATAAGATTGAACTGGCTAAGGAGCTGCTGGCTAAGGCAGAAAAGAACGGCGTAAATATGCTCCTGCCTACTGACTTGGTAATGGCTGCAACTTTTGCTCCTGATGCTAAGCACGTTAACCAAACCGTTGATGCTCTGAACCAAGACTATATGGCTCTGGATATCGGCAAGGCAACCGCTAAAGCTTACGCTGCTGCTCTGGCAGGCGCTAAGATGATTGTTTGGAACGGTCCTATGGGCGTGTTCGAAATGGATGCTTTCTGCAAAGGTACGGAAGCAGTTGCTAAAGCTGTGGCTAAGAGCCGCGCAATTAGCATTGTTGGCGGTGGCGACAGCGTTGCTGCTATTGAAAAACTGGGCTTGGCAAGCAAGATTTCCCACATCTCCACCGGTGGCGGCGCTTCCTTGGAATACTTGGAAGGCAAGACTCTGCCCGGCGTAGCTGCCCTGGATGACCTGCGCCGCAAAATGATTGCCGGCAACTGGAAAATGCACAAAACCGTTAGCGAAGCTGTAGAACTGGCAGAAGAAATCGTTATGGAAACCAACGGTACTTTGAACGAAGTCGTTATCTTCCCGCCTTTCACCGCTTTGGAAACTGTTGCTGATGCTATTGACGGCAAGCACGTTGGCTACGGTGCGCAAGATATTCATTGGGAAGACAAGGGTGCCTTCACCGGCGCTATCTCCGGTCCCATGATTGCTGATATCTGCGCTGAATATGTAATGGTAGGCCACAGCGAACGCCGCACTATCTTCGGTGAAACCGATAAGATTGTAGCTAGCAAGATTGTTGCTGCTTACCGCAACGGCTTGAAACCCATGCTGTGCGTAGGCGAAAACCTGGCAGAACGCGAAGGTGGTAAAACCGCCCGTAAGATCAGCATGCAGCTGAAGAGCGCTTTGAAAGTAGTTGCTCCCGAAGATGCAGTGAACATGGTTATTGCTTACGAGCCTATTTGGGCTATTGGCAGCGGCAAAGCTGCAACTGCAGCTGATGCGCAAGAAGTTTGCCGTTTGATCCGTGAAAAAGTAGCTAAAATCTTCAATCCTGATATTGCCCGTCAAATCCGCATTCTGTACGGTGGTAGCGTTAACGAAAAGAATGCTGCAGAGTTCAACATCAGCGGTATCGACGGCGTATTGGTTGGCGGTGCTTCCCTGAAGGCTGAAAGCTTCGCTGCAATTGTTCGCAGCTTCTAAGATAATGAAACAACCTGTAGTATTAATGATTCTTGATGGTTGGGGGATTGCTCCCGCCGGGGCAGCCAATGCGGCTGCCTTGGCACGCACCCCGAACCTTGATAAATATTTTGCCAACTATCCCCACACCCAGCTGGAAGCCAGCGGTAGAGAAGTGGGCCTGCCTGCAGGGCAGATTGGCAACTCCGAAGTGGGCCATTTGAACATTGGCAGCGGCCGTATTATTTACCAAAGCCTGACCCGCATCAGCAAAGCCATTGAGGATGGTGATTTCTTCACCAACCCTGTTTTTGTTGAGGTGATGGACAAGGTAAAAGCGGAAGGCAAGACACTGCACCTGATGGGGCTGCTCTCCGACGGCGGTGTACACAGCCATATTACCCATTTGGAGGCTTTGCTGCAAATGGCAAAGGACCGCGGTCTGACCAAGGTTTGCGTGCACGCTTTCCTTGACGGTCGCGATGTTGCTCCCCAAAGCGCATTGACTTATGTTAATCAGCTGGAAACAGCTATGGCGCGTATCGGCGTAGGCAGGATTGCTACTGTCAGCGGCCGTTACTACGCTATGGACCGCGACAAACGCTGGGAGCGTTTGGAAAAGGCTTATCACACTGTAGCAGAAGGACAGGGTGCTGCTTTCGCTACTGCAACAGCAGGCATTGAAGCCAGCTACGCTGCAGGCGTAACCGATGAGTTCGTCGTTCCCTTTACTATTGCAGGGGTGGACGGCAAAATCACCGCCGGCGATGGCATCATCTTCTACAACTTCCGTCCTGACCGTGCCCGTGAGATTACCCGTGCTTTAAATGATGAGGACTTCCCATATTTTGCACGTCCTGAAGGCGCACGTCCCGTGCATTTTGCCTGCATGGCCCAATACGATGCAACTATTGCTGCTCCTGTCGCTTATCCGCCTGAAGATATTAAGGATACTTTAGGTCAGGTATTGGCGGCGCAGGGTATGCACCAGCTGCGTATTGCGGAAACCGAAAAATATGCCCACGTAACCTTCTTCTTTAATGGTGGCGTGGAGGAACCCAATAAAAATGAGGAACGCATCCTCATCCCTTCTCCCAAAGTTGCTACCTACGATTTGCAACCGGAAATGAGCGCTGAAGAAGTTACTCAAGCCCTGTTGGCAGAGCTCGCCAAGGACAAATTCGATGTTGTGATTTTGAACTTTGCTAATCCCGACATGGTTGGTCATACAGGCGTTCTCAGCGCAGCTATTGCTGCTATGGAAAAGGTTGATGACTGCGTAGGCCGCATTGTGGAGAAGGTGCTCGGCTTGAACGGCAGCATTTGTATTACTGCGGACCATGGCAATCTGGAGAAGATGGCGGAAGCAGATGGCGAACCCAACACTGCGCACACCACCAATCCTGTGCCCTTTATTTTGGTAAGCAAGGAAGCACACAGTCTGCATCAAGGCATTTTGGCAGATATTGCTCCCACCATGCTGCAGCTGCTCCATGTAGCACAACCTGCTGCCATGACCGGTAAAAGCTTGATTGATGAAAAATAACTATTAACCATATTATTATTGAGGTGATAGACAATGGCAATGATTACTGAAGTATATGCACGCGAGATTTTGGACTCCCGCGGCAATCCTACTGTAGAAGTAGAAGTGTGCCTGGAAGATGGCGCTATGGGTCGCGCTGCTGTTCCCTCCGGTGCATCCACCGGTGTTCATGAAGCAGTGGAACTGCGCGACGGCGATGCAGAACGCTATTTGGGCAAGGGCGTTACTAAAGCAGTGGACAATGTTAACGATATTATTGCAGAAGCAATTATCGGTTTGGAAGCAACCCGTCAAACTGAAATTGACGAGATGCTGGTTCGCTTGGATGGTACTCCCAACAAAGGCCGTTTAGGTGCTAACGCTATTTTGGGCGTATCCATGGCAGTGGCTAAGGCTGCTGCTGCTTCCGTAGGTCTGCCCTTGTACCTGTACTTGGGCGGCGTAGCTGCTAAAGAACTGCCTGTTCCCATGATGAACATTTTGAACGGCGGCCAACACGCAGACAACAACGTAGATATCCAAGAGTTCATGATTATGCCTATCGGTGCTAAATGTTTTAGCGAAGCACTGCGCATGAACGCAGAAATCTACCATAACCTGAAATCTCTGCTGAAATCCAAAGGCTTGAGCACTGCTTTGGGTGATGAGGGCGGTTTTGCTCCCAACCTGAGCTGCAACAGCGAAGCTATCGAAGTTATTTTGGAAGCTGTAGAAAAAGCAGGCTACAAACCCGGTAAGGACATTGTGATTGCTTTGGACGTTGCTTCCAGCGAATTCTACGAAGATGGCAAATACAAACTGGCAGGCGAAGGCATTGAAAAGACCAGTGACGAAATGGTTGAATACTTGTCTGACCTGTGCGCTAAATATCCTATCATCTCCATCGAAGACGGTATGGCAGAAGACGATTGGGAAGGCTGGAAGAAGCTGACCAAGAAACTGGGCAAGAAAGTACAATTGGTTGGCGACGACCTCTTCGTTACCAATGAAGAACGTCTGGTAGAAGGCATTAAGAAAGGCGTTGCTAACGCTATCTTGATTAAAGTTAACCAAATCGGTACTTTGACCGAAACCTTCAACGCTATTGAAACTGCAAAACGTGCAGGCTACACCTGCATTATCTCCCACCGCAGCGGCGAAACCGAAGATACCACTTTGGCAGACATTGCTGTAGCAGTTAACGCAGGCCAAATCAAGACCGGTGCTCCGGCACGTACTGACCGCGTAGCTAAATACAACCAATTGCTGCGTATCGAAGAAGATCTGGGCAAGGCTGCTAAATACAACGGCAAGAACGTTTTCTACAATATTAAATAAGCTTGCTGATTGAAGCTTTGAAGGCGGTACGGCCGTGTGCTGCAGGGTGCACGATGTACCGCCTTATTTTTACGCATTTTTGTAAAATATTTTGCAAAACTACGTTGTAAGATTACCATTTTTATGGTAGAATACTGTGGTACAAAAATGTGAGGAGGTAAGCTCGGTGATTGAAACTGTCTTGATAGTTCTTGAAGTTATCGTTTGCATAGCCCTCATTGGCGCAGTTCTGCTGCAGTCCGGCAAAGGCGGCGGTATGGGCAGTACTTTCGGCGGCAGTGACGGTGCTTTTTTCGGCAAGGGCAATGACCTTGATAGCCTGATGGCTAAAGCTACCATTTATCTTGGTGCTGCGTTTGCTGTAATTACTCTGGCTTTGGCCAAGATTAATGCCTAAAGCATTGGTATGAAAGTACAGCCTATGCTTATTACTCATGTTAAAAAGAGTGCAACTGCGCTCTTTAAATTTTAAATTTTTTGTTAAAAGAAAGGGGTTAGGGTCTTGAATTTTTTAATGATCTCTATCGCTGTTGGTATCATCGCTCTGGCAGTTGCAATGATGCTGAGCGGCGCAATCGGCAAGGCTTCCGCAGGTAATGCTCGCATGCAGGAAATTGCCGGTTACATCCACGAGGGCGCTATGGCGTTCCTGTACAGAGAATACAAGGCATTGTCCGTATTCGTTCTGGTTGTTGCTGTTATTATCGCTATGTTCCTGTCTCCCATGACTGCTGTTTGCTTTGTATGGGGCGCTATCTTCTCCGTATGCGCTGGCTATCTGGGCATGACCGTTGCTACCAAAGCTAACGTTCGTACTGCAGAAGCTGCTCGTCATGGCATGCCTGAAGCACTGAAAATTGCTTTCTCCGGCGGTGCTGTAATGGGCTTGGGCGTAGTTGGCCTGGGTATTCTGGGCGTAGCTGCTGCCTACATGATTTTTGGTAACATTGATATTGTTACCGGCTTCGGTCTGGGCGCAAGCTCCATCGCACTGTTCGCTCGTGTTGGCGGCGGTATCTACACCAAAGCTGCTGACGTAGGCGCTGACTTGGTAGGTAAAGTTGAAGAAGGTCTGCCTGAAGACGATCCGCGTAACCCGGCTACCATCGCTGATAACGTAGGCGATAACGTAGGCGACGTTGCAGGTATGGGCGCTGACTTGTTCGAATCCTATGTTGGTGCAATCATCTCCGCTATTACCCTGGGCGCTGTTGCATACCCTAATGGTGAAGGCGTAATGTTCGTATTCACTCTGGCTTTCGTAGGCATCATCGCTTCCATCATCGGCGTTATGTATGCTCGTAGTAGCAAATCCACCAACCCTCAAGCTGCTCTGAACCATGGCACTTATGTTGGCGGTATCATCGTAATCGCTGCTGCTTACTACCTGTCCACCTCCATCTTCGGTAACGCTAGCGCATTCGTAGCTATTGCTTCCGGTCTGGTTGTTGGTCTGTTGATCGGTAAAATCACCGAAATCTACACCTCTGCTGACTATGCTTCTGTAAAGAAGATTGCTACTCAATCTGAAACCGGTCCGGCAACCACCATTATTTCCGGTCTGGCTGTAGGTATGTATTCCACCTTCCTGCCGATGATCTTCATCTGCATCGGTGTAATCCTGTCCTTCTTCTTCATGGGCGGTGCAAAAGACGCTGGCATGGGCCTGTTCGGTATCGCTCTGGCTGCAGTTGGTATGCTGTCCACCACCGGTCTGACCGTAGCTGTTGACGCTTATGGTCCTATCGCTGATAACGCTGGTGGTATCGCAGAAATGTCCGAACTGCCTCCTGAAGTACGTGAAATCACCGATACTCTGGACTCCGTTGGTAACACCACCGCTGCTATCGGTAAAGGCTTTGCAATCGGTTCCGCTGCTCTGACTGCACTGGCACTGTTCTCTGCATATGCTCACACTGTTAAGCTGCAAGCTATCGACCTGCTGAACCCTGTAACCCTGATCGGCGTATTCGTTGGTGCAACTCTGCCCTTCGTATTCGGCGCTATGACCATGGAATCCGTTGGTAAAGCTGCTTACCAAATGATCGAGGAAGTTCGTCGTCAATTCCACGAAATCCCCGGCCTGCTGGAAGGCAAAGCTAAAGCTGACTATCAAAAATGCGTAGATATCTCCACTGCTGCTGCACTGAACGAAATGATTATGCCTGGCGTAATCGCTATCGTAGCTCCTCTGGCTATGGGCTTCCTGTTCGGTACTGAAGCTCTGGGCGGCCTGATCGGCGGCGCTCTGGCTTCCGGCGTACTGGTTGCTATCCTGATGGCAAACGCAGGCGGCGCTTGGGATAACGCTAAAAAATATGTTGAAGCTACCGGCCGTAAACACACCCCGGTTCATGATGCAACTGTTGTTGGCGATACCGTAGGCGATCCGTTCAAAGATACTTCCGGACCTGCAATGAACATCCTGATCAAATTGATGACCATTGTTGCTCTGGTATTCGCTCCGGTACTGGCTGCTAACGGCGGCATGCTGCTGGGCCTGTTCAAATAATTGAACACTGCACTATAGCAATTCAAGGCACCTGCTCTCTTCGCGAGGGCGGGTGCTTTTTTGTTTACTTGACGTTATGCGTAATAAAATCTATAATGGAGATAAGAAAAGCTATTGAGGAGGGAGCGTTATGTGCAAGTTGAAATGTTTGCCTAATGGTAGAGCTGTCGCTGAAATTAAATACAAATATATAGAGAACATTATTACTCAAGCAGCTAAGTGTAAAAATATTAGCCGTATTATGCTTTTTGGTTCTGCTTTAGAGGAACGTTGCCATGATGCTTCTGATATAGATATTGCTGTTTTTGGTGAGTCCAGTAAAGCAAAGTATTTGAAATCTAAAGAATTCAAAGAATTTCAAAAGAATTTATTTCTTTTTGGTGATGCTTTCTCTCAAGACTATGATATTCTTTATTTTTGCGAGGATGGCAAGAATAGTGATTCAATTATGGAAGATATAGAGAAAGGTGCGGAGATATATAGGAGGAAGGTAGCATGAAGCTGACAATGGGGCTTATCAAAGCTGACATGGTAGCAGCTAATCATGCTATAGAATATTTTGAGCAAAACAAAATTAAGGACATAAAGAATATTGCTGCATATCATTTTCAACAAGCTGCAGAAAAGTTAATTAAGATTCAAGTTTACAACAAAGCTGTGACCTATGATAATCACAAGCTGTTTACGCATAACATCGAAAAGTTGATTTTATATGCTGAAACTTTGAATATAGGATTTTACGCTCCCAAGTATATTAGAGATAATAGTTTGGTAATTACAGATTGGGAAGCGGGAAGTCGTTATGATGTAGGCTTTTCCATTAGAATTGATACTCTTAAAAGAGTAAGCAGTGAGATACAAGCTTGGTATGATGTGTTGTATGCGAGTGGCATTAGGTAATATATTTGACAATGTAGCATGAGCCTGTAGACGTTTTAACGTCTGCAGGCTTATTTGCTATCTAGATGATAATATAGTATAAATTACAAAAAGTTGCGATTTCGCCAAAAAGTCCCTTGAAAAAGTTGCGCTTTTGCCAAAAAAGTACCTTGAAAAAATGGCAGTTTTATTTTAGGAGTGTTATTTATGCAAAGATTTAGGTTTATGAATAGACTTTGCGATTTCCGCTTACCTATTCTTATTGACGTTACGCGTAATAAAATCTATAATATAAAGTGCCAAAATATTGTTCGAGTGGGAGATTGATGATGACACAACAAATTATGCCCGGAGCGGAAAGCTTCCTCTTAAAAGGAAATAATGGTAAGGCGGTGCTGCTGTTGCATGGCTATACCGGCGCTACGGCGGAAATGCGCCCTTTAGGCAACTATCTGCATGGTTTGGGCTTTACTGTGTTGTGCCCCCGTCTGCCCGGCCATGGTACAAGTGTTGCTGATTTGGAGCAGACTACTGCTTCCCAATGGGTGGCGACAGCCAAAGTTGCCTACGCCATCTTAGCCAAAGAATATCAAGAGATTTACGTGGCAGGTCTTTCCATGGGCGGACTTTTGGCTATTACTGTCGCTGCTACGGAAAAGGTGGCGAAAGTAGCATTCCTATCTACGCCCATCTTTGTACCTGATAAGCGTTTGCCGTTTCTGCCGCTGTTGCGGTGGTTCATCCGCTACTTGCCCAAGCATAAGCGTGACTACCACGATTTGGCGGAGTACTGCCTGTGCTATGATAAAATGCCGACGAAGCCTCTAGTAAGCTTGTTCGGCCTAGTGAAAGAAGTTAAAAAGCATTTGCTGCAGCAAGTAAAGTGTCCTTGCTTAATCATGCAGTCGAAGATTGAACACACAGTTCAACCTAAGAGTGCTCAATATATTTATGATCATGTTGCCACAGTGGCAGAAGAGAAGGAGCTGCGCTGGTTTAACCACAGCGGCCACATTCTCACTTTAGACAGTGAACATGACCAAGTTTTTCAAGAAATAGGTGAGTTTTTTAGTAAGAGGTGATATTTATGCCAAGTAAAAATATTCACGATAAAATTATAGAGTTTATGCGCGATAGCAGCTATGCTCCCATGACCAGCGAAGAACTGCTGGACCAATTGGCAGGTGAATGCAGTGCGACTAAGTTTTGGCAGGAACTGCTAGCCATGGAGCAGAACGGGGAGATTATTAAGACGCGTTTTGATACCTACGGCTTGCCGGAAAAAATGGGTCTGGTGGCAGGTCGCTTCCAGTTGACCAGCAAAGGCTTTGGTTTCGTCATCCCCGATAATAAGGGCGACCGTCCCGATGTGTTCATTCCACCCCGTGCGTTGAATGGTGCCATGAACAATGACCGTGTTTTGGCGCGTGTCAATGTGGATACCCATGGCAAAAAGCCTGAAGGCGAGATTTTACGTATTATTGTGCATGCCAACAATAAGGTGGTAGGCGTGTTCCACCAAAGCGGTGATTTTGCCTTTGTAACTCCTGATGATAAACGCATCGGTCAGGATGTCTACATTATGAAGCGTAATTTTAATAATGCTAAAGATGGACAAAAGGTCGTAGTAGAAATTACGGAATGGCCCCAGGAAAACCGCAAGGCAGAAGGCCGTGTCAGCGAAGTATTGGGCAATATCGGCGACGTAGGTTTGGAAATCCTGTCCATTATCAAGCAGAACGATCTGCCCTTGGAGTTCCCTGAGGAAGTACTGGCTGCTTCCCGCAAGGTGCCTAAAACTATCAAGAAGAGCGAAATCAATGGTCGCCGCGACCTGCGTGACCGCACTGTAGTCACTGTTGACGGCGAAGATGCTAAGGACCTTGACGATGCAGTTTATGTGGAACAAATCAACAAAGATGAGTTCCTCTTGGGCGTTTATATTGCCGATGTCAGCTACTATGTAACGGAAGACAGCATCCTCGATCGTGAAGCACGTGCCCGCGGTACCAGTGTCTATCTGGTAGACAGAGTGCTGCCCATGCTGCCGGAACGTCTTTCCAACGGTATCTGCAGCTTGAACGCGGGGGAGGACCGCTTGTCCATGGCTTGTGAAATGCATATCGATAGGGATGGCAATGTGCTGCAGTACGAAATTTTCCCTGCAGTAATCAATGTGCGCCATCGTTTGAGCTATAACATTGTCCGCTCCATGTTGGCAGGGGATGAATCCATGTGCGCTAAGTACGTGGATATTCTGCCCATGGTGGGCAAGATGGACGAGCTGCGCCAAATCCTTCATGACAAACGTGCCCGTCGTGGTGCCGTGGACTTTGATTTGCCGGAGCAGAAGGTTATTCTTGATGAAAAGCTACATCCTGTAGAGATTGTTCAACGCATTCATGGTAATGCGGAATCCATTATTGAAGAATTTATGCTGGCTGCCAACGAAACTGTGGCTCAGCATATGTTCAACCAACATTGGCCCTTCATTTATCGTGTCCATGATTTGCCTGCAGAAGAAAAGATGCAGGATTTTGCTAGATTGCTAGCCAATTTCAATGTTAAGTTTAAGGTGAGCGAAGAAACTCAGCCTAAGGAGATCCAGCAGGCGGTGCGTGCGGTAGCAGGCAAGCCTGAGGAAAGACTTGTTACTACGGTAGCACTGCGCTCCATGAAGCAGGCTGTCTACCAAACGGAGAATGTGGGGCACTTTGGCCTAGCTGCCAAGTTCTACACCCACTTTACATCTCCTATCCGCCGCTATCCTGATCTGATCGTTCATCGCCTGCTGCGGGCGTGGATGCAGCAGCCTAAGCTGAAAGCTGCAGAGGTAGAGCCCTTAACCGATAAGCTGGATATGATTGCTGAACATTCCTCCATCCGCGAGCGTGCTGCCGCTGATGCAGAACGGGCAACAGTGGAGTTGAAGATGTGCGAATATATGGCGGATCATCTGGGCGAAGAATATGATGGTGTCATTTCCAGTGTAACTGCTTTTGGTATGTTTGTAGAGCTTGCCAACGGTGTGGAAGGCTTGGTACATATTTCCAGCCTGATGGATGATTACTACGAATATTACGAAGAACGCTACGCTTTGGTGGGCACTCATACAGGGCACACCTATCGCTTAGGCGACAAGGTCCGCATTGAAGTGCTCAACGTAAATATCAGCGACGTGTCCATCGACTTTATTATGGCAGGGGAGAACGATGGCGTACGCGAGCATATCCGTCAACAGCTTTTGTCCAAGCAAAAGCCTGCCAAGGGCATGAGCAGCAGTCGCGCCGCTATTAGTGCGGAAACCCAAAAGAAGAAGCACCGTGGCAGCAAGGGTGCTAAGAATAAAGAACCCGGCCGTCGCAGTCCTAAAGGCGGTAAGGGTAAGTCTAAAGGTGGCTCCGGTAAAAAGCGTGGAGCTAGAAAGAAGAAATAGATTATGGCAGAAACAAAGATTAAGATTATTGCAGAAAACCGCAAAGCGCGCCATGATTATACCATTATGGAAACTTTTGAAGCAGGCATTGCTTTGACGGGTACTGAGGTTAAGTCCCTGCGCGCAGGCAAGGCTAATATGAAGGACAGTTATGCCCCAATTACGAAACAGGCAGAGGTGTTCCTGTATAATCTGCATATTAGTCCGTATGATCATGGTAATATCTTCAACCATGAGCCTTTGCGTAATCGCCGTTTGCTCCTGCACCGTCAGGAAATCAACAAACTGATTGGCAAGGTAAAGGAAAAAGGCTATGCACTGGTACCGCTTAAGCTGTACTTTAAGCATGGTTTAGTCAAGTTAGAGCTGGCGTTGGCAGTGGGCAAGAAGAACTACGACAAGCGCCAAGATATGGCGAAGAAGGACGCTAAGCGCGAGATGGAACGCGCCCTGAAAGAGCGCAATAGATAAAAACCTTGACTTTTTGACTATTGTTTGCTACAATACAGATAAAGCAAGGCGTATCTGCTTACTTCCAGACCTTTATAGGTCTGCTTAAACCGGGGATGTACTGGTTTCGACGGGGGTAGGTGCGGTATGATAAGCGAGCCGTGGTCTGGCACACGTTAACTGTTGGGACGTTTAAATATAAACGCTGATAAAGAATACGCTTTAGCAGCCTAACTGCTAACTGTCTTCTGAGTTCCTCCTGCAGACGAGGAAAGACAGTCAATTTGCGGGATACCTTAAGGCCGACGCCCGTGAGCCTTTAGGGAAACATTACGGGATAGCAACTTGGGCGCCCGTCGATAGGCATCTGGGAAGCGAAACGCAATATGTCGTCTGCGCTCGGAGAAAGTTGTATGGCAATATTTTCGGACAGGGGTTCGACTCCCCTCATCTCCACCAAATGATTCAATAGTAGAACCCTGCAGGCTTTGTATTGAAGCTGTGGGGGCACTAAGTATAGATGGTGGAATCCAAACGCTCATAGGTGTAACAGCCTATGGGCGTTTTTGCTTTTGCTTAACTTTTTCTCGTGCTGGTGTGCTTCTCCTTGCCTCCTCACTAATTTTGCAATATAATTTACTCAGAAGTAATTTACTTTCAAGTAAATTACTTGAAAGTTAGTTAAGTATGGGTGCCATGCTT
This sequence comes from Phascolarctobacterium sp., assembly GCF_045124115.1. Classification (GTDB taxonomy): domain Bacteria; phylum Bacillota; class Negativicutes; order Acidaminococcales; family Acidaminococcaceae; genus Phascolarctobacterium_A. The sequence goes on from NZ_JBGVLF010000060.1 coordinate 25,711, forward strand.
AAACAGAGAATAGCATAACGTACAACTAAAAAGTTTGGCGTAGTAGTATAACCGTTGCATTCTGGAATGTATACTTGAAAAACATCTTTACAAGTGTGCCTGTTAGTGTTACCATAGTGCTATAGTAGAAATTACTTGAAAGGGGTCGCAAATGATGCAAAAAACTTGGCAAGATTGTTGTTGCTGTTGCCAAGGGATTTTTGCGCTCGTTTAGGCTTACCGAAGATACGCGTCATGTTTGGCGCCTACTATTTGCTATTGCAAAACCTTTGCGGAAGTCGATGGGCTTCCGCTTTTTTATTTTGTCTGAGAAGGAGAGACGCACATGGAACTTATTAATAATAAAGCTATTGAGGAACAGGTGGCTGCCATTACTGACAGCATCATCAATGACTATAATAAGGACAGGGATATCGACCGCTTGGATTTTTATGCCAGCGTGGATAAATACGCTGTAGTGGAAATCGTCAAAAAACTGCGTCGTATTGTTTATCCCGGTTTCTACCGCGATAACGCTTATTATATCTATAATGCCCGCAATAATGTGGCTGCTTTAATTGAGGACGTTATGTACCGCTTGCATAGGCAAATTTCTGTAGTCCTGAAGTACAGCGACATAGCTCCGGAAGATATCGAGCAGGAAGCGCAACGCATTACCCTGGAATTCTTTGCCCGCATTCCGGAAGTACGCGCTTATCTAGATACGGATTTGCAGGCTACTTTGGACGGCGACCCTGCTGCCCAAAACAAAGACGAGATTATCTTCGCTTATCCCGGTATTTTGGCTATTACTGTATATCGTATGGCACATATCCTTTATGAACTGAAGGTGCCGCTGATCCCCCGTATTATGACGGAATATGCCCATAATCTGACCGGTATCGACATTCATCCCGGTGCGACCATTGGCAAATATTTCTTTATTGACCATGGTACGGGTATTGTTGTTGGTGAAACTACTCATATTGGCGACCATGTAAAGGTATACCAAGGCGTAACTTTGGGTGCGCTTTCTACTCGTGCAGGGCAAAAACTGCGTGGTACCCGTCGTCATCCTACCATTGAGGATAATGTTACCATTTATTCCGGTGCTTCTATTTTAGGCGGTGATACTGTTATTGGGCACGATTCCGTAATTGGCTCCAATGCTTTTATCACTTTCTCCGTAAAGCCCAACTCCCGTATCAGCATTAAAAACCAAGAGCTGGACTTTGGCGACCAAGAATATAAGATTTAAGAGCAAAGAAAAAAACGCACCCTTGACGGGTGCGTTAAGTATAGGCGGAAGAAGTATATTTAGAAAAATAGTTGCGTATGGTAGACGGAGCTTACGCCGGCGCTGAGGGCGACGAGGCAGCCGAGGGACAGAGCGACCATAAGCGCCGCTTCCTTGGCGTTGAGCGGTACTTGTTGCTTGATAGCGCGCATGATAGCTTTGATGCACAGGACTACCAACATTCCGAAAAGAAAGAGAGCAAAGAGAATATTTAACATGACGGACTCCTTTATGGCAAAGGCACAAAGCCTTCTTAATCGATGAATTAATTACCTTTATTATAGCAAAGTAGGTAGTTTTGTCAAGAAAGAGGACGTTGCCGTAGGTGTGTGTGCTTTAAAGGTGTACAATGTTACGTTGAGGAGGTTGCTAAGGATGGATACTAGGGTTGCTGTTATTTCGATGATTGTTTCCCAAGAGGAAGCAGTACAGCAGTTGAATGGGCTGCTTCACAATTATTCTCAGTATATTATTGGCAGGATGGGACTGCCTTACCGCACTAAGGGCGTGAATATTATCTGTGTAGCGGTGGATGCTCCCCGTGATGCGGTCAGCGCCTTGAGCGGCAAGTTAGGCAGTATTGCCGGGGTTAGCGTCAAGACTGCTTACGCCAATGTATAGAGATAAAAAAGAAGAGGCTATGACATATGTAGTCATGTTACCATATCCCAACTCACGTACGATTTCTTAACGCTCATTTCGTGCAGAATCACAACGAAGATTCGCGGCCAATCTTGTTCGAAAAACAAGTTTTTCTTCGGTTCGCTTCACTTCTGTGATTCTAAGCACTCATGAGCTAAAATCGCAATGATTCGTCTAGGGATATGGCAATGATGACTGGTATTGTCATAGCCTCGTTTTATTATTCGTTCATCAGATTGAGTTTGCGGAACAGTTTGAAGAGCAGGCTCATGATAATTGCAACTACAGTTGCCAGCACCATGCCTTGAACAGCAAAGGCGCCGATGGAAATCTTCGCGCCGGAAAGACCAATGATCATGATTACGGAAGTCATAACCAAATTGGAAGATTTGCTGTAATCAATCTTGCTTTCAACCAACAGGCGGATACCGCTGGTGGCGATTACACCGAAGAGCAGGATGCAGATGCCGCCCATAACGGGAACGGGGATGCTGTGGATGACTTCGGACAGCTTGCCGCAGAAGGACAGGATGATTGCCATAACTGCAGCACCGCCGATTACCCAAGTGCTGTAAACTTTGGTGATCGCCATGACACCGATGTTTTCACCATAGGTGGTGTTAGGAGTAGCGCCGGCGAAACCGCTGATAACGTTGGACAGGCCGTCAGCAAAGAGGGAGCGGGACAGGCCCGGGTCTTTGATCAATTGGCGGTCAACGATGTTGCCGGTAACAACAAGGTGGCCGATATGTTCTGCCAATACAACCAGAGCTGCAGGAGCGATGATCATAATAGCGTTAATATCAAAAACAGGTGCATAGAAATGGGGCACTTGGAACCAAGGCGCATCGATAATAGGCTGCACGTTTACCATGCCCAGGCAGAAGGCAAAGATGTAGCCGCAGATTACACCAAAGAGAATGGGGATGATGCTCATGAAACCGCGGAAGGCAACGGAGCCGATAACGCCCACTGCTAAGGTAAACATGGAAACTGCGATGTTGGCAGCAACGATGTTTTCACCGGTGAGACCTGCCATATTGGCAGCAACAGGAGCTAATTCCAAACCAATAACAGCGATGATGGCACCCATAGCTGCAGGCGGGAAGATAACGTCAATCCATTTAGTACCTACAAAGTGGATAATCATGGAGAACAGCATGAACAGCAAGCCGAATACGATGAAGCCGGATTGAGCGTGGCTGTAGCTGGAGTTGGACATAATCAGCAGTACGGGAGAAATGAAGGCAAAGCTGGAGCCTAAATAGGAAGGGATCTTGCCTTTAGTAAGGAAGATGTAAAGCAAAGTGCCTAAGCCGTTCATAAACAAACAGGTAGTGGGGCTTACTTTAAACAGGAAGGGAACCAATACGGTAGCGCCGAACATGGCGAAAAGGTGTTGCAAGCTCAAGGGGATGTTGAGCAGTAGTGGGGGACGTTCTTCAACTTGGATAACTTTATGTTCCAAAACAAAGACCTCTCTTTCTTAAAAATTTCCAACAACTATTTTATGTTGATTTCGTTAGAAAAGCAAGTTTTTTCTCTACTTGTAATAAAGAAAAGAACACGCATCAAAAGATACGTGTTCTCAGAAAAGCTTGTGTTATGTTACCACTGTTTGAAAGATGCTTTTGTAGCACTCGAACTTATGACCTTAGCTTACGCCGGAGCAAGGCAGTAGCGGTCGTATTCTACTTGGTAAGCTTCAGGATCTGCGTAACGATTGATTTTATCGTTGAATTTGCAAGCATCGCTAATAGCTTTGTTAACAGCATTCTTAGTGTGCTTGCGGGTATCAGTTTCGTTAGAAACGATGTAGCCCATTACTGCAAACAGGCTGCTGGAATATTCTTTGATACCATAATCATAGGTATACAGCTGGTGACCGTCGCTAGCGCTTTCCTGCATAGCAACTTTTACAGTGGGGTAGGTGTTGCCGCTAACATCGGTCTCCTTACCGGTGCCTGCCAGTTGGATGCTGATGACGATGGGACGCCAGTCGGGGCGGGTGATGCGTCCCAAATCTGCAGGGTTCAAAGTGCCTTCGGGAGCACGCTTGAGAGATTGAATAAGAAAGCGCTTGCTGTATTGTTCTTTGATATATGCTTCAAATTCTGTTTGTCCGGCTTTGATGTCGTTACTTTCGTTTTGAGCCTCTAAGACAATGTCAGGGACTTGGTACCACAGGATGACTTTCTGGGTGGGCTCGGCAGCGTAGCCGACAGCGCACAGCATGGTAAAGAGCAGAGCGAGCAATAATTTCTTCATGGGGAGACCTCCTTACGTTTTTTGTTACCTATAATATATAGGAAAGTGCTTAAAATAGCAAGAATGAAAGCAAGAAAAAATTTGCAAAATAAAAAATGAAAAAATTTAAAATAACCTGTTGACAAATTGGTTGATATCCTGTATAATTCTTTTTGTCGCAAACGGAGAGGTTCCCGAGTGGTTAAAGGGAGCAGACTGTAAATCTGCCGCGTTTCGCTTCGTTGGTTCGAATCCAACCCTCTCCACCAACACTTTTCATCGCGGGGTGGAGCAGTTGGTAGCTCGTCGGGCTCATAACCCGAAGGTCGGTGGTTCAAGTCCGCCCCCCGCAACCAACTAAATATGCTGATGTAGCTCAGTCGGCAGAGCGTATCCTTGGTAAGGATAAGGTCACCAGTTCAATCCTGGTCATCAGCTCCAAATGTTATTAAGCATCAGAAGTGCTAAGATACAAGGCGTGATGAGATTGTGAAGCGAAGCTGTACTAAATGGTACTGCGAGCGAGCAATCGCAATCGCAACGAAGTAGATTGGCGCTTATGGTGATTATATGGCGGCGTAGCTCAGTTGGCTAGAGCATGCGGTTCATACCCGCAGTGTCCGCGGTTCGAATCCGTGCGCCGCCACCAACCTAGACACAGAACCTCATTTCGATGAGGTTTTTTTGTTATATTCTTTTCCGTGTAGCAGGATTTTCCTTGCGGAAAGCGAATATAAAATGGTAGGTTATCTTGACCTTATCAAAAAATTGTGATGTATTGATTGGAGGAATTTCACAAAATGGCAAAAGCTAAATATGAAAGAACTAAACCCCATCTGAATATCGGCACCATCGGTCACGTTGACCATGGCAAAACCACTCTGACCGCTGCTATCACCAAAGTTTTGGCTGAAAAAGGCGGCGCAGAATTCATGGACTACTCCATGATCGATAAAGCTCCGGAAGAACGTGAACGCGGCATCACCATCAACACCGCACACGTTGAATACGAAACCGCAACCCGTCACTATGCACACGTTGACTGCCCGGGCCATGCTGACTATGTAAAGAACATGATCACCGGCGCTGCTCAAATGGACGGCGCAATCCTGGTAGTATCCGCTGCTGACGGCCCGATGCCTCAAACTCGTGAACACATCCTGCTGGCTCGCCAAGTAGGCGTTCCCGCAATGGTTGTATTCCTGAACAAAGTTGATATGGTTGACGACGAAGAACTGCTGGAATTGGTAGAAATGGAAGTTCGCGAACTGCTGAGCTCCTATGACTTCCCTGGCGACGACATCCCCGTTATCGCAGGTTCCGCACTGAAAGCTTTGGAAGGCGACCCCGCATACGAAGCAAAAATCATGGACCTGATGGACGCAGTTGACAGCTACATTCCCCTGCCGGAACGTGCTACCGACAAACCGTTCCTGATGCCTGTCGAAGACGTATTCACCATCACCGGTCGTGGCACCGTAGCAACCGGCCGTGTTGAACGTGGTACCGTAAAA
>NZ_JBGVLF010000061.1:0-14146 GCF_045124115.1 Phascolarctobacterium sp.
GGTTAGTTGTAAAATAAAGTTGCACAACTAAATAAAAAAGATCCATGGTGGTATCTTTCTGTTAAAATAAAGTTGCTACACAAAATCAGCAGAAAGGACTGACCACCATGGATCAATCTCAAGATACCACATTTCATCAAAAAGGTAAACACTTTTCTAAAGAAAATCGCTATATGCTTCAAGGTTTTCTAAAATCCTGTGCACAAAATGGCACTAATCCATCCCTGCGTTCCCTAGCCAAAGAATTTAACTGTTCCCCCAACACTATTAGAAATGAGCTTGCAAGAGGCAGTCATCCAAATACCGGAAGATATTCTGCAGCAAGAGCTCAAAGAGATTACAACAGCAAACACGCTAATAGCTGCGTGAAGCCATACAAAGCTCTGCAGGTATCTACGTATCTCCTTTGGGTTACGAACCAATTCAGAAACGAGAAATGGTCTTTAGATGCCTGTGCAGGCAGAGCCAAAGCACAGCGTCTCTTTGAGAAAAGTGCTATGGTATGCAGTAAAACCCTGTACAACTATGTAGATTTCCAATTGCTTCCCGGCATCCGTAACATTGATTTACCTGCTAAACTTCGCCGCAGGAAGCATAAGGATAATGTCCGCAAGCATCTTAGAATTCTAGGAGAATCCATTGATAACAGGGATGATAATGTACTGTTACGCAGGGAGTTTGGTCATTGGGAGGTAGATACTGTTATTGGCAGCAAGCGTAAAGGAGATAAGGTGTTACTTACTCTTTGCGAAAGGTTAACTCGTAAGTATATAGCTATACAAATACCTGCTAAGACATCTGATGCAGTTATGCACGGAATGGAAATAGTCAGAAAATATTTCGGAAGCCGTTTTTCTCAAGTATTCAAGACCATAACTGCTGATAATGGTAGTGAATTTGCACTATTGGCAGAGCTTGAGAATCAGTCTGAAACCAAGGTATATTTCGCTCATCCATACTCATCATGGGAAAGAGGCAGCAACGAGAGAGCTAACGGTTTGTTGCGTCGATTAATTTCCAAGGGAAAACGCATTGATGGGTACCAAGAAGACGATATCTTCTTTGCTACGGAGTGGGCAAACAACCTGCCTAGAAAGTGCTTGGGGTACAAGTCACCCAATGAGTATTTTGATGAATATCTAGACCGCATCTATGCAGCCTAGAGGATTGAAAAAAGTGTGTAACTTGCTATTGCAATTTAGAACAGAAAACAGATTATTGGTCTTTCTGGTAAAAATTAAGTTGTCAAGGTGCATTTAATAGCAAGCTATTAGGATTATTTCAACCCATTAATGTTTGTATGCTTTAATTGGACACCTCGAGCAGTCCCAAGTTTGGTACGCGGAACACACCATTATCTTTTTTTGTTTACATTTCTCCCCTTTGCAGGAAAATCCTGCTCTCCATAGAATATGCAATCAATAAGAAACTTTTTTACCTTAAAACAGTAACTTACCTTACAACTTTCAGCCCCTTGGAGGAAATAATGACACAACAAATTCAACCCCTCTCCCCCAGCGACTTCCACGAAGTCCAGTCCTTCTATTGGACGTTAATTGAACAAATGCAGAACGCAGAGTTCCATCCCGGTTGGGAAAAAGGCGTTTATCCTGCAGATGCTTTTTTTACGGCATCCTTAACTGCAGGCCAATTATATGCCTTAAAAGCAAATGGCAAAATTATCGCTGCCATGGTGCTGAACCACCAATGCAATGACGGCTACGCAGGTACAGCATGGAACATAGCAGCAACGGCAGAAGAAGTTACAATCATCCACGCTTTAGGCGTTCTCCCCGAAGTCCACGGTCAAGGCATCGCGCAGCAAATGGTACAGGCAGCTATCCAAATTGCCAGAGCAAAGCAACAAAAAGCCATCCGCCTAGACGTGCTTGGCGGAAACACTCCTGCTTTAAAATTGTACGAAAAGCTTGGCTTCCAATATCACCGCACTGTGCAGATGTTTTACGAAGATACAGGTTGGACCAACTTTTTACTCTACGAATTAGTTTTATAGCACTTCCCTCACCCAGCTAAAAATTGCCTAAGACACAAAAAATGGTCGCTAGCGTTGACTTTCATCAACCTAACGACCATTCTTTAATTTAAGCTATAATACTGACAGACTATTTACCCAAATGCCTTATGGAAGCCCTATCCATATCAAAAGCACGAATAAGCTCCGTAACTGCCTGACTGGGAGAAACAACGCCATTAACGACCGCTTCCATAACAGCAGGCATACGCCCTTTAATCATAGGATCTTCGAAGAACAAATTGTGTAAATGCTCATCAATCATGCTATGCACCCAGGAAAGGACTTGTGATTTACGGCGTTTGTCAAAAACGCCGCTAGCCTTGGTAACTTTTTCGAATTTCTTCATCACAGCCCAAAGCTCCAAAAGTCCGTCCTTAGTCAAAGCAGAACATTTATAAGCGTGCGTCTTCCAGCCTTCCGTTGCCGGACGGATGAATTCTACCATACGTTCATATTCACCCTGGGTAACGATTGCTCTATTCAAGTTATCGCCATCAGCTTTGTTGACAACGATAGCATCAGCCAACTCCATAATACCTTTCTTAATGCCTTGCAGTTCATCGCCTGCACCGGTCAAAACCACCAGCATAAAGAAGTCGACCATGGAGCGGACAGTAGTTTCGGACTGGCCTACACCAACAGTTTCTACTAAAATTACGTCACAGCCTGCTGCTTCGCACAGCATCATGGTCTCACGGCTCTTGCGCGCAACACCGCCAAGAGTACCCTTAGACGGGGAAGGACGTATGAAGCAGTTTGGCTCTCGCGAAAGCATCTGCATACGGGTCTTATCACCCAATATGGAGCCGCCGGTAATGGAGCTGGTAGGGTCTACCGCTAGTACAGCAACCTTATAGCCCTGACGACACAACAGCTGGCCAAAAGATTCAATAAAGGTACTTTTACCGGCACCCGGCACACCGGTAATACCGATGCGCAGGGCTTTGCCGGTACGGGGAAGCAAAGCTTGCAGTACCCTTTGCGCCTTATCAAAATCCTTAGGCGCATTGCTTTCAATAAGCGTAATCGCTTTGGACAGAATCATGCGGTCGCCTTCACTGACACCCTTCACTAACTCCTCTGCAGTATAGCGGCGGCGCAACGGCACCTTAGTAACAGCAGTTTTAGGAATATACTTTTCCTCAGAAACACTGTTAACGGCGCTGTCGATGCCACCCATAACAGAGCACGCGAAATTAGGATCTTTTTCCAGAGGGACCCAACTCGGGCGCGGGTCTTTCTCACCAGTTTCAGGCATTTATATCACCTCAGTCTTCTTGTGCCTCCGCTTTCGCACGGTCTACGAGAACTTGCAACAATTGAATGCAGCATTTAGGAATATTGGTACCGGGGCCGAAGATAGCGGTTGCGCCATGTTCGTACATGTAATCATAATCCTGTGCAGGGATTACGCCGCCGATGCATACCAAAATATCTTCACGACCACGTTTTTTCAGCTCTTCTACCAGAGCGGGCAGCAGAGTTTTGTGACCTGCAGCCAAGGAAGAGAAACCAACCATGTGAACGTCGTTATCTACAGCGTCTTGAGCAGTTTCTTCCGGAGTTTGGAACAGAGGACCTACGTCAACGTCCCAGCCCATATCTGCGAAGGAGGTTGCCAGTACTTTCTGTCCTCTATCGTGACCATCTTGGCCCATCTTAGCCAGGAAGATACGTGGACGACGACCTTCAAGTCTTTCAAACTCGTTAGCCAGGTTGTTTGCTACCTGCAGTTCGTCACTGCCGGTGAATTCGCTGGAGTATACGCCGGATACAGTATGGATAACTGCATTGAAACGACCGGAAACTTTTTCTACAGCGTCAGAGATTTCGCCCAAGGATGCACGGTCGCGTGCTGCTTGAACTGCCATCTCCAGCAAGTTGCCGTTGTCACGGGATTCAGCTGCTCTGGTAATTGCTGCCAAATCGCTGAGAACTTTATCGTTATCACGTTCGGAGCGCAGTTTTTCCAGACGTTTGATTTGAGCGTTACGTACAGCGGTATTATCGATGGACAATACATTCAGCGGGTCTTCCTTAGCCAGACGGTATTTGTTCAGGCCAACGATGGTTTCCTTACCGCTATCGATGTTAGCTTGACGACGAGCAGCGCATTCTTCAATACGCATCTTGGGCAGGCCGGTTGCAATAGCTTTTGCCATGCCGCCCAAAGCTTCAACTTCTTGAATATGAGCCCATGCACGACGAATGATTTCGTTGGTAAGGTATTCCAGATAGTAGGAACCGCCCCACGGATCGATAATCTTGCAGACTTTAGTTTCGTCTTGGATGTACAGCTGGGTGTTACGAGCCAAGCGTGCAGAGAAGTCAGTAGGCAGTGCGATTGCTTCGTCCAGTGCGTTAGTATGCAGGGATTGGGTGTGGCCCAAAGCTGCAGACATAGCTTCCATAGCAGTACGAGCAATGTTATTGAACGGATCCTGTTCGGTCAGAGACCAGCCGGAAGTTTGGGAGTGAGTTCTGAGCGCCATGGATTTAGGATTCTTAGCACCGAAGGATTTCAGAATCTTAGCCCACAGTACACGTGCTGCACGCATCTTAGCAACTTCCATAAAGTAGTTCTTGCCCATATCCCAGAAGAAGGACAGACGTTTTGCAAACGCGTCTACAGGCAGGCCTGCAGCTTCACCGGTACGGATATATTCCATGCCGTCTGCCAAGGTGTATGCCAATTCCAGATCGCAGGTTGCGCCGCATTCTTGGATATGATAGCCGGAAATAGAAATACTATTGAATTTAGGCATATATTTGGTGGTATATTCAAAAATATCACCAATGATACGCATGGACATTGCAGGCGGATAAATATAGGTATTACGAACCATGAACTCTTTCAAAATATCATTTTGAATAGTACCTGCCATAATGGATTTATCTACGCCCTGTTCTTCACCGGAAACGATGAAGAATGCCAGAATCGGCAGTACCGCACCGTTCATGGTCATGGATACGGACATTTGATCCAGAGGGATACCGCTGAACAGGATGTTCATATCCAGCATGGAGCAAACGGATACGCCTGCTTTACCAACGTCGCCTACAACACGGGGGTTATCCGCATCGTAACCACGGTGGGTGGGCAAGTCGAACGCAATGGACAGACCTTTTTGGCCTGCTGCCAAGTTACGGCGGTAGAAGGCGTTGGATTCTTCAGCAGTGGAGAAACCAGCGTATTGACGTACGGTCCAAGGACGGAACACGTACATGGTGGAGTAAGGTCCACGCAGGAACGGAGGAATACCGCTCATAAAATCCAAGTGATTGCATTTGTCATAAATGTCCTTGGTGTAGAGGGGTTCCTTGGGAATACGTTCCAAGGTGGTGTCATAGAGAGCGTCATAATTTTCGCCCATCTTAGCTTCCAGATTTTTCTTCCACTCTTCATAAGCGCAGGAAGGATGATCCGGAATATTGACTTTAGTGAAATCAGGATTAATGCTCATTATTCAATCATCCCCTTCTTCTTTTGCAGCATTTTCAGGGTCTGGAAGCAATTTGCCTTAACACTGATAAAATCATCAACGCCTGCTTCTTTGTAAATGGCTTCAAGATCCTTGGGAGCAGCGCCTGCCAAGAACAGGGTTGCACCTTCAGGCAGAGCCTTTTTCAGCAAGGGAGCAAGTGCAGGAACGATTTCCGGATAAGTTTTATCGGTGGAGCAAATTACAGCAACATCATAGGGGAATTCTGCGCAAGCCTTAGCGCATTTTTCAATAGCAGTGCCATTTTCGTCATCTTGGAAACCATCGTTCAGATGAACATTGAATTCGCCTACTTGCAGGAAGCTAGTGGAGAAGTCCGCTCTAGCCTTATGTTGAGGAATGGGGCCCATGTTAGCCAGGAATACCTCTACATTCTTACCGGTTTCCTTCATATATTTTTCGGTATCAAAGCGCAGTGCTTCGTAACGTTCGGTCCAATGATGCTTGCCAATAATGGTAACGATGGTTTCTTCACCTTTAGGCATAGCTTCTTTAACTTGACCAATGGTAGCACCGTTAGCAAAAGCTTCAATTGCACCTTCAACAGAAGTAGCTTGTGCCAGTTTTTCTGCCAAGAATTTTTCGTCCAAGTCAGCAACATAGGCAGCAACAGCAGCTTCACGTTGTTTCTTCAGTTTCGGAGTATCCTCTTCACGGCGTTCCAAAGGTTCTTCAGTCATGTTAGGATACATGTTTACGCCAACAGCACGGTCGGAACGTTTTTCCAAAGCGGCGAAACGTTTTTCCAGTACTTCGCTGATAGCAGCTTGAGGATAGCCTTCGCCGATAGCTTTAACGACACCGCCTTTAGCTTCAATTTTTTGGAATTCAGCCCAAATTTTTTCAACCATCTGCTTGGTCAGGCTTTCAACAGCCCAAGAACCGCCGGCAGCGTCAACAGGGCACAGCATACCAAATTCTTCTTGCAGCATTACATGCAGGTTGCGGGCAATACGACGGGAGAATACGTCGCCTTTGCGAATTAATTCGTCAAAGGGCGGATTCTCGTAGGTAGCCACGCCGCCAACAACTGCTGCAAAGGTTTGGGTAGTATTGCGCAGCATATTTACATAAGGATCGATAACGGTCTTAGTAAAGCTGCAGCTGCGACCATGTACGTTAATGGAACGGTCAGTAACATCAACACCGAAGGCTTCCATAATTGCTGCCCAAACTACGCGCAGAGCACGGAATTTAGCAATTTCAATAAAGAAGTTGGCACCGGAGTTGAAGCAGAAAGTCATAGCCTTGTTTACATCAGCAGGAGAAATACCGCGTTTTTCCATTTGGCGGATATATTCAACGGCAGCAGCAAAGCTGTAAGCAACTTCTTGTGCAGCTTCAGCACCGCCATCCGTATAAACGTCACCGCGGACGAAGATAGTACGCAGCTTCGGAATATTTTCCTTAGCATATTTAATGCATTCTGCCATATTGTCATAAGCAGTAGCCAAATCGCATTTACCGCTGCGCAGCAATTCGCCTATAGGATCGGCACCAATAGTACCTTTCAGAATAGACGGTTTCTTGCCTTCTGCCTTCAGGGTAGCAACGGTCAGTGCCAACATGCTCAATGCAGACGCGCCTGTATACATCATTACAGGATATTTTTCAAAATCCAGGCCGTTCAACAGTACGTTCATATCTTCAGCAGTAGTAATATTTACGCCTGTATCGCCAAGTTTTTCTGCATCCTTCGCATCAATACCATTACGGGTAGCGCTATCTAAACCAATGTGATAAACAGTGGTACCTTTAGATACTTCATCCTTCAGTAACTCGTTGTTATCAGCAGGAAGGGTTTCATCACAATATTGGGCAATGCCCCAAGGTTCATGTACATAACCATTAACAGTTGCACCTCTGAGATAATCGCAAGTGCCCGGATAATCATCGGTAGGCAGGATATCATCTACATCGCAACGTCTGTAGATAGGTTGGAAGGTAATGCCTTCGTAGTTTTTGGTGTACATGATCTTATCAAAGGGCGCACCTTTGAGCAGAGCATTGCAGGCTTCAACCCACTCTTCCCATGTGGGGACAGTGAACTCATCAAAGGAAACTTCGGGGAATTCAGTAACCTTTTCTGATTTTCTCAGCATGGCTTCCAGCTCTTTGTCTGTCAGCTCTCTTTCTTCGCCAACAGCAGCTTGCTTTTGTTCATCAGCCATAAGAATTTCCTCCTTTTCATTATCTTGGAAAAGATTTCTCTATACTAAAGAAACGCTATGCTTTTGGGCCTCACCTCCTTAAATATGCTTACAAGCTTATGTTTTTACTCTGCGGGAGAAAAGCTCTCCAAACGCAGGTATTCCACATTTAAAAACCTGGGTTCATGGCCCTGGGTGATGGAATCATTAACAATTAAGTTACCGCAGGCTGCAGCAGGTTCTGCACCGCGCAGCTGCATAAACTTCATGTAGTACTCTATTTGGTAAACATCTTCACCGGAAGAATAACACACAGCATAAGGCGGATGTTCGTCCAATTCATTTTCAGTAGCTACATAGGGATTAATAACTTTAAAAAAGATACCTAAAATATCTGTTACATCCAGTTTTTTAGGATTATAGGTGACTTCGGTACAAGAAATAGGTTCAGTAATAACATCCTTGCGTTTAGCACGCGCCATGCCCAAAGCAATCTTTTCTATGCCTTTGACAGAAGCAAAAGCCTCGCACACTTCCGCATGTGCATCGCTTACAAGATAAAGTTTCTTCATTATATATACCCCCTACTCTACAGGCTATCTAAACATAAGAAAAAGCCACCACTCGCGTGATGGCTGAATTTTTCGTATAGCGGCGCACCCCTACGCCGCCATACTTGGAGGAGAAACGATATGCCCTTACACTCGATAAAAGAAGGGTTTAAGAATAGCATTTGATAATAGCAGTATGTCCGGTACTGCTAACAAGTTATATTGAGCATCGATGGCCTACCCGCATGCCTACAGCCAAGCCATCATATGACCATAAGCGCAATAGAAACAAAAACCGCTTTTCAAATAGACACCAATGCATACACTACGCATGCACTGCTGCCTTTGAAAAACGGTGAAATATCGAAAATCGTCCTGCGCATAGAAACGCAAAATCTCTTTCCAACATCTCTCCCAGTCTCTCGCAGGTCAAACGACGATGTATCTTACAGGCAGTTCTTCTGGCTTGGTGTCTTCGCAAAAATCCGTCTTCCCAGTTTCCCAGTGACATTTTGGTTTTCGCTCTACCTTACAGCGGCGGGACCGCGTCGGACTTTAACCGACTTCTCTATTAAGCTCACGCACCTGTAATATCAATATCAACTTGTTGTACTAATTATATCAATTACTAATAGCATTGTCAACACTATTTTTATATTTCTCTATTAGTATTTTGTATACTTTGTTTGTAACGCAAAAAAATGGATGCAGTCATGTCCCTTAACTGCATCCATTACTAAAAGGAGGAAGAATATACTATTTATTGTAAGATTTGGATAATGCTCTTAATTTATTGTTATACCGGGAAGAAAGGCCATACCACAGGAATAACAACAACGGAAACTACTAAGCATACAGCTACAAGACCGCCGCCGCATTTTACGTAGTCCATGAATTTATATTTACCGGGGCCAAGAACCAAGGTATTAGGAGGAGTACCTACAGGAGATGCGAAAGCACAGCTGGAAGCAATCAGTACAGCCATCAATACAGCTTTCGGAGAAGCACCGATTTGGCTGGACAATGCAATGCCTACAGGGCACAGCAAAGCTTTAGATGCAGTATTGCTCATGAATTGAGTCAGGATAACTGCAAGCAGGAACAAAGTCATAGTAACCATATACGGGGAAGGAGAACCACCCAGCAGATTTACAGTAGCTTCAGCAATCAGTTTGCCTGCGCCGGAAGTATTCATAGCGGACGCAACCGGGATCATACCTGCGAACAGGAAGATGGTAACCCAGTCAATAGAGTTATAAGCTTGTTTTTCAGTAATGCAGCCGGTCAGTACGCACAGAACTGCACCAACAACTGCAGCCAATTCCAAAGGAACGATGCTGGTTGCCATAGAACCGATAACGCCAACCATAATAACACCGCAAATAGCTTGTTTGCGAGGAGTGCAGTTAGTTGCATCAATTTCTTGTTCAACATCTACAGCTTCCAACATATCTTCTTCAGGCAGGAAATGCTTACCGATAAACATCATATAAATGATACCTGCGATAGTAATAGGAATACCGATATAAGCATATTCGAAGAAACCAAATTGCAGTTCTTCCATGCCAGCTGCTTTCAAAGCAACGTTAGCCAGAATGTTAGGCGGAGTACCGATCAAAGTAATGGTGCCGCCCAAACCTGCTGCAAATGCCAAGGGCATCAGTTCTTTAGAAGCAGAGATACGAGCGTTAGCGCAGATACCCATTACTACAGGAATCAAGCATGCGGTAGAACCGGTGTTGGAAAGGAAAGCACTCATTGCAGCTGCGATAACCATAATGCCGAACATCAGACTGTTTTCACTTTTACCAAACAATCTAACAACCGCACCACCAATTCTTTGTGCTAAACCGGTGTAAAACATGGACGCGCCTACTACAAACATACCACCAAAAAGTACTACAGTAGAATCGGCGAGACCTAAGAAAATTTGATTTTGGGGTACCAAACCCAAAGCACTACAAGCGACTGCTGCCAATACAGCGGTCATTGCCAGCGGAATCATTTCTGTGATAAACAGTAATGCAACAACTGCCAGCAGGATTAAACATTTAATTGCAGGTTCCATACATAGCCTCCTATTTATTCTTTCTTGTAATGTTCACATATTGGTAGGTATTTAAAAACAGCCTACCATCTTCACCGCAGTGAGGAAAAACTTTAAAAAGCTTTTTGCGGTTTTCTACCAAGCGGTAGTAATACTTCTGATCAACTTGTTTCAGATACTCTCTAATTTTGAAGTCTTCTTTTGCATCATCTACGTTACACATGTCGCTCATTCCGTCTACAGCAAATTCTACACTCATTTACATCACCACCTATTAATATTATTTGAGAGTCCCTGACTACGGATGATATTATATAACATATTCCTAAATAATAAAAATACACAAATGGAATAAAGTAAATGTATTTTGGTTATAACTCTGTTTCATTTTTAACATAAATTAACCGGTACCCATTTGCCACCGCCAGCAGGGAGGATGGTTGAACTAGGATACCGGTATCAAACTCTTCCATTTATACACTTATTAGAATAGTACTGATAAATAGTGCCCTTCATAAATCTTATCTCTGAAACTGGCACAAACCTTCATAACTGACTCAACCCAATTCATAAAGATCAACCTCTTTTTAAGGCTTGCATTTCGCCTTTAGTAAGCTTAAAGCCTTGTACACGTTCCAAATAGTTACGGTCCCATTTACCGTTCATCGGATAAACCTTTGCAGCTTCGCAACGACGTTCAATTAAATGATTCAACATACTAGCTTGTTCTACACCAAATTGTTTCAATTCGCCCATGATGTTTGCTCCTTTTGTAACACTCAAGAAAAGTCATTGTCTACCTTTAGACGCCTCTTATTATACAACAGTATTCTTAATAATAAAAATACCTAATAGGAATGATTTTTATAACCAAAAGCTATTCCATTGTAACCTTTGAAACATAAAAATCCTGCTCTCTATTCTTGTAATAATAAAGTAATTATGTTAAACTAATATCTAATTCTAATTGTGAAATTAGATATTTAGATATATATAGAAGGAGGCTTTTGTTTTGGAGCTAGATAATTACCGTAATTTTTTAGCAATCGTAGAAATGGGCAGCTTTACCAGTGCTGCAAACTACGTACATATTGCCCAACCGGCTCTCAGCAAACAGTTGCGTGCCATGGAAGCATATTTTGGAGCCAAGCTCATAATTACTACTCGCGGAAGCCGCCAGCTATTGCTTACGGATGCAGGACATATTTTATACCAAAAGGCGAAGTATATATGTTCCTTAGAGGATTTAGCAAAAAGAGAAATTGATAGTATCATGGGCGGTGTTATGGGGACATTGCGTTTCAGTATCTCCAGTTCCCGTTCTGCCCTTTTCATCAAATCATCCTTAAAAGCATTTAACCAATTGTATCCTAATATTACCTATGAATTGTATGAGGCAGGTATTGCAGAACAGACACAACAGCTTCTAAACGGTATAACGGAAATAGGTATCTTCAGTACACCGGTAGACTATCAAGATAATTTCGAAGTGCTTTTCCGCAGAGACGAAGAACTGGTAGCCGTATATCATAAAGATAGCGTATGGCTGGATCCTTCTACGGAAAGCGTCACACTTAAAGATTTGGAGGATATTCCTTTAAGCATCTCTTCCGGTTGTAATGAGATGTTTCGCAAAGCCTGTGCAGACCAAAATATGATTCCCCACATTATTTGCGTAAGTTCTACTCGTGAAACAGCTTTAGAATGGAGCTTGGAAAATGCAGCAGTAAGCATCGTTCCTGCTGAGCCTGCTGAAAAGTTGGGAGATGAATTCGTCATAAGAAAAATAAGTGACATCTCAGCTGATGTATATAAAACGGTAGTAAAAGTAAAAGATCGTCCTTTATCTGTAGCTGCACAGCAATTTCTCAAGTTTTATGCCAAAACAAGAAATTCCCAACAGGTATGCGATTTAGAAGAGCTGCTAAAGAACGAATCCCTGTAAAAAATAAAAAACAGCCATCCTCCCCTACCTTGAGAAGGATAGCTGTTTAGATGATTTCCATATAAATAGAGCGTCTAGACATTATGCCTAGGCGCTCTTGCTGTATCTTATTGAAGTTTTTTTGCTCTTTCATCCCAGAAAGTGCAGTCCGTACGACCAATTACCGCAGAAGTAAAAGGAGTACCGTCATTTTTCTTGTAATGCTTGGTAGCCAAGAAAACGTATTTAGCACCAACATAAACAATGGGAACGTTGAAATAAACGATTAAGATATTACCCAAATCAGAGAAAGCCCACAGGTTGCCCAACTCCAAACCTGCAATATTGCAGAGGATGCCGAAAGTAGCAACTAAAAGGCTGATGATGCGCACGCAATCAATAAAGCCTTTGCTTTTGCTAATACGGTTAGCAGCAATTTCAGAGAAACTGATCATGCCTAAAAGACAAGTATAAGCAAACAAGCCAAAGCATAAAGTTACTAAGAAAGCAACGATAGCGTTGATACTGGAGCCCGGAGTGAGCACGGCAATAGACTCAGTAAATTTCGGCAGCTTATCCATAGCAGCCCACGCTTTAGCGTTAGGACCGGTCCAGCAATGCGCCATAACAACCACAAAACCGGAAAGAGTACAAATAACAATAGTATCAAGGAATACGCCTATAGAAGCCAAAACACCTTGGTCACAAGGATGTTTAGCATCGGAAGCAGCAGCGGACATAGTAATAGTACCTTGGCCTGCTTCGTTGGACATCAAGCCTCTCTTTACGCCTTGGGCAAGCACAGTACCGAAGACGCCGCCAAAGAAAGCATCCGGAGTAAATGCACCGGTAAACACTGCTTTAAAGAAGAACGGAATAGTATTTAAGTTCAGTACAATCAATACCAAAACAGTTACAACATAAAGCACAGCCATTACAGGTACCAGTTTATCAGTCCATTTGGTAACTTTACGGATACCGCCAAAAGTGATTACCGCAGTCAAAGCGATAGTCAACGCGCCTACAGCATAGAAGAAAGCAGAATCACTAGCAATGCTGGCACCGGTAATAATTTCTGCCATACGGCCAACGGAAGAAACTACGTTGAAGCCTTGGGCAGGCAAGCAGCACAGTGCGTACAAAATGTAGAGCAAGGAGAGGCAAACGCCAATCCACACCTTGTTACCCAAAAGCTTTCTACCATAGAAAGGCAGACCGCCAACAAACTCATCATCCTTTTGCTCTTTAAAGATTTGTGCCAAAACACCTTC
Organism: Phascolarctobacterium sp.; assembly: GCF_045124115.1. Classification (GTDB taxonomy): domain Bacteria; phylum Bacillota; class Negativicutes; order Acidaminococcales; family Acidaminococcaceae; genus Phascolarctobacterium_A. Next base: position 13,482 of record NZ_JBGVLF010000061.1, read on the forward strand.
CATATAGGCAACAGCCATACCGAAAAAAGCGGAAATCCACATCCAGAACAATGCACCGGGACCACCAACAGAAATAGCACCTGTTACACCCAGGATGTTACCGGGACCTACGCGCATAGCAGAACTTAAAAGAAAGGCCGCTAAAGGAGAAATACCGGTAGAAGCAGCATGCTTTTCAAACATAACCTCTAAGCCATGTTTAAAATGCGTAAATTGCATAAAACCCAAACGCAGAGTAAAGAAAATACCGGAACCTAAAAGTACGATAATAGCCAGGGAGAAATTACCTAAAACAGGAATAGAAGCGTACCATTCAAAGTTTGTAGGAAAATCCCAAAAGAAGTCCGACAACGGACCAATAAAAGAAAAGACACTGTTAATTGATTCAAAAATGTGATGCATACCCAATCCCCTTCATAAATATTCATTAAACAATGTATATATACTATCATATACATTATCTAAATTCAAGAATTATTTTACATTATAAAATGAAAAATTAAGGAATATGGTATACTATTTACATAAAGAAAAACACCAACGCGAATGCGTTGGTGTTTTTCTAACCGGCAGCTATCTATCCTCCCAGGCCGCTTCCAGCCAAGTACTTTCGACGTATAAGGGCTTAACTACTGTGTTCGGGATGGGAACAGGTGGATCCCCTT
>NZ_JBGVLF010000062.1:0-21061 GCF_045124115.1 Phascolarctobacterium sp.
ACTGCCTGAAGGCGTAGAAATGGTAATGCCTGGCGATAACGTAACCATGGAAGTAGAACTGATCACCCCGATCGCTATTGAAAAAGGTCTGCGTTTCGCTATCCGCGAAGGCGGCCGTACCGTTGGCGCTGGCGTTGTTTCCGAAGTTGAAGAGAAATAATCCGGTCTAATTGGTAAAATTTTAAGTTAGATCCCTGATATATGAGGGGGGATGATACTCCCCTCATATTCTTATGTTTGTTGGTATGGCCCTGCGATGATGTGAAAGGTTGCTTGCCTGTTAGACAGGGAGATTTTCACGGAGTATGTCCGTTCATAGAAACTGGGCGATTTTAGGAGGATATTTTTTAATGGCTAAGTCTCAAAAGATTAGAATACGCCTGAAAGCGTATGACCACAAAGCACTGGATCAAAGTGCTAGCAAGATTGTAGAAACTGCAAAACGTACCGGTGCACAAGTTTCCGGTCCGATTCCCCTTCCTACTGAAAAGAACATTTACACTATTCTGCGTTCCCCCCATGTAAACAAAGACTCTCGTGAGCAATTCGAAATGCGTACTCACAAAAGACTTGTTGACATTCTGGAACCCACCGCTAAGACTGTTGACGCTCTGATGCGTCTTGATCTGCCCGCTGGTGTAGATATCGAAATTAAACTGTAAGGAGGAGGTGCAATAATGGCTAAAGGTATCTTAGGCAAGAAACTGGGCATGACCCAAATTTTTGAAGCTGACGGCAGACTGATCCCTGTAACTGTTGTAGAAGCAGGCCCCTGCGTTGTACTTCAAAACAAAACCGAAGAAACAGATGGTTACAACGCTGTTCAACTTGGTTTTGGTGAAATGAAAGAAAAACATACCACCAAACCTATGAAAGGCCATTTTGACAAAGCTGGCGTAGCGCCGGTTAAGTTTGTCAGAGAATTGCGTCTGTCTGCTCCTTCTGAATATACAATCGGTCAAAAAGTTACCGCTGACATTTTCGCAGCTGGTGAACTGATCGATGCAAGCGGCGTATCCCGCGGCAAAGGCTTTGCAGGCACTATTAAGCGCCATAATTTCTCTCGCGGACCTATGAAACACGGTTCCAAATCTCATCGTGAACCCGGTTCTATGGGCCCCATGCATTCTGGTCCTGGCGGCCGCGTAATCAAAGGCAAAAAACTGCCTGGCCGTATGGGCAATCAAAATGTAACCGTTCAACGTCTGACCATTGTTAAGGTTGACGCAGAACGTAATCTTATTCTGGTTAAAGGTGCCATCCCTGGTGCTACCGGTTCTTACGTAGTAATTAAAGAAACCGTAAAACCGAACAAATAAGATAAGCGAAAGAAAGGAGGATGCTTCTAATGCCGAAGTTATCAGTATATAATCTGGCCGGTCAAGTTGCCGGTGAAATAGAATTAAATGATTCCGTATTTGGCGCTGAGTTCAACGAAGCTGTTGTTCATCAAGCAGTTGTTATGCAACTGGCTAACCAACGCCAAGGTACTTCCGCAACCAAGACCCGTGGTCTTGTTCGTGGCGGCGGCCGCAAACCTTGGAAACAAAAAGGTACCGGTCGTGCACGTTGCGGTTCCAACCGTTCTCCTGTTTGGGTAGGTGGCGGCACCACTTTCGGTCCCCAACCCCGCAGCTATGCAAAGAAAATGCCTCGCAAAGCTCGTCGTTTAGCTCTGTGCTGCGCACTGTCTGCTAAAGTAGCAGCAGGTGAACTGGTAGTAGTTGAAGGCTTGGCTTTCGACGCTCCCAAAACCAAACAAGTAGCTTCCATGCTGAAAGCTTTCGAAGCTGCTGAAAAGAAAGCCCTGATCATCACCGATGGTTCCAACGAAAACGTTGCTCTTTCCGCACGCAACATGCCGAAAGTAACCACCATCACCAACATGGGCCTGAACTGCTTCGATATCTTGAACAGCAACAAGGTATTCCTGGCTAAAGATGTTGTAGAAAAAATTGAGGAGGTGCTCGCATAATGGCTGCTAATCATCGCGACGTACTGATTCGCCCCATCATCACCGAGAAAACCTCTCAAATGATGCAAGAAAACAAATACACCTTCCAAGTTCCCCTGGAAGCTAACAAAGTAGAAATCCGCCAAGCTGTTGAAGCAATCTTTGGCGTAAAAGTAGTGAATGTTAACACTATCCGCGTAATGGGCAAAACCAAACGCATGGGTAAATATGTTGGCAAACGTTCCGATTATAAGAAAGCAATCGTGAAGCTTGCTGAAGGCAATACGATTCCCCTTTTCGAAGGAATGTAATTAACGTATAATAGGAGGTCAAGAAAATGGCTATTAAAAGCTTTAATCCGTATTCTCCTTCCAGACGCTTTATTACTGTGTCTGCCTTCGAAGAGATTACGACTGACAAGCCTTACCGCCCGCTTGTTGAAAAACTGCAAAAACATGCTGGCCGTAACAATACCGGTAAGATGACTGTTCGCCACCAAGGCGGCGGCCACAAAAGACAATATCGTATCATTGACTTCAAACGCAATAAAGACGGTATCCCCGCTAAAGTTGCTACCATTGAATACGATCCTAACCGTAACGCTCGTATCGCTCTGATCAACTATGCTGACGGCGAAAAACGTTACATCATCGCTCCGCTGGACCTGAAGGTTGGCGATACCGTAGTAAGCGGTGCAGACGCAGATATCAAAACCGGTAACTGCCTGCCCCTGAAAAACATTCCCTTGGGCACCACCGTGCACAATGTAGAAATGAAAATCGGTAAGGGCGGCCAAATGGCTCGTAGTGCTGGTACCAGTGCTCAGCTGATGGCAAAAGAAGGCGATTATGCTCTGCTGCGTCTGCCTTCCGGCGAAATCCGTAAAGTACACATCAACTGCCGTGCAACCATCGGTCTGGTAGGCAACATCGATGCTGAAAACATCTGCATTGGTAAAGCTGGCCGTTCTCGTTGGATGGGCATCCGTCCTGCTAACCGCGGCGTTGTAATGAACCCGAACGACCATCCGCACGGCGGCGGCGAAGGCCACTCCCCTGTTGGTCGTAAGCGTCCTGTTACTCCTTGGGGTAAATGTGCATTCGGTACTCGCACCCGTAAAGAGAAGAAAGCTTCTACTAAGTTAATTCTGAAACGCAGAACCAAATAATTAAGCAGGATAAGGAAAGGAGGCTAACCTAGTGTCCAGATCAGTTAAAAAAGGACCTTATGTCCATGCAAGTCTTTTGAAAAAGATTGACGCGCTTAATGCCGCTAATGATAAAAAAGTTGTGAAGACCTGGTCTCGCAGCTCTACTATTCTTCCGTCTTTCGTTGGTCACACCATTGCGGTTCATGACGGACGCAAACATGTTCCCGTGTTCATCACCGAGGATATGGTAGGCCACAAATTGGGCGAATTCGCTCCGACTCGTACTTACAAAGGTCACGCAGATAAGACCACCGGTTTAAAATAAGGGGAAGGGAGGAAATAAAGAATGGAAGCAAAGGCAGTTGCTAAATATATCCGCATTGCTCCGCGCAAACTGCGCATCGTAATCAATCTGATCCGCGGCAAGTCCGTTGGTGAAGCATTCGCTATCCTCAAATACACCCCGAAGGTTGGTTCTGAGGTAATCGAAAAAGTTCTGCGCAGTGCAGTAGCTAATGCAGAACATAACTTTGACATGAACGTGGATAACCTGATCGTATCCTCCTGCTTCGTAGATGCAGGCCCGACCATGAAACGTATTCATCCCCGTTCCCGTGGACAGGCTTTCAAAATCCTGAAACGTTCTAGCCACGTAACCGTAGCTGTTAAAGAAAAATAATATCCCGTCAGAAGGAGGGAAAAGATAGTGGGTCAAAAAGTTAATCCGCATGGTCTCCGTGTTGGCGTTATCAAAGGCTGGGATTCCAAATGGTACGCTGACAAAGACTATGAAAAATTCTTGTTAGAAGATATTAAAATCCGTGAGTTCATTAAAGAAAAACTGTTCCTGTCTGGTATCTCTAAAGTAGAAATCGAACGCGCATCCAATAAAGCCCGCATTTCCATCCATACTGCAAAACCTGGTATGGTAATCGGTCGTCAAGGCAGCAACATCGAACTGCTGAAATCCGACCTGAAGAAAATGACTGAAAGCGCTATCGACATCAACATCGTAGAAGTTAAAACCCCGGATATGGACGCAACCTTGGTTGCAGAGAACATTGCAGCTCAACTGGAACGCCGCATCGCTTTCCGTCGTGCAATGAAACAATGCGTTGGCCGTACCATGCGTATGGGCGCTAAAGGTATCAAAATTACCTGCGGCGGTCGTCTGGGCGGTGCTGAAATCGCTCGTAGCGAATCCTATCGTGAAGGCAGCATTCCTCTGCATACTCTGCGTGCTGACATCGACTATGGCACTGCAGAAGCTCATACCACCTATGGCCGCATCGGCATTAAGGTATGGATCTACAAGGGCGAAGTTCTTCCTGAAAGCAAAGAAGCAGCTAAAGTTGCTCCGGCAAAGGAGGCATAATCAGACATGTTATTACCGAAGAGAGTTAAACATCGTAAACAACATAGAGGTCGTATGACCGGCCGTGCTATGCGTGGTAACAGAATCGCTCATGGCGATTTCGGTCTGGTAGCACTGGAACCCGCTTGGGTTACCAACCGTCAGATTGAAGCTGCACGTATTGCAATGACCCGTTACATCAAACGTGGCGGTCAAGTTTGGATTCAAATTTTCCCGGACAAACCTATTACTGCAAAACCTGCTGAAACTCGTATGGGTTCCGGTAAAGGTTCTCCGGAGTACTGGGTAGCAGTAGTTAAACCTGGTCGCGTTCTGTTCGAAATGAACGGTGTAAGCGAAGAAGTTGCTAAGGAAGCTATGCGTCTCGCTAGCCACAAACTGCCGATCAAATGCAAATTTGTGACCAAAGCACAACAGGAAGCTGAAGCTGCCGCACAAGAAAAGGGTGGTGAAGCTTAATGAAAACAACAGAAATTCGTGAATTGTCTGCTGCTGAGTTAGACACCAAATTGGCAGATTTGAAAGAAGAACTCTTCAATCTGCGTTTTCAAATGGCAACCGGTCAATGTGAAAACCCGACTAAGGTTCGTGAAGTAAAGAAATCCATTGCCCGTATCAAAACAATCCAGCGTGAACGTGAGCTCAAGGCTTAACTGTTTTGAAGTATAACAAGGAGGAAACAGTCGTGACCGAAGAAAGAAACGCACGTGTTACCCGTATTGGTAAAGTTGTCAGCGATAAAATGCAGAAAACTGTAGTAGTTGCAGTAGAACGTTTCGTTCAGCATCCGCTGTACAAAAAAGGCGTACAACATACTATTAAATTTAAAGCTCATGACGAAAATAACGAAGCACATATCGGCGACGTAGTTCAAATTATGCAAACTCGTCCGCTGTCCAAAGATAAATGCTGGCGCGTTATTGAAATTTTAGAGCGTGCAAAATAATTAATTGCCGTAGTATAGACCGGCAAGGGAGGGAAATCCATGATACAACAACAAACTATCCTTAATGTTGGTGATAACACTGGCGCTAAGAAAGTTATGTGTATCCGTGTATTAGGCGGTTCTTACCGTAAATATGCTAATATCGGTGACGTTATCGTATGTGCTGTTAAAGATGCATCACCCGGTGGCGTTGTAAAAAAAGGCGACGTAGTTAAAGCAGTTGTTGTTCGTTCCGCTAAGGGCGTTCGTCGTGCAGACGGTTCCTACATCCGTTTCGACGAAAACGCAGCTGTTATCATTAAAGACGACAAGAGCCCGCGCGGCACTCGTATTTTTGGGCCTGTTGCCCGCGAACTGCGTGATAAAGACTTCATGAAAATCATTTCTCTGGCACCGGAAGTGCTGTAAGAAATTCGTATAACGCACTATAAGGAGGTGTTCTTGACATGGCAAATGCTGTAAAGCTGCATGTTAAAAAAGGCGATACCGTTCTTGTACTGTCCGGCAAGGATAAAGGCAAGCAAGGTAAGATCGTTGAAGCTCTGCCTAAGAAAGCCAAAGTGGTTGTAGAAGGCGTAAACCAAGTAAAACGTCATACCAAACCGTCTCAGGCAAATCCTCAAGGCGGCATTATTACTAAAGAAGCTCCCATCGCTTCCTGCAAAGTTATGGTTGTATGCCCGGCTTGCAAAAAAGCTACTCGCGTAAAAATGACCGAGGTTGCCGGCAAAACCGTTCGTGCTTGCAAAAAATGCGGTGAAGTAATCGATAAATAATTTTCCGGGAAAGGAGGAAATACTTGAATGGCAAAGACCAGATTGCAAGAAAAATATTTGTCCGAAGCTGTTAAAGGCTTGCAAGACAAATTCCAATATAAAAATGTAATGGAAATCCCTAAAATCGAGAAAGTTGTCATCAACATGGGTGTTGGCGAAGCAGTTGGCAACAGCAAGGCTCTGGAGTCCGCAGTTGCTGATATGACTCAAATCGCAGGTCAAAAACCTGTTATTACCAAAGCTAAGAAATCCATCGCAGCTTTCAAAGTACGTCAAGGCATGCCTCTGGGTGCTAAAGTTACCCTGCGTGGCGACCGTATGTACTATTTCCTTGATAAACTGATGAATCTCGCTCTTCCGCGCGTACGTGACTTCCGCGGTGTTAGCGCTACTGCTTTCGACGGCCGTGGTAACTACGCACTGGGCCTGAAAGAACAATTGATTTTCCCGGAAATCGAATACGATAAGATCGATAAAGTTCGTGGCATGGATATCATCATTGTAACTACCGCTAAGACTGACGAGGAAGCTAGAGAATTGCTCAAACTCCTCGGAATGCCGTTCGGCGCATAAGTGAGGAGGGAATACCGTGGCTAAAAAAGCCCTGATCGAAAAATGGAAAGGCGAGCCTAAGTTCGAAGTTCGCCATTATAACCGCTGCAAAGTGTGCGGCAGACCTCATGGCTATATGCGTAAATTTGGCCTCTGCCGTATCTGCTTCCGTGAATATGCTTACAAAGGTGCTATTCCGGGCGTAACTAAAGCAAGCTGGTAAGACAGACAACAAGGAAGGAGGGTATTTAAGTATGGTAATGACCGACCCGATTGCTGATATGCTTACCCGTATTCGTAACGCAAATTCAGTTCATCATGATAGAGTTGAAATCCCCGGCAGCAAAATCAAAGTTGCTATTGCAGAAATTTTGAAAGCTGAAGGTTTCATTAAAGATTTCGAAGTTATTGCTGACAACAAGCAAAACGTAATCAAAGTTAGCCTGAAATACGGTGCAAATAAAGAGAAGGTTATCTCCGGTATTAAACGTATTTCCAAACCCGGTCTGAGAGTTTACTCTCAAAAAGACCAACTGCCTAGAGTCCTCGGAGGTCTGGGTATTGCATTAATTTCTACTTCCCAAGGCTTGATGACCGACAAAGCTGCTCGTAAAGCAGGCTTGGGCGGCGAAGTTCTTGCATACGTATGGTAATACTTTAAGGATAGGAGGTGCTCGTACGTGTCTAGAATTGGTAAGATGCCAATTACTGTTCCCGCTGGTGTAACAGTTACTATTGAAAACAACTATGTGACCGTTAAAGGTCCTAAAGGCGAACTGGCTCGCCAAATCAATAAAAACATGAAACTGACCCTGGATAACGGTGTTCTGACTGTTGAACGCCCGAACGATGAAAAAGAAAATCGTGCTATGCATGGTCTGTCTCGTACCCTGATTAACAACATGATCGTAGGCGTAACCGCTGGCTTCAGCAAAACCTTGGAAATCCAAGGCGTTGGTTACCGTGCTGCTAAACAAGGCAACAACATCAACTTTACTCTGGGCTTCTCTCACCCGGTAGTAAAAGAGCCGCCTGCTGGTATTACTTTTGAAGTTCCCGCTCCGAACAAGATCGTTGTAAGTGGTGCTGATAAAGAAGTTGTAGGCGCTGTTGCTGCTGATATCCGTACTTTGCGTCCGCCCGAGCCTTACAAAGGTAAAGGTATCCGTTATGAAGGCGAACATGTTCGTCGTAAGATCGGTAAAGCTGGCGCTAAAGGCAAGAAATAATTTCTAAAAGAAGGGAGTGAAACTCTTGCTTAACAGAGTTGATAAAAACGAGAAACGTCAAAAACGTCATCTCCGTTCTCGTAGATATATTATCGGTACTGCAGAAAGACCGCGTCTGAACGTATACCGTTCCCTGTCCAACATTTATGCACAGGTAATTAACGACGCAACCGGCGAAACCATCGCTGCTGCTAGCACCGTTGAAAAAGGTTTGAAAGAAAACTACGGCGGCAACATTGAGGCTGCTAAAGCTGTAGGCAAAGCAATCGCTGAGAAAGCTATGGCTAAAGGCGTTAAAGAAGTAGTATTCGACCGCGGTGGTTATCTGTACCACGGCCGTGTAGCTGCTTTGGCTGAAGCTGCTCGCGAAGCTGGCCTGGTATTCTAAGAGAAGGAGGAAATAAAGTGGCGAACTTCGAAAATAAAGAAAACGAATTACAAGAAAGAGTCGTTTTCATCAACCGTGTTGCTAAGGTTGTTAAAGGCGGACGTCGTTTCTCCTTCGCTGCACTTGTTGTTGTAGGTGATGAAAATGGTCATGTAGGCATGGGCCTGGGTAAAGCTGCAGAGGTTCCTGAAGCTATCCGTAAAGGCGTAGAAGACGCTAAGAAAAACATGGTTAGCGTTCCTCTGGTAGGCACCACCATTCCTCATGAAATCATCGGCGTATTCGGCGCAGGCCGTGTATTCCTGAAACCGGCTAGCGAAGGTACCGGCGTTATCGCAGGCGGCCCCGTTCGTGCCGTATTGGAATTGGCAGGCGTTCGTGATATCCTGACCAAATCTCAAGGTTCTTCCAACCCGAACAACATGGTTCGTGCAACCATCGAAGGTTTGAAATCCTTGAAGAGCGCTGAGTCTGTTGCAGCTCTGCGTGGTAAAACCGTAGAAGAATTGTTGGGCTAAGGAGGAATTTGTCATGGCACAAATTAAAGTTACCCTGACCCGCAGCCTCATCGGTTACCCGAAAGATCAACGTGCAACCGTTAAAGCTTTGGGCTTAGGCAAAATTAATACTAGCGTAGTTAAAGAAGATACTCCGACTATTCGCGGCATGATTCATAAAGTAGAACATCTCGTGAAAGTTGAAGAAGCGTAAGACAAGGAGGTGTACTGAAGATGAATTTACATGAATTGTCTCCCGCTCCGGGATCTAAACGTGTAGCAGTTCGCGTAGGTCGTGGCTTGGGCTCCGGTCTGGGCAAGACCTCCGGCAAAGGCCAAAAAGGTCAAAAATCCCGTTCCGGCGGCGTTAAACGCCCTGGTTTCGAAGGTGGTCAAAGACCTTTGTACCTGCGTCTTCCTAAACGCGGTTTCTACAATAAATTTGGTAAAGATTATGTTGAAATCAACGTTTCCGTACTCAATCGTTTTGAAGACGGCACCGTTGTTGAACCCGTAATGCTCATCGAAGAAGGTATCGTTAAAAACATTCGCGACGGTATCCGTATTCTCGGCAATGGTGAATTAACCAAAAAGCTTACCGTTCAAGCTATGGGCTTCAGCAAATCCGCTGAAGAAAAAATCATCGCAGCAGGCGGTAAGATTGAGGTGATCTAAAGTGTTAGCAGCCCTCGCAAACATATTTAAGATTACAGAACTCAGGCAAAAAGTTATATTTACTCTCGCCATGTTCATCGTATTCAGGGCTGGAACACATATACCTGTTCCTGGCGTTAACGCATCTGTCATTGAACAGCTTTTCCGTAGCGGTAACCTCTTCGGATTGCTGGATATGTTCAGCGGTGGCGCCTTGAGCAAATTCTCAATTTTTGCTATGAGTATTACCCCATATATCAATGCTTCAATTATTTTGCAGCTGTTGAAGGTGGTTGTACCGACCTTGGAACAATGGTCCAAGGAAGGCGAAGAAGGCTATAAGAAAACGACAAAGCTGACTCGTATGCTGACGGTGGCTTTGGCGTTTGTCCAAGCCTGCGGCATGGCCTGGGGCCTGCGCATGGCAATCAATAACCCCGGAATCATGTCGGTTCTGCTGATTGCTTTGACGCTTACTGCAGGAACGGTCTTCCTCATGTGGATCGGCGAGCAGATTACTGCTAAGGGTGTCGGCAATGGTATTTCCTTGATTATCTTTGCCGGTATCGTATCCCGACTGCCGGATGGCTTGAAGATAATTTTCCAATATTTACAAGCAGGCACGGTCAACATTTTGAATGTTATCTTGTTCGCGGCTATTGCTTTGGCAATGATTGTTTTTGTAATCATTATTTCCCAAGGTATTCGCAAGATCCCCGTTCAATATGCAAAACGTGTTGTAGGCAAGAAAGCATATGGCGGTCATACAAGCTATATTCCTTTAAAGGTTAACCAAGCAGGCGTTATTCCTATCATCTTCGCATCTTCTGTGTTGATGTTCCCTGTGACTATCGCTCAGTTTGTGGATGTGCCTTGGGTTAAGACCATGGGCAAGTGGTTCGAATGGGGCAGCCCCTTGCAGACCACCTTGTACGTTCTGATGATCTTGTTCTTTACTTACTTCTATACTGCAGTAAGTTTGAACATCAACGATCTTTCTGATAACATCAAGAAGAACGGTGGTTTTATTCCCGGCTTACGTCCCGGTAAGCCTACAACAGATTATCTTGACAGAGTAATGTCCAGAATAACTTTGGCAGGCGCTATCTTCCTCTCTTTAATCGCGCTTATGCCTCACGTTATTGGTTGGATTACCCGCATCGATGGTATATACTTCGGCGGTACTGCTCTTTTGATCGTAGTCGGCGTTGCATTGGATACTATGAAGCAGATAGAGTCTCTGGTACTGATGCGTCATTATCACGGCTTTATGAAATAGGAGGAATTCAGAATGTACATTCTTTTAATGGGACCTCCGGGTGCTGGTAAAGGCACTCAAGCAGAAAGACTCATTGATGAATTTAAAATCCCTCACATCTCTACAGGTGACATGTTCCGTGCAGCTGTTAAAGCAGGCACTGAACTTGGTAAAGAGGCAAAAAGATACATGGACGCTGGCGGCTTAGTCCCCGACGTCGTAACCATTGGCATCGTTCGTGAAGGCTTGTCCAAACCCGAATGTGCAAATGGCTTCATTTTAGATGGCTTCCCGCGTACTGCAGAGCAAGCAGTTGCTCTGGACGGAATCCTGAAAGACCTGGGCATTAAATTGACCGGTGTTGTTAATATCGCAGTTCCTGACTCTGAACTGGTTGGCCGTGTAACCGGTCGCCGCATCTGCAAATCCTGCGGCGCTACCTACCACGTAAGCTTCAATCCTACTAAAGTTGAAGGCGTTTGCGATAAGTGCGGCGGCAACCTCTATCAACGTGATGATGATAAAGAGGAAACCGTAAAGAATCGTCTGCATGCATACCATGCACAAACTGAACCGTTGATCGAGTACTACACTAAACAAGGCTTATTCAAAGATATCAATGGCCTGCAAGCTATTGATAAAGTTTACGCCGACGTTAAGGCTAGTCTCGGATGTAGCAAATAAGGAGGTAAAGCTGTGTCCAAACAGGATGTAATTGAGGTTGAAGGCACAATTCTTGAAGCTCTTCCCAATGCTATGTTCCAGGTACAACTGGTAAACGGTCACGTAATTCTCGCACACATTTCCGGTAAGATTCGTATGAACTTCATCAAGATTTTGCCTGGTGATAAGGTTACCGTGGAGCTTACTCCGTACGACCTCAATCGTGGAAGAATTACTTATCGGTATAAATAACCAAACAGGCAAAGAGGAGGTTTAAATTATGAAAGTAAGACCGTCTGTTAAGCCAATATGTGAAAAATGCAAAGTCATTAAACGTAAAGGCCATGTAATGGTAATTTGCGAAAACCCGAAACATAAACAAAAACAAGGTTAAGAAGGAGGTGCACATTAATGGCACGTATTTCTGGTGTCGATCTGCCGAGAGATAAACGCATTGAGTATGCACTGCCGTACATTTACGGTATCGGCCTGACTCTCTCTCGTGAAATCTTAGCTAAAACCGGTATCAATCCGGACACTCGCGTTCGTGATCTGACTGAAGAAGAAGTTTCCAAGATTCGTGAAACTTTGGATAGCGATTATAAAGTAGAAGGTGATCTTCGTCGTGAAGAATCCCTGAACATTAAACGTTTAATCGAAATTGGCTCCTATCGTGGTCGTAGACACCGCATGGGTCTGCCCGTTCGTGGTCAAAACACTAAAAACAATGCCCGCACCCGTAAAGGTCCGAAACGTACTATTGCAGGCAAAAAGAAATAATTAGCGAGGGAGGGATAAACCAGTGGCTGGCAAGAAAGTTGTTCGCAACAAAAAGAAAGTTAGCAAAAATATCATTAACGGTGTAGCACACATCCGCTCCACCTTCAATAATACTATTGTTACCTTATCCGATACTGAAGGTAACGTTTTGAGCTGGGCATCCGCAGGCGGTCTCGGTTTCCGTGGCAGCCGTAAGAGCACTCCGTTTGCTGCACAAATGGCTGCTGAAGAAGCAACCAAAGCTGCAATGGAACATGGCTTGAAATCCGTTGAAGTATATGTAAAAGGCCCCGGCGCCGGTCGTGAAGCTGCTATCCGCGCTCTGCAAGCTGCAGGTCTCGAAGTTAACTCCATTAAAGACGTTACTCCGATTCCGCACAATGGCTGCCGTCCGCCGAAACGCAGAAGAGTATAATTGGAGGTGTACCTAGATGGCAATTGATAGAACGCCTGTCCTGAAAAGATGCAGATCTTTGGGCCTGTCTCCCGCATTTCTGGGCATTAGCAAGGAATCTAACCGTCAAGCTAAACGCCAAAACAGAAAGAAAAGCGAGTATGGCATTCAGTTGACTGAAAAACAAAAAGCTAAATTTATCTATGGTGTCCTGGAAAAACAATTCCGTGGCTACTATGATAAAGCTAAAAAGATGGAAGGCATCACCGGTGAAAACCTGCTGATCCTTCTGGAAAGAAGAATTGACAACGTTGTTTTCCGCCTGGGCTTGGCAAACACCCGTCGTCAAGCTCGTCAAATCGTAAGACATGGCCACATTGCTGTTAACGGCAAACGTTTGGACATTCCTTCCGCTTTGATTAAAGTTGGCGATGTTATCAGCGTAATGGAAAACAGCCGTGCTAAAGAATATTTCAAAGGCATGGACGAAACCTTGGCTACTAAAGCAGTTCCGGCTTGGCTGGTACTGGATGCTGCTAACCTCAGCGGCAAAGTAGATCGTTTCCCGACTCGTGAGGAAATTGATGTTCCTATTGAAGAGCACTTCATCGTTGAATTGTACTCTAAATAATTAGTGAACATCTTGTGCCACCCACTGAGAGACGTATTGTGGTAATACGCGAAAGAAGGAGGCTTTCCGAATGATTGAAATTGAAAAACCTAAGATGGTTACAGCTGAAATCAGCGAAGATGGTCGCTATGGCAAATTTGTTTGGGAGCCGCTGGAGAGAGGCTACGGCATCACGCTGGGCAACAGCCTGCGTCGTGTATTGCTGTCCTCCCTGCCGGGTGCCGCAGTAACCTATGTCAAAATTGACGGTGTACTGCACGAGTTTGCTACTATTCCCGGTGTTCGTGAAGATGTTGCTGACATCATCCTGAACATCAAGGCTCTGTGCCTGAAAATGGAAGGCGAAGAGGAAAAAGTCCTGCGCATTGAATGTTCTGGTGAACAGGAAGTTACTGCAGCAAATATTATTGCTGACAGCGATGTAGAGATTTTGAACCCTGAGCTGCACATTGCGACTTTGGATAAGGACGCAGTCTTCAACATGGAAATCCATGTTGATAGAGGTCTGGGTTATGTTCCTGCGGATAAAAATAAACAACCGGATCAACCGATTGGCATTATTCCCGTTGACTCCATTTACTCTCCTATTACCAGAGTAAAATTTGCTGTTAACGATACCCGCGTTGGCAACGTAACCAACTATGACAAACTGACTCTGGAAGTTTGGACTGACGGCAGCGTTATGCCTGATGAAGCTGTAAATATGGCTTCTGGCATCTTAATCGATTATCTCAAGTTGTTCCATACCGGTGACACTGATACTCCGTCTATCAGCGTAAACGGCGATTCCGAACCGGAAGATGGTAAGAGCCCCGATAAACCGGGACATGGAATTTCTATCGACGATCTGGACCTGTCCGTACGCAGCAACAACTGCTTGCGTCGTGCCGGTATCAACACCGTTGATGAGTTGATTTTGAAAACCGAAGAAGACATGATGAAAGTTCGTAACTTGGGCCGCAAATCCTTGGATGAAGTTAAGAAGAAACTTAGCGAAATGGGTTTGAGCTTGGCTAAAAGTGACGAAGAATAAATAAGGGGGTCAGAAGTACATGGCATACAGAAAACTGGGTCGTAATTCCAGCAACCGTAAAGCTCTGTTTCGCAGCATTTTAACTTCCTTCTTCAAATATGGTAGAATCGAAACCACCATTACCAAAGCTAAAGAAGTAGCAAAGCATTCCGCTGAGCTGATCACTTTGGCTAAACGCAATGACCTGCACGCTCGTCGTCAGGTTCTGGCAGTACTGGTTGACGAAACTGTTACCAAGAAACTGTTTGAAGAAATCGCTCCGAAATATGAAGGCAGACAAGGCGGCTTCACTCGTATTTACAGAGTAGGTCCCCGTCGCGGCGATGCTGCTGAAATGGCTATCATCGAGCTCATCTAATCAGAGCATACAATTAGCAGGAACTTCGGTTCCTGCTTTTTCTTTTTATCTGCACTCATTAAGCAGGAACTTTACGGTTCCTGCTTTTTTCTATACTTATGGTATAATAAATGTACAGGATGCTGTTATAATTAGAGTATAAGGAAAAAGATAAATGCTTTTTAGCTATTGGATGCTAGCAAAGGAGTTGATTTCATGCTGAGAAAGAGTTTTATAGAATTTTTGTATGAGGCTGCCCATATCCAGCGGTGGAACGAGCACATTCGTCCCGGTGGCTTTACAGAGTTGGATAAGCAGGCTCATAAGATGATGATTGTCTATGTACTGGCTCGTCATGAAGAAGATGACCATGGGGCGCAGATTGATTGGCGCAGACTAATTGAAGGCGGAATTTTCGAGTTTATGCAGCGCAACGTGCTGACAGATATTAAACCGCCGATTTTCCATGAAATGATGCGCATATATGGCAAGGAACTGAATGCGTGGGTCTTTGAAGAAATACGCCGTCGTATTCCTGATATTGAGCCTGAGTTTATGGACAAAATGCGTAATTATTTTGAAGATGCCTCCTATAGCGCTATGGAGAAGAAGTTGTTGCGTGCTGCCCATTATTTGGCAACTAAATGGGAATTTGAAATTATTTACCATTTTAATGAAGGCATTTATGGTAGCGAAGATACGAAAGCACTTATTGATAATGAATTAGAGGATCATTATGATTTGGCTGCTGTGAAAAAATTAGCATTGAATGGTAAAAGTAGCAAATTTATTGATTTAGTCGGCCAATTGCGGTTCCAAAAGCGTTGGGCGCAATCTCCACGGGTACCGGAAACCTCTGTAATGGGGCATGTACTTTTGGTAGCTATTATGGGGTATTTCTGCGCAGTAAAGCTGGGCGCTTGCGATGAGCGTATTGTAGGCGATTTCCTTACAGGTTTGTTCCACGATCTACCGGAGGTTTTGACCCGCGATATTATAAGCCCGGTAAAGCGTAGCGTGCCCGGCTTAGATGAACTGATCAAGAAAATTGAAGAACGGTTGGTAGCGGAGAAAATTCTTCCTTTGCTGCCCTATAGTTGGCATGAAGATATTATCTACTATACGCAAAATGAATTTACGAACCGCGTAAAAATTGATGGCAAGGTAGTAATGACTACAATTGAGGAAATCAACGTTAAATACAATCATCCCGGTTTCCATGCTATTGATGGCACTGTGCTCAAGGCGTGTGATAATTTAGCTGCTTTTGTAGAAGTGTGGCTGTCCCGTCGCTATGGCATTACTTCTAAACATATGGAGGAGGGCGAAGCTGCCATTCGTGCTATGTACAAAGGTAAGGTAATTGGTGGGATTGACTTTGGCAGTGTCTATGAGGAGTTTACCGATTAACCAATAATAAGCGTGTCTGATTTACAATTAGCATATACTATATATACCGAAAACTTGAATAATAGTGAAAATTTTACAAAAAATTCTATTTACAAGTATAATGTATACAAGTTATAATATACTTACTAAAGGGAGTCACGAAGATTCCATTGTAAAGGAGGCACGATTATGAACATTTTTGAGATGGCACAAATTCCGTTAAATAAGGCTATCGAAGTTATGCATCTTGACGCAGGCGCAGCAGGAATCATTGCAGCTCCGGAACGTACGTTGGAAGTTGCTATTCCCGTAAAAATGGATGATGGCACTACCAAGGTTTTCACTGGCTACCGTAGCCAGCACAGTACCATTTTAGGTCCTGCCAAGGGCGGTGTGCGCTATCATCAAAATGTGAATATGGATGAGGTAAAGACCTTAGCCTTCTGGATGACCTGTAAATGCGCAGTAGCAGGCTTGCCCTATGGCGGTGGCAAGGGCGGTATTATTGTTGATCCGGCTAAACTTTCCAAACGCGAATTGGAAGCACTGACGCGCGGTTTTATTGACAAGATTGCTCCTATTATTGGTGAAAAGATGGATATTCCCGCGCCTGATATGAATACCAATGCGCAGATTATGGGATGGATGATGGACGAGTTCAGCAAGCTGAAAGGTCAATATGAACCTGGCTTTATTACAGGTAAAGCTATTGCTGTAGGCGGTTCCTTGGGGCGTACTGCTGCTACCGGTCGCGGCGTTGTAGTTGCTGCGTTGGAAGCATTGAAACTGAAAGGCATTGCTCCTGCTGATGCTACCGCTGCAGTACAAGGTTTTGGCAATGTAGGTAGCTGGACTGCCAAACTGTTCTGTGACGCAGGCGTAAAGGTTGTTGCTGTCAGCGATGTTTACGGCGCGATTTATAACCCTGATGGACTTGATTGCTACGCAGTGGACGAGCATGTGAAGAAAACAGGCAGCGTAGTTGATTATCCTGGTAGCAAGCCCATCACTAATGCTGAATTGTTAGCCTTGAAGGTTACGGTTTTGGCTCCTTGCGCTATGGAACTGCAAATTACGGCAGAAAATGCTGATGCTGTACAAGCGGAAATTATTGCGGAAGGCGCTAATGGTCCCACTACTCCGGACGCAGATACTATCCTTGATGCTAAAGGCATTATGGTAGTGCCTGATATCCTCGCTAATGGCGGTGGCGTAACTGTAAGCTATTTTGAATGGGTCCAGAACTTGTATCGTTATTTCTGGTGTGAAGAAGAAGTCATTGAAAAGCAAACGGCAATGATGGTTAAAGCTTTCAAAGAAGTACATGCGAAGGCTGAAGAATACAAGGTTAATATGCGTGTTGCTGCGTATATCGTTGCTTTGAACAGCTTGGTAGAAGCAATGAAGATTCGCGGTATCATCTAAGCACTATAAACTCAAAACTCAAAACTCAAGAGGCTGGGACATGTTAGGTCATGTTACCATATCTCGACTCACGTGCGATTTCTTAACGCTCATTTCGTGCAGAATCACAGCGAAGATTCGCGGCCGATTTTGTTCGCAAAACAAGTTTCTTTTCGGTTCGCTTCACTTCTGTGATTCTAAGCACTCATGAGCTAAAATCGCAATGATTCGTCTAGGGATATGGCAACTATGACTGGTTTTGTCCCAGCCTCTTTTCTGTGCTTATTTACTTGTGGCAGAAAGATTATTTTTGAAATGCTCCAAGAAAAGTTTGGCAGCAGGGGAAAGACTATGCCTAGTGCTCCAGTACAGGCTTTGGGGAAATGCGAGTTTGATATCGTTGATAGGAACACGGATAACATCAGGGGGAACGATGTCGTCTTCTAGGGCGGCGATAACTGCTACTGTATGGGTTTGGGCAGCAAAAATCAAAGCATTGCTGGCAGTAGTAGCGATAAAGGCAACCTTTGGCTGCACGCCGTACTCCCTGCAGACACTGCGTAATAAGCCGTAGCTGCCGTAATTACAGCAGATAGGCAGGTTTTCTAATTGGCTAGGGGTAATGGCGTTATTCTCGGTCCACGGTACAGGTATTTCTTTGTGGTAGAAGGCATAAATGGATTCCGTTGCTACCTGCAGAGTAATGATATCTTCGCTATGGGGGATGGGGGCGTTGGAAAAGGCAAAGTCCACCAAGCCTTTATAAAGCTGTTTCATTTGCGTTGCTACGGTAGCTTCGTGGAATTGGAAGGTGATTTGCGGATTATCTTTAGCAAAGGGAATGACGTACTGCTCTAAAAAATCTTGGCTGCGCACGTGGGAAACGCTAAAGCGGAGCGTACCGCTGGCCTGCTTGCTAAAAGATTGCATGGTCAGGTTAATGTCATCTTCTGTGGCGCACATTTGCCGTGCCTGCTGCAGAAAGGCTTCGCCTGCTTCCGTCAGTTCGATGTGGCGTTTGCCGCGGCTGGTTTTGAAAAGCTGGATGTTGTAGTATTTTTCCAGCGTTTTGATTT
Organism: Phascolarctobacterium sp.; assembly: GCF_045124115.1. Taxonomy (GTDB): domain Bacteria; phylum Bacillota; class Negativicutes; order Acidaminococcales; family Acidaminococcaceae; genus Phascolarctobacterium_A. The sequence continues at coordinate 18,487 of NZ_JBGVLF010000062.1, forward strand.
GGGCGCTGAGAGCGGGCTGAACTATGGAAAGACGTTTGGCCGCGGCACTGATATTGCCCATTTCTGCAACTACAACAAAATTACGATAAAAATCAAAATCCATAACTGTTCTCCTAATATCAAAAAATATTATTACTAAAATCAAAATAAAACATTTTACTTAATTTTACTACAGCATTATAATAATGTCAAAGCTAGCCAGATTCAAGTAGATATGTTTTAAAAGTTCATAAGTGTGATACTTTTGTGTAATGGCTTGTTTTTTTCGTGCTCTCGCTGTATTATATAATAGATGTAGTAGTATGTTCTATCTGACATCAGAATTTATGAAGAAAGGAGGAAACAGGATGTTAAGAAAATTTGTTAGTCTAACGGTTTCCCTCATCATTATTATATCCGGACTCATATTTATTAACTACTTTTTGCCGTCAGTGTCGGAATACTTAGGCTACGATTTACATGGTAATGGCATGTTTGGTATCACTTTTGCCAATATTATTCTGTGGTTGCCTGGCCTGTTTGTGGCTTTTTGGCTGTCCTTGGTATTGGCTCCCTTTATTACCAATATTATTTTTAACTATGCCGAGGGCATGACCACGTCTTTGTCCAAAGTACCTACCAGTGATATTCTGGTTATGGTTTTTGGTATTGGCATTGGTTTGATTTTGGCCAATCTGATTGGTGGGCCTTTTTCCCATCTGCCCATCGTAGGACCCTTCATTCCTATTGCTTTAAGCTTGGTTCTTGCAGTTGTTGGTGCTAAATTGGCATTACGCAAGCACAATGATATTGTAAGCTTTTTCAACCGCATTCCTAATCGGAGAGCTATTAAGCCCGAAGAAGTGGAAGAAGATGTGCTGCAGGGGCCTTTGGGCGACCGTTTGTATAGCAATAACAAACTTTTGGATACCAGTGTAATTATCGACGGACGTATTATGGATATTATGGCAGCAGGCTTTGTGGATGGTATGCTGGTTGTACCCAATTTTGTTTTGGAAGAGCTGCAAAAGTTGTCCGATTCTGCTGATGCTATCAAGCGTGCTAAAGGACGTCGTGGTTTGGACTTGGTACAGGATTTGCAGATCAGCTACAAGGAACAGGTTATGGTCGTTGATAATGACTACGCTGACTTGGAAGGCGTAGACGCTAAATTAGTACGTCTGGCTAAACAGGCGAAGGCTGATATTATTACTAATGACTACAACTTGAACAAGATTGCCGGCATCCAAGGCGTAAAGGTACTCAATATTAATGAGCTTGCTAACGCTATTAAACCTGTTGTTGTGGCAGGGGAAGAAATGAACGTCTACCTTGTAAAAGAAGGCAAGGAAGCCAATCAAGCAGTTGCCTACTTAGATGATGGCACCATGATTGTTGTAGAAAATGGGCGTCACGCTATTGGCAATAGTGTTCCTGTAATTGTTACTTCCGTGCTGCAAACTGCTGCAGGACGTATGATTTTTGCGAAAGCGAAGTGATAAGATGTTAACAGCAGTTGTGCCTGCAGCGGGAGCAGGCAAGCGTATGGGCTTAGGCTATAACAAAGCTTTTGCTGATTTGGGAGGCGCTCCTGTAATTGTACAGTGTCTGAAAATGTTGGCAAAAACAGGAGTGGTTGATTTTGCTGTGGTTGTTTTTGCGCCTGCGGAAGTAGATGCTGGTAAAGCTCTTTTGATAAAGTACCAAGAAGAGTATTTTCCGAAGCTTGGTTTTACAGTAGTTGCAGGGGGCAAGGAACGCCAGGACAGCGTGATGAACGCTTTAGCTGCAGTGCCTGCAGCAACGGATTACATTGCCGTCCACGATGGCGCTCGTCCCTTTGCAGGACGTGAGGTTTTCGCCCGTACTTTGGCTGCAGCCCGGGCGCATGGAGCAGCCATCGCGGCAGTACCGGTGAAGAATACCATCAAGGTGGTGGATGCCGGTGGCGTTGTAGTAGCAACGCCGGAGCGCAGCACTCTGCAGGCAGTGCAGACACCGCAAATTTTTACAGCAAAATTGCTCAAAGATGCTTATAACCATTTGGCGCAGCATCCTGCGGCCGTGACGGACGATGCTTCCGTAGTGGAGCTGTTAGGTCATAAGGTGGTAGTCGCTCTAGGCCGTTACGAAAATATCAAGATTACAACGCCGGAGGATTTGGCTTTAGCGCCCTATCTTTTGGCACAACAGGAGAATGAAGATGGAAAGTAAAGTAGTTTTCCCTCAGTTCCGTGTAGGCTGTGGCTATGATGTACATAAGTTGGTGGCAGAACGGAAGCTGATTTTGTGCGGAGTGGAAGTGCCTTATGAGCTGGGGCTTTTAGGGCATAGTGATGCGGACGTTGCCCTCCACGCACTTATGGATGCCCTTTTGGGGGCTGCAGCCTTGGGCGACATTGGCAAGCATTTCCCTGATACGGATGCACGCTATAAAGGCGCAGACAGCATGAAGCTGACGGAGCATGTCGTTGCTTTGCTCCATGAGGGTGGTTGGCAGGTTAATAATGTGGACGTGACTATTATTGCCCAACGGCCTAAGTTAGCTTCCTTTATCCCTATGATGCGTACGAAGGTTGCTGCTGTTCTTGGCATT
>NZ_JBGVLF010000063.1:0-1535 GCF_045124115.1 Phascolarctobacterium sp.
CATAGGGTTCATCCTGGGCATATTGCCACCAAAAGGCATAGGTCTATTCATCGTCTGCCGCCTCCGTTTCTGCCTGCACCTTCCGTGCCTTGACCTGCTTTTTCTCTGACTGTGCTTTTACTCTCTCGCGTAAATCGTCTATTTCGCCCCTCAGCGCGTCCACGTCGCTTTTTAATGCGTACTGTGCATCTTTTCTAGACTCTGCGCTTTCGTTCGACACAGTGGCGCTCTGCGACTGTATGGGCGCGTCTTCTTTTACCAGCCTGTACCGTTCAAACACAGGGCGGTCAAGCTGGTTAAAGCCCATCGTCTTTACGTAGCAATACGGCGCGTTTTCGTCCTTGAACGTGACGGAGTTTCCCGGAGCGACGGGATAATTCCGCGCTTCTTGTTCTGACGGCACAAGCACAAAGCCGCTCTGTTGGATTGCAGGCTGCTGCATCTGCTGAGACTGCGCCTGTTGAGCCTGTTGCATCTGCTGGTTCTGTTGCATCATGGCGTTCTGCTGCATCTGCTGATAGTACGGGTTCGGCTGGTTGTAATAATTTGGCTGATAATTCATTTGCTGGTAATATGGATAGGCCATTTGTTAATCATCCTTTCTATGCCATACGAACGCCACAGGCTCATTTGAGCTATCCCAAGCATCATAGATTTTTGAATCAATGATCGTTGCAACGTGCGTTCCCGTACCGACCACGAAAACGCCGCGAGGGTTATCACGGGCGAAGTCCTTAAAAGTGTAACAATCCGGGCAAGCTTCTGACAGATTGAAGCGGTAAAAGCCGTGCTGCCGAAGTACCGCGCCCCAGGTGCTGTTACTCGACGGCATATCGCCCATATTAAACCCGGCAACTGCCATCAATGCGTAAGCCGTCTCCCAATCCACCCCCAAAGCGGCGCTTACCGCTCTGACGGAACAGTCTCCGACTTTTCTTCCTGCCGGATTAGGATTATATTCACGCCATACGGACTGCACTTTTCTTCCTCCAAAATGCTGATAAAATCGTTTAGTCCGGCAAAATCATGCTCTGCCTGAAAATCTTTGTAAATTTCGTATGCGCTCCTTGCACTAAAACCAATCATCATTAGCCTAGCAATGTACTGCCCCACAAGTCTCACCTCTTTGAAAGTATCATACAAAAAACAAAACCCGCAGGCGATAAAGCCTACGGGTGCTTTTTGTGTGCATTTCGTGTAATTTTCGCAAAAAAATGATTTGAGCCACAGCCGAAGCCGTGGCCCAAACCAAAAGGAGGTACAAAATGAAATGTAGAATCCTATTAGTATAATACAAAATAGATTGCCAGTTGTCAACCCCTACTGCAAGAACTTAAAAATTTTATTTTGCAACTTGTAAACAATATTTTTTGTTTGGACAACCGACAGACCAAACTCTTCCGCCAGAGCCTCATACAATACGCCATCAATAAGACGGCGCTTTAAAATTGCACGATCACGCTCGGAGTGGATATATTCATCGATCAAATATGCTATGTAGCTATTAGTATATTCCTTCAAAATATCACCCACGC
>NZ_JBGVLF010000064.1:0-20978 GCF_045124115.1 Phascolarctobacterium sp.
AAGGCTATCGCACCCTGCACAAAGGGCAGCATGTCTGCTTCGAAATTGCTCGCGGCAAGAAAGGGTTAGTAGCAATCAATGTGCTACCCCTGGATATGCTACCCTTAGATGACCCGCAAACAGCGGATATCGCCGCCAACATGGCAGATTTTGAGTTCTTGTAACTATGTAGATTTATATTTTTAATTGTAAGACAAATGGCGGAAACAGTGTATTCTGTTTCCGCCATTTTTATGTTAAAAAAACTACACAATTTAGCTGAATTGTCTTGCCATATTGTTAAATTTATGTTAAATTTATGTTAAGATACTGTTAGCAGTTCATTCCTGCGACAGGCGTAAAAACGACATTTCCGGCAGGTTGTCGGTAAAATCAAGGAGGTTTTTTACTATGTTCAAAAAAGCTGGTTTATTGGCCATGACCTTTGTTGTAGCAGCATCCGTTATGATGACCGGTTGCGGTGGCGGCGAAAAGAAAGCTGCTCCGGCTAACGACTCTACCAAACTTATCGTTTACACTTCCATGAAGGAATCCCTCATTAAAGGTATTGTAGAGGGCTTCAAGAAGAAGAACCCCGGCATCGAAGTTGACTACCAATCTGCAGGCGCAGGCAAATTGATGGCTAAAATCGCTGCAGAACGTCAAAGCGGCAAAATCCTGGCTGACGTTATCTGGACCAGTGAAGTTCCTGACTTCTACAAAATGAAAAAAGAAGGCATCTTAGCTACTTATAAGAGCCCTGTATTCAAAGAAATCGTTAACCCCTTTGATGATTATGATGGCTCCTTCCATGCTGCTCGTCTGGGCACCTTGGGCATCATTATCAACACCGACAAAATCAAAACTGCTCCTACCCAATGGGCTGACCTGAAAAAACCGGAATTCAAAAACGGCTTTGCAGTTGCTAACCCCGCTCTGTCCGGCACCGCTTACATGTCTATCGCTCTGCTGAACAAACAATTCGGTCCTGACTTCTTCAAAGATTTGAAAGCTAACGGTGCACGCGTAGGCAAAGGCTCCGGTCAAGTTATCGACGATACTGCTTCCGGCGAACTTTCCGCATCCTTGGCAGTTGACTACATCACCAACGCTAAGATCGCTAAAGGCGCTCATCTGCAAATGTGCTATCCGCCTGAACTGCTGGTAGTTCCTTCCCCGGTTGCTATTTTCAAAGACACCAAGAAAATGGACGCTGCTAAGAAATTCGTAGACTACCTGCTGGGTCAAGAAGCTCAACAATTGGTTGCTAACCAAGGCACCATCCCCGTTCGTGAAGACGTTAAGATCGATCCTAAGTTCCAACTGCCTTCTCCTAAAGAAGCTTTGGCTAAAGGTATCAAAGTAGATTACCACGAAATCATCGACAGCAAAGAAAAGATTGTTAAAGACTTCACCGAACTGATGCAAGTTAAGAAATAATCTGTTATTGTGATTATTGCTCTAGCAGTCCGTAAGCTTTAACTCAATGGCAGAACGGGATTTCCCGTTCTGCCGTTTTTGCCATAAAAATAAATATTTAGTATTTTCTAATGATTTACCAATACTCACACAGGAGGTACCCTAATGGAAGATATTATTAAGGTCGAAGGTGTAGCCAAAGCCTACGGCAAGCACCAAGTCCTGGAAAACCTTGATATCGCCATCAAAAAGGGCGAATGTTTCACCCTGCTTGGACCTTCCGGCTGCGGCAAAACCGTTTTAATCCGCCTCATCGCCGGTCACGAAGTTCCCGACGCAGGCCGCATCAGCATTGATAACACTGTTGTTGCTGATGCCCAAAGCGGTGAATATATTCCCCCTGAACGCCGCGGCTTGGGCATTGTGTTCCAAGATTACGCTGTATGGCCCCACATGACCGTATACGAAAACATTGCTTATCCTTTAAAAATGGAAAAGCGCCCCAAGGAAGAAATTGACCAACTGGTTATGAAAATGATTGAAGTTGTTGGTATGAAGGGTTTGGAAAACCGCCTGCCCTCCGAGCTTTCCGGCGGTCAGCAACAACGTGTAGCTTTAGGCCGTGCTCTGGTTGCGGACCCCAACGTAATGCTGTTGGACGAACCCTTGAGCAACTTGGACGCCAACCTGCGCGAAGAAATGCGTTTTGAAATCAAAGCCTTGCAACGCAAATTCGGCATTACCGTACTTTTCGTAACCCATGACCAAGAAGTTGCTTTGGCAATTTCCGACCGTTTGGCAATTATGGACGCTAAAGGCCATATCCGCCAAATCGGTGACCCCTACGAAATTTTTGAGAAACCGGCAGATTTGTTTGTTTTCAAATTTATGGGTATCGCCAACTTTATGCACGTTACGCAAAGAGGCAACGATTTCGTCGTTGGCAACGGTTCCCAAGTTGTGCCTTGGGATAAGCCTACCGGCACCGCTGCTAGCTGGGTTGCCGGTTTCCGTCCTTCCGACATTGAAATCCACCGCCAAGGCCCCGGCCTGAAAGGCACCATTCATCGTGCCAACTTCTTGGGCGCTACCATGGACTATGCCATCAATATCGACGGTGAATCCGTACGTACGGAACTGGAAACCCACACTGCTATTAACAACGATTTAATGTTCAAAGAAGGCGAAGAGTGCTACATTACTTTTAAAGCATTGCACTGGTTCGACGCTGAACAATTGAAGGAGGTGGAGGAATAATGGCACAAGGCACTATTAAAAAGGATAGCGGCTTCGGTATCGCCCAAGTCATCCTCCTCATCTCCATTGCCATTCTGGTAATCTTCGTAGCATGGCCTGTACTGTTGATCCTGTTTAACGCTTTCTTCGTAGACGGCAGCTTCAACAGCGTGGACTTCTACAATGTCCTCACCGAACCCGAAACTTTCAAGGCTTTGATCAACTCTTTGATTATCGCCTCCATGACCACCATCGGCAGTACCATTGTCGGCACCTTCTTTGCTTGGTTGGTAACCCGTACAGACCTGCCCTATAAGAACTTTATGAAGAGCCTTTTCCTTGTTCCTTTCATGCTGCCTTCCTTCATCGGCGCTTTGGCATGGAAAATGCTGCTCTCCCCCCACTCCGGTTATATCAACAAATGGTTTATGGCAACCTTCAACACTGCCGAGCCTATTTTTGATATCTATACTTACCACGGCATCAGCTGCGTAGAAATCATGTACCTGTTCCCCTTTGTATTTATCCAGGTATGCGGCGCGCTGGAGCGTATGGACCCTACCTTGGAAGAATCTGCCCGTATCAGTGGTGCAGGCCTGTTCACCATCACCCGCAAAATCACCATTCCGCTGGTTATGCCTTCCATCATGTCCGGTGCTTTGCTGATTATGCTGTACTCCATGGCTCACTTCGGTACTGTAGCAGTATTGGGTATTGAACAAGGTATTTATAACATCCCCACCCTGATTTACGAAAAAATCCATCAGAGTGCAGGTTCCTTTGAATCCATCCGTACCGGTACTGTATTGGCAACCGTATTGATCGTTTCTGCTGCCTGCATCATTTGGGCACAGCAAAAGATTTTGAGCAAGGGCCACTATCAGATTATCGGCGGTAAAAGCTTCCGTCCTATGGAGCTGAAACTGCGCGGTCTGCGTTACCCCCTGCTGTTCTTCTGCCTGGCTTATATCGGCTTCACTATTTTGCTGCCCACAGCAGTTATCTTTATGGTTGGCGGCGTAGAAACTTATGGTCTGCCTTTGACTTGGGAAAACCTGTCCTTGGATAACTACAAGTACGTACTCTTTGAGTATGAAGTTACCCGCGACGCTATCTTCAACAGCGTTACATTGGGCTTGGCTGCAGCCTTCATTACCATGTTTGCCGGCGTAATGATTTCTTACGTAATCGTTAAGATGAAAGTTCGCGGCAAAGGTATCTTGGAATTCTTGGGCATGCTGCCCTTCTCCGTTCCCGGCTCCGTAATCGCCTTGGGCGTAATCTTGGCATGGAGCGGCCAATTCGGTATCAACCTGTACAACACTGTTTGGATTATCTTGGTATCCTACATTGCCCGCTATATGGCGTTCTCCCTGAAAGCCAACTCTGCAGCACTGGAACAAGTCCATGACTCCTTGATGGAAGCATCCCGTTCCTGCGGCGCTAGTATGTGGCAATCCTTGAAGGATATCGTTATCCCCTTGGTACGTCCCGGTATGATCAGTGCTTTCTTCCTGATCTTCCTGCCCGCACTCCGCGAGCTGACCGTATCCATTATGCTGTACGCTCCTACTACCAGAACCATCGGTGTTGCCATCTACACCCTGAATGAAGACGGCGAAACCGTAATGAGTACCGCTCTGGCAGGCATTGCCCTGATCCTTATCGTATTAGGTCAAATGCTGATTAATCATCTTACCAAGAAAGCGAGTGAGTAATCGTCATGTCCTACATCCGCTTAGTTAATGTTACCAAAAGATTCGGTGATGTTACCGCTGTCGATAACTTAAATTTCGAAATCGGTAAGGGCGAATGCTTCTCTATGCTTGGTCCCTCCGGCTGCGGTAAAACCACCACCCTGCGCATGGTTGCAGGTTTTGAAGATTTGTCCGACGGCGAAGTATGGGTTGGCGACCGCCTGCTTTCTTCCCCGGCAAAACATCACTATACTCCCCCTGAAAACCGTAATTTCGGCATGGTTTTCCAAGCCTTTGCCGTATGGCCCCATATGAGCGTTTATGAAAACGTTGCTTTCCCCCTGCGCCTGCGCAAGCTGCCCAACGCAGAAATCGAACAACGTACTAAAGACGCACTGATGGCGACCAACCTGTGGAAGAACGCTAGCGACAGCCCTGCAGACCTTTCCGGCGGCGGCAAACAGCGCGTGGCTTTGGCTCGTGCTTTAGCTATCAACCCCGACGTAATGCTGTTGGACGAACCCCTGTCTTCCCTGGACCCCCATCTGCGTGAAGAAATGCGTTTTGAAATCAAAGATTTGCAACGCAAGTATGGTTTCTCCATTATCTACGTAACCCATGACCAATCCGAAGCAATGGCGTTGTCCGACCGTATTTTGGTTATGAAGTTGGGCGTTATGCAGCAAATCGACTCTCCTTTGGATGTTTACAACAATCCTAAGAACAAGTTCGTATTCAGCTTCATTGGCGTATCCAGTTTCACCGACGTTATTTGGAAAGGTCAAGATGCCTATATTAAAGGCTCCGAGCATAAGCTGCCTTCCGGCTTGATTGTTCCTGAGCGTATGCGTGCGGAAGAAATGTTCAACTTGGCTAGCCGTCCTACGGAAATCCGCTTTACTAGCGCTAACGACCCCAACGGTGTACGTGGCTTAGTAATCCGCAAGGCTTTCCTAGGCGAAATCGTTGACTATCTGGTTAAGATTGGCGACCAAGAAGTACGTGTACAGATCGGCCGTCGTGACCCCGGTCCGGAAGCAGACGAGGTATGCTATCTCCACTTCCTGCGCCCCTTCTGGTACAAAGTAAACGAATAACATATCGAATCTAAAGAAAGAGCTTCGCCCCAACTTGGGACGAAGCTCTTTTTAGCTTTCCTCTTACTCTTTTAAAATTTGTTCCGTTACCGCTGCCAGCTTTTCCTTCCAGTCAGCGCAGTAGTCACTGCCGCCTTGGGCGCAGTCGCTCTTGCCACCGCCACGACCGCCGTAAACTTCGTTCACCTTTTTGATAATAGCACGGCAGTCGCCTTCCGTAGCGGTACCCAAAACTACAGCGTAGCTAATGCGTTGCGGCGCCACTGCCACCAAAATGCTAATGGTGTTCTCCAATGCCGCAGCTTTAGGCAGAAACGCCTTAATATCCTTGGCATCGCAGCCTTCCATGGGGAAAGCCAGCAACTTAACCCCTGCAGCAGTTGCAGGAGCCTCCGCGCAAGCGCTTACAAACTCTTTCTCGCTTACTGCCAAAAGTTTAGCTTTCAAATCATCAATTTGGCTCAGCAAGTCCGCCTTCTGCTTAGCCAGATATTCCGGTACCAGTTCCGGTTTAGTAGAAAGACCTTGTGCTACCTGCAGCAAAGTGCTGTTCTTCATGTCTGCATCAAGCAGTGCACGCTTACCGCAAAGGAATTCTACACGGCAGCCGCCCTTATGTTTTTCGCGGCGAACAATCTTCACGCTGCCCACCATGCCTGTAAAAGGAGGATGGGTACCGCAGCAGGTGCAGATATCAGCATTTTCCACGCTGACAATACGCAGGATACCCGTAAGCTTTTCGTTAAACTTACGCATCTTATCTTTCAACTTCACTGCCTCAGTGCTGTCCAAATATTCCACAGTTACAGGGCTGTTATCCCAAATAATTTCGTTAGCCATATGCTCGGCCTGCAGCAGTTCTTCCTCTGTTAAATCTTTATCCAGATCAATAAACACAGAGTCCTCATGCATATGGAAACCTACATTATTAGCCTCAAACAGTTTCCAGAAGCAGTACGCCAGAATATGCTCGCCATGGTGCTGCTGCATTCTGTCCAAGCGCACGCCCCAATCCAGCACAGCCTCTACTTGGGCCCCCACTTCCAAAGGTGCGATGCACTCGTGGTAAATGTGCCCATCCTTTTCAGAAACGTGTTCCACCTTGACACCACCCAAAGTGCCTCTATCGCTTAACTGTCCGCCACCTTCCGGAAAGAAGACTGTCTGATCCAATTCCACCAAATATTTACCGTCTTTTTCTGTGCAAGCAGTAACTACTGCCTGACAACTTTTTAACAAAGAGTTATTTTCGTATAATTTCTTAGTCATACTAAAGCCCCCCATACAATATATGCTTATATTTTACCACCACTGCGGGAAAATATGTTATAATCAGAAGAAAAATACAAAACACAATTTATTAAGGAGCAATAAATGTACCAAAATTTACTTTTTGACTTAGATGGCACCCTGACAGACTCTGCCGAAGGCATTACTAAATGCTGTCAATACGGCTTGGCCAAACTTGGCATCGATGAACCGGACTTAGATAAACTGCGCGTTTTTATCGGTCCGCCCCTGCGCGCCAGCTATATGAAATACTATGGTCTGACGGAAGCACAGGCAGAGCAAGGCGTAGCCTTCTACCGCGAGCGCTACACTGATATCGGCATTTGGGAAAACAAGGTCTATCCCGGCATGATGGATTTGCTGCAAGCGTTAAAGAGCGACGGCCGCCGCTTAGGCATGGCAACTGCCAAACCGGAAGTTTTTGCTAAACGCATTGCCGAACGCTTTGGTTTCAACGACTACCTTGAAGATGTTACCGGTTGCAGCTTGGACGGCAAAACTGATAACAAAGCTTTAGTAGTAGCTGCAGCTTTAGCAAAATGGAACATCGTTACCCCGGAGCAAAAAGCTACTATCGCTTTAATCGGCGACCGCAGAGAGGACGTACTGGCAGCCCATGCCAACGGCATTCCCTGTATCGGTGTCGGCTTTGGCTTTGCTGCTCCCGGCGAACTGCAGGAGGCAGGCGCAGAGCATTATGTAGAAACTGTTGATGATCTGCGCAAATTCTTATTGAAATAAAGGAGTTCCTATGCATATTTACGCCATTGGCGATCTGCACCTATCCGGCGAACCACCTGCTAAGCCTATGGAAATCTTTGGTGAACACTGGCTGGGGCATAAAGAAAAAATCAAAGCTAATTGGCTTGCTACCGTTACCGACGAAGACACCGTCATCGTCTGCGGCGATATCAGTTGGGCTATGGGCTTAGCCAATGCAGCGGAAGACCTCCACTGGCTAGCACAACTGCCCGGACGTAAGCTGCTACTGCGCGGCAACCACGATTATTGGTGGAGCAGCCTGGCAAAAATGCAGCAAATGTACGGTGATGCTTTTGAATTCATCCAAAATGACTGCCTTTTAGCAGGCACCACTGCCATCTGCGGCACCCGCGGCTGGGTGCTGCCTTCTGCCGAAGGCTTTACGGAAGATGACGAAAAAATCTATAAGCGCGAAGCCATCCGTTTGGAAATGTCGCTGCAGGCAGCCCAAAAACTGCAACCGGAGCGGATTATCTGCGCGCTTCACTATCCGCCCCTCTTTGCCGCGGATGAACGCACCTTGTTTACGGACCTAATGGAAAAATACGGCGTAACTAACTGCGTTTACGGGCACATCCATGGAGAAAACCATGTGCTGACTTTTGAGGGTGAGCGCGACGGCGTTACCTATAAGCTTGTCAGCTGCGATACCCAAGGATTTCAATTAACCAAAATCATATAACGAGGCTAGGACATATATAGTCATGTTACCATATCCCGACTCACGTGCGATTTCTTAACGCTCATTTCGTGCAGAATCACAACGAAGATTCGCGGCCGATCTTGTTCGTAAAACAAGTTTCTCTTCGGTTCGCTTCACTTCTGTGATTCTAAGCACTCATGAGCTAAAATCGCAATGATTCGTCTAGGGATATGGCAACTATGACTGGTTTTGTCCCAGCCTCGTTTACGTTATGCAATGTTCAAATTTTTAATTAATATAGGCTGTGGATACAAACGGCGCTACCACGTCCGCATCCTTGGTAAATGTTGAAGCACCCTTGAGGATGATTCTGTTAGCAATAATCAGACCGTTAATTTTGCACCCCGCTTCCACAGTAACATTACCATAGGCTATCACCAAAGCTTTAGCCATGCTGACATTTTGACTGATGACGATATTACCGCGTCTGCTGACCAACACCAAACGTTCCGGAAAAGAACAGCCCTTGCCAATGCTGATACTGCCTTGGGTACCCAAAACAGTGGCACCTTTCATAGGCGAAGAAGTCGCTGCAAAGCTAAAAGCAGATGAGGATGGTAGGAAAGTAAATTGCGTGCTCAAGCCTTGCGTTTTCACTTCTGAGGGAGTTATGGACAAGGCACTGCGGTTTTGGAAGAATTCTACAGCAGGCAGCTTGACTTCTTCATCGGTTGCTTGTATATACAGCTTCCCGCTATTTAAATGCTCCGAACCCTCAATGACCTTGCTCGCTAAAGCGTAGTTTGCCGCCAACTCCTGTTGGCAGGGAGCAAACTCCACCCGTAGCCGCCGCAATCGTTGTACTGCGCTTGTTTGATTAACCACTGCAGCGCTAACCTCCAGAAAATTGATTAGGCCGTCATCACTATATTCACTTTTACCTGTCACCACTACCTCCCCTTGGCTGGGGCGCAAGCTTCCCCTGCAGAGCTCCCATTCACCTGCAGGCAAACCTGTTGGCGGCAAACTGCGGAAAGCAGAAACGCACAAAACCCGTAACTGCTTATTCAAAAGCGTTTCCCCAGTGCGCTTGGCTTCTTGCCCGCTCCACAAAAGCGCCAGCTGTGCTCCTAGAGCAAGCACCACACAGACCACCAATAGTCCTAAGCTGATGCTGCCACGTTCCCTATTCATCAGAAACAACTCCGTTGCAACAGGTTATGACCTGCCAAAACTCTTTCTCATGGTACTTCCCTTGCAACGTAAAGCCAATTAAGAGCTTATTATCTGCTAAAGGTCGCACCTGCCAGTTTTTCACAGGCACATCTTCAGGAAACAACGGATTAACACCGCTGCCGGAGTTCGTCTGGGTACGTTGGTAAATGCCTTTTTGCGAAGGATAAATAGATACTGTCCTACAGCCTAAAACCGATGTGTAGACGATTTTGCCATCTTGATTAATAGTTATTCTTACTGCATCCAAGGACAGATCCTTTTCCAAAATGCTTTGCATATACCTTCCCCCCTGCTGCAAACGAATTTCATCCTGCAGCCGCAGCCAGCCTTGGCTACAGCGGGCTAAACCGCACGCCACAAGGGCAGCCAAGGCAGCGCTGACCATAATCGCAACCACCGTAGGCAGCAGGATAAAACCACGCTCCTTAGAACTTAACCTGCAATAAATTGCAGATGATTTTTCCTGTGCCTGCATCATAGATTTCGACCTCCTCCAGCGTGCCTGTAGCCACAGCCGCACTTAGGCCAACCTCCTTGCGCACTACCTGCCAGCGTTCCGGCACTTGCTCCCCCGCCACTGCCAGAGCAGCAGCTTGCCAAGCATCCTGCATGCTGCAAGCATAAGCAAGAGATTTAAAAGCCATACTGTAGCCTTCTACAGCGGTAACCAGAAGCAAAGACGCCAAAGTTAAGCAGAACAGCTCCCCTACAAGAATAAATCCTTTACTCTTCTTCATCTACAGCCACCCTTCCTGTTACCGGCTGTACCGCCACTTTGCAGCAAAAACTTGCCAGCTTATGGTGCCGCAGAACGTAGGTACCTGTGGCGGAAGGACTGCCATTGGCGTTAAAGCCCACGCTAGCTACCACACTGCTAAAGTAGACATCGTTACAGCCCTGTTTAGCAAAAGTGACTTTGCCTTCCACAAGGTTATTCTCCCTAAAGGAATACCCCTCGCCATTAGCTTGGGCGTAGAGCGTTACTCTACCGCTTACAGAACGGTAAAGAGCTTCCTGCTGCAGTTGGCGCAAATCAGCTGCCAGTAATCCTGCAGCCATGCGCACTTGGTTCTTATAATGCTGGCGGAGCAGTACACTGCCTTGGGACCACAGCAATACTGCCATAGCAGCAATTATTACAGTAGCCATAGCTGTTTCCAGAAGCAGGTAGCCCCGCTCCTTAGTTAGAAGCCTTAGCACTGCCCGGAGAAGTTACTTCTTCGCCGGCAACATTGGTACCGGTTAAAGTATAGGTACCGTCATCATTAGCAGTATAGGTAAAATCCCCTTCTTTAGCATCCTTCAACTCAGCATTGCCGCCTAAATATTCTCCCTGCAGGGAAGCCAAATCCGTAGGCAGACCGCCATTATCCAAAGCATACAGCTGAATCGCTTGGTCGATAGTTGCCAAATCGTTGCTTAACTTGGCATTGCGTACCCTGGTAGAAGCGCCCGAAATGGACGGAATCAGCATGGTAGCCATAATACCGATAATAGCCGCTGCAGCCACAACCTCGATTAAAGTAAAACCTTTTTGCCCTTTGAATAGTTTTTTCATTGTTCTTCCTCCTTCGTTATTCCGGCATAGCCGAAATCATTTCCAGTAGCGGGCCCAAAACTGCACACACCACTGCGCCGATGATCACTGCTGCACATAATAAAAGCAGTGGTCCTACTACCTCTTTGATTTTAGCGGCTCGCGTCACTAAATCCTGTTCTCCCAATCGCGCTGCTTCCAAAAGCATTTTAGGCAGGCAGCCTGTCGCTGCGCCTACGCCCACTAGATCCCTGCTCATGGGAGAAAGAAGTACAGTTGCTCCTGTAAGGGCAGTAGCCAAGTCCATGCCGCGCTCCAGCCTGTTATTAAGCAGGAGCAGACTGCGCCCATAAGGAAGCTTCCCCATGGTGGCGGCAATCAAAGCTACTGCCTTGGTGATGTGCACACCGCTGTCTAGGAGTAAACCCAACAGCTTACAGAAGCGTACTTCTAACATGAGGCGGAAAATATTTCCCTGCTTGGAGCTTTGGCTATACCGCTGCCACAGCAAACGCATACCAAGGACGAATACTGACAGGAGTGTTGTCCCCAATAACAGCGCTTTCCCCGGGTGAAAAGTAAGGAAGCGCCGCACGCCTAACAACAACGCCAATACTCCTCGCGGCTGTACGTTCATCCCTGCATAGGCACTTGCTAAAACAGGCAGCACGTAAAACAAGAAGAACACTAGCACGCATCCTGCCGCTACCAATAGCAGCAAGGGATAAAGTGCGGTTTTAATTGCAAAATCACGCCAATGCTCTTGTTGCTCGTAGTAATCTGCCAAACTGTCTAAGACCGTATCCAGGCGCCCGCTTACTTCCCCTGCTGCCGTAAGCCTGACTGCCAATAGGGAAAAGAAGCTGGGTTCCTGCGCCATGGCTTCAGCCAAGGTGCTGCCCCTAGCCAAAAGGCGCCGCAGATGCAGACAAACAGGCAGAAGCTTTTTGCCCAGGCGTTCTTCCAGCAGTGCCATAGCTTGCAGCAAAGGCAGGCCGCTACGCAGCACCAAAGCCAACTGACGGAAGAAAAGGACTCGCTGACGAACAGCATAACCGCGTTTCCAAACAGGTTTAATTTTCACCGCCCCCTTGGCTATAAGCATAAACCTAAAAAATAGCTTGCGCCGTAAACGCTTTTGTCACATATGAAAAATCCACGTAGACCTGCTGTGTCAAAATTGTGAACCAGCGCAACACAAAAACCCCGCTAAGCCCTTCTGATCAGGCTTGCGGGGTTTGTTATAAATTGTTTATTTTTTCAGGACAATTAAAGGAGTTTACAAAAAATTTAAAATATCTTTTAATAAACGCAGGGTTTTTCTTTGCCGTGGCGCAAATACACCGCACCGCTAATGGCTAAAAGCAAAGCGCCCGCCACAAAGAACAGACTGCGCATGGGGAAGAAGGTAGCGATAGCACCGCCAAAAAGCGGTCCCACCATGCTGCCAAACTGCTGGGCGCTGAACATAAAGCCGAAGATGCGACCACGTTGGTCCGGATCCGTATTGCTTGCCAGCACCGCGCTCAAAGAAGGTTGAATACCTGCGCTGCACAAGCCATAGGTAAAATTGACCACAAAAAACGGCGTCAAAGTATTGGGAATGGCAACTACAAAGCTGAGCACACCCGAAAACAAAGTTGCCAGGCACAAACTGCGGTAGAAGCCATGTTCTTGGCCGAAACGCCCCCAACTGGGAGCAGTAAGGGCGCTGGCAATACCAACTAGGCTAAATGCTAAACCGGAGAGAAACATTAAATTGCCCTGCCCTTGGTTCAGCTCGCCCACATACAGCGTCAGAATAGGCTGAATTAGTAGGATAACCATTTGGGCAACAGCTACGTAAACTAACGCCTCGCGGATTACAGGCTTTTGCAACAATGGTTGTCGAGGTTTTGCCTCCTTGACTACTACAGGCTGCTTGGGTGGCTCCGGAATGTAGAAAAGGAAGATGACCGTGATAATGGTAAGCAGCGTACCTGCCACAAAAAAGCTGGTACGCATCCCAAAAAGCGTTGCCAAAGTGCCACCAACAAGAGGACCGATAACGTTGCCGCAAGTAAGCCCTGCCTGCAGAATGCCCAAGCTCAGCCCCAGTTTGTCCATAGGCACTAGGCTGGTAGCAATAGCCAGACACACACTCCACAGTCCTGCAGCAAAACCTTGGATTACGCGAACGCCAAACATCTGCTCCGGACTGGTAACGATACCGCCCAGGAAGTAGGAGATAGCCAAGCCTGCGCCTGCACGCATAGCCATCATCTTCTTGCCCTTGGTATCTGCCATTTTGCCCCAAATGGGGGCCATAATGCCGCCAATGAGGAAGGTGATGGAAAAAATAGCACCATTCCACATCTTTACAGCATCAGGCCCCACGCCCAGTTCGTTCATCAAATACACAGGCAGGAAAGGTATGAGCATGGTATAACCGGCAGCCATCATTACCACGTTGGCAGTAAGGATGGCTAGGATTATTTTCCAATTTTTCAAGACTTAGTCCTCCCTGCTAACAGGGGTTGCTTCGGTTTCCACCGCTTCTTCTTTACGCAGCAGCTCCATAAATTCTTCGCCGGTAATGGTTTCCTTTTCCAGCAGGAAATTAGCCAGCACATCCAGTTTGGTGCGATTATCGCTGAGGATTTGGCGCGCCTTGTCATGGGCATCTTTAATAATGCTCAAAACTTTGGCATCAATCTTGCCTGCAGTTTCTTCGCTGCAAGCCAAGCTGCTGTCACCGCCCAAATATTGGTGGTTAATTACTTCCGTAGCCATCATGTCGAACTCGTCCGTCATACCCAAACGAGTAACCATGCTACGGGCAATCTTGGTAGCTTGCTCGATATCGTTGGCTGCGCCGCTGGTGATGCTGCCAAAGACGATTTCCTCAGCACTACGGCCACCGGTAATAGTAACAATCTTGTTGAACAGCTCTTCCTTCTTCATGAGAACGCTGTCATTTTCAGCAATCTGCATGGTGTAGCCCAAAGCACCATTAGTGCGGGGAATAATGGTAATCTTATGGACGGGAGCGCTGTTCTTCTGCATAGCAGCTACAAGGGCATGGCCGATTTCATGGTAGGCAATGACCTTCTTTTCTTCAGGACTGATAACTGCGCCCTTACGTTGGTAGCCTGCAATAACAACTTCGATGGATTCTTCCAAATCCGCTTGGGTAACTTCCTTACGTTGCAGCTTAACTGCGCGCAGAGCACCTTCGTTAATAATATTAGCCAGTTCTGCACCGCTGGCACCGGCAGTAGCGCGAGCTAAAGCGTTAAAGTCCACATCCGCTGCCAATTTTACTTCGTTACCATGAACGCGCAGGATAGCTTCACGCCCCTGCATATCAGGCAGTTCTACAGGCACACGGCGGTCGAAACGACCGGGGCGCAGTAAAGCCTTATCCAAGGATTCCGGACGGTTGGTCGCTGCCAAAATAACCACGCCCTTGCCACCGTCAAAGCCATCCATTTCGCTGAGCAATTGGTTCAAAGTCTGCTCACGTTCGTCATTACCGCCAAACTGACCGTCGCGACGCTTGCCGATGGCATCAATTTCATCGATAAAGATAATGCAGGGAGCTTTTTCCTGAGCTTGTTTGAACAAGTCACGGACACGGGCAGCACCCATACCCACAAACATTTCTACAAATTCACTACCACTGATGGAGAAGAAAGGCACCTTAGCTTCACCGGCAATGGCTTTTGCTAACAATGTCTTGCCTGTACCCGGAGGGCCTACTAACAAGGCGCCTTTAGGCATCTTGGCGCCAATAGCACGGTACTTGTCCGGGTTATGCAGAAAGTCCACCAGTTCCATCAACGCTTCTTTGGCTTCGTCCTGACCTGCTACATCGGCGAAGGTAACACCTGTTTCCGCCTGCATATAGATTTTGGCGTTGCTCTTGCCAAAGGACATGGCACCGCCGCCCATTTTGCCGCCCATGTAGCGCATGAACAGCTGCCCTAAAGCAAAGAAGATTACAATGGGCAGAACCCAATTAGTAAAGAAAGTTACTATAGGATTGGGCTCCTTGGGAACTACTTGGGAAAATTCTACCTTGCTCTTCATCAGGCGGTTTGCCAGTTCCGGGTCATCCACACGACCGGTGACGAAAATTTCCTTCTCTTGATCGCCCTTACCAAAAGCAGCAATACGTTTTTCAGTAATCTCTACCTTGGACAGCTTGCCTTCATCTGCCATTTGCAGGAAAGTGCCATAGGACACCTCGTTTACCTTGGGGCTGAAGAAGGTAGGAATAATCACTGTGTTAATCACTAAAATAATCAAAATCGCCATGACATAGTAATATAGCATGGGTTTTTTCTGATTGTCATTACCGTTCATATCTCCATCTCCTTTTTGTTACGGTTTGTACTAATATTTTACTACTCTTGCTGTAAATTAACAAATGAAAAGCTTGTGAAAAAGCGAAAAACCATTGACATAAGCCCATGAATGAAATATGCTATGGTTATGAGAATTTTACTTTTTCTACTTATATTGTGCATGAACTTAATCGCCGGCTGCGGTGGGCAGCAGGCAGACCAAAGCAAGCTGCAGGTTGTGGCAAGTTTCTATCCCATGGCAGAATTCACCCAGGCTGTTGGAGGCAGCCACGTACAAGTAACGACCATGGTACCGGACGGCGCCGAACCCCACGACTGGGAGCCTTCTCCTAGGGATCTGACCGTTTTGGGCAACGCCAAAGTATTTGTTTACAACGGCATCGTGGAGCCTTGGGCGAAACAAGCGCTAGATGCTCTTAGTGATAAGAAAATCCTTGCTGTAGAAGCAGGCCAAGGACTTTTTGACCGCAACGGCAAACAGGACCCCCACGTTTGGGTAAGCCCCAAAAAGGCAATGATAGAAGTACAGCACATCACCAAAGCACTGTGCCAAGCTGACCCCAAAAACAAAGAGGCTTACGAGCGCAACAGCAAAGCCTATATGGAAAAACTGCAAGTGCTGGATAAACAGCTGGAGCAGACTGCTGCTACAGCCAAGAAAAAAGTTTTTGTTACCGCTCACGCCGCTTTCGGCCATTTAGCCGCAGACTACGGACTACAGCAGCTGAGCGTAAAAGGCATTTCTGCGGAAGCAGAGCCTACCCCTGCAGATATGCAGCGTCTAATTGCTACCGTCAAGAAAGAAAATGTGCGCTATATTTTCTTTGAAACTTTGACCGACCCGAAAATTGCCAAGCTGGTAGCCGACGAAACCGGCGCCCAGACCGCAGTCCTCGACCCCTTAGAAGGCGTGGACGAAGCAGGCCGCAAAGCAGGCTTAGATTATTTAAAAATTACGGAGCGCAATATCACCAATCTGAAGAAAGCACTCAACGAATAGAGGCAGAAAATGGAAAATAATATTATTATGGTTCGTGGTTTAGGCTTCGACTACGGTGATGGGTGGGTCTTCCACAAGTTGGATTTGGACATTGCCCAAGGCGACTTCGTCGCCGTCATCGGCGCCAACGGTGCAGGCAAAAGCACCTTGCTGAAAATGCTGGCTCACGCCATGCCCCCCACTATCGGCGAAATCTACTACTACGGACGTCCCATTGAAAATTTCAAAGAGTGGTATAAAATTGGCTACGTGCCGCAAAACCCCATGAAGATGCAGCGTGCCTTCCCCATTAGCGTGGAGGAGGTCGTATCTTTGGGCTTGATTAATTCCGGTAGCTTGCTGCGCAGTTTCGGCACTCAAGAAAGACGTGCTGTAGAAAAGGCGTTGTACGATTTCCAATTGGAAGAACTGCGTCATCGTAAGATTGGCGAGCTTAGCGGTGGCCAGCAGCAAAGGGTATTTCTTGCCCGCGCCATGGTACACCAACCGGAAATCCTGCTTTTGGATGAACCTGCTACAGGCATTGATACAGCTTCCAAAATTGCGCTCTACGCTAAACTGAAGGATATCAACCGTGAGCAAGGCGTGACTATTGTTATGATTTCCCATGATTTGGAGCTTGCTGCAGATGCTGCCAAAAGCGCTCTCTGTATCGACCACGGCATCTGTTTCCGCGGCGAAGTCCACGCAGCGTTGCAGCATCATCACAAGCACGGATATTTTTATAGATAGAGGGACAGAAAATGCTGGAAATGTTACAAATAGAATTTATGCAGCGCGCTTGGCTGGCAGGTTTGATTATGGCTGTCATCTGCCCCCTTATTGGCAGTTTCTTGGTCCTGCGCCGCCAATCCCTCATTGGTGACGGCTTGGGGCATATTGCCTTCGCCGGCGTTGCCGGTGGCGCTATGTGGGGCTATAGTCCTGTGCTCAGCGCTGCTGTAGCCACTATTTTAGGCGCGCTGGCCATTGAAAGAGTACGCCAACGCTTGAGCGATGCCGCAGATATGGTTTTAGCCATCTTCTTTTACAGCGGTATGGGCTTGGCTGTTATTTTTACAGGCTTGAACCGCGACAGCAGCTTTAATTTAAGCAGCATCCTTTTTGGTAGCTTGATGACCGTCAGCACCAATGATTTATACATTGTGGCCAGCCTTGGTTTATGTACCGTAGTTTTCGTAAAATTATTCTACCGTCCTCTGCAGTACCTGACCTTTGACGAAACCTCCGCCAAAGTAGCGGGACTGCCTGTGGAAAGGTTGAATTTGCTCTTGGCGCTGCTCACTGCATTGACTGTGGCTCTGTCCATGCGCATTGTAGGCTTACTCCTTGTTTCCGCCATGATGGTTATTCCTGTAGCCTGCGCTTTGCAGACTGCTAGCAGCTTTAGAGGCACTATTATTCAAAGCATGATTTACGGTCTGTTAAGTGTCAGCTTAGGTCTGACTGCTTCCTACTACATTAACCTTGCCCCCGGTGGTACCATCGTCCTGACGGGTACCCTGCTCTTTTTGTTAAGCACTGTAATCGGTATGCGCATTAAGAGCAAGCCTCCTGTTCCCGGCCACTGCCACTGCCAAATCTGCGACGAAGAAGGTGGCAAGGATGAGGGCTGATTTACACATCCACACCACTGCCTCCGACGGCACCTGGACTCCTGCTGAGCTAATTGAACAGGCACAGAGGATTGGTTTAGGCGCTTTAGCAGTTACGGATCACGACAGCGTTGCCAATGTAGCGGAAACCGCACGTCTTGCTAGGGAAGCAGGGCTGAAGTTCCTGCCTGCAGCGGAAGTCTGCTCTACCAAGGAAGATTTGTCCTTCCATATTTTGGGCTACGGTATTGATATTACTAACAAAGCGCTGTTAGAGCTGTTAGAGCATAACGAAAACCTTTTGGCGCAGAAAGATGTGGACAGCATCACCATGCTAGAGCGTGATGGCTGGCAGGTTTCTAGTCAAGAGTTCGCCCACTATACCTACGACCGCCGCCGTGGCGGTTGGCGCGCTTTGGCGTACTTAATCGACAAAGGTCTCTGCACTGGCGTGAATGATTTCTTTAAACGCATCTTTACTGCGGAACATGATTTGGGGTTCCCGGAGTTTCCGCCTATTAGCCAAGTGGTGGACACCATTCATGGTGCAGGCGGTATCGCTATCTGTGCCCACGCTGCCAGCGGTTTCCATGGGCCCGGTTTAGAGCGGGTTATGGATTTATTGCGGGTAGAACCCTTGGACGGCTTCGAATGTTATCACTCCGGTCACAGCGAGGAAGGCACCCAGCGCCTGCTGCGCCATTGCCATAAGCACCATCTTTATATTTCCGGTGGCAGCGACTGTCACGGCACCTTCGTTCCCGGGCGCAATTTAGGCGAGCCCTATGTGGATACAGAGATGTTGGATTTGGGAGAGCTGTTGAAGTAAATAGTTCTACACTAAGAATTATAAAAACCCAACACTCCTTAAACCCTCCACAACTAAATACTAAACCAAAAGCCTCTGTCGCATGGTGTTTTCCGTGCAACAGAGGCTCTTCTTATAAAAATGTAAAATTTGAACCCCAAATCCGCATTTTAAGCAAGGTTTTCTTAAAGTATACTTATAGGTAAATGGACTAAAAATGCAAGTTTGGCGTTGAAAGTTGCAAAACTATTATATATTTCCACAATTGCCGTTTTGAGCAGCATGACCTAGAATATACAGAAAAGCAAAAGCAGGAATACGCAAAAGCTGTTGATCATCAGAAGTTTGATGTAAACCAATATCTTCTGCTTTTTTAGTTATAATAAAGGCGTATTTTGCTTGCGCGCAATTTTCAATAATGGCATCCGTGTTAGGTATGGGAGCTTGCTCGCGATACTTCACTTCTACATAAACATTCTGACCTTGGGGCAGCTCTATGACAACATCTATTTCTTTATTGCTGGAACCACCGCGATAATACCCTACGCTGGTAGCACGTTGGTTGTAATAGTCTTTCAAATGCTTATACACAGTGGTTTCTACCATCTTCCCCATTTCTACAGGATTAGTAAGGACATCATTGTCCATTAATACGGCATTGCGAATGGCAGCATCGGCAATATAGATTTTAGGTATAGCCTTTAAAATCTTTTTGCCTTTTATACTTACCGGATTGCTAATATAAATCAAATTGGCACTGGCCAAGTATTGAATGTAATTTTGTACAGTGGGTCTGCTGACACCATTCAGCTCTTTGGTAATAGCATCGATAGCTACAAGCTCTGATGATACGCTACAGAGATACAGAAAAATTCGCTCTAGCTCTGTGGCGTTGCGTATATTATAGAGGGCAGGCAAATCACGTTTCAGAACTTTATCAACAACGTCTTCACGCATAATCTGCTCCGCCAAAAAATCATTTTTGGACAAAGCTAGCTCAGGAAAACCGCCAAGTTGTAAATAGCGGTTAAAGTGGTTTTGTACCAAGGAAAGTTTTGTGACGAGCTGGTTGCGCTCTATCTGAGTCATGGAAAATAAATCGGAAGGCTTCAAGGTTGCAGGCAGATCGATTTTCGGAAGGTCTAAAAGAGCGCAGTATTCGTAAAATGACAGAGTAGGTACCTGGATCAAGCTCCAACGTCCGGCACCGCTTTCACTGCTTCCTTTCACTAAGGCAGGACTTGCCGAACCGGTAGCCACCATTTTGGTGTTGGGCTGGGTGTCATACAGGACTTTAAGCCATTGGGACCAATCTGCAGCGTATTGTATTTCATCAAAGAAATAATATACATCATGGTCTGCACAGATATTCTGGTGGTAGCACTCCAATATATCATCTATGCCTGCCAGTTTCAGAATGGGATGATCAAGAGAGACAAAAAGGATTCTTTGGGGAGGAACACCTTCTTGCAGTAGTTTATCAATCATTTGGTATTCGATTGTTGTTTTACCAACGCGTCTTACGCCGGTCAGGACTATTGTACGACGAATATCGGTCTTTAAAAGGCGGTCCATTGCCATGTGGTAGGCAAAGCGTTTGTATTTGGGTGTCAATTCTTTATTGACTGTGCCTGTTTGCCACCATGGGTTATAGCTGGTTAGGACTTTCAAAATACGCTCTGTGGTGATAATTGCCATGTGCCATCCTCCTTCTTAGCATATAAAAATCTTCTATCTCTAATGTTACATTGTAAGCTTTCGCGTATTGTTTTTTAATAATTATAGGTCAAATCTGCATTTTCAGCAAGGTTTTCTTAAAGTATACTTATAGGTGAATGCCCTAAAAATGCAAGTTTGACGTTGAAAGTTGCATTTTTAAGTTTTTCAGCCACTCCGCCTTGCGCCAAATATCGCTTCCGATTGCAAGCAACGCACCACATTCAACGCTCCCACTTTCAAAACTTTAAATTTTTTTCACTTTTGAAACCGCAGGAAGTTTGCTCAACTAAAAAGCATCTGCTCATAGAGGGATGCCTAGAGATTTTGCTATTCTAAAATAAAAATTTCTACATTTCTACCCCTTTCCCCACCCTTTTTTGCTGTTAGGGTGGGGACTTTTTAGTTAATTTAGAGCATAATACATTATAGAAGGATGTGATGGATGCTTACATTCTTGTTTTCCTTCATTTCTCTTTGTGGCTTGCATAATTTGAGCGACATACAATTTTGTGGAGATTATTTGAGGTGACGTGGACCCTATAGTTTGGACACCCCCCCTTATATTTAGACTGCTAGTTGCAGATATCTACTATATTCGAAGGGGGTCTTCT
>NZ_JBGVLF010000065.1:0-109716 GCF_045124115.1 Phascolarctobacterium sp.
GATTACGTCAGTGAATTTGTTGAGAAATTACCGTTGTATATTCAACGGGCTATTTTGGTGCGCTAAAATTAGCTGAAATATTGAGTTTTCAAGGAGCAAAATGTGTTTTTGCAGTATTTTTCATGTGGGAAGTTTTAGTAACATACTTTCTACCTCCATAACTTCAATCTAATATTACATAAACTATGCTAAACATATCTAGCAGTAGCAGCGGCTGGTCGCCACCACACCTGCAGATGATCTGCTTTATGCACATATAATACCAGTTATGGAGGACACCTATATGTCTTAGTAAAATTATTGTAGAAGAAATGTTGCTAAATATTGTGATACAAGCCATAGGAGAGTTTTTTAGTTTTAATGGAAATAAGCAGTCAATCAAATTTTCGTAAGTTCGCTTCTTGAAAAAACCTGTAAAAATGGTATAATATCTATAGAAAAAAGTGCTACCGATAGACGGTTAGCCCTAGATTTACAAACTATAAAAATAGCTGCTCTTCATTGGCGTGGGGGCGGCTATTTTTGTGTATTAGAATGGTTTTTACCTATCGTATAACCCAATCCGAACATGGTAGCACATAAGCTAAGTATGCCTATAAACGTATCAATACTCATCAGGGTATCCCTCCTTTGAGAGATTCTGCATACTGCAGTTTCTATATCATCAGAGGGTCACAGTCCCTCTGGAATTGTGTTTCAGAGGGCTAACCGCCTACCGCTTGGTAGCACTTTATTGTATTATATCACTTTGCATAATCAATTTCAACAATATGTTCGTTAAACGGTTCGTATGTTGTCGGACATGCTATTGAATTAGTGTTTCCGCAGAATTGATACCACCATCAACTAAAATAATTTTCCCCGTTCAAAAAGTAAGTCATTTTGTGATGAAGCCATTGCTGCGGCAACAACCCTCACTATCGAAGAAGTAAAGGCTATTCCGGCGTAAACGGATAGTAGCTAAGATTACGAAATAAACTGTAAGTTGAAAAATTAGGTCTCCTATGATGCAATCTATGTCATAGGAGACCTGTTTTAGTTTAGGAAGACTTTGTTTTGGAATTTACAGAGTTTATTTTTCCCCCCAATTATCAGGACTGAGTTTTTAGCATCTCACATACTATCTCATTCATGCGATAAAACTCTTCTCGAGTGTATAAGATACTATATTTCTTATTATACATCACATCAACTCTGCATATATCTGGCCTACTCTCATATATATCACAGACATTATCTTTCAAATGCATACATACACCATTTCCCAAATCGAATTGTTTGAGTTCTGGCACTAAGTTAATATTTCTACAGCATATACCACACTTAGAACACTTAAACATAAATGTTATGCCTCGTGCTCTGCCAAAAACATTTCTGTAGCTTGAGCAATTTGTTGAGATTCTGGAGTAAGCGTTCCATTTTCACTCAAAATAGGAGTATCTAAAATAGCCTTTATAGAAGTCAAAGTAGACAAACTACCAGCAACTACTTGTTTTTCTTGTAAATCATATTTTCTGTAGTCACAACCTGTATTTTGAATAATAGTAATTAATGCATTTGTTTGAGAAACAAAAATTTCATCTAGTTGCGCTAACAGCCTATCAAACAATCTTGCCCTTGCCCCAATACCATTACACAACGTTGCAACAGTATTCATTTCTTCTTCAAATCTTCTTGCTTTCGCAATGTTCGCGTAAGCCTTTTCTTTATTAGCCTCTGCCTTTGAAGCAGCGCAAGCTCCTAATACTGCTAACGCAGGTCCAGCAACTAATCCTCCTAATACAGCTGTACCACCAGCAATACCTAATCCACCGGCAGATATTGCTCCACCGCCCAAAAAAGCTAATGTTGCATTTGTTGCTGCCGCCCCGGTAAGAGTACCTATAGCAGTACCTGTAGATGCGACCCCAAGTGTGCCAGCAATACCATATGCGCCAAAAGCTGTAACTGCCCCCATAGCCGTTCCACTAGCAATACCACCTGCAAGAGAACTTGCCATATCACCCATTTGCCTTAATTCTACAAAAAAATTTTTATCTATCTTCAGTTTTTTTAGTTCTTCAAGCCCTCTAGATTCTTCTAATTCAATATTATTTATTTTCTTAAAAATTTCTATAAATGGAATAACACTCTCATTCAACACTTGAATTTTTTGATTACCTAGTTTCTGAATGGAATTACTACACTTAGTTCTGCTAGACTTAGCCCGTTTTGTTGCCTTATCGACAATTTCTTGTGCAGATTCATTCAACCGATTTGCAGTATCTTGATCATCCTTTGCATCAATACCTTTTTTCACTCCATAACCAGCTGCAGCAAGAGCTAAACCTCCTAAAATAAATGGTATAGGCATAATATTTTCCTCCTTATCAATATTATTGACGAAATCAAGACCATCAGGTCAATGTTTCAAACAAACTTATCTAAATTTTTATTGTCATGCCGCTAAGCATCAAATTATCACATTCTTCTTGACTTTCAAACAAGACCTGTTTTCCCAATGCTTTTGTAATTCTATTTGTATATGAAATGTACCCATCAATATCACCTATAGCTAAAGCTTGCTTTATCCCATCAAAAGATTCCTGAAAAATTCTTGCTTGGTCTTCTAAATATATTCGTATAATTTTCTCGAGCTCTTCCCTATAAGCTCTAATAAGCTTTCTATGTTCCTCACACATTTTTTCAATTAGTAAACGTTCTTCCCTTGCTACTTTCGCCTCTTTTAAGGAATTCATTAAATTTCCATAGCAAGCTGAGGATAACGCATAACCAATCATACCACCGATTATTCCTCCTACAATAGGTATCGGAATAACAGCTTGCCCTATCGTAGCACCAATAGAAGAAGCTATCATTCCACTCCCCTGCTCTCCAACTTGTTCAAGAAATTCAGTTCCTGTAATTTCACCGTTAAAGTATTTATGAACAGACTTGGAAAAGGTAATAGTGGTAGTAACTATCATTGCTGGCAAATTTGTAGAAGACAAAGATCTCATTGTTTGAGATTTCGCATTCTGCATCGTACTTTTTACTATTGTACTTGCAAATGTTGTTCCATACCCTATACCTCCAGACACGACCGTATCTTTTATGATATCCTTAACCGCCTCGTCTACCGGCTTATCATCTTTAAATATAGCAACTATATTTTGAACTGTAGAAACACTTCCCCCTATCGCCGCCGAGATGCCAACAGCCTCCATTCCCGCTCTATGCGAAATTTTTACAATATCTTTCGCTGTAGACAATTTTGGATGTTGCCTAGCAAACATAGCTTCTTTTGTGGACACGCTGCTCTTTTTTAAACTCTTTTTTATTTTATTATATTTATCAATTTTTTCTGATATCTGTTTTGCTTTCTCGCCATTCCCATTTTTCAAAAGTCTAGCTCGTTGTCTTTCTAAATCACTAATTCTTTTATTAGTCTCATCTAGTATACCATCATAATAATCTGAAGGCACCTCAATCTTAGCATTATTATCTAGATATTTAGAAAATTTCTTTGACATAATGCTATCAAGAGCTTTTTGTGGACTATTTCCCACAAACTTCATTTGCGATCCTGAGCCATCTATAATATTTCCACTTCCGTCTATTTCAACATGATCATACAACGGATTATTATCGTCAGTTCTAATTTTTCGTCTAGGCGATTTGTTTATTATATACTCAGCATTAGCATTGGCACTTTCCTTTATTTCTGCAGAAAAACCTGCTTGTTGCTTTAAATTCTGATTCTTATACTTAGGATTAATTTTTTGTTCAGATACAGATTTTAAGCTTCTCTTATAACTTCTTCCAACTTCATTATCACTTCCAGAATAGGCAACAAGATGTTCTTTAGCAGCACTGCCATACCTTTGAATAATCTCATTAGTTCCACTAGCTATAGCTACGTTAGTAAGATTTTCTTTTTTACTCATATCATCTTCCCCCCACGCCCACTAGAAAACATATTGTCATACTTAAACTAGTTTTTAATACTTTTACATATATTCTACACTTTCCCTAATAATCCTTCTTATCGTTTTCTCCGAATAGTTATATTTCACCGCTAACATTCTCACATTAGTACCATCGTACTCCTTCACGATAAGCTCTTGGATTTTGGCAGGGTTAAAAAGGCGTACCGGAAAATTAATCTGCTGGCCCTTAAACATATGGTAAATGTTAATAGCGGTATCCATCCCCAGCTTCTCGCTTATTTCTTTGTATACGCTATTGAACAAATCCGTATCATTAATTGCCACCGATATCACCTCTCTAACCCATTTTACACCTCCATCATGCTCAAATCTAATCTCAAACTCATTGACTTTGTCCTTGACTTTGCGCGTCTCCACTTTCGGCGAACGCTCTACTCCATCGCATTACCAAAAGCACGGAAGATGCCGTGAAGGATGCCTAAAGTACCGCCCATAAGCCCGCCTAAAAGCTTGCCTGGAATGCCCAGCGCTTTGCCGCCCACTTCCACGCCAAACTCTGCACCATCCCATAAACTATCCAGCACAGTTTCGCCAAAAGTCTTCTCCGTTGCCTCCATGTAATCTTCCTCGTGGTCATCATGGGTCCAATTATCTTTCTCCATCCTGATATTGTCCACCAGTGCCAAACGTTTCTCCTGCGGAATTAACAGCAACAGATGGTAAAGCAGCTTCGTCAGATTATAGGGTTTGCATTGCTCCCCACCTTCTTCCTTGTAACCTGCGCAGTAGTAAATAGGCACGATATCTAAATCCGTTGCTTCCTTAATGCGCGCTTGTACGGAAGCAGCCTTCTTCTTCAAGAATTCCAACAGCACTGTATCAGGCTCATTTTTTACTGCATCCCAATGTTTACCCTTCATGGCAACATCCGATTGGTTAATGCCAAGCAAAATGCGTTTGGATGCCTCATTGCCCAAGCAGGGTACCAAAACATCATTGATAAGCTTATAGGAAGTACCCAAATCTTTAGATGCAGCATCCATTACCACTACAACCAGATCAATCAAAGGCTTGTGCTCCGCATCTTCCTCATTAAGCTTCCCGATAATTGCCTTAGTAATCTGCTTATCCTTAGCAATGCTGTCCCCCAGACCGGGAGTATCCCAAATAATCAAATTTTCCAGTTCATATTTGGTAATCGCCGCTGTTTCCGGGTCCACACCCACGCCAACTTTAGCTACCTCCATATTGAACAT
Source organism: Phascolarctobacterium sp. (assembly GCF_045124115.1). Lineage (GTDB taxonomy): Bacteria > Bacillota > Negativicutes > Acidaminococcales > Acidaminococcaceae > Phascolarctobacterium_A. The sequence continues at coordinate 5,186 of NZ_JBGVLF010000065.1, forward strand.
AGCATTTATGGTAGAACTTTTACCACTGCCCGTAGAGCCCACCAGCATAATATTTACCTGTCTGCTGCGATTTTTAATCAACTTAGACAGCAGTTTGGTCTTCTCCCCTTCAGGCAGCTTGGCATTCATAATGTCTTCTTCCAAAGCTTCGTAAATGCTTTTCGCCTCGTCCTTTGCTTCCTCTACATGCTCCACAGTTTCCACATCAATTACCTTTTGTTCATCCATAATCTTTACCTCCATCTGCTCTTATTCACTATCTTTGTCAGTTGCAATGGCGTAGCCAATACCTGTCATCAAGGCACCAATAATCGTGGTATATTTACCAAAAACCATCCAACCAAAGAAGAAATCTCCTACTAAAACAATCATGCCTACAACAGTAAACAGTAAACCAATTAAAACCATTTTCAAACGCTCCTTTACAACACACATCATTACTAAACTCGTTAACACTTTTTGTGTTGCTATAAAAATACCATATCTGAAGGACAACCCCATGTCCCAGTAAAATTTTCCTAAAAATGGTAGCAAAAAAAGCTCCGCAGCTAATGCTACGGAGCTCTAAAACTACTTATTTACTTTTTATCTTTCGCGAAGACTACTTCCTTAGGACCATCGTTAACTGCGTCCTCGGGAATAATTACATCATCAAAGCTGATGCTGCGGGTGTGCAAGGTGTGGCACCAATCGTGTTCCTTGCGGTGCCACCAACCCAAAGCAGTGATGGGCACCCAACTGTAAATAAACAAGGGGTACAATAGCAGGTACAACCAAGACTTAAAGGATGCTCTAATCTTCCACAGTACAGCTACCGGGAAAATATATTGGCCGATACCTACAATAGTCCACACTTCCATAGGAATAATCAAATAGAGAATATTGGTATAGAAGGGATAGAAATTGTAGACATAGCTGAGCAGGATAAAGCAGGTGGAAATCATGAGGAAATAGGGCTGGATTAAGTTAACGGAACAGTCCAACATCACGATATTTCGCTCTTTAATCGCCTTCTTAATCATGGGGATCAAATATCTATCAGCAACGTCAAAGTGACCTTGAGACCAACGTTTACGTTGGTTCCAGCTCTGCATAAAGGTCAAAGGCTTTTCGTCATAAATAATGGCATCATGAGCCCAAGTAGTGGGAATGCCTTCCATCATTGCTTGAATGGTAAACTCCATATCTTCGGTCAGGCAGGTAGCACGCCAAGGATAGCGTTTCAGCACTTCCATATCAAAGCACATGCCCGTACCGCCCAAACAGCAGCTCAACCCCATATTGTATTTCGCTAAGCTCCACACATGGTTAACAATCCAGAAGGAAATGGCGAACACACCGCTGACCCAAGTATCCGTCGGGTTTTTGGCATCGATATAAGCTTGGATAATGCGCTCGCCATTGCACAGACGGCTATTCATCTCCCGCAGAAAGTCCGGATGCACCAGATTATCCGCATCAAAAATGCACACGGCGTCATACTGACGCTCCATTTTAAAGAGCCTGTCAAACATCCATGCCATAGCAAAGCCTTTACCGCGGCCTTCTTCACTAAAGCGTTCGTGAACAAGGGCGCCTGCTTTGCGGGCTACTTCAGCAGTCTTATCATCGCAGTTATCGGCAACTACAAAAATATCATACAACGCATCATTATAGTTCAAGCGTTTTAAATTATCTACTAATTGAGCAATAACGGCCTGTTCATTATGGGCGCAGGCAATCAAGGCGAAGGTTTTACTTTCGTCGTAAATTTTAACTTCTTTCTTCTTACCGAAAAGGCCGAACCAAGATACGAAGAAATAATAGAGCGTAAAGAATATAATCAACAGCTGCAAAGGGATCATGATTATATCAGCGTATGTATTAAACATGAAAAAACTCCTTTACTCCAAAATTTCAGCACATCGGGCAGTTAGTTGTTTTTACCGGTGGCAGCACGATAAATATGGTTGATAATGCCAGCCATAGTATAGGTGAACAATGCCACAAAAGGCCATGCACCCGGACGTTGGAACAGCATTACAGCGCCAATAACCACAGCAATCAGCACAGGCACCTTGTACATGGGATTGCCTTTGCCTTTGAAATCAGGATATTTAACTTCGCTGTACATGATAACAGCAATAACCAAAGTCATAGCAGCCACAATCATAGGGCTGAAGGTATAGCCGCTCAGTGCATAGGCAGCAAGGAAGCAAGCGCCTGCAGGAATAGGCATACCTTGGAAATAGCCATGGACCACACCGGTATTGCAGTTAAAGCGCGCCAAGCGCAGGCAGCCGCCTACAGCAAAAAGACCTGCAACAACTTGACCAACCAAGCCCAAATCCTGCATACCGAACTGATAAATCATAATAGCAGGAGCTACACCGAAGGAGCACATATCGCACAGGGAGTCCATCTCCTTGCCGAAATCGCCACCACCAACACCTAAAGCTCTGGCTGCGCGACCATCCAAGGAGTCAAAAATTACAGCAATAACAATAAACAACGGGGCATAGAAAAAATCACCCTCGATAGTCTTAAAAATAGAAAGCACGCCAAAAATCAAGCTGGCAGAGCTAATGCTATTGGGAACCAAACGACGCCAATTCATTATTCTTTAATCCTCCCCACCACAGTAATACCGCCAACAACGGACTGGCCTTTTTTTACGCAAATTTCCACATTACGTGGAACAATCAGCTCAGTGCTGGAGCCGAACTTAATCATGCCGTAGGTTTCGCCCTGTTTCAGCTGATGACCTACAGTTACCCAAGACACAATACGGCGTGCCAAGAGGCCGGCAACTTGGATTACCAAGAAACGGAATCTGCCATTATCTACCCCGATTGCATGGCGCTCGTTCTCGAAGGAAGCAGATTTTTCATAAGCAGGCACAAACTGACCGCAAGTGTAACGTTGGTATTTAATTTCGCCATCCAAGGGACTGCGGTTAGTATGCACATTGAAAACGGACAGGAAGATTGTCAGCTTCAAGGCAGGCTCATTGAGATATTCATCATCAAAAATTTCCTCCACACCCATAACCGTACCATCCGCAGGGGAGTAGAGTACATTGGGGTCATAGGGAGTTACACGATGGAAATCGCGGAAGAAATACGCGAAATACAACGCCAGAACAACAGGGATTACTGCCCACACGGCACCAAAGAAATAATACACAATAGCAGCCAAAACCAGAGACCCTATTACATAATAGTACCCATCTTTTACAATAAACATATACAGCCTCGCTTTCTCGGGGATTGCAAAAATCTATCACATAGAAAAAGTGATGGAAGCCATCAATTACGCTTTACCATCACTTTATTATAATACAGCTTATTATTTTTGTCCATGATAACCGTTAAATATTTAACACAAAGACGCAGAAAAAGCAAGCGCCTTTCTGTAAAATTATTTACCGCTGAACATAACCTTGAGCACGAATTTAGGCAGTGCCATCATGCGCATAAAGCGGCTGGGCTGTTTGTAAAGGCGGAACGCCCACTCCAAGGACGCCTCCTGCATCCATTTGGGAGCACGCTCCATTTTGCCTGCCAATACGTCAAAGCTGCCACCAATGCCCATTAAAATACGGGGCTTGAGCTGCTCACGATGTTCTACCAGCCATTTTTCCTGCTTAGGTGCGCCCAAAGCTACAAAAAGCATATCCGCACCGGAAGCGTTGATGGCTGCAATAATCTCCGGCACTTCGGCCTCAGTAAAATAGCCGTTGTGACAGCCTACTACCTGCACGCCAGGATAAAGCTCTTCCGCCTTAGCCTTTGCTGCCTCCGCAACACCGGGAGCACCGCCAAAGAAATAGGATTTGTAGCCTTTTTGCGCTGCTGCAGCCAACAAGTTGCAGTATAAGTCAAAACCTGCCACACGTTCAGGCACCTTATAACCCAAGTGACGGCCTGCCCATACAGCGCCTGCGCCATCGGGCAGCACCAGTTGGGCATCCTCGCTGATTATTTTATTGTAGGACGCATCCTGTTGACACATCATAATGATTTCTGCATTGGCAGTAACCACAAAGGTCTGCTCACCTGCCTGCAGTCGTCCTTCTAAATATTCTACGGACTCCTGCATGGTCAAGGCATGGACAGGTACGCCCAAAATCTTTATCGGCTCAATCATCTTCCTAGCCTCTCTTTATTGAATATATGCCTTCAGAACATTGCTTTCCTTATCAAGGCACAAATACTTATATACAGGTCTGCCTACGGACCCGCGATGCAGATCCAGTTTCAGCAGATGCAGTGATTTTAAAAACTCCAAATACTTACGGATAGAAACACGGGAAATGCCCACCATGGCAGCCACTTCCTCCGTAGTAAACATGCCGTCAATCTGACGGATGCACTCCCACACAGTTCCCAAAGTATTCTTGTCCAAGCCCTTGGGCAGACTAACCGCTGTTTGTGGTTCGTGGCGGACGATGGTCTGATCCAAATCAGACTGCTCGATAATGTTCTGCTCCTCCACAATATGGCGACGGCGTTGGTAATTATTCATAGCCAAATGGAAACGCTCGAACTCAAAGGGCTTGATAATGTAATCTACTGCACCCAAGCGCAGCGCTTGCTTAATCTTGTCCTTATCATTGGCAGCAGAAACCACGATTACGTCCACATCATAAAGTTTTTCACGAATCTTCGCCAAAAGCTGCAAGCCATCCATAGTAGGCATAAAGATGTCAAGAATCAGCAAATCATAGTCATTCTGCTCCAACAACTTTAAAGCTTTTTCACCATTATTGGCAACATCGCACAGCTTAAAGCCTTTTACTTGGCTGATATAATGCTCATGCAGATGAGCAACCATGGGATCATCTTCAACAACTAATACATTGATCATCTCAATCACCATCCTTCTTCACAGGCAGGCGCACAGTAAAGGTAGCACCTTCACCGGGCGCAGACTCTACAGTAATAGTACCATTTAAGTTTTCTATACTTTGACGTGCTAGGAACAAGCCAAAACCATGTCCTTCCACACCCTTGCTAGAGAAACCGCGTTGGAAAATCTTGCCCATTGTTTCTTCATCCATACCGGGTCCGGAATCCTCCACCACAATGACTATTTCCTTATCAAAGTCCAGAATGGTCAAGTTGACAATTCTTTCGCCGTCAAAGTTTTTTAAAGCATCAAAAGCATTTTCAATCAGATTTCCGGCAATCAGTACAATGTCATGGACGGAAGGAACGTACAGCTCGCCATGGAGCTCGCTTTCTTCCGTCAGGCTGAAATCAATCTCCAGCTCACGACTGCGGCTGATCTTGCCTAAAATGAAACCTGACAAAGTAATATCCTTCAATCGAGTAACGATAAAGGATACCTCGGACTGCCTATTATTGGCAATCTCTTGGGTATATTTTTTCAACTCGTCATAGGCTTTCATATTAATCAAGCCCATAATGACGTGCATCTTATTCATAAACTCGTGGGTTTGGGCGCGCAAAGCGGTAGCATAATTTTTAAAGCCTGTCAGCTGGTTGGCCATTTCCTCTACCACGGATTTTTTACGGAAGGTGATAACAGCACCCAAAATCTTCTTTTCACCAATCAAAGGTACTGCAGTGATAATGAAGAGAATAGAGCCAACCTTTACAGATGCATCGACAACAGTCTTGCCGCCTTTAATAATAGCATCCAACGGAACTGTCTTGAATACATCTTTAGCAGATCTGCCGCACAAATTATCGCAGTCAGCAATACCCGCCTGCGTCAGCAGATTATGGGCTTCAAAATTAACCACGGTGATAACACCATTGCTGTTAACGTTGATAATGCCTTCACGTACAGAGTCCAAAATGACGTTGCGTTCCTGCAGCAGACGTGCGATTTCTTCGGGCTCGTAGCCAAAGAGAACCTTTTTAATGCGTCCTGCTAGGAAGATGGCGCCAAAAATGCCCACCAATAAGCCCAAGGTTACCAAAATCAGCAGAAACATAACTGCATCCAAAGTGGACTTGTTGAGCAAGTCATCGGAATAACCTGTAACAACGTAGCCAATGGTTTCGCCATTATCATTGCGCACGAAGCCAAAGGCTTGATTAGGTATAGCGTAGTTTTCCTTCCAGCCAATTTCATTCAACGGAGCGTACTTGTCTACCAAGACCTGCGCCCGAGGTGCGAAGTTAGGCAGCTTGCCCGGGTTATACATTACCCGTAGCCTGCGGTAGCGGTCATAAATAGCTACGCCCGCCTCGTCCGAATGATCTACGTCATTGACATAGCTACCCATAAGCTCATTGGCAGATTCAATCTCTACCGTGCTGTAAACCTGTAGTCCCCGTTTAATTTCGTCAGAATTACAGAGGATGTTGTTAATGCTGACTGCATTAATGCTGACGCGGTCATAGACCACCCTAGAAACCTTGTAGGTAGTAAACAAGGATGCAGGCAGCAACGCAACGCACACTACCAGTGTAATCAAAATAACGATTTGCTGGGAAAGGGAAAACTTCGTATTAAATTTTAGTTTTGTAAAAATAGAGCTGTTGGGCTCCTTAGATTCTTTCAACATCTGCAGGTACCGTTAAGAACTGAATACCGGGGTTGCGATCCAAAATCCAATTCAGGGACCATTCATTGTTAACCAAAATAACAGGGCGGTCCTTCTTGTCATAAACAAGCATACCATTGTCCAGACCCTTGATATTTTCAATCAGCTTCTTGTCTTCAGCGTATACCCAGCGGGCTACGGAATAAGGCAGCTGGTTCATCAGCAGTTGCGCACTGTATTCGTTGAGCAGGCGGTATTCCAATACCTCCAATTGCAATACGCCGACTACGCCGACGATGTAGCTTTCCAAGCCTACGCCTTCTTGACGGAAGACTTGGATTGCACCTTCTTGGGAAAGTTGGATGATGCCTTTTTCAAATTGTTTGCGCTTTAAGGAATCCTTAGGCTGTACGCGAGCGAAAATTTCCGGCGGGAATACGGGGAAATCTTCAAATTGCAGCTTTAAGCTGTTATCGCTCAAGGAGTCACCAATGCCGAAGATACCGGGATCGAACACGCCGATAATATCACCGGGATAAGCTTTTTCAACAATGGTACGTTCCTGCGCCAGGAATTGTTGGGGTTGCGCCAATTTTACCAGTTTGCCGGACTGCTTATGGTATACAGACATGCCCTTTTCAAATTCGCCGGAACAAATACGCATGAAGGAAATTCTGTCACGATGGGCAGGGTTCATGTTAGCTTGGATTTTGAAAACGAAAGCAGAGAATTTTTCGTTATCCGGTGTAATCATTGTACCATCTTGCAGCGCGCGGGGCTGTGGCTTAGGAGACAATTCCAAGAATTTTTCTAAAAATGCCTGCACGCCAAAGTTGGTCATAGCACTACCGAAGAACATGGGAGTCAGTTCGCCCTCATTAACCTTCTCAAGATCAAACTCATCCCCTGCCATATCCAGCAGTTCAATATCATTGCACAGGTTTTCATACAAGTCGTCGCCCAACAATTCTTTAATCTTGGGGTCGTCCAAAGAACCGGTGGTGGATTTCAGTTTATTAGAACCATGGCTGGTGTCGTCTTCAAACAATTCAATGGTATTTTCCAAGCGGTTGTACACGCCTTTGTAATGACCATCAATACCAATGGGCCAGTTAATGGGATAAGCGCGGATGTTCAGCACTTTTTCCAATTCATCCATCAAATCGAAGGGATTGCGGCCGTAGCGGTCCAATTTGTTAACAAAAGTAAAGATGGGCAGATGACGGCGGTGGCAAACCCAGAACAGCTTCTTAGTCTGCGGTTCCACGCCTTTAGCAGCATCAATCAGCATAACAGCGCTGTCCGCAGCCATCAAGGTACGATAAGTATCCTCAGAGAAGTCTTGGTGACCGGGGGTGTCCAAAATATTGACGCGGTAGCCGTCATAATCGAACTGAAGCACAGAGGAAGTTACAGAAATACCGCGCTGCTTTTCAATCTCCATCCAGTCGGATACAGCATGCTTATTGCTTTTGCGTGCCTTAACAGAACCTGCCAAGTGAATAGCTCCGCCGTAAAGCAGCAATTTTTCTGTCAAAGTAGTTTTACCTGCGTCAGGGTGGGAAATAATCGCAAAGGTGCGACGTTTCTCAATCTTTTCTAATAATTCTTCGCTCATGTTGTCCCCCTATCAATCCTCAATAGTCTCATCCATGTTTTGGGCTTCATACAGCTTATAAGCCTCTAAAATCTGCTTTTTAATATAATCAGGCACAGGAATTTCCGTCTGCAGCTCACCGCGCATGGTTACGCGGAAAGCAACATTATCAAATTTTTCCCCGCCATAAGTTTCACAGGTAAAGGAAGTACGCATAAATTCATCAGTGAAAATGCAGTCCTTTAAGTAATGAGCTTTGCGCTCCCTATCCCACGCTGCGTAAATCTCGTACAGACGGCGTTGTGCCGCTACAGGGATGTCTTCGCCTACGACTACGGTTTCCGTTTCGTCCAAAGGTGTGCAGTCCATGTGCTCATAGAAGCTGCCATCCTCCAATTCGATGTCCACAGTCAGCACGTAGTCCTTTTCATTAAAGGATGCATCTTTAATCTGCCACTTAGCTTCCCACTTGGCAATGCAGGCAGGACAGATAAATTTAGTATCGCGGATACTGGTAGCCATATAATTATCACGATAGTACAGCTTTTCACCGGGCACAAAAGCCTCACCGCATTCGCTGCAAACAATGTCCAAGGTACGAATCATGTGCAATTCCTCCAAATTTGAATATGAAAAAAAGCCTTAACGTATACGTTAAGGCTATAGATCCGACATGGTCGGAGCGGCGGGATTCGAACCCACGACCTCTTCCACCCCAAGGAAGCGCTCTACCAAACTGAGCCACGCCCCGACAACTTTGGGTTGTTGCTGTATCTCAGCAACGAATAAGATTATACTGTATCTACATGGATTTGTCAACAACTTTTTTGAAAAAAGTTTAAATAATTTTAAGCAAGTTCTGCTACAACCACATCGGCAATAGCGCTGGCGATTTCTTCCAAGCGGTCTTGCTTAGGTCCTTCTGCCATAATGCGGATTAAAGGCTCGGTGCCGCTGGCACGTACCAGGATTTGGCCGTTATCGCCCAACTCTTCTTGATATTTTTTTATAACCTCTTGGATAGCAGCTTTTTCTTCCCAGCCGTTTTTATTCTTTACGCGTACGTTCAGCAGGACTTGGGGGAACTTAGTCATTACTTTGCCCATTTCGGACAGAGGCTTGTTGTTCTTAACCATAGCGCACAACAGTTGTACAGCAGTCAAGATACCGTCGCCTGTTTTAGCATATTCGGAGAAGATAATATGACCGGATTGTTCACCGCCCAAGGAATAGTTGTTTTTGAGCATTTCTTCCAAAACGTAGCGATCGCCTACAGCGGTCTTGCAGGTCTTGCCACCGTGAGCCTTCATAGCTTGGTGCAGGCCTACGTTGCTCATTACGGTTACAACCAGCATATTGTCGTTAAGCTTATGGCGTTTCATTTGTTCCAATGCGCAAATCAGCATGATTTGGTCGCCGTCAAGAGCTTCGCCGTTTTCGTCCACTGCCAAGCAACGGTCAGCGTCGCCATCATTAGCGATACCCACATTAGCGCCTACTTCCACAACTTTTTTCTGCAGCGCTTCCAAATGGGTGGAACCACAGCCATTGTTGATGTTGATACCGTTGGGTTCGTTGAAGATAGTTACTACTTCAGCGCCAAGGCTGCGCAGAATAATCGGTGCAATTTCACTGTTAGCGCCATTGGAGCAGTCCATAACAACTTTCAAACCATTGAGTTTTACATAAGCAGTGCTGAGAATATGTTTGATGTACAGCTCTGCCAAGTTCTTTTCGTAAACAATGCAGCCTACACTGCTGCCGCTTACAGCGTTGCTGTAGTCAATAGGAGTTTCTACAATAGCAGCAATTTCATCCTCTACTGCGTCCGGCAGCTTGTGACCGGTTTGGGAGAAGAATTTGATACCATTATCTTCAAAAGGATTATGGGAAGCAGAAATAACTACACCTGCGTTAGCCTTTACTACAGAAGTAAGGAAAGAAACTGCAGGAGTGGGCATTACGCCCAACAGATGAGCATTACCGCCTGCACTGCAGATACCTGCAGCCAAAGCGCTTTCCAGCATTTGTCCGCTACGACGGGTATCCCTGCCAATAATAATCTTGGGACAGGAAACTTCTCTGCCAAAATATTTTGCCGCAGCATAGCCCAGTTTGAAAGCCAGCTCCGGAGTCAGTTCTACGTTCGCTACACCACGAACACCATCAGTACCAAATAAACGTGCCATTTATTTTCCTCCTTAATTACTTCCTCTACTTTAGAAGCAACAATTTATATATTTACTATTGCATAGGTGCAAAGCGTTTCATAATCGCCCTAGCCACATGATAACCATCAAGCGCTGCGCTCATAATGCCTCCGGCATAGCCTGCGCCTTCGCCACAGGGATACAGCAAATCATGGGTCACAGAAACAAAGCTAGCGCGGTCGCGGTCAATGCGTACAGGCGCAGATGTACGTGTTTCCACACCTGTTAACAGGGCGCCGCCGTCAGCATAGCCTGCCAATTTGCGGCCAAAAGCGGTAATACCCTGACGCAAAGTATTCGTTACATAATTAGGCAGCACCTTGTCCAAATCGCAGGCTGTCAGCCCCGGTCGATAGGACGGTTGCACCAAAGACTCCAAGGAAGGCGTGCTTTGACGCAGGAAGGTGTCTAAATTTTGGGCAGGAGCATGGTAGTTGCTGCCACCGCAGGCAAAAGCCAAGCGCTCGTATTGACGTTGGAACTCTACGCCTGCCAAGGGGTCACTGCCAAAATCCTCCGGGGAAACGTTTACTACCAATGCACTGTTAGCAATACCGCTGTCGCGGTTGAACATGCTCATGCCGTTAACTACTACGCCGCCACTTTCGGAAGCAGCAGCAACCACTTGTCCACCGGGGCACATACAGAAGGAATAAGCTGTTCTGCTTTTGTCCGGAGTGTGGTACACCAGTGCGTAATCCGCCGCCCCCAGCAGATGATGTCCGGCAAAATCGCCATATTGGGCTCTGTCAATAAGCTCTTGGGGATGCTCGATACGCACACCAATGGCAAAAGGTTTAGCAGTAACGCCCACCCCTTGGGACGTCAGCATAGCGTAGGTGTCGCGGGCACTATGGCCGCAGGCCAGTACCACGGCACCTGCCGTCAAACGCTCGCCAGATGCCAGCACTACGCCTTGCACAGTATTGTTCTTAATGATTAAATCGGTAACTTGGGTTTCGTAACGGATGGTACCGCCTAAAGCACGAATGCGATTGGATAGCCCTGTTACCATAGCACGAAGCTTATCCGTACCTACATGGGGCTTGTGCTCATAAAGGATGTTTTCCGGAGCACCTGCATCTACAAACAGCTGCAAAATTTCCGCCATTACGGGGTCGTTAACACGGGTGGTCAGCTTACCGTCGGAGAAAGTCCCCGCACCGCCTTCGCCGAACTGAACATTACTTACAGGATTGAATTCACCTGTAGTCCAGAAACGATTTACATCGCTGACGCGTTGGGCTACAGCTTTGCCACGCTCCAAAAGGACAGGCTTATAGCCATATTCTGCCAACTGCAGTGCAGCCAGCAGACCTGCAGGGCCTGCGCCAATAACGACCGGAGGTGCAGCCATGGGCATTACGCCCAATTCCACTGCCTCTTTGGCAGGACGCTGGTATTTGGAAATATCCTTGTCCCCCAGAAGACGCTTGGATAGCTTGGCATTAACATCTACATCTGCCAAAACGTGGTAGTTTAAATAAATATCGCTTTTCTTACGAGCGTCCACAGCCTTGCGCAACACCTGTACGCTTTGCAGTGCATCCTTGGGCAGACCTGCCTTTTTGCACACTGCCTGCTCCAGGCTCGTTTCGTGGCGCAAACTGATACGCACATTAGTAATCTTTATTTTCATCGGCACTATTTCTGCCTTTCTACGGATAACCTGATTTGGACGCTGCGGATTTCAGGAATAACCTTCTCCGGCAAATCCAACTCTGCGGCTACAACGGTACTACCCGTCAGTTTACTTACATCCACAGGCTTAGTATTTACAGCCTTCAACTCTTTCAAAACAGAAGGAGGAGCAGTAATCCTAATGGTGGACGGAGTGATTTCCGCTTTCGTAACCACTATACCTGCAGGCAGATCGCCCCCTGTCGCCAACTGTACAGGCACATCTACGCTCAACATTTGGGAAACCATAGTCGCCTGTACCATAACGCGCTCAGGTATAATCTTCATATTAGGAATATCGTAACCATCATCACTAACTGCTACCAATTCGCTTTCCGCTTGGAAACTGCCCTTGTGGTCCGTCACATCAATGGGGGCAACAACCTTATTTACCTTGTCGATACGGTGGGTTGCGCCACGCAAAGTAACTTCTGCGGGAGTGATAATGCTGTTGCCTACAGTCATATCACTGGAAACAGCGCCTACCACACGGGTAGTAACAGGCACTTTCTTTTCACTCACAGTATCTACGTAAATAGAAACTTCATTAGGAGTAACGGACACAACTTCGCCATTAGGAAAATCTACTTTTACAGGTACATTCTGTTGTCCTTCAGTAACATTTTTCAAATTTAAGGAAGCAATAATCTTGCTATCGGATTTTTCGCCTACTTGAGTTCTAGTGCCACGCACTTTGACGATAACCTTTGCCGGTGCATTAAACACCATCATGTTGCTAGGCATATTCTCCTGCCGCAGACTTACCTCCACACTGCGTTCCACAATGGGGTTTTGGTCGGTCATTACATAAATCCACAGGCAGCATGCCACCAAGAGGCAGATAATCCTTGCCAAGAGATTTTCTTTACGTGCAAATCTTTCAAAGATGTTCATTTTTTGTCACCGCCTATCAAGCCGCGCAACCATTCCGGCATGGAATCCTTGGAGGAAGTATGCGGACGGAAAATAGCGGTACGCAAAATTTCCTTCACATCATTAACGGTCAGATAACGCATTAAATCGCCATTGCGGGCAATGGAAATAGTGCCTGTTTCTTCGCTGACTACCAAAACCATAGCATCGGACTGTTCGGACATACCGATGGCCGCACGATGGCGCGTACCCAGCTCCTGGCTTAAATTGCGGTTTTCCGTCAAAGGCAGCAGGCAGCAGGCAGCCATAACGCGGTTGCCACGAATAATAATCGCACCATCATGTAAAGGTGTATCCTTAACGAAGATGTTCTGGATTAAGCCGCTGCTGACAATACCATCAATAGGTACGCCGGTCTCAATGCGCTCCACCAAACCGGTATTGCGCTCAAAAACCATCAACGCGCCTACTTTCGACTTGCTCATAGCTTTAGTCGCCAAAGCAACGGACTCCAGCATGGATTCCAACTCCTGCTCATCCAGTTCGCTGCTCTTGTGGAACAAGTTGCCACGACCAATCTGCTCCAAAGCACGGCGCAGCTCCGGTTGGAAAACTACGGGCAAGGCGACCATAATCACCGTCATGCTCTTTTCCAAAAGCCAACTGATGACATGAAGATTGAGCCAACGGCAGGCAATAGTGAACACTACCAGTACCAGCAAACCTTTTACCAAGGTTGCTGCACGAGTGTTCTTCAGCATTAAAAATAAACGGTAAAGGAAATAAGCAACTACAACAATATCGATTATATCCAGGATGCCAATTGTTGCTAACAATCCCTGGAGCTGTACAATCATCGTCAATCACCCGCCTTAGTCCATCTTGAGGATAGCCATGAATGCCTCTTGGGGCAGCTCTACGCTACCGACTTGCTTCATGCGCTTTTTGCCCTCCTTCTGCTTTTCCAGCAGTTTACGTTTACGGCTGATATCACCGCCGTAGCATTTAGCCAAAACGTCCTTACGCATAGCGCGCACGTTCTCCCTGGCAATAACCTTATTGCCAATAGCAGCCTGTACGGGAATTTCAAACATTTGGCGAGGAATCAAGCTGCGCAGCTTTTCTACCAATTGGCGGCCACGCACTTGGGCGCTTTCCTTATGCACAATAGCGGAAAGGGCATCCACAGGCTCGCCGTTAAGCAGAATATCCACCTTCACCAGATTAGACCAACGATAGCCGCTCAGCTCGTAGTCCAAGGAAGCATAGCCACGGGTGGCAGATTTCAATCTATCAAAATAGTCAAAGATAATTTCGCTCAAGGGCAGCGCATAGTGAATCATAACACGGGTATCGTCCAGATACGTCATGTTGTCATATTCACCGCGTTTTTCTTGGCTCAACTCCATAACAGCGCCTACATAATCCTTGGGAACGATAATGGTAGCGTTAACGAAAGGTTCTTCAACATGGTCGATAACAGTGGGGTCAGGGAACAGAGACGGGTTATCAACCATCTCTACCTCACCATTAGTGCGGAACACTTCGTAAATTACGTTGGGCGCAGTAGTAATCAGGCTCAAGTTATATTCACGCTCCAAGCGTTCCTTAATAACGTCCATGTGCAGCAGGCCCAAGAAACCGCAACGGAAGCCGAAGCCTAAAGCGGTAGATGTTTCCGGTTCAAAAATCAAGGAAGCATCGTTCAACTGCAATTTTTCCAAAGCATCGCGCAGATTATCGTAATCGGAGTTTTCTACAGGATACAGACCGCAGTATACCATGGGGGTTGCCTTGCGATAACCGGGCAGCGCCTGGGGTGCAGGGTTGTTGGCATCGGTTACAGTATCGCCAACGCGGGCATCCTTAACATTTTTAATGCTGGCTGCAAAGAAACCTACTTGGCCTTCTTCCAACTCGTCTACGTTGACAATACCTGGCTTAAAGTAGCCTACTTCCGTAACATCAAACTCTGCGCCTGTAGCCATCATGCGAATGCGCATACCTTTACGGATACGCCCTTCCATAACGCGCACATACAGCACTACGCCTTTATAAGCATCGAATTTAGAGTCGAAAACCAGCGCTTTCAGCGGTTCTTCCGCGCTACCTTGAGGTGCGGGGATGCGGGCAACAATAGCCTCTAAAACATCTTCGATGCCCAAACCGGTTTTAGCGCTGCATAAAACTGCGTCGCTGGCATCAATACCGATAACATCTTCAATTTCTTTTTTTACATGTTCAGGATCAGCACTGGGCAAATCAATTTTGTTAATAACAGGAACGATTTCCAAATCATTGTCCAACGCCAAATATACGTTGGCAAGAGTTTGCGCCTCGATACCTTGGGTTGCGTCAATAACCAGCAGTGCGCCTTCGCAAGCAGCCAATGCACGGGATACTTCATAAGTAAAGTCAACGTGACCCGGAGTATCAATAAAGTTCAGCATATATTCTTCGCCATTGCGTGCCTTGTAAATGCTACGCACGGCCTGTGCTTTAATGGTAATACCACGCTCACGCTCTAAGTCCATGGAGTCCAGAATCTGTTCCTCCATCTCGCGTTTGCTCAGTGTTCCGGTATATTCTATCAATCTATCGGCAAGCGTAGACTTGCCATGATCTATATGGGCAATAATAGAAAAATTGCGGATATGGTCTTGCTTAATCATAGATGCCGTTTGCTCCTTTGCAAAAAATTATTTTATTAGTACTAATCATTATAACATTTTCTACCTTCCCCTGTAAATAATTTAACAGTAATAATATATTGTGCAAGCAACTGCAGCGAGTTGGGCGTAAGTTGACAACACTATATGATAACCACCAAGGATTATTTAAAACTTTTTCTAAAAACACTTGCACAAACCCTTATCATATGTTAGAATATTGCAGTACAAGAATTATCAGGAGGTGAAATTCGTTGCCGAACATTAAATCTTCCATCCGCAGTGTAAAAACCGACGCAGAACGTCGTGCTAAAAACGCTCCGGTTAAAGCAGCTCTCCGTAATGCTTCCCGTAAAGTTGTTGCTCTGTCTGAAACCGCAGCTAAAGAAGACGCTCAAGCTACTCTGGCTGTTGCTTCCGGTTTGCTCGATAAAGCAGCTCGCAAAGGCATTATCCACAAGAATGCTGCAGCTCGCAAAAAATCCAGACTTGCTAAAAAAGTTAACGCTATGGCTTAATTTTTACAAGACTGACCTGCTCTTCGGAGCAGGTTTTTTTGTTTTTACGGACAATTTCTAGAGACTCTAACAAAAGTAAGTGCCATCAATCCCCAGACAAAACATTAGCAATTTTAGCTCATAAGTGCCCAGAATCACAGAAATGAAGCGAACCGAACAGCAAATTATTTTGCGAACAAAATCGGCCGCGAATTTCGTTGTGATTCTGCACGAAATGAGCGTTAAAATTGCTAGTGAGTCGGGGATTGATGGCACGATGCATTTCTTGACCAAAATAGCAACAACCGCCGGGCATAAGCCACAGCGGTCGCTGCTAGAAAGGAGATGATGATGTTAAAGGGACTAAACCCCAAAAGCCTAAATTGCTTGCACGCCTTGAGTATCAAGATGCAGAATATGGTAGCAGGCGTGCTCCCCTTGCTGCGCAAAGGTCGCTACCATAGCCTTAGCGATGGCTTCGCCATCCGCCTCCGGTGCTGCGTAAGCCATTACTGTGGAACCTGCACCGCTAATAATAGCGTTGTAAGCGCCTGCAGCTTTCGCTGCCGCAAACACATCATACAAGCCAGGAATCAAATGGGCACGGTAAGGTTGGTGCAGCTTATCATCCAAAGCCATACTTAAATATTCATAATTGCCGCTTGCTAAAGCGCCTACTAAAAGCGACGCACGGGAAGCGTTATACACAGCATCACCATGAGGAATGGTCTTAGGAATAGCCTGACGCGCCAAAACCGTAGGCAGCTTGCTATCCGGCACCACCGCAATAAACTGCAACGGTTTAGCAGGAATCAGCTTTAAAGAATGTGCCTCGCTATTTTCCATATAGCTAATAGTAAAGCCGCCGTAAATGGCAGGTGCTACATTATCAGGATGGCCTTCAATCTCCGTAGCGATGTTCAAAAGCTCGTCACGAGTATAATAATTATCGCACAAACAGTTGGCAGCATATAAACCTGCTACAATGGCGCTGGAACTGCTGCCCAAGCCACGGGACATAGGAATGCGGTTAATCATCTTGACTTTAAGGCCTATACGCTTGCCATCCATCACCTTGTTCCACACCCGCAAAAAGCTGGCGAAAGCAAGATTGCGGCCAAAAGGTTTAAGATACTCGGCACCTTCACCGGTTACTTCCAGTTGAAAGCCCTTGGTATCAGTAATTTCGTAGGTGGCTTCATTATACAAATCCACAGCCAAGCCCAAGGTATCAAAGCCCGGACCACAGTTGGCTGAGGTAGCAGGAACACGGACAGTTACCTTGTTCATTAAGCTCACCCCTTTAGCACAACTTGCTGTCTTCTACACGAATTACGCAGCTGACTTTTTCTACAACAGGCAGCACTTTTAAAATTTGCAGTGCCATTTGCAGATTGGATTCAGAAACGCTGTGGGTAATAACAACGATTTCCGCTTTTTCGCCCATCGCTTCGTTTTGTTGGATAACATTACGCAGGGAAACGTTTTGCGCACCGAAGGCTGCTGCAATCGCTGCCAAAGCACCCGGTTGGTCAAGCACTTGCAGACGGATGTAGGCAGGAGCGGACATTTTTTCCGGCGGACACAGTTGCTTCTCTTTGAAGCAGGTACAGCTAATACGACCGCAAGCGCCATGCATCATGTTACGGGCGATGTTAATAATGTCGCCGCAAACAGAACTTGCCGTAGGCAGACGGCCTGCGCCCAGGCCAAGGAACATAGCCTCGCCAATAGCATCGCCGTTAACGAACACTGCGTTGTACACGCCGTTTACCCCAGCCAGCGGATGGGTCAAAGGCAGCATAGTGGGCTTTACGCAAACAGTAACGCCGTTTTCTTCATCATTTTTAGCAATAGCCAAAAGCTTGATAGCATAGCCCAAGCTTTGCGCATATTTAATATCGCAAGCTTCGATATTTTCAATACCTTCTACCAGCACATCGTCAAGGCTGATGCGGGTATTGAAGGCAATAGAAGCCAAAATTACAATTTTACGAGCAGCATCCAAACCACCAACATCGGCAGTAGGATCAGACTCAGCATAGCCTTTAGCCTGTGCTTCCTTCAGCACCTCGTCATAATCAAGGTGTTCGTTGCTCATCTTGGACAGCATGTAGTTGGTAGTGCCGTTAACAATACCCATAACGGAATTAATACGATTGCCTGCCATGCTGGTCTTCATAGGCTCGATAATAGGAATACCGCCGCACACACTAGCCTCGAATAAGAAGTCGCAGTGATGAGCTTCCGCCAACGGAAACAGCTCCGCACCATAACGGGCAATAACGTCCTTGTTAGCAGTAACAACATTCTTACCGTTTTCAAAAGCTTTTGCAATATATTCCTTAGCAGGATGTTCACGGCCCAACAATTCAACAACGATATCGATATCTTTATCTTCCAAAATATCGTCAGCATTAGCAGTGAACAGATATTGATCGCCGTATTCCTTTTGGCGCGCCTCCACATTACGGTCCAACACCTTGGTAATGCGGATGGGCTTGCCTACCTTTTGCTCGATTTCGGCAGCGTTCTTTTCTAACACTTTAATGACGCCGCCACCAACAGTGCCTGCTCCCAGCAGGCCAACATTAATAAAGTCTTTCATCGTCCCCTCATCCTTTCTTCACGGAACAACAGGATAGATTATACCTGTCCCAGAACCTCCAAGCGTTTTACGCCGTCAATCATACGCAGTTTATCCAGCAATGCTTCCAAATCCACGGTCAAATGCTTTGTTTCAATGGAGATGGTGGTGTTAGCCACGCCTTGCAGAGGAATGCCTTGATTGATGGTCATAATGCTGCCGGAATCGCCGGCAACTGTGTTCAGCACCTTGCTCAACACGCCTGATTTATGCTCCAACAATAAGGAAAGGGTGATAATTTTTTCTTTGCTTGCTTCGTAGAACGGAAAAACATAGTCTTTATATTTATAATAAGCGCTACGGCTCAAGCCCATTTTTTCAACAGCTTCGTTGATGGTTTTGATTTCGCCACGTTTTAAAATTTCTTTTACTTTAATAGTTTTTTTAATCGCTTCCGGAAGGATTTCTTCACGCACCAGATAGAATGTTGATTTTTCAGACATAACATTGTCCCCCTTCTTTATACAGAACTCTATACATATTATAGCACTGTTTCTCAGAAAAGTACAAAGGTTTTTCTTGTAATCTTTGTGAAATTAAAATACCCGTCAGGAGCTTTACATATTCCTGACGGGTTTAGTTATTTTCTTTATTTTTTATCAAGATTTTGAGCATTGCCCGGCTTGATCTTGCTTTCCGTACCGCTAAGCAGTCTGCCGATATTGTCCTTATGACGTATAACGATCGCCAAGCCTGCTACTGTGCCTAAAGCGACATAAGCGTAATGATAGCCCAAATACCAAGCCAAAACCGGCGTGCAAGCCGCTGCCACAATGGAGCCCAAGGAAACATAACGGGTGAGCAGCACCAGCACCAGCCAAATACCAAAGGCTATACCTGCTACCGTAGGCATCAAGTAAATGAGCACGCCCAAACCTGTAGCTACACCCTTGCCCCCCTTGAAGCCGAGGAACAAGGAATAGTTATGCCCCAGCATAGCTCCCAAGCCTGCAAGCACATTGACTACAGGATCTTGAAAGAAGTAATTGGCAATAGCAATAGGCACAATACCCTTC
This sequence comes from Phascolarctobacterium sp., assembly GCF_045124115.1. Lineage (GTDB taxonomy): Bacteria > Bacillota > Negativicutes > Acidaminococcales > Acidaminococcaceae > Phascolarctobacterium_A. The sequence goes on from NZ_JBGVLF010000065.1 coordinate 24,874, forward strand.
AAAGCGTCGCAAAGCAGTACCAACACCGCAGTTTTGGGACCTGCAGTACGGAAGACATTGGTCGCGCCAATATTCTTGCTACCGTAATCACGGATATCAATACCATGGAATGCCTGTACCAACCACAGACCGCTAGGGATAGAGCCGCACACAAAGCCTAAAACAAAGGCTATAAGATATTGCAGCACACCCACTTCATTTATCATCAGTATCACCTGTCTTTAAGCCTACTCGTCCTCGTTCTTGCCACGGATAATCATTTGGATAGGCGTACCCTCGAAACCGAAGGATTCACGCAGCTTGTTCTCCAAATAGCGTTGGTAGGAGAAATGCATGATTTCCGGTTCGTTGACGAAGATAACAAAGGTAGGCGGTTTGATTTTTACTTGGGTTACATAAAGGATCTTCAAGCGTTTGCCTTTTTCCGTCGGCGGCGGGTTGATTGCCACAGCATCCTCGATAACTTGGTTCAGGATGCTGGTAGAAATACGCATAGCATTTTGTTCCGCTACGTAGCTGATAACTTCGGGCAGGCGATGGATACGCTGCTTAGTAACTGCGGAAACGAATACGCAGGGAGCATATTGCAGGAACACCAGTTCCTTGCGCAGAGTTTCAGTGTAACGCAGGGTGGAAGAATTATCCTTTTCGTACAAATCCCATTTGTTCACAACAAGGATAATCGCCTTGCCTGCTTCATGAGCGTAGCCAACAATACGCTTATCCTGCTCAGTAACGCCTTCTACTGCATCAAATACCATGAGCACAACGTCACTGCGGTCAACAGCGCGCAAAGAACGCATAACGCTGTATTTTTCAATAGGCTCGTCCACTTTAGCTTTACGGCGCATACCTGCAGTATCGATGAACAGATATTTTTGACCATTGCGTACTACCGGAGTATCAATAGCATCACGAGTCGTGCCTGCTACATTACTAACAATAGAACGCTCTTCGCCAACTAAAGCGTTGAAGATAGAAGACTTGCCAACATTAGGGCGGCCAATCAACGCAACTTTGATTTCGTCTTCATCTTCTACCAGATTGCCTTTCTTATCATCGGGGAATTTGGCAACAACCGCATCCAGCAAATCACCCAAGCCTAAATGGTTGGCTGCAGAAACAGGAATAGGATCGCCAATACCCAGATTGTAGAATTCAAAGGTATTCATCTCCTGTTTAGGAGAATCCGCCTTATTAACTGCCAAAACAATGGGCTTTTTAGATTGGCGCAGCAAACGTGCTACGTCGGCATCTTCAGTAGTAATACCGCTACGGGCATCGCAAACGAAGAGGATTACGTCAGCCTCTTTAATAGCGATTTGCGCCTGTTGGCGGATGGATACAGCAATAGCATCCGCGTTCATAATTTCGATACCACCGGTATCAACCATCATAAACTCGTGGTCCAGCCATTCAGCTGTAGCATATAATCTGTCACGGGTAACGCCGGGAGTATCCTCCACGATGGAAATCCTGCTATTAGCAAAAATATTAAACAGAGTAGATTTGCCAACATTAGGACGTCCTACTATAGCAACAATAGGTTTTCCCATAAGTAACTTCCTCCATCATAATCTTCTTTAGTAAAAGAATCTATCATACTTGTGTAAAATTTTAGTGGTCAATGCCGTTGCGGCTGGTTACGCTCTTATAGAAGTAATGTTTTACTTCCTGCATATCCGTTACCAAATCGGCAATATTCATAATTTCTTTAGGTGCTCCTCTACCGGTCATAATAATTTCCAGTTCTTGGCTGTGTTTCTTCAGGAAGTCCGCCACTTCTTCCGTAGGCAGCATCTGGGTAGCTAAAACAATATTCAGCTCATCCAAGATGATGATATCGGCAGCCCTTTCAGAAATCGCTTTTTTCGCCAGCTCCCAACCATTGCGGCACATTTCCAAGTCAATGGGGTCAGGATCACGGAAATTGACGAAAGTATCGCGACCAACCTGTTTTAGCACAAAGCCCGGCAAATACTGTGCAGCTCTCGCCTCACCATACCCGGGATCGTCCTTCAAAAAGGATATCATCATAGTCTTCAAGCCGTATCCAGCGCCACGGAAAGCCACGCCTAAAGCGGCAGTTGTTTTGCCCTTCCCTGTACCTGTATAAACCTGTAGCATAGCACGCCTGCCTTTCTAACGCTCCAAAAGGTAATGCAACAGCTCCTTGGCACCTTTGGCTATTTCTACTTTGCCGGCGTAAGCTTTTTTGAAATCATCCAAGCTTTGGTCATCAAGGAACAAATCATCCTCATTCAAAACTACTGCAGGCAAAATAATCCGTTTGCCTTCTGCAGCAGTTAAAATATCGCTGGCAGTCAAAAGTCCGGTCACATTAACCTTGCCGCCAAAGAAAAGATTCTTGACGGAAATAAAACGATGGCTACTGCCATATTTTTTGTTCACCACGTCCAACATAGGCTGCAACACTTTGTAAGCACTTTCGCCTACAGGGATTACCGCAGGCTCTGCAGCACTGTAGTTCTTCATCTGCTTCAAAGTTGCGTCCCATTCGTCAAGGAAACTGCGGGTCAGACCAATGCCGTTTTCTAATTGGGGGAAACCGTCATACCAATCCGTATGCGGCAATTTCTTTTCTGCCAACAGATAGAACTCATCGCCCAAGTAGATGAAAGTTTTGCCTGTTTCCTTGCGACAGCGTTCCTGCCAAGGAGTAACCATTTCTACCACAGCCTGCGCTTCTTCTTTGGTAAAAGTACGCATGGGGAACAAACCCTCGCGCTGCTTGGTAAGCCCTACAGGAACCACCGCCATGGTCAGCACACCGGGATGCAGTGCGTACAAATCGCGGAAGCTTTTGGCTAGAACTTCGCCATCGTTGTAACCAGGGCAGCAAACGATTTGGCAATGCACCTGAATGCCTGCATCCAAAAGGCGTTGCAGCTTGGTCATCAGCTCGCCGGCAAAACGGTTGCGCATCATAGCGCAGCGCACCTCCGGATCCGTAGCATGGACAGAAACGTACAGTGGAGACATATGGGTGCGGATGATACGTTCAAAATCTTCGTCCTTCATATTGGTCAAAGTGATGAAGTTGCCATAAAGGAAAGATAGGCGGAAATCGTCATCACGGACATACAGACCGGGACGCATACCGGGAATCATTTGGTCCACAAAGCAGAAGGTGCAGTTGTTGTAGCAGGTGCGAACCTTGTCAAAAACCGCGCTTTCAAACTCCAAGCCCAAATCTTCGTCGGGATGCTTGTCAATATGTACCTGACGGCGTTGGCCGTCCTTATTCTCCAGCTCCAAATCTACCTCGTAATCAGAAGTGTAGAAGCTTAATTCGATAATGTCCTGTACTTGTACACCATCAACAGTAATTAACTTTTCGCCGGCAACAATGCCTGCTGCTTCAGCTAAACTGTTTTTGCGTACACCGCTAATAATACCTTCCATGATGTCTCCTTAAAAAATGGCATAATAACCCCTTGGGATAGAAATTCGCCATTAAATTATATCATAGTTTACGCTCGCTGACTAGTGCTGTAGGCAAATTGCACCTATAAAGAAAGCAGAAACAGCAAAAAGCCCCGGACATTGCAGTCCGAGGCCATTGCCGGTGGGTTGCTAGTCCACCTGAATTATGGGAAGTGTATAGGAGAAGAGCTAAATTAGAAGCTGAAGCGCATGCCTGCGTCTACACGCCATTTTTCAGTTACTTCGCCACCGAAGGTCTTGCCCAGGTTAGCATAGAAGTAGCTGCTGTCGTTCATTTGCTCGGTCATGCCTACACGCAGTTCGTACCAAGTATCGCTGAAGTCGATATTGGTCTTAGCTTCAGGTTCGCCTGCTGCTTTATAGGTAGTATCGAAGTCGCCTGCGAATTCGTGTGCTACCGCCAGTTTTGCGTAGTAGGAGCCTTTATCCAGCTTCTTGCCTACTGCCAGACCCAGTCTGCCGATTGCAGAAGTGAAGGCGTCTTGGTCGACGTTCATCAGTTTGTTTCTGCCGTAGCCGTCCAGATAATCGCTGCTTGCGTTGTAGTCTTGGCTTGCTACACGGCCTACAGTGAACTCGATGCTGGGGTCGAAGTAGAAACCGTTAGCGCTTTCGAAACGCTTGCCGTATTCTGCGCTGATGGATGCGCCCCAAGTATCGTAGTCGCCGTCCAAGGTCTTGCCGTAGTTGTTCTTAACGGTGTATTCGTTGTCCAGCTTACTGCCTTTCAGGATCAAATCCAGATATTGACCGTCTTCCTTAACCATGCTGCCATACAGTGCCAAGCTGGTTACCCGTTGGTCGCCGTCGCCGCGGAAGGAATAAGTGGAGCTACCTACGTTATGGCTCAGTGCAACGCCTACGGTCCAATCATCGCCAACCTTGTGGTCATAACCTACTTGGTAAGCGTTGTAGTTGGTGTTGAACTCTGCCTTTTGAGCATCCATGTTCATCTTGCCGCCGTAGTATTTAGCCCAGAGGCCTGCTTCGCCTTGGTCCAGACGCAGGTCGCCCATACGTTTCAAGATGTCGTTGTTTTCTGCACGCCAAATCATCGCAGTAGAGGACATTGCAGATTTAGCGCCGCGCATCATACCGGTTTCGCTGTCGCCGTAGATGTACTTGTTAGGTGCTTCATCACGACCGGGTTCTACTTGGTCTACAGTGGAGATAACCAAGTCGCCTTGACCACCTTTTTCGGTATCATAGGAAACATCGCCGATTACCTGCATAACACTAGCAGACAGCAAGCCTTCGCTAATGCCTACAGTGCCTTTCAGGTTAGCTGCGTTTTCTTCAGCATCTTTGTAGAACAGTTTATCGGCCGCGTTTTCCAGAACGGTAATTACAGTATCTTGGTCGGAGGTATCAATGCCGTTGTTGACAACGATAACGTTAACGGTAGAGCCTTCTGCTGCTTTTTCAACAGTGAAGTTGCCGCCCAATACATCAGTGGTAGCAGTAACTGCTTCACCTTCGTCAGCCAAATCGAAGGTCATTGCGTCACCACGCATGTTGTAGAATACGCTTACATTGCCATCGAAATTGCTTACAGTAATGTCGCCTGCATCAGCTGCAGTCATATCGATGTAGCCACCGTTACCTTTGAAGCTTTGTACATGGCTGGTTACGATGTCCTCGGTATTGTTGGAGGTGTGGTGCCAGATTGCACCGTTATTCATTTCCATTACCAAGTTCTTGCTGCCTTGATTGTAGCCAATCCATTCTGCGCCGCTATCCATCTTCAGGTTAGTGCCGTATTTAGTCCAACCTTGCCATTTAGCACCATTGCCCATGAACAGGTTCAAGCAGCCATAATCGCCGGGGGTTACGCCGAAGCCGCTGCCGAAAGCGTAGTTGCCGTACCAATAGGAGTCTTTAGTATTCAAACCTACGTTAATGGTACCTCTAGTACCCATGCCGCCTACAGTGCTGAAGTTACCAACGATTTGTACATCGTTGTTGCCTGCACCGATTGCTTTAGCATCTGCAGTATCTGCTTCCTTCTCTACGTTCACGTTAACGATACCGTAGTTGCTGGATACGAATTCGCCATAAGCACGGATTGCTACAGGAGTGTTACCGCCAAAGTTCAGGTTAGGATCGCTGCCGTCGGTGGTCATAATGATTTTGCCGCCGCCAACTTCAATGGTGGATGCTACTGCGGACAAGCCTTCGCCTGCACCCTTGCTGCTAGTTACGTCGCCGTGTACATCTACCAAGCCGTCAACTTTGATCCAGGAACGACCGTTGCCTACGCCGTTCATGGTCTTGATAACTGCACCGCTACCGGAAGTAGATGCGTTAGCAGTCAAAGTCAGTACCTTGTTTTCTTGGTCTTCACCGCCATTGTGGATAAAGATTTGACCGCCGCCGTTAGCGAACAAAGCTGCAGTTTGACCGGTGCTGGTTGCGTTGATTTCCATTGCACCGGGGTTATTGATTTCAACAGTAGTACCAATACCTACGGACATAATGCCGGTGCCGCTGCCAGAAGTATTGGTGGTGTTGATTTCCAGTTCGTTGCCGTTCATATCGATGGTCAGATGTTGCGGTTGACCATCAGCATAGCCTGCATATACGGAAGTACCGATGTTGCCGGTCCACGGACCACCTGCGAAGGTTTCGTTCTGAGTAGTAATGGTAGTCTTGTCTGCAGTGAAGTTCAAAGTATTGGTATCACCGTCATATACGCCTGCTACCAAGTATTCGGTTGCTTTTTCCGGATCAGAGCCGAAGGCTGTAGTGAATTCAGTAACAGTTTGGCTTTCAGGATATACGATTTCCGGACGCAGGCTGTCTGCTAACAAACCGCCTTGACCGTTTTCTGCGCTGTATTCGATGCTGCCGGTGTACTTGGTTGCAGATGCGCTGGTCAAGCCTTCTGCGATTTGTACGTAGCCGTCCAGATTGCGTTCGCCGTCTACATAACCGTTGTAGAACAGCTTGTTAGCCAAGGAATCCAGAACGCCATTTACTACATAAGCGTTCTGCATATCGATACCGCTGTTGTCGGTAATAAGATAGATGGAAGAACCTTCTGCTGCGTTATTAACAGTGAAGTTGCCACCGTTGATAGATGCAGGATTGCTTGCGTTATGGCTGTAGAATACACTGGCAGTACCTGCATATTCACTAACAGCTACATCGCCTGTACCCATAGCAAAAGCTGCTTCACCGTTATATTTATTGATAGTTACATTACCTGCGCCCAGCTTAAAGTCAGCATTGCCGGTAAAGCTTTCGATATTGATATCACCGGAATCCTTGAAGCTGTTGTCGATGATACCGCCATCAGCAGTCATGCTTTGTACATGGCTGGTTACGCTTTCTTCGGTTTCGTTGGAGGTATGCTTCCAAGTTGCGCCATTGTTGATATCCATTACCAAGTTCTTATCGCCTTGGTTGTAGCCAACCCATTCAGCGCCGCTATCCATCTTCAGGTTGGTGCCGTATTTAGTCCAGCCTTGCCATTTAGCGCCGTTGCCCATGAACAGGTTCAGGCAGCCATTATCGCCGGGGGTTACGCCGAAGCCACTGCCGAAAGCGTAGTTGCCATACCAATAGGAATCTTTAGTGTTCAAACCAACGTTGATGGTACCTTTGGTGCCCATGCCGCCTACGGTGCTGAAGTTACCAACGATTTGTACATCGTTATCGCCTGCACCGATTGCTTTAGCAGTTTCAGTATCTGCTTCCTTCTCTACGTTTACGTTAACGATACCGTAGTTGTTGGATACGAATTCACCATAAGCACGGATTGCTACAGGAGTATCACCGCCAAAGTTCAGGTTAGGATCACTGCCATCGGAAGTCATGATAATCTTGCCGCCGCCAACTTCGATGGTGGATGCTACTGCGGACAAGCCTTCGCCTGCACCATGACCTTCGGTTACGTCCAGTTGAATGTCAACCAAGCCATCAACCTTAATCCAAGAGCAAGCATTTGGCAAACCATTCATAGATTTAATACCAACACCGCTACCTGCGGATTGAGCCCAAGTGCGGATGGATAAAACCTTATCTTCTTGATCTTCGCCGCCATTGTGGACGAAGATTTTGCCACCGCCGTTTACCCACATACCTGCGGTCATACCACTACCTTTAGTTTCCAAGGTAATAGGACCTGCGTTGTTGATTTCTACAAGAGACAGAATGTTCTTGCCATTGTTGTCGTTGCTACCAACTGCAGAAATACAGGTATTGTTGCCTACAGGAGTATTTTTAGAAGTATTGTCGCTATACAAATTCAGTGCATTACCATTCATATCAATGGTAATAATCTCTTCACCGTTTGCAGGAGTGGAATTGCTGTAGATTGCTGCGCCTACGCCGGCACCTACCCACGGACCACCATTATGTCTGGTGTCTGCTACAGAAATGCTGGTGTCTTGGGTGAAATTATGTACATCATTATAAGTATCATATACGCCGGTACCGATATAGTGAGCCAAAGAGCTGTTCTCTTTAGTCAATACGGTAGCAAATTCACCAGTAGTTTGTGTCTCAGGATTACTCAATGTGCCTGCAACTACATTACCGTTACCGGTTTCAGCATTATATTTAATATCTGCAGTATAAGCAGCAATAGATGCGCTGGTCAAGCCTTCAGCAATTTGTACATAGCCGTTCAAATTACGTTCACCATCTACATAACCGGTGTAGAACAGTTTGCTAGCCAAGGAATCCAATACATTGTAAATTTCAACCTTATCTGCCAAATCAATACCGGTAGTGTCAGTGATCAGATAGATGGAAGAACCTTCAGTAGCACTTTCAACAGTAAAGTTGCCACCGTTGATGATAGTAGGATCGCTTGCATTATGGCTGTAGAGAACATTGGTGCTGCCAGCGAAGGTGCTTACAGTAATATCGCCTGCATCTGCTGCAGTCATGTCGATGTAACCGCCATTACCTTTCAAACTTTGTACATGGCTAGTTACGATGTCTTCAGTTTCGTTGGAAGTGTGGTGCCAAATTGCATCATTGTTCAGCTCCATTACCAAGTTCTTGCTACCTTGGTTGTAGCCAGTCCATTCTGCGCCGCTGTCCATCTTCAGGTTAGTGCCGTATTTAGTCCAGCCTTGCCATTTAGCGCCGTTGCCCATAAACAGGTTCAAGCAACCATAATCGCCGGGGGTTACGCCGAAGCCACTGCCAAAAGCGTAGTTGCCGTACCAATAGGAGTCTTTAGTGTTCAAACCAACGTTAATGGTGCCTTGGGTGCCCATGCCGCCTACAGTGCTGAAGTTACCAACGATTTGTACATCGTTATCGCCTGCACCGATTGCTTTAGCATCTGCAGTTTCTGCTTCCTTAACTACGTTTACGTTAACAATGCCGTAGTTGCTGGATACGAATTCGCCATAAGCACGGATTGCTACAGGAGTACTGCCACCGAAGTTCAGGTTAGGATCGCTGCCGTCAGTGGTCATGATAATCTTGCCACCACCAATTTCGATGGTGGATGCTACTGCGGACAAGCCTTCGCCTGCACCCTTGCTAGCAGTGACATCGCCATGGATATCTACCAAGCCATCAACCTTAATCCAAGAACGACCGTTGCCAATACCATTCATAGTCTTAACAACTGCACCGCTACCGGAGTTAGATGCGTTAGCAGTCAAAGTCAATACTTTGTTTTCTTGGTCTTCGCCACCATTGTGGATGAAGAGTTGACCGCCGCCGTTAGCGAACAGAGCTGCAGTTTGACCGGTGCTGGTTGCGTTGATACTCATTGCGCCAGGATTGTTGATTTCAACAGTAGTGCCAATGCCTACGGACATAATACCGGTACCGCTACCAGAAGTATTGGTAGTGTTGATTTCCAGAGCATTACCATTCATATCGATGGTAACTGTTTGCGGTTTGCCGTCAGCATTGCCTGCATATACGGAAGTACCAATGCTGCCGGTCCACGGACCACCAGCGAAAGTTTGGTTTTGGGTAGTAATAGTGGTTTTGTCTTGAGTAAAAGCAAACACATCAGTATCTTCATTGTATACGCCTGCGCCAACATAATCGGCAAAACCGCCTTGGTTAATAGCAAGTGCATTGGTAAAATCAGGTGCAGGTTCTTCTGCACTTACGCCCCCGGCAAAACTCAGGCAAGTAGCCATAACGGTTGACATAACTACCCTGTTCAACCATTTGCGTTTTAAGCTTTTCATAGCACGCCTCCTTGATATTGTTATCAGGATATATTGCAATCCCAACGTTAAAAATTGTGAGAGTGTTGTATACAAAGCGAAATAGTGGCTCCGATAACTCGAAACCACTATCGTACTTCCTAAATTATTTTTTCCACAGCAGTTCCATAATGTTGCTGTATTGTGCTTCCATAAAACGCAGGGTTTCGGTCATCAGAGCGCTAAGCAGGGCAGGATTAAAGCTGCCGTTTTCCGCAGTAATGCAAGCGTTCAACATGAAATCTCCACGTTCGGAAACAGTAAATTTGAACAGACGCACATTGTTGTTCATATTGTTGATAGCAGAAGCTAAAGCCTTCAGCTTTTCTTCATCCACAACTTGCGGAGCGATTTGCACTTGCAGCAAAACATAAATGCTATCGTCCATCAATACAGCCATGGGCAGGATTTGACCTTTTACTTCCATGCTGCTACGGAAAATTGTGGTATGCTTTTCATCTTCCAGCTTTTCAACATTAAAACACTTAATGTTGTTAGCATCCAAGAACTCCTGCATTTTTTCAATTTTGGTAACGATTTTTTCTTCTTCCATTTTATACACCTCTACATTTTATTTTCATATCGGATAGGAATATGTTTAGCAAGCATCTCCCACCCAATACAACGCACAAGCAAATTAGTTTCAAAAGCATTTTATATAATTGCTAATTTATTTTAGTATGCTCACTTTATATTTTGCTTATATATTCTTATTAGTAACCTCTATCGATAATTATACTACTCAAAAAGCTTGTATGTCAAGGCTCTTATGCTTTTTATCTCACAAAAAATTGTATTATTTTTCACAACTTTGCAAAGCAAAAACCCCGAACATTTCTGCTCGGGGTTTTGCCGATGGGTTGCTAAGCCATCAAAAATTATAGGAAGTTGATAGAAGAGGAAACTAGATTAGAATGTGAAACGCAAGCCTGCGTCAACGCGCCAGTTTTCAGTTACGTCACCGCCAAAGGTTCTGCCATAGCTTGCATACAACAGGCTGTTGTCGCTCAATTGAGTAGTACCGCCCATACGCAGCTCGTACCAGGTATCACCAAAGTCCATGCTGGTGGAACCTTCAGGCTCACCTTTTGCTCTAAAGGTAGTATCGTAATCGCCGGCAAATTCATGTGCCAAGCTCAACTTAGCATAGTAGGAAGCTTTATCCAGTTTTTGACCAATGGTGAAGCCCAAACGACCAATAACAGTAGTAAATGCGTCTTGTTCTACATCCAAGTATTTATACTTGCCTTTTTCATCCAGGAAGTCGCTGGCTGCACTGTAATCCTTGCCTGCTACGCGACCAATGGTCAGTTCAGCACTAGGATCGAAGAAGAAGCCTTTATCCATGGTGAAGTACTTGCCGTATTCCGCACTAATGGAAGCAGCCCAAGTATCGTAGTCGCCTTCCAGTTTGTGGTTCATATCATTGTAAACTGTATACTCATTGCTCAGCTTGCCAACTTTAGCAATCAAGTCCAAATGACGTCCGTCTTCCTTGAGCATGGTGCCATAAACAGCCATGTTGATGGATTCTTGTTCGCCATCGCCGCCTCTGCTATAGGTGCTGTCGCCTTTGTTGTAGCTCAACGCACCACCAACAATCCAGTCATCGCTAACTTTCTTGTCGTAGCCAACTTGATATGCGTTGTACTGATTAGAGAAGTATGCCTTTTGAGCATCCATTTCTTCTTTACCGCCGTAGTACTTAGCCCAAATGCCAACTTCGCCTTCGGACATACGCAGGTCGCCCATACGTTTCAGCATATCGTTAGCTTCAGCACGCCAAATCATAGCAGTGGAAGCCATTGCAGATTTAGCACCGCGCATCATCGCAGTTTCGCTGTCACCGTAGATAACCATCGGATCTCCGGCTTTAATGCTGTCTACAATTACATTGCCTTGACCATTAGCATCAGGATCAAAGGAGATATCACCATATCTCCAAGTATTAGAACTTGCAGTCAAACCTTCAGCAATAGTTACTTGACCGCTGAGTTTGGAGCCATCGGCTTCAGTATAGAACAATTTACGAGCCAATGCGCCTAACTTAGCTTCTATAGCCTCATCAGTTTCTGCCATACCATTGCGGTCGGTAATCAAATTAATGGAAGAACCTTCTTCAGCTTTTTCAATAGTCAGATCACCGCCAACGACCTTGCTAGGATCAGTTGTATCGCTTGCGAACAGTACGTTAGTATTACCACTATATTCGTTGATAGTTACGTTACCATCGCCCATCATAATGGAGCCGGCATTATCTTTGTTATTAGCACCAGTGAAGCTGCCAATTACACTATCGCCGTTAACATTCCAATTTGCACCATTATTGATGGTCAATTCAGTATCAGCGCTAGCGGAAGCACCTATCCAAGTAGTATTGGCACCACTCATGGTCAAGTTCATTCCAGCTTCCGCGTTGCCGTTCCATTGAGCGCCATCGCCCAAAATCAGGTAGAAGCCATCTTCAGCGTAATCGTCAAGCAAGCTGAAGCTATCCAAACGTTGGAAATTACCGTTCCATTTAGCATCCTTACCGGTCATAGCCATGACAATCTTGCCACTGTTAACAATAGCAACATCGCCTTCAACAGTCTTGCCATCACTAATAGCAATATTAGAACCATTAGCTGCTACAATATTGCCCTTAATGGAAGTTGTGTCATTCAATTCAATGGTAGATGCATCATTAGCAGTTACATCGCCAGTGATATTTGCTGCACCGTTCATGGTAATGGCAGCTTTATCAGCGTTTACACTGCCTGTTACGGTAATGTTGGCAGCATCGTTGATATCCAGTTTGCCGTTAGTAACTGCAATTGCTTCGCCGTCATTGCCGGTCAAGCTGATGCTGTTGTTGTGCATATTCAGAACCACATCACGACCATCAACGTCCACTGCCGCAGTTTCTACCACAACATTGGTTGCATCCATACCGAAGTTGTAGATGCCGTTATCAGCAGTCAGTACGCCTGCTTTCTTGTATTCTTTATCGGTCCAGTAGTCACCGGTAATTGCGGTGGTGAAGGATTCCTTCACTTGCTCGGTGGGATATGCAGGGCCAGGGGTTACAGTAGTAATATCCAGGCTGCCTTGACCGGTAGTTTTGTCGTAAACGATGTCGCCTGCTTGCTTGGTTACGCTTGCTGCAGTCAAGCCTTCAGCAATTTGTACATAGCCGGACAGGTTTTCTTCGCCGGTGGTGTAGCCAATGTAGAACAGCTTGTTAGCCAGTGCGTTAAGAGCTACGTTGATGCTGTCTTCATCGCCATTGTCTACGCCTACGTTGTCAGTACGCAGGGTAATGGTAGAGCCTGCTGCCGCACTGTTGATGGTAAAGTTGCCACCGTATACGTTAGTTACGTCGTCAGCATCATGTTCGTAGATTACGATAGTGTTGCCGCTGTAGTTGCCTACGGTAATATTGCGGTCGCTAGCTTGGACGATAATGCCTTCGCTACCTTTGCTACCGCCGGTCAGACTTGCTGCGTAGCTGGCATCCTTCTTGCTGGTAGTATCAATGTAGCCATGAGCTTCGTGGTTCCATGTTGCACCGTTTTGCAGCCATACATTAACCTTGCTGCCGTTGGTTTCTTTATCCTTAGCAATCTTGCTGTCGATAACGCCGTTAAATTCGGAGTCTGCAGTAGTCAGAGCCACGTTAACGATACCGTTAGTCTTCTTGGTACCGCTCCAATCGGAAGTAGAGCCTTCTTCTGCTGCGAAGACATCACCATTCAGAACAACTTTATCATCACCAACAACGCCATCTTTCACGTTCACGTTGATTGCACCGCCGAAGGCTGCCAAAGCATACGCTTCGTTGTTAGCGCCTTGAGCTTTTACGGTAATATCTGCACCGTTCAGGTTAATAGTTGCTGCTTTGGTAGCATCACTGCCAACTGCAGTATCGTTTACTACCACACCATAAGCGTCGGTTTTAGTACCGCTGGTAACATCAACCTCAGTATCGCCTTTAACAGTGATTACGCTGCCTGCGCCTGCATAGATACCGCTGATTTCGTAATCAACAGAGCCGCTGGATTCGTAGTCAGAACCGTTCAGACCTACAGTTACGCTCAGGTCGTCTTCGAAGGTCATTTCGGACTTAGATGCAGGTACATCCATCCAACCATCTTTAACAGTGCTAGGAGCAATTACGCCCACTGCCAAAGAGTCGCCCTTAACATCAACTACCATATCGCCTTTGAAGGTTGCAGTAGTGCCACTTGCCAAGATGCCTGCAGCAGTGCTGCCGCTGCCAGCGTTTGCAGCGATATTTTCGCTAATGCTCAAGGTTTCACCGCTAGCATCGATAACTACTTTCTTATTGTTGAGATCGACTGCGTTTACATCGCTAGCAGACCAAGTAGAAGGATCATACTTGCTCTCTACTTCAATGCTGGTGTTCTTACTGAAGGTGTAGGTAGTTACGCCATCTTTTTCAGTAATAACGCCTTCATACTCTACAGCGTCCTTAGCTGCATCACCGGTAATAGGAGCATAGAACTCTTTGCTTACTTCCGGAGTGTATTCGTATTGACCTTGGCCATCTGCTTTGTAAGTAATGTCGCCAACCTTCATGGTTGCGGAGCTTGCAGTCAAGCCTTCGCCAATCATTACCTGGCCTTTCAGGTTGCCTGCAGTACCGGTGTAGTACAGCTTGTTAGCCAACGCATTCATAGTTGCGCTAACTTTGTTCATTTCCTTAGCAACCTCGGAGTCAAGTTTCAAACCGTCGCGGTCGGTGAACAAAGTAATGCTGGAGCCGTTAGCAGCTTCCTTAATGGTAATGTTGCCACCAATGATATTAGTGGTGTTGCTAGCATCATGGTCGTAAACTACGATGGTGCTGCCGCTGTAGCTGCCTACAGTGATATCGCTAGCGCTGTTCTGGTAGATAATGCCTTCTTTATCTTTGCTACCTCCGGTCAAGCTTGTTACATTACTGGTAGCGCCAGCTTCATGGTTCCAAGTTGCGCCGTTCTGCAGCCATACATTAACTTTGCCAGCTGCTGCGTTCACTGCACCGGTAAAGGTTGCCTTGTCAGCAGTCAGTTTAACATTGATTTCGCCATTGCCATCGATAATTAAATCACCATCAAGTTTTTGAGCATTGTTAATGCTGATGGTTGCATTACTAGCTGCAGTTACGTCACCAGCAACAGTTGCTGCACCGTCTACAGTAATAGTCGCAGAATCTTCTGCAGTTACTGCACCGTCAATATCGGTTGCACCTTTGAAGCTAATGGTTGCCTTATCAGCATTTACGTCACCGGCAACAGTTGCTGCGCCATTCAAGGTAACAGTTGCATTATTAGCATTAACATCACCGTTTACAGTAACAGCCTTCGCATCGTTAATGTCCAGTTTGCCGTTAGCAACAGAAATCGCTTCGCCGTCATTACCTTTCAAGGTAATGCTGTTATCATTCAAGTTCAGAACTACGTCCTTGCCGTCAACGTCCACTGCTGCAGTTTCTACGGTAATATTGGTTGCTTCCTTGCTGAAGTTATAAATACCGTTGTTAGCAGTCAGTACGCCTGCTTTCTTGTATTCTTTATCGGTCCAGTAGTCACCGGTAATTGCGGTAGTGAAGGATTCTTTCACTTGTTCGGTAGGATAGGTAGGACCGGGGGTTACGGTAGTAGTATCCAGGCTGCCTTGACCGGTAGTCTTATCGTAAACGATGTCGCCTACCTGTTTGGTTGCACTTGCTGCGGTCAAGCCTTCAGCGATCTGTACGTAGCCGGACAGGTTTTCTTCGCCGGTAGTGTAGCCAATGTAGTACAGCTTGTTAGCCAATGCGTTCAAAGCTGCGTTAATGCTGTCTTCTTCCGTGTTGTCCACACCTGCATTGTCGGTACGCAGAGTAATGGAAGAGCCTGCTGCCGCACTGTTGATGGTGAAGTTACCGCCGTATACGTTGGTTACATCGTTAGCATCATGTTTGTAGATGACAACAGTGTTGCCGCTGTAGTTGTTAATTGTTACGTCACCATCGCTCATCATAATGGAGCCTTCTTTTTCGTTGCTTTGAGAACCAGTTAACTTACCAACTACACTGTCATCGGTAACATTCCAAGCTGCTCCATTTTTGATTGTCAACACTCTATCTCCAGCATAAGAAGCACCTGTCCAAGAAGTACCTTCTCCTGTCATGGTCATATTCATCGCAGTTGCTGTTCCCGCATTACCAATCCACTTAGCACCATCTTCCATGGTCAATGTCAAACCATCTCCAGCATATATGGATTCATTTACCAAACGCTGTAAATCGCCAATCCATTCAGATGTCTCACCAGACATTGTCACGTTAACATAACCAGTATGGATAAGATTAATGTCACCGTAAATTTTTTGTGCCTTTGAAATGGTAATATCAGAACCACTAGATGCCACAATGTCACCTTTAATATCGGTTTCACCATTCAGAACAATGGTTGCACCAACTGCAGTTACGTCGCCTGTAATATTTGCTGCATCCTTAGCAGTAATGGTTGCGCCATTTTCTGCAACCAAGTTGCCGTCGATGTTTGCTGCACCGCCCAAGGTAACAGTACTGTTATCAGCAACTATTTGACCTTCGGTATTAACTTTACCGTTGAAGTTGATGGTTGCATCCGTTGCATTTACAGAGCTGTTAACAGTGCTAAAGTCACCGTTTACATTCATAGTTGCTTTATCTACAACTACATTGCCTGCTGCTGTTACCGCCTTCGCATCGTTGATGTCCAGCTTGCCGTTAGCAACCTCAATAGCAACTCTGTTATTGCCCTTCAGGGTAATGCTGTTGTCGTTCAAGTTCAGGACTGCATCCTTGCCATCCAGAGCGATTGCAGCATTGGTTGCAGTAATGGTAGTAGCTTCTTTGGTGAAGTTGTAGGTATTATTATCTGCAGTCAGTACGCCTGCTTTTCTATATTCCTTATCGGTCAGGTAATCACCGGTAATAGCGGTGGTGAAGGATACTTTGTCTTGTTCCGTAGGATAGGAAGGACCGGGGGTTACGGTAGTAGCATCCAAGCTGCCTTGACCTGTGGTCTTGTCGTAAACGATGTCGCCTACTTGTTTGGTTGCGCTTGTTGCAGTCAAGCCTTCGGCGATTTGTACATAACCGGACAGGTTTTCTTCGCCTGTGGTGTAGCCAATGTAGAACAGCTTGTTAGCCAATGCGTTCAAAGCTGCGTTAATGCTGTCTTCATCGCCATTGTCTACGCCTACATTGTCGGTACGCAGAGTGATAGAAGAGTCTTCCGCCGCACTGTTGATAGTAAAGTTGCCGCCATAGACATTAGTTACATCGTTAGCATCGTGTTTGTAAATTACAATAGTGTTGCCGCTGTATTTATCAATTTCAATAGCACGATTGCCGCTTTGGTTAATGAAGCCTGCACTTGCGGAAGCAGCGCCACCGGCAAGAGTTGCCAACTTAGATACACCGCTTGCACCGTCATGCTCCCAAGTTGCGCCATTGCCCAACCAAACGTTAGCACTGCCTGTACTGTCGACCACGCCGGTAAACTTGGAGTCCGCAGTGTTCAGAGCCATGTTTACAACGCCGTCTGCACCAACAACAACGTCACCATCGACTACAACTTTATTGCTATCTGCATTTTTGTCAGCAGTCATATTTACATTAACAGTACCGTTAGCTGCGTTAATAGCTGCTGCGCTACCTTGCAGTTCTGCTTCGGCCAAAGTAATTTCTGCATTAGCACCATTTGCTTTAACTGCAGTAGCAGCATCGGCAATCTTAGTTGCACCGGAAATGCTTACTACGCCGTTTGCACCTGCTACTATACCTTCTGCTGCATCAACAGTTGCATTACCTGTCACAGTCAAAGCTGCATCAGTTACAGCAACGCCACCGTTCAGAGTCAGCTTGTTATCAGCGATAGAAATGTTAGCATCATTGCCATTCAAATCAATAGCATTACCATCTTCTACAGTAATGGTGATGTTATTATCAAAGGTATAATTTGCGCCATCCTTATAGCCTGCAGCTGCATATTCCGCATCTTCGCCACCGGTAATAGCAGTGGTGAATTGGCTTACTTTAGGAGGAACATATTCATATTGACCTTGACCATCTGCTTTATAGGTAATGTCGCCCACTTTGAGGCTAGCGGAGGTACTGGTCAAACCTTCGGCAATCACTACTTGACCGCTCAGGTTGTTTTGACCGTTGGCATAAGCAGTGTAGAACAGCTTGTTAGCCAAAGCATTCAAGGTTTGGTTAACTTGCTCCACATCATCAATATCTTCGGAGCTTACCTTCAAACCGCTGTTGTCGGTCAACAGAGTAATAGCAGATCCTTCTGCTGCATCCTTAATAGTGATGTTGCCACCAATGATGTTGGTAGTTTCACTAGCATCATGTTTATAGATTACAGTGCTGTTGCCGCTGTAGCTGTTGATGGTCAGGTCGCCTGCGCCTTGGACAATGCTGCCCACAGCTACGCCGCTGCCTGCACCCTTGAAGTTGCCAATGGTAGAAGCGCCGCCAACGTTCCAAACGCTGCCCTTGGTCAATTCCAATGCAACTTTGTCAGACAAGCTTGCGCCGTTCCAAGTGCTACCGCCATCCATAGTAATATTTACATTGCCGTCAGCATTGCCGTTCCAAGTAGTGGACTTGCCGCCAGGCAGTTTGCCGTTAGGATATGCACCTACATGGAGAGTATAGTTAATGGTACCGGTTTCGTCGGTAACCAAATCGCCATCCAAATTCAAATAGTTAACGCCGCCTGCGTTGTTATTGTTAACACCTTGAGTCCAGTTTCTGATATTAACTACGCCGCCGTTTTCAGCCAAAGCTGCAGTGCCATTGCCTTCGCCATTATTAGTGAAGGAGTAAGTATTAACGGTAATTTCACCGCCGTCTGCATGCAAGCCTGCTTTATCGCTATCTGCAGAGATATAGACTTTACCAAAGTTTACATTAACTTTGCCGCCTTCGCCTGCATAGATGCCGTCGATGTTTTCGCCGCTAATGTGCAGTTTGCTTTCAAAGCGAGTTTCGGAACTACCGTTGCCGATGGTAACAGTACCGCCATCTGCACTGTAGATGCCTGCACCGTCTGCTGCACCGGTTACGTTAATAGCAATGTCATGGGTGCCTGCAGCTGTGGAGGACGGAGTCTTGGTATCATAATAGAAGCTATGCTCACCGGAGTTGTAAATACCGTAAGCGTTAGCACCAGTCAGCTTGCTAACATCCACATTCACATCTAAATCCTTACCGTAGTATGCGTTAACAGTGATGCCATTTTGCGGTTTGATTGCCGCATGGATATTGTCCGCATTCTTATCCGTATAGTTTTGGCGGATTTCGGTTTCCTTGGCTAACTCCCATTCAGAAACTTTATTGTATTTGTATTCTTTATCAGCAGTAATATCACCGGTTACAGTGGACTTGTAAACTGCCTTATTGATGTTATAAGCGTTAAAGCTACCATTTTCCACAGCAGAAATATCCGCATTATATTCACGCAGGATTTCTGCATCAGGATTCAATCCGTCTACAATGCGTAAACGCATGGAGATATTGTTTTTACCGGTGTTGGTAATTTGTGCCAAAGCAGAATTCAAAGCAGCTTCTACTTTAGTAGTATCGGTCATATCCACAACGCTAGCGTCAATGATTACATCAACTTGGCTTGTACCTTCGCTATCCAGTTTGTTGATGGTAATCTTGCCGCCTTGGACTGCGTTATTGTCCTTGTCGTAGCCGTAGATAATGGTGGGAGGCAGTGCGCCTTCAATGCCATTGTCGCCTGCGTAAACAATGTCTGCTTTATCACGCATATCCAGACGACCGTGTTCGTCCAAATCTACAGTAGGCTTGGGATCGGGAGTAGGCTCCGGTTCCGGATCAGGTTCTTCACCGCCACCGGGGGTGTTGCCCGGGTCAGGAGTTGCTTGGCCGTTCAAATAGCCTTGACCTGTAGAATCAGAGAAGCTCATATCGCCATAAACCTTGGTTGCAGAGCTTGCAGTCAAGCCTTCGGCAATTTCCACTCTACCGGTCAAATTCTTTTGACCATTAGCATAAGCGGTGTAGAACAGCTTGTTAGCCAAATTGTCCAGTACATCGTTGGTCAAGGTTTGGTTGGTAGTGTCAATGCCGTTGTTATCAGTTCTAAGAGTGATACCGCTGTCTGCTGCAGCACTCTTGATTTGGATGTCGCCACCCAAAATGGTTGCAGGAGTGCTTGCATCGTGGTTATAAATAACAGTTGCGTTGCCGCTGAAGTTATCAATGGTCAGCAGTTTGCTGTCCGCGCCTTGGATAATCACGCCTGCTTTATCCTTGCTACTGCCACCCACGAAGCTGGTAACATGGCTCTTTTCTCCGGAGCCCACGTCTTCGTTATCTTCTTTGTAGCGGTTGTTGGCAGCGGTGTTATCCCAGGTTGCGCCGTTTTGCAGCCACAGGTTGACGGTGCCGCCGTTGTCGATGATGCCGTTGAGTTCGGAATCAGCGGTGGTCAGCGCTACGTTGATGTTACCGGTGTTCAAAGCGAAGATGTCGCCGTTGAGGACTACTTTGTCGCTACCCGGAGTTTTGCCGTTAGCACCGGTGTTCATATTGATGGTGCCGATGTAGGAAGCGAGGGTGTAGTAACCGTAGTTCATGCCTTTGGGCACAGTGATTTGACCGCCGCCGTTGATGGTTACGGTGCTGTCTGCGGCATTAGTGGTTACGCCGTTGCCGTATACGTCGAAGTCCACATCACCGTTGATGGTTACCTTGCTCTTTTCTACAGAGGTCAGCACGCCTGCGTTGTTAAAGCGGGAGTATACGTTTTCGCTGTTAATGGGGATACCCCAAGTTGTGTTATCTTCACCTTTAATGCTTACGTCGCCGTTGATGGTGATTTGTGCGGAACTATCTGCAGTGTAGCTTGCTTCGCCCCAGCGGTTGGTTTTTTGGATAGCGATACCATTACCGCCGTAACCGCCACGAATGGAGATATTCACAGGAGCGTTAATTTCAATCTTGCTTGCGGAAGAATTCTTTGCATCAGGATCCAGCCAAATAGCGTTGGTCAGGGAGTTACCTCCTTCGTAGCCAACGGTAATGATGTTCAGCTTGCCTGCGTCGATGGTTGCAGTCTTGCCGTTGCCTGCATATACGCCTACAGGAGTAAAAATGTAGTTTCTGGATTGCAGCTGCAGGGTGTTATCACCGGCATCAATGCTGATGTTGTTGCCATCTTTAGCGTAAACAATAGCGTTGATATTATTGGTTAAATCACCAGTTGTAGTTGTGCTTAAATTGATAACCTTATTAGCATCAAAAACGTATTTAGAGTAATCAGAGGTAACATCTGCGTATGCAGTATCTGCAGAACTACCTGTAATTTGTGATCTATAATCATACTTTGTAATCAAATTATGATCGGGGTTAACAACCTTGACTGTAGTTACGGAAGGAGAAGTCAAACCTTCTTCCTGATATTGTGTCAAAATGGCAGTGTCGCCAAAAACAGTATCATTTTTGATGAGATTCAAAGAATTCCACATATACAATTGCGAGTTAGTTGAAAATTCTTTTGTCTGCCATGTATATAGTGGCTTTTTATCACCATCAGTGTATACTACCAAAGAATCGCCTTGCTCAACCCACAGACGATGAGTATAATATTCCGCTTCAAGTTTGTTAAACCAACCAGAAGCATTCCCCTCTTCGCCACCTTCAACATCAGTACTAATGATTTCCTGCCAATCATTAGGTTCCTTTGCCATTAGATTGCCGATGGTAGTTTTATAGACAGTCATAACAGAACCGCCACCAGAGCCATCCAAATTATATGTCATGACGTAAGCAGTACCATCAGGAAGCACACGTAAATCTCTAAAATCTTGTGCCTTATCCTTTACATGTTGCGGAACAATAATCTGGTTATGATCACCTTTTAACGTACCATTATTTGTATATGTATAATTTATCTGCGTTTCTTCATTACCATGACCATAGTTTTGCATACCGCCATAAGCGATATTAAAAAGCATATTATTATGCTTATTGATGACTGCACAGTCGACATTCTTACCTATGCGGTTATATCCGGCATAAGACAAAGAGCCATCAAAATTAATTTTATATTGCATCAAATATCCATCGTCATAAGTATTATAACCGCCATCAGGATTAACATTAACCGCAATATACAAATACCCATTATCTACTAGGGCACCTTCTACATGTACACCAGCAAGTTCATTTGCAGCCTTATAATCTACTCCACAATGAGTAGCTATTTCATCCATTATTGACAAAGACTTTCCTTTATCATTAAGTAATCCCGTTTTTGTTATTTCAACAACACCCAAAGAACCAGTATCATAATCCGCAATGTACAAATATCCTCCAGCAGAAGCTATACCATGAGGATTAGGTGCACTATTTAGCACACCACTTAAAGAATTATCTAAACTAACTTTTCCTTGAGAGTCAAATAGGTAACTCGGAATAAGTTCAGTTGTACTATAGTTGTATTGGCGCATAAAAATCTTGCTTTCACCATCAACCACTACACTGAAAGTTGCAGGATCACGATTCAAGCCAGTAATCACGCCAGCACTTACATTTGCGTCAACATGAGTTGTTACACGAGAACCTGTAGCCATACCCATTTGACTATTGGTATAGTCAGAAGCTATACCAACCACCAAATTGGCAGCGGATGCAGTATTCGCCAGCATCCAACCGCCTAAGACGGTTGCCAAAATAGCTGATTTTTTACATGCACTAATTTTTTTCATATATGCCTCCTATTAGAAATCATACTTCGCTGTAAAATAGAACGTTCTTCCTTGAATCGGAAATTCATTGTTTACATAGCCTGACCAATCTGCGCCCCTTACTCTAATTTTTGCTTTAGGAGCTTCATTAAAGATATCATTGCAACCAAAGGTTAACTGCCAATTAGATGCAGGTTTCAGTTTTAAACCAGTATTTATAACAGTCAAGTCAGTAACTGGCTTGCCAGACAAATACCTATCTTCACTATTTTTTGCATCATTAGCAGAATCAGTAAAATATTCATCAGTATAATGTGCTTCTGTGAACATAGAAACCTTTTCAGATGGATTATATGTTAAACGGATATTACCCTCCCACTCCGGTTGATACGTAGCCCAAACCTTTGCATAGTCATAATTAACCGCACTATTCATACGTTCCATCTCTGGTTTTTGATAAGTAACCTGCATTTCTAAATCAAACTTACTCCATTTGAAGTTAGATTGCAATTCTACGCCACGTACAGTGCCTTTGTTATCATTGAAATAACACCAATAATCCTTGCCCTTACGTACCAATTGCAGCATATTTTCAGAATCACGCCAGAAGTAGGTTAAGATGGTATCGTTATCTGCGCCAAGGAATTTATTGCTCATAATGGCACTAACATCAAACTGCTTACCTTGCTCTGGAACAGGGAAAGTAGAACCAGAACCACTACTATTAGAAGGTGATGGTAGAATACCAGCACCATCACCTGCGATTTCAGACATGTTAAGTAAACGATAATACGTGCCACCAGTGGAACGCAAGGTAAAGCGATCGTCAAAGCGCTTCTTTAATGCCAACTGCCAAGTTGCCTTACCATCCGTTTGTGATTCTTTGGGCTTAACCCATTTAAATTGGTTGTTTTCAAAATTTTTGCCACTGCTATAACCGGTAATTTTGGATTGGTTATAACGGATACCTGGTGTCAGTACCCAATCACCTTTGTCATCCAAAGTAATAGAGTTTTGCAACTGAATGTTGAAAATCTCCTGATCGTAGCGATTTCGTAACCCAGCATACGTAGGATTATTGTTGTTTTCATCATTGATAAGTTTATTCAAATTAGAACCATCCACATCCATGCGCTCTGTAGAATAGTTCATCTGGAAATCAAGCATACTCTTTGCAGAAAGCTGATAGCTACCATCTACTTGGAAGTTATATTTATCAGAAGTATACTCACTCCATTCACGGAACGGTGTGTTTTCTCTATCCCATTGAGTGTAATTTTCACCATCTTCTAAATTTATATGCTCAGCACGATAATTTTTATCTTGATGCAGATAATCAACTAACCAGCCAATCTCTAACTTGCCGGTCTGTTTGCGATTTTGCAACATCAAACCAGTAGATTCCACTTTTTGTCTACGACTATCGTAATAATACTTGTCGTCAACATCGACAGCATTATTAATAGGAGCATTATAAACGTCACCGCCCCATACACCATCCGGTAAATGTCTGTCAATCTTGTTGTAGGTACCTTTAATTACCCAATCAGCATTTTGCCATTTAATAATCGCACTACCGTTTTCATAATCGTTGTATTGACGCCACCGATAAGCATCACGTGCCTTTTTCAGCTTATCCTTATTCTTTTCTACAGTATCTTTACAACCCGCAAGAGTTTTACTGGTTTCAGGATCCATATCTGCAACAATATCCGCAGCATCTTTATCAATATTAGCATTAGCATAATCATTAATAAATTCATTTTTATCTTTGGCATCTATAAGACCAATCTCACCATTGCCATTACTATTCCAATCAGCCTGTGCATACGCAAACCAATCCTCAGGCTTAAAATTTTCTCCCATTTGATTTAATTGGTCAATTGCAGCTATATACTGGTCTTTTATGCCTGCAGCAATAAACTGACTTTCAAGCTTATTAGGGTCATTTTCAAACTGGCTAGCATAATAGTTGTATTTATTATCTTTTATATTAGCATTTAATCCATTTTCACTTGAATCACGTACATACCCGAGCCAAGCATCACTATTGGATTTAAAGTAAGCAATTTGATCTTGACTTAAACTTACTACATTGCCATTAACTAAATTATCTATGTTTTTTGCATCAAAATTATCAATTCTATCTTGATTTGTAGTTATTTCACTTTCATACGTTGGTATCGCATGTTCTGCTGCGTAGTTCTTATACTTAAAATCCCCATCACTGGATTCATAGTTAACACCAACCATCAAGCTACCAGCACCTGCAGGAGCAGTCAACTCCAAGGAGCCTTTGCGTCCGCCATAGGAGCTCTTACCAACTTCAAGAGAAACATTGGTAGTTTCCGGCTTTTTCGTAACAATGTTAATAACACCGCCGATAAAGGTACCACCAAAACGGCTGGGTACATAACCGCGGTATACTTCGATGCGCTCTACGTTTTTAACAGGAATAGTGGACAAGTCAACAGCGCTATCGCCGCCAAGGTTCGCTAAAACACCGTCAATAAAAATACCAACCTGCGCCGCAGTAGAACCACGCACAGTAACAGTAGTGTATTGACCTTTGCCGTTTACCTCGCGCACGTGCAGACCGGGCACAGTCAGCAGCATATCAGCCAAAGTTTTTTGCTCGCCCTTAAAATCTTCCGTTCTAATAACGTCCACACTGCCCGGAGAAAGCTTTTCCTCCCAAATCGGACGCTTGCCTTGAACGGTAATCTCCTCCAAAGCAAAGTCCATTCCATCTTCCGGAATCGTTTCTTCCGCAAACGCAATCTGCACACTGCCCAAAGCACTGCACCCTAAAGCCAGCGCCACACCAAATGCAAAGTTTCTTAGTTTAGCATTGTTTGCCATAACTATCCCCTTCCTCTTTTTAACAATAATATATTCTTGTATCAATTAACTTTATTTTAAATAAAAATCTACTTTAAATGATTATGCTTTTAATTTGTCAACATTCTTTCAATTATTTATTATTTTTAATAGTTCGCTTATTAGTACTTATTACTGTTGATTATAGCACTGACAAGCCTCTACAGTCAAGAATTTTGCACAATCTGTACATTTTTATGTCACATATTTTTAGGGGAGAAAAACGCAAAGGATGTTGCAAAAACAACACACAAAAATCTCCATTCCTTCTTCGCTCGGCACAAATTATTTTAATATTTGCACTATAACCACTCAGCGAGCTGCCGCATCACCACCCCTCAGCCTCGTCGCGAAGCGACAGAGGGTTTTCAGAATTTATTTTGCGCACAAAAAAACCGCCTCATCGGCGGTTTTTAATAAACTTTATTATTCTAACACAGACTTCACAGCCACATTTTTGCCACTGAACTATATACGCTCTTACAAAAACATCTCTATTTTATAGTCACTGATAACCCAATCGTATTGCGACAAATCCAGTTCACGTCCACAATAATGGCAGGCTTTGCCCTCCAATAATGATAAGCTGGCACCGCAGCCCCTGCAGCGCAAAACACTGGGTCCGCATACAGCCTGAGTCTTGCAGTCCGCAGACTTCACCAGCTGCACACGTAGCTTTTCTATACGGCTCCTGGCGCCCATGGCTTCATTAAGCAGCACGTTGAGTTTGACGCGTGCCGTAGCAACCTGATAAGCTCCATCCACATAGTAATCTTCTAGGACAATCTCTTCCGTATCAATATTAATCACATTCTTATACCGTTCCACTAAATGACCTAAATCCACCACCGTAAAGGCGTTAATCTGCTCTTTATTATCAGCATAATGAATGGCAGCCAGCTTATTTTGCAGACCGGAATAGAAATCACTAATGGAAAAAAGCTCATCATAATTCTGCACCATGCGCTCAGCCTCTGTATCTTGGTGCTCCAGATTGTCCACAGCCCTATAGGACGTATGCCTATAGAGATCCACAAGATGTTCCAAACCTGTAGCACGCATAATATACTCGTAAAGCATCGCCTTAACTGCAGCACAGACAAGGGCGGAAACAACAGCACTAATGCCAATAATACATAAGAAATAGGTAAAGGTGCCCCCAAAGAAACCACCACTATCTATAAATAGATAGCAGATGCCGAAAAAAATAATGAAGGAAATGCTAAAGGTAAGCAGGTAAAGCCAATTCATATAAGCATCAGCGTTCTTCTTCATTTTAGCAAATTCAATACCCACATCATCACGTAGGGCAAAATCGCCTACGCGGGTGCCAAGATCCTCCACAGTAAACTTGGTGCCACAATAATCGCAACCGTCAATTAAATTTTCACGGGTAGTAGGATTGCCGCAGTTGGGACAGATAACCAACCCATCCCCACGGGTTTCCGCACTAAGCAATGTATAAAAGGCAGCCTGCTTATATTTTTTATGGTGAAGCTTTCTGTTTCCCTTGAAAAAAGTACAGCTTGCAGCAATATGCTCCTTAACACGAGTGAGAAGATAGCGCCCATCAAACTGTGACAGAGAAACCACGCTGTTTTCCGCCTGACCGTAATTCATGCGCTCGGAATCAAACTCCAGCCTAATGCCAAGCTTTTCCAATCTTTTTTGTGGAATTGAAGAATGTTCCAATAAATTTGAGTTGCTTGCTCCTGAATAGGACTGTTTTCTTTGACAATTTTGTCTTCAAAAAATTTGGCATAGCTTCTGCGGAAATTGGTCAGCAGCACTTCCTCCTCATTTCTATCCGGCAAAGCCTCATTATCGGGGAAAAGCTTGCTTTTTATAATTTTATCGGCATCCTTCTTCAGCTTAACAGCATCAAACATGGTCATCCCACCTTTGTATAATCAACTAAATCCTGCCACACCCAAAACAACAAGTACATCTTGCAGCCTAGCTCTAAACTCAAAAACCTAACGCGTTAATGCTTCACAACACCTTCACGTTAGGCTTTTGAGTTACATATTTACTTCAACAGTTTCCTAAGCTTGTTTAGTAAGCTTTGCCATTCTATTTAATGGTAATTCTGCCTTCGCCATAGGGGTTAGCATAGTCTGCAGGAATCTTGCCGTCATGATAGTTTTGGATGTATTCAATGACAGCATCGCTTTCGCTAATGGAAGCATCCTTCAACAGCTTGCCTTTGGTCAGCATATTCATACCATCGCCACCCTCTTTAAGCGTATAGCCGGGACCTGCAACAATATACTTTTTATTCAAATCCAAAGGTTCGCCGTTCACCATAACGTTAGTTACACGGTATGGTCCTTCAACGCCTTCAAACATGCCCTTAGGATCCAATTTTACAGAGCTGGGAATGGAAGTATCAATAGTATAGCTCATGCCGGAAACACTCATGAAGGCACCGGATTCACCGGGAACCTTAGAGGAAGCCATTTCCAACAAATCCAAAATCTGTTGGCCCGTTGCTTCAACTGTAGAAACCATGTTGCCAAAAGGCATGCTTTGCAAAATATTGTTATAGTTGAAAATGCCTGCAGGAATATCCTTGCGCAGACCACCGCCATTAACAATACCGATATCAGCGCCCATAACAGTTCTAAACGCATCGGCAACAAGATTGCCTAAGCTGTTTTCTTGCTTGCGTACCATGCGTTCACCTGTCTTAGGATCATCGTGGCAAATAACTACCATGGATTCACCAATGGGCTGTGCCAAAATCTTTTCGTAGGGAGCCTTGACATTATTAATAACATTTTGAACAACAGGATCTGCCTTGTCAATCTTGGTGACCAGTTCATATTGCATATTGTCATCTTCGGTAATAGTCAGCTTGCCGATGGATTTCAGCTTGGTACCGGTTTGACCGAGGACTACCCTCTTATCCTTCTTATTAATAATCAACCAGCTGGGAATACGTTCATGGGAATGGCCGTCCAAAACTGCATCCACATTTTTGGTATTTTCAATCAGCATCTCGCTCTGATAGCGTTCCTGGGAACCATTCATACCCATGTGGGTGACTAGGATAACATAATCCGCACCCTTCTTGCGTGCTTCATCAATAGCCTTTTGGGTAACTTTGGCAACAGCCTTGCCCTTTTCATCCTCCGCAAAGCCGTAGATGTATTCACCATTGCTGCCTTGGAAGAAGGAAGGAGTGGAGCTTACAATAGTGCTGGGAGTGGTTACGCCCACAAAGGCAATCTTCTTACCTTCTGCTTCAATAATTTTGTAAGCAGGCAGCACAGGCTTATTAGTGCGTAAATCCGTAAAGTTAGCACTATAATAGCCAGCTTTTTGGCGAGGAACAATATTGTTCAAGAAGTTGTCCATGGAAAAGTCAAATTCGTGGTTGCCGGGAATACAGAAATCATAGCCCACAGCGTTCATAATATCCACGATTGCAGTACCATTGGACATCTTGCCCAAGGGAGTACCTTGAATCGCATCACCGGCATCCACAAGGATAACATGGTTGTCTGCGCTCAAATCTTTTTTCAATTGGGACAGCTTCGCCATGCCCAAATTATCCTCAACGCCGCAGTGAATATCGTTGGTATGCAGAATTACGATATCCTTCGCCATTGCCAGCAAGGGTAGCATAGTGGTGCTTGCCACTGCCATGGAAAGTACAAATAATTTTTTCAAGCCTTTCATTGTCATATACCCCTTTCTAAATTATGCAACCTTATAGCTACTGATTACCCAATCGTGCTCTGCCAAATCAATTTCACGTCCGCAATGGGGGCAAGTTTTGCCATCCAGCAGGGAGATGCTGGCACCACAGCCCTTACAAGTCATAACGGAAGGACCGCAAACAGCTTGGGATTTGCAGGCAGCGGATTTAACCAAAGTAAGCCGCAATTTTTCGCCCTTTTCAAAAGCACGCTTGCCATTGGGATTATCCATGAGCAGAGTCAGCTTTACATCAACCTTGGCAACCTGGTAGCCATCTTTGACATCATATTTTTTCAAAGCAATGCTATCTACGTCAACATTCATAATATTTTTGTAGGCAGCCAGCTTGTCACTCAAATCAAAGTTGGTGAAAGCGTTGATTTGGTCGCTAAAGTCTGCATAATGGATAGCTGCCAATTTGTTTTGGACATTGGAGTAGAATTCGCCAATGGAAAACTCGGGATCGTATTTACGGATTGCCTTTTCTTCCTTAGCGTCAGCAGCTTCTGCTTGTTTATAGAACATAACAGGAATATTCACAAAATGGTTCACAATATTATGGACAACGGTTACATTGAGCACCATAAAGGAGATGAGCTTGCTGAATACAAGATGAACGAAGCCTACTGCTATAGCACCGCCAAAGACTGCTGCAAAGAGGGGGTACATAATGCCGCCCATCTCATCCAATATACCTAAGAACATATAGGGAGCCACACAAATGAAGGTAATGCAGTCCAATGCAAAGAGGAAGGTGTTGATAACGGCTCTGGAAGCCTTGTCAAATTTAGCAAGTTGGATTTCGTAATCGCTACGTAGCGCAAAATCGCCTACGCGCTTGCCCAAATCCTCGATGGTGAATTTAGTACCGCAGAAATCGCAGCCGTCAATTAAATTTTCACGGGTGGACTCAGCACCGCAGTTAGGGCAGACTACCATACCGCTACCTTGGGTTTTGGCGCTGAGCACAGTATAGTAGGCAGCTTGGGTATAGGTTCTCTTGAAAAGCTGCTTGCCTTCACGTACATAGGTGGCGCAGGCAGCAATATGTTCTTTAATACGGGTCAGCATATAACGTCCGTCGAAGGTCTCTACCTGCCGGAAGCTGTCAAAGGCATCACCATAGTTTTTACGCTCAGATTTAAAGTCCATTTTAACATTGAGACGTTCCAAGCGTTTTTTGCGGAATTGGGCGATGTTCCAATACATTTGGGTAGCATCATCCTGAATTGCCGCATTCTCCAACATAATACGTTGGTTGAAAAATTCTGCCAAGCTTTTGCGGAATTTTGTTACCAAGCGCATATTGTCATTGCTATCTTCTACACCGGAAAAATCAGCTACCAGAACGTCCTTGGCCATTTCCTTAGCTTCATCCTTCAGTTTAGTTTTCTTGGCATCCTGCCAGTTCTCCTTGATAACTTTATAGCAAGCAAAAAGAATTAGGCCCTCGAAAGCAAGAAACGCAATCATAACCTCCGGTTCTTCCCAAGTCAGACCGTTGCTGATAGCGGCTTCTGCCAACCCGCCTGCAAGAACAAGCAGGACAAATACTAAACCATATATTAATATCATAATCTATTCCTCCCTTTAGCCCTTAACCAATTTCATTTGGCTTTCCGGCTGTATCAGTGCACTATCGGTAATATACACCTTTCCCAAATCCGCAGTGACTACAAACAGCCTACGGAAGTTATCAGAACCTGTAGTCCAAACAGCAAAGGCTCGTTCCCCGGATTCCAACAAATCAACCTCTCTTATGGAGTAGGTATACCAATTTTGCATCTCCAACCCGGTTATGTTACTATCCAAGCTTTCAAGATATGCTCTGATCAAGGTTCCGTCGGGATAGGCGCCCAACTCCGTTTGAAGCACATAGGTACCACTAATATCCACAGGCATTTTGCTTGTGCTTTTTACCGTATAGCTTTGCCTATCCTGATCAGTGTAGGGAATAAAGCAACTATAAAGATCTGCCTCTTGAGGAAGCCCCACAGGCTTGGTAAGTAAATCTTCACCTACACTTGTGTCGAGGTTTTCATCCACCCAACGCAGGATGCTGTCCCTAGGTGCTTCATTAGTGCGGGAAACTGTAAAAATCAATTTTTCACCTTGCGCCTCGGCTAAAGCATAACCACCTAAATGGAGTCGCTCATCGCCCTTAGGCGCCTTAGCAACTATTTGGACATAGCTGCTACCGTTCTCTTGGTCATTGCTGACTACCTGCAAATTGGCTACCTCTTCGCCATCCACAAATTTAGCGTAATAGCCAACCTCCAAGGCGTGTGCGTTTACTGCAATCCCCATGCTCAACGCCACAGTCATAGCCAAATTAGCAAATTTATGCATTTCTTCACCTCCACCTTAGTCGGAAGTGTTCTTAGTATTCCACCAACATTAAGGAACCGTCCATACCGCTCATCGTAACATAGAATTTACGGACTCTGTTTTGTGCATCCTGATAGGAAATGCCCAAATCGGGAATTGTGCCTTCAATAACATCGCTAATGACGAGGTATTTGTTACCGGAGAAATCCTGTACGTAATACAGTTCTTTTTCCCTAAAGGTCATCTTGTCATTTTCAAAATTAGGGTCTTGCAAAAGATTTACTCGCAGATTGATTACCTCGTTACCGGGACGCAGCTGGAAGTAAATCTTGCCGGGGCCGGGAGTTTCAACCATGCCCACATATTCGCCGTCCGTTCTATCATTGGGCATAATTCTAATATCGCAACCGGCAGTCTGGGCAGCAGTTTCAGAATAGCAAGTAGAACCACCTTCGTTATATGCCCCCTGCATATTAGCAAAGGCTGTAGTAGCGGTCAACAAAGTTGCAGCAAGTGTCGCAATTAAAAGCATCTTTTTCATAAGCTCGTCCTCCTAATATTTTTAAGCTAAGGTATAGCCTTCTATCTATGGTAAATTATAAAGCAGAAGTCCCCTAAAGTCCCCACCCCAACCCTCAAAAGGGGTGGGAAAAATGGTGAATTTCTAAAATTTTTGCGTTTTCCCACCTGTTTTGCGCCCTTTGGGTGGGGACTTTGCCCCAGCTTTATGACATAATTAGACTAGAGATAAAGATACTCTTCATCATGAAGGAGGTTATAAATATGAAAAGCTACATTTTAGCAGGCATTACCGCCCTCGCCCTTTGCGTGGCTGCAGCCTACATTCTCCTCCCAGGCACAGGCTTCGCCCTAGTAGGCAAGGATGGCGCAGGCAATAGTGCAAACCCAAATCGCAGCGGCTTGGTGCACTTTGCCTATACCTACCGCAGCGGCAGCGCCAACTACTCCTACACTTACGGTGTTGACGGTACCCAAAAGCCACCTGTTTTCTTCTATGCCAATAACCACATGCAGAAAGGCGAGCGTGTAACCGCTCCTGCTCCCGCAGGATTGGTAGAACAACTCAACGACATTTGCCTCAAGCACAAGATTCACCGCTGGCATGGTTGGCAAAAGACCAATCCCGATGTTATGGACGGCTATAGCTTTACGGTTACTACCAAGTATGCAGATGGACAGAAACAGTCCTTTGGCGGCAGCAACTGCTCCCCCAAAGGCTATGGAGATTTCAAGAAGGAATTCCTGCCCCTTATCCAAGAGCCCTGCAGCGAATTGGAGCAAGAATGGTTAAAGAAAAACGACAAACCCTAAAACTTTGATTTTCAAACACTAACATCAAGGAAATCAAACTTAACTCTTACACCCCCAAAGAAAGAGGTCGGGAGCAATGCTCTCGACCTCTTTTTCACGTCCTATTTATTTACAGCGTTTTCAATTTGTACCAAGTATGCTTCCGGAGCTTTATTTCTGATATTGTTGAGCAGAATCAGCTTGTCGCTCCATTTTGGATCGATACCGATAACACCATTGAAGGCTCTACCTTCCATGCCAAGCTCTTTGCGGAGATTCTTGTCATTCATGTTAATGGTATCAATGTAGGTACCGTTTCTCTTATCAAAGAAGTGCATCTTGTAACCATTAGCTTCCTGAATAACAAGATAGCTCTTAGTGGAGATTACATGGCTGGGTTCCTTGAACTCGGATACGTCATGACGACCTGCCAAGGTGTATTTCTCCTTGCCATTGGTATTGAAGGCTGCAACTACAGCTTCACGCCCCATGCTGGGAGTTTGGCGCATGCCTGCAAAGTAAACAGTATCACTATCCATTTCCACATAGTTCAGTTTAGCCATATATGCGGCAGATTGCCAACCAACAGGTGGGAAGACATTCTTCTTAGGCTGTTGATCCAGCTTGCCATTGGACAACTTATAAACATCAATGGGCATATCCGGATTAATTACCAGACCGGTGCGTCCTTCGCTAGCAACGAACATACCGCCATCCATCTTCAAAGTCATTCTTGCAGGGCTAGCAAGCTCAATCTTCACATTATTGGAAACAGAATTAGTAGAGATAGCACGAACCTCTGCCTGATACAGCTTGTTAGGTACATCGTTAACAAAGTACAGATAGGAACCATCTTGGCTGATTTGATTCTTTTGCAGGGAGGAAGTCTTCAAAACGCCCTTATTGATCAGCTTATAGTTCTTATCGATTTCGTAAGTAAAGGTACCAATCGGACCGTTGTTGACATAGATTTTGTTTCTGTTGCTGGTACCATTGATTTTTTCATCATAGTTGTTGCTCAGAACTAAATCAGTAGAATCAAGTTTAACTACAACAGCTTTCTTGTTGCCTTTCAGGTCAAATACCTTCTTGAATTTCAGATTAGTGTCATTCATAATCTGCTCATATACAGGTACTTTCGGTTTGGGAGGCTCGCCGCTCTTACCACCGCCGCAGCCGGCAAGAATGCTGCATGCCAAAATACCGCTTAATACTACGTATGCTAATTTTTTGCTAAACATAGTGAACAACTCCCTATTTCAAATTTTTTGAAGTTTGTACTGCTTATGCCCAAGGATCGTCAGCAGCAGGAATACGGATACCGGACAGAATACCGGAATACTCCCACAGGAACCATTCGCCGGTACTATTTTTCTTGCGTAAGGTCATATAACGGGGATTATCTGCACCGGCACTAGTAACCTGCAGCTTTACATAGCCTTCAGACTGATAGGAATTTGCATATTCACTAACTTTGATTTCGTAAGGCTGTGTAGGAGTGTAATTGTTCTGTACGGTTGCACCCTTAAAGTAGGAATAAGGCAGATATTTTTTGTTAGCAAGGCGCTCCTTCAAGAATTGGATTTCTTGATTGCTCATGGGATTAGGCCCTCTTAGTGCATTGAGCATCTCAATGGCGCCTTGGGGATCTTCGGTATAGCGGCAGAAGGCTGCAATAGCGTTTGCTGCACAATAGAAACGATCTCTAATGTTCTCCATTTCCGCCGGGGATTTGGGCAAAGTTCTGAAAGTAATAGTTTCGCTCTTCATGCTCATTTTTTTCACTCCGTCTCTAATCGTAGAATCACTGATACCTGTTCTATTATAGACTCTGCTGCCACCGCTACGTCTGGCAACATCGGAAGCAACACCACCCCAACTAATACCCATTTCGATTTTATGAGGAGTAGTATCCAAGTCTGCCAAGGGATTTTCTGCTGCCATTACACCTGCAGGAACTGCTAGGATAGCAGCCACTGCCAAGGGTGCCAGTAATTTTTTTAGTGCCATAGTGTCATCTCCCTTCTTACTAACGGTATTAAGGCTTAGTAGCCGCCGCCACCGCCACCATTGCTGCTGGAGCCGCTACCGGAAGAACCGTTGTCATCATCACTCTTAGATGCTTTTTCAACTACGGTTGTTCTGGAGCCCATGTACATATCGTTTTGGTAGGTCAGATTGAAGCTTTCCTTATTAATGTAAGCATCTGCTGCTACTTGGTCAGCTACATTGCTCATGGTACCACGCAGGTAAGCCATGTAGATCAAGCCAATGCCTGCGGAGAGAATCAACGCGATGATAGCACCGGGAACGGTGTAATCAGGCTCCCAGCCCTTACCATTAGCCTTGTAGTAGGCAGCCAGTTCGCCAGCCTTAGTTGCGAAGGCTTTGTAAGCACCGACATTGTCTCCTTTTTTCAGAAGAGGCAGGAATTCCTTGCTCATGTATTCCAAACCGTCTTGACCAACTACAGCCTCTTTCATTTTCAAGTCAGTGGAAACATGCCATTTTCTGTTGCCTGTAACCTGCAGGAACAGAATCGTACCATTCTTGCCATCGGTATAAACATTATTAACCAAGCTATTAGCAAAATCTGCAGGAGTACCTTGAATAGCTTTTTCAGTTACTACTACACAGCGGATGCCGTTATCAGCCTCAACCTTTTTCAACAACGCAGTAACAGCTTGGCGTTCTTGCGGAGTCATTACTCTTGCATTATCCTGCAGGCTGGGCGCTGCTGCCCAGGAAACACTGGCTACCAAAAGGGTTACCAGCATGGTTAAAATTGCAAATATTTTCTTCATGATGGTCCCTCCTTAACCTAAGAACATTGCAGCAAGGAACTTGCCGACGAAGTACATAACGGGCAAAGATGCCGCAAAGGCAATTGCACCGTATTTCTTTTCCTTACCTTTATCAATGGGCAGTTGACCGATAAATTTGCCGGTTTGGCCGTTCATCATGAAGGTATAGGGAACATCTTCAAAGCGGGTAGTCAAAATCCAAACGGGCACCATTGCGTATTGCATGCTGCTATCGTTCTTCGTAACTATGCACTCGGAACCTGTTACACGGTCATAGCCGGTAACGGTTTTCGCCAGTTCTGCTTTCGCACTATTGCTGATACGCTCGTCCGCACGACCAGCCGCATCCTCAGCCTCAACGTCGTACTTATCTGCAAGATAGCCTGTCAGATAGCTAGCACTGAAGGGAACCATTTCGCTGTAATCGAAGGGCTCGATGCTTTCCATATAGGTATCGTCCATCTTTACGCTGCCGTCTACAGGAACCTTTTCAAAGCTCATTTCGCCTTCACGTTGGCATTTATAGAAGCTGGTTACGGTAATAGTACGGTCGCTGGTGGAAGTTACGGAATCATTTTCTGCGCTGTATTCGCCTTCGGCGCTAACATCAGTATTGAACAGCCAGAATGGTACATACATTGCTTGGATGTCTTCGATACGGTTATTAGCGGTGAAGGCATCAGGCAACAGCTTTTTGCCTTCGTAGAATTTTTTGAGGGCTGCCACAGCATCCTCTTTGGTCTTTTTAAAGGGGATTACCAGATCCGGTTTCAAGCTACCATCAAAACGTCCGGGAAGCATGGTGGGGTTGCCGCAGTAGCAGCACTCGGTCGCCATGGTGTTCTCGTCGCAGACAAGCTCAGCACCGCAACTGGAGCAGGTCAAGGTTTTCAGGGCTGCTGCCTCTTCTTCCGTCCATTCGCCGCCTGCCATAGCAGCGTCGAATTTTGCTTCCTTAGCGGCTTCAGCCTTCGCTGCCCGCTCTTGTTCCTTTTGGAACATTTCTTCAATAGCGGCTATAGTAAATTCAGCACCGCAGTATTCGCAAGTTACGTTTTCAGCGCCGGGCAAAAAGCTTAAAGGGGCGCCGCAGTTTGGGCATTTATAGCTTACAGAAGTATCTGCCATAATCGTCACCTCATTTTTTAGTACCACTCCCCTATCAACTCAGGGACAGGGGAGTGATGCTGTCAAATCTTATTGTCTATCGTTTTCGTTGATGATGTCGCCGCATTCAGGGCAGAACTTAGGCGGATTGTTAGGATCAGGAGCTACCCAACCGCATTTATCGCATTTGATCATGGTAGGAGCTGCTGCCGTTTTGGGGCTGCCGCAGTTAGCGCAGAACTTACCGGTGTTGGTAGTGCCGCAGCTGCATACCCAGCCTGCAGGAGCTTGTTCCGCTGGTTTGGGGCTGCCGCAGTTAGCGCAGAACTTGCCGGTGTTAGTGGTACCGCAGGTGCAAGTCCAACCGCCAGCCGGTTTAGGTTCCGGTTTGGGGCTACCACAATTAGCACAGAACTTGCCTTGGTTGGTAGTGCCGCAAGCACAGGTCCAACCGCCTGCAGCCGGTGCTGCTGCGCCCATGCCGCCTTGTTGAGGATATCCTTGAGGTGCTTGGCCATATTGACCATAACCGGGTTGAGGTTGTTGACCATATTGGCCGTAACCGGGTTGGCCGTAAGGATTTTGTTGTTGTTGCTGTTGAGCTTGCTGCATCAGGCTGCTGATTGCGCTGCCGCCAGCCTG
Source organism: Phascolarctobacterium sp. (assembly GCF_045124115.1). Classification (GTDB taxonomy): domain Bacteria; phylum Bacillota; class Negativicutes; order Acidaminococcales; family Acidaminococcaceae; genus Phascolarctobacterium_A. Next base: position 62,057 of record NZ_JBGVLF010000065.1, read on the forward strand.
TTGCGCCATGTTCATTCCCATGAAGCCCATTGCTGCGCCCATGCCGCCTTCGTTGGCAGCTGCCATTTTCATAGCTTCCATTTGTGCGCCTGCCATTTGCGCAGCCATCATAGCCGGGTTAGTGCTCATAGCAGCATTGCGTTGGAATTCTTTAATCATTTGCTCGTCTTCTTCGCTAGCTTTTACGCTGGATACGCCAAAGGAAACGATCTCGATACCGCGCAAATCCTTCCATTTTTTGGAAAGGACTTCGTTAAGAGCCTCGCTCATTTCAGTAGTATGTGCAGGCAGTGCGCTGTAGCGGATACCCATTTCAGAAATCTTAGCGAAGGCAGGTTGCAGAGCAGTCAGCAGCTCAGTTTTCAGCTGGCTGTCGATTTCTTTACGGTTATATTCTTCGGAAACGTTACCGCAGACATTGGTATAGAACAAAATGGGGTTGGTCAAACGATAGCTGTATTCACCGAAGCAGCGGATAGCGATATCGATATCCAGGCCGATACGTGCATCCAATACACGGAAGGGCACTGCACTGGGAGTACCGTATTTGTTGCCAACGATTTCCTTAATATTAAAGTAGTAAACCCTCTGGTCCTTGCCGGGGTCGCCGCCAAAGGTAAAGCGTTTACCCATGGTTTTGAAAACTGCCATCAGGTTAGAGCCTAAATTCTCACCAAAGATAGAAGGCTCGGTGGAGGTATCGTAGGTATATTCGCCGGGCTCGGAGCACAGGTCTACAACCTTGCCTTGCTCAACGATGATCATGCATTGACCCTCGTTAACTGCAATAACGGAGCCGTTAGAAATGATGTTGTCCTCTGCACTAGTGTTGGAGCTGCGACCTTGGGAAGAAGTACGCTTCTTGCCTTTCACAACCAATACGTCGGCAGGAATGCTTTCACAGTAAATAAACTCACGCCATTGGTCGGCAAGTACGCCACCAACAGAACCTAATGCCGCTTTAATTAAACCCATAATCATTTCCTCCTTATGATTAAATTCCGTATGCTTTACAACCTGCATCGTAAAATTGCTTTTTACTTTGACAGTCACGCAGCAAACGATTTATAATATACTTACGTGGATTAGGAGTTTTATCTCCCTCTCCTTGCTGAAATTATCCCACAAAATCATGAAAAACACCCCACCCCTACCCCCAAAAAGGGTGGGAAAGCGGGAATTTTTTCAAAAATATTTGATTGCGAGGCATGCTTTATGAACGTACGCACACAAAAAAAATATTTATTCGTCTTCATTCTACTATTCTTATCGATGATCATTTGGGGCTGCAGTAAGAACAGTGCTCCCGACCCCAAGAATCCTATTACCCTTTCCATCTGCCACGTTTATGGTCATCATACGATTTCTCCCTTAAACAAGCTCATTGAAGAATTCAATAGCACGGTCGGCAGGCAGAAGGGCGTCATCATTAAAGTCGCCTCCGTTACCAAAAGTAAAGATATTGATAAAAATATCGTAGCCTCCTTCCGCAAGGAACCTGGCAGCCTGCCCCTGCCGGATCTCTTCACCTCCTACCCCAGAGTGCTTAACTACCTGCCCCAAGAAGCTTTGTTGGACTGGAAGCAGCACCTTACCAAGGAAGAAATTGGTAGCTTTGTCCCTGAATTTTTAAATGACGGCACCTTTGACGGCAAACTGCTTATGCTGCCTATAGCCCGTTCCACCGAAGTAGTCTATGTCAACCAAACCTATTTTGATAAATTCACCTCTGCTACCGGCATTGGTACAGAAGCCTTTAAGGATATGGATTCCCTTTTAGCAGCCAGCCGTTCCTTCTACAAATGGAGCGGTGGCAAGGACATGCTCCAAGCAGACGACCTGTATAATCTCTTCCTTATTAATGTCGAAGCTATGGGCGGCAGCATGGTTAAAAATGGTAAGGCCGATTTTGACAGTCCTCAATTCCAACGTGTTTTTAAAGCCGTTGCCGGTACTGCTATTTGCGGTGGCCAGTCCCCCTATCCCGGCTTTTTTACAGACCGTATGAACACTGCCGAACTGGCTGTAGGTATTGGCTCTAGCGCAGGTATTCTTTACGTGCGTAATTATGTGACCTATCCGGATAATACTAAGGAAAATATCTCCCTGAAATTCTATCCCTACCCCAACTTTAAAGATTCCAACCCCACCGTTATCCAAAGAGGTGTGGGTCTGTTTGCATTTAAGAGCGATGACGAACGCCGCAACAAAGCTGCTACCATCTTCGCCCTGTGGCTTGCCGATAAAGAACGTAACCTGCCCTTTGCTACTAGCGCAGGCTATATTCCTGTAACCAAAGCTGCCAACGAAGCGCTTGACAAAGATGTGCAGCTTGTTGCCAACCCTGGCTACCATGAAATGTACACCACCATTGGTGAAATGCGTAAAACCTATAAATTCAGCACGGCCCCCCTGTATAAATCCACCAGCGTAGTCCAAGAAACCTTTGAAAGTGGATGGCGCAGAGATTTGTTAAACGCTAGACAACAATATAAAAAACGTGTTAGTGCCGGTGAAGATCCCCAAGCAGTAGAAAATGAGCTTGTAGAATCTACCTTAAAATCTCTCCGTCGCAGATTGAGTAATGTCTTATGAGTAAGCTGGAAGCGCGAGTCTATTCATTAATCAAACAGCTGCCTAATATCATAAAACAGTTGCCGGAAATGAACCGTACTTTGCGGGGGCGTTTGGCGGTTTATTTCGTGTTGCTTCTGTGCTGTTTTGCTACCGGTGCAATCCTGCTGCTGAGTCTTTTAGGCGTTCTTAATCCTGAGGATAAGAATGTGCAGACCGCTATGGATTACGAGTTGAAAAGTGCCGCTGTCAAGGTAAACGAAGAAGTTGATAAGACAGCTGCCATAGGCATAAGTCTTTCCCGGGAAATATCTGAGATTGTAGAACGCAAGTTGCTTGCCCGCCAAATAGAATTCAAAGACTTAAATAATAATCCGGAAGCACTTGAAGATATCCAAGCTGCTGTTTTTGGTTCTCTACGCCGGAATCTGCACATGTCATCCAGCAGCGGAGCCTTCTATATGCTTAATGCTACAGTCAACAGCCATGTACCGGATAAAACCAAACATGCACTGTATTTGAAATATATTAACGTCTATGCAGATAGCAAGTATAACGATACCCTGACTTTCATCCGTGGTATTCCCAGCTTGGCACGTAAGCATCAGATTGCCATGTATACTTCTTGGCAGCTGGAAATGCTCCCCAGTCTGCTGCCTCAATACAACCATGTAATGAACAATTATGTGGAGGATTTGAGCAACGCTTGGCTCATGACACAGTCAGGTCCCATCCGCGACACTTGGGAGAGGCCCACTATATTTTAGTTCCCATCCATCTCCAAGGTACTAATATCGGCGTTGTCGGCTTTGAAATGAATGACCTTGTCTTCCAAATGAAGTATGCTATCCATAACCCCAACTACCCTCAGCTTAGCTGCAACCTTTTTGACAGCAACGAGCAGGATAGTTTTTCAGGACGTATTACCGGTATCGCTAGTGAATATACTCCTGATCGTACCGATAATACCATTGACGGCTATAGCTACCTTTCCAGCAACGAGGATTCAACTGCCCCGCCCTATATTGGTAAGCAGATGGTTATGAATTTCGGCCGCAGCCGCCATCTTTTGACTGTTGTAATGCCTGAATCGGCATACAATAGTATTATTAATACCGGACGTCTGAAGCTGATAGCCATGGTCATTATCATCCTGATAGCATTTGCCTTGGCATGCTTATGGTTCAGCCACCGTTATGTGGTTCCCATTGTTGATACCATCGAGCACCTTAAAGATAAGCACTTAGACGGTTCTCTAGACAGTAATATTGTAGAAATCAATGACTTTTTGGACTATCTATCCGACAAGGATAAGGAGCAGGAGCAAAAGCTCTACGCCCTGCACCAGCAAAAGAATCGGTTGGAAATCGAGTATACAGCCCTAACCGAAGAACTGGAAAGGCAAAAGCTGGAAGCAGAGCATAACTACGCCCGTATCCACATGGAGTTGGAGGACCAGAAGCAACAAGCCTTTGCACAGTACCAACAAGCGAAGGCACAGCTTGATAGCCTTCTTGCCAAACAACAGCCCAAAATTGATAATTCCACCTATTCCCTGTTCGTAGAACAACTTAAAAATCTCACCAACAAGGAACGCCAAATCTTCGACATGTACATAGAGGGTAAGACCGGTAAGGATATCCAAGAGATTTTGGAGATTACCGATAATACGCTCAAATACCACAATAAAAATATCTACAGCAAGCTGGGCGTAAAATCACGTAAGGAGCTTTTGGTTTACGCCAAGGAACTGCAGAAGGGTTCTGCCCCCCACAAAAAGATTAATTTTTAGGTAAGGCAATAACGCAATACAAAAAAGCGCTTAGCTCACTCTCCATTGCTAGAGAGCAGCTAAGCGCTTTCGCTTTTACTGTTTTACTTAAACAGATTCTTTATTTTGTTCAAGAAGCTTTTTTCTTCCGGGTTGATGTCGTTGCCGCCAACCTTTTCAAAAGCACGCAAAGCTTCTTTTTGCTTTTCACTAAGCTTGGTAGGTACAACAACCTTGATGTGTACCAATTGGTCACCACGTTGACCGCCACGCAGGCTGGGAATACCTTTGCCTTTCAAGCGCAGGGTGCGACCGGGCTGAGTGCCTTCAGGAACCTTCATAGTTACCTTGCCATCCAAAGTAGGCACTTCGATTTCTGCGCCCAAAGTTGCTTGGACGATGTTAATGGGGATTTCGCAATGAACGTCCGTGCCATCACGGTCGAAGAACTTATGCTGCTTTACATACAGGTAAACGTACAAATCGCCCTTCGGTCCGCCCTTAGCACCTGCTTCGCCCTCGCCGGCCACACGCAGACGGGAACCATTATCCACACCTGCAGGAATCTTTACCTTCAAGTGTTTGTTCTTCTTCACAGTGCCTTTGCCGCGACATTCCTTACACGGCTCGGAAATAATCTTGCCTTCACCATGGCATTTAGAGCAAGGACGCTCGTTAACCATCTGGCCAAACATAGTGTTCTGGGTGAAACGGATATAGCCGCTACCATGGCACTCCGGACAAGTTTCCACTTTGGAACCGGGTTCTGCACCATTACCATGACAATGTTCACAGGTTTCGTCGCGATACAGGTTGATTTCCTTTTCTACGCCGAAAGCTGCTTCCTCAAAAGTGATTTCCAAATCAAAGCGCAGGTCGCTACCACGTTGAGGACCGTTGTTAGCGCCGCGTCCACCACGACCGCCCTGGCCGCCAAAGAACATATCAAAGATATCTTCCATACCGCTGCCACCGAAGCCGCCACCACCAAAACCACCAAAGGGGTTGCCGCCGGCTCCGCCGCCTTGTTGGGCTTGTTCAAAAGCATCAGGACCAAGTTGATCGTACTGTTGACGCTTAGTATCGTCGGAAAGTACTCCGTAAGCCTCATTGATCTCTTTAAACTTTTCCTCTGCTTCTGCATTACCCTTGTTGCGGTCAGGATGATATTTTAGGGCCAGTTTACGGTATGCTTTTTTCAGTTCATCAGCGCTAGCATTTTTATTTACGCCAAGCACCTCGTAATAATCTTTCTTAGCCAAAACAGGCGCCTCCTAATATCTTGCATATTGAAATGGTAATGCCCAAGTGCAGTTATCCTGCAGATGGGCACTAACCTTAAATGTTATTTCTTGTCGTCAACAACTTCAGCGTCAACTACATCGTCGTCAGCTTTCTTGGAACCTGCATCAGCAGCACCTTGAGCACCTGCAGCACCCTTTTCAGCTTCGGTTGCTTTGTAGAGTTCTTCGCTCAGCTTGTACAAAGGCTTGGTCAAAGCTTCGGTATCAGCCTTAATCTTATCCAGATCTTCACCCTTCATGGTTTCTTTCAAAGTATCAACTGCAGCTTTAACATCAGCAATCAGATCGTCATGGCCTTTGCCTTCCATGTCCTTCATGGTCTTTTCTGCTTGATATACCATGTTGTCAGCTTGGTTGCGAACTTCAACGCCTTCTTTACGTTTCTTATCTGCTTCAGCATTAGCTTCTGCTTCTTTAACCATTCTATCTACTTCGTCCTTATCCAAGGTGCCGGAAGAAGTAATGGTAATCTTTTGTTCCTTGCCGGTGCCCAAATCTTTAGCGCTTACGTTTACAATGCCGTTAGCATCGATATCGAAAGCAACTTCGATTTTAGGAATTCCACGGGGAGCAGCAGGAATACCGCTCAGTTCGAAACGGCCCAGAGTCTTGTTGTCGGCAGCCATTTCACGTTCGCCCTGCAGTACATGGATGTCAACGGAAGGTTGATTATCAGTTGCAGTGGAGAATACTTGCTTCTTGCTGGTAGGAATGGTGGTGTTACGGTCGATAATCTTAGTGAATACACCGCCCAGAGTTTCAATGCCCAAGGACAACGGAGTTACATCCAACAGCAGTACGCTGCCGGTGCCTTCTTCGCCGCTCAGTACGCCTGCTTGGATAGCAGCGCCTACTGCAACGCATTCGTCCGGGTTAACGCCTTTGAAGGGCTCTTTGCCCATGAATTTCTTAATAGCTGCTTGTACAGCAGGGATACGGGAAGAACCGCCAACCATGATAACTTTAGAGATGTCGCTAGCGCTCATGCCTGCATCGCTCATTGCTTGACGAACAGGACCCATGGTGCGTTCAACCAGATCTGCAGTCATGGATTCGAATTTAGCACGGGTCAGATCCATATCCAAGTGTTTCGGGCCATCAGCACCTGCGGTAATGAAGGGCAGGTTGATGTTGGTGCTCATTACGCCGGACAATTCGATTTTAGCTTTTTCTGCAGCTTCACGCAGACGTTGCATTGCCATACGGTCGGTGGACAGGTCAATGCCTTCTTGTTTCTTGAATTCTTCAACCATCCAATCCATGATCTTGTGGTCGAAATCATCGCCGCCCAGATGGGTATCGCCGTTGGTTGCTTTTACTTCGAATACGCCGTCGCCTACATCCAGGATGGATACGTCGAAGGTACCGCCGCCCAGGTCATATACCATAATGGTATGGTCATCGGTCTTATCGATGCCGTAAGCCAGGGATGCTGCGGTAGGTTCGTTTACGATACGCAGAACTTCCAAGCCTGCAATGCGGCCTGCGTCTTTAGTTGCTTGACGTTGGCTGTCAGAGAAGTATGCAGGAACAGTAATAACTGCTTGGGTTACTTTTTCGCCCAGATAAGCTTCAGCGTCAGCTTTCAGTTTTTGCAGAATCATTGCGGAAATTTCTTCCGGAGAATATTTCTTATCGTCAATGGTTACGCGGTAGTTGCCTTCGCCCATGTGACGTTTAATGGAGCTGATGGTACGATCCGGGTTGGAAACTGCTTGGCGTTTTGCCAATTGACCAACCAGACGCTCGCCGTTTTTAGCAAAGCCAACTACGGACGGAGTCAGACGAGAACCTTCTTGGTTAGTAATAACGGTAGGTTCGCCGCCTTCCATAACAGCTACAACAGAGTTAGTAGTACCTAAGTCAATACCAATTACTTTAGACATTTTGTATTCCTCCTGATTAAATCAATAGATGATATTTACATATTTTACAAAGCTTATGCTTTATTCGTTAGTGTTTACGCGGACTTTGCTGTGGCGGATAACCTTATCGCCCAGTTTGTAGCCCTTTTCAAAAACCATGTCGATGATTTCGTCATCCAGCTCCGGATTATGACCGCGCATAACGGCTTCATGGAACTTGGGATCGAATTTAGCATCCTGTGCGGGAATTTCTTCCACGTGCAAAGTTTTGAATGCTTCTTCGAACTGACGGCGGATCATGGACAAACCTTTGATAATGCCTTCAGCATCACCGGTTTTAGCGGCGCTGGCTTCGGCACGTTCAAAATTATCCAATACCTTCAAGAAATTGCCAACCACGTTAGCAGTAACGAAGGTGGAAAGCTGTTCTTTTTCGCTAGCAGTGCGGCGGCGGAAATTTTCAAAATCAGCCTGCAAACGCAACAAGCGATTAGTTAGTTCTTCAATTTTTGCATCCCTAGGATCGGGCTCCGGCGCTGCCTCCGCTGCTTCCGCAGTTTCTTCTGCAGCTTCAGCCTTAGCCTCAGCACTTTCTTCAGCAGCAGCCTGCTCGTTTTTCGCTGCAGCAGCTTCTGCTTCAGCTTGGGTGTTCTTTACATCATTCTCTTGCAAGGCGCTTCCTCCTTTAGTTTCTATTTATCATGCTCAAACATTGTCTTCAAATATTTATGTAGGTAATCCATAACGGAAATTACCTTGCCGTACTCCATACGGGTTGGTCCCAGCACCGCCATAGTGCCTACAATCTGACCGTTCAAACGGTAGGTTGCCTGTACCATACTGCAGTCTTGGATACCGGAGAACTTGTTCTCGCTACCGATGGTAACCTTCAAGCCGCTGTCCTCCCCTGCCTTCAGTAGGTCGCGGACAACTCTCTCTTCTTCCAAGATGCCCAGCAGATTGCGGACCCTGTCCACATCGCGGAATTCCGGTTGATTCAACAGCTGCTTGGTTCCGCCCAAGAAAACTTTTTGTTCCTGATGCTTATTGCGCAGCTTGCGGATGGACTGTACCAAAGAAGTGAAGAGAACCTTGTCTTCGGCAATGTCAGTGTGTACTGCCGCCAACAAATCTTCACTGATATTGGCTAATTCCCTGCCTTCCAAAATCCTGCTGACACGTCCTGCCAAGTAGTCCAGTTCCTCAGGCCGCATGCCCAAGGGAATTTCGACTACGCAATTGTCCACATTGCCGTCATTGGTGATGATGCAGAGGATGGCGTGATGCTCATCCAGCGGCAGGAACTTCATGTAGCGGAACCTAGCGCCAACATCCTTGTTGGCAAGAACCATGGACACGTTCTGAGTCATACGGGAGAGAATCTTCGCAGTGGACTGGAAGATTTCATCGATGCTCCTGCGCCTTTCAGTAAACCAGCCGTTAATTAAAGCTCTGTCGTTATCGGTCAACGCACCCGGTTCAATGAGGGAATCCACGTACAAGCGGTACGCTTGTGCGGAAGGAATTCGTCCTGCAGAAGTGTGGGGCTGTTCCAAATAACCTAAAAGCTCCAAATCACTCATCTCGTTACGGATGGTAGCGGGGCTCAGCCCTAAGTCATACTTGCGGGCAATGGTTCTGGAGCCTACAGGCTCGGCAGTTGAAATATAATCCTCAATTATGAGCTGGAGAATTTTTTTCTTTCTATCATTTAACATATTCCCACCTCATTAAAGTAAGCTTGTAATTTGCTTGCTTCGTTGTTAGCACTCGTGTTACTAGAGTGCTAACATCTTGGTATAAGAATAACACTACCTATATATATTGTCAACAGCTTTTTTGTGAAAAATTTTAGACACATATAAAAAGACTGAGACATGCTTGGTCATGTTGCCATATCCCGACTCACGTGCGATTTCTTAACGCTCATTTCGTGCAGAATCACAACGAAGATTCGTGGCCAATCTTGTTCGCAAAACAAGTTCGTATACGTTTCGCTTCACTTCGGTGATTCTAAGCACTTATGAGCTAAAATCGCAATGATTCGTCTAGGGATATGGCAACTATGACTGGTTTTGTCCCAGCCTCATACAAAAGCCTCAAATACTATATTGCCTAGCTCCATGCCTTTTTCTGTTAGCTGCAGGTGAGAGCCATCCGCACTGTACTGCACTAAGCCTTGGGCAAGCAAGGGCGCCAGCTGCTCTTTATAACGCTCCGCCACGTCCATCCCAAAGCGTTGGCGTGCCTCCGCCAAGTCCGCACCTACGCGGCGGCGCAAACCCATGAACATAAATTCCTGCAGCAGTTCCTCATTGCTGAGCTCTTCCACTGTGTATAAAGAACTGTTACGCCAAGAAGATTTTTCTAGCTGCTCCACTCCTTCTATATAATCATCCACAGTGTCAACCGCAGTACGGCGACGACGACCGTCAAAACCGCAGGCTGCAGCGCCAAAGGCGATATATGGATGATACTGCCAATAAACAGTATTATGGCGGGAATACTGACCATTTTTAGCATAGTTAGAAATTTCGTAGCGTTCAAAGCCCGCATCCTTGAGGAAGGACTGCACCATTTCGTACATGTCCGCCCCTACGTCTTCGTCCGGTAGCAGCAGTTTGCCCTGCGCTACAAGGCGCTCCAGCGGCGTCCCTTCCTCTACAATGAGTCCGTAGACGGAAACATGTTCGATACCTGTAGCTAGCAAACGCTCCAAAGTATCCTGCAGACTTGCCATGGTCTGTCCGGGCAAGCCGTAGATTAAATCGCAGCTGATACGAGCAAAGCCTGCCGCTTTCGCCAGCGCCACCGCCTCCAACGCCTGCTGAGCGCTGTGGATACGCCCAATAGTACGCAGTTCGCCGTCCTGCAAACTTTGTACGCCAAAACTAATGCGGTCGAAGCCCATAGCGCGCAAAGCTTGTAGTTTAGCAAGGTTTGCTGTCCCAGGATTCACTTCTATAGTAGCCTCCGCAGGCTGCTGCCAAAAACCGTACTCTTTGAGCCCTGCAACCAAACGCTCCAAGCAGGAGGTGGGAAGCACGCTGGGAGTGCCACCGCCAAAGTAAATGGTGGCGTCAGCTGCCATGTTTGCTGCTTCCTCCGCTCGGAGGCTGACCTCACGGCATACTGCCTCCGTATAGGCAGCCATCTGCGCCTCGCCATAGCCTGCATATGACGCAAAATCGCAATACAAACACTTCTGCCTACAAAAAGGGATGTGCAGGTACAGGGCACGATACTTCTGCCAAAGCTCTGGATTCATGGGTAGCCTCCTTGGAAAGTTTTTGTTATATAACTAATAGTTACGAGTGATATAATAGTATTATACCATACCAAAGGCGGTGAAATATAATGATTGACAAAATTGCTTCCTATCAAGAAGATAATCTAGAAAATTATATTATAAACGAAGCTCAACTTTTAATAGAAGCTTTAGAAGACGTTAACTCCAACAGGCTTCTTGATGGACCAGCTGCAATGGAAGCGTTAAAGAAAAAGTACCAATTCTAATATAACAAAGCATTGCACTTCGCAACTTTTTTCCGTGCTTATCGACGTAAATCTTACTATACTATAGTTGCAAGGAGAAAATCCTTGTAACAGCTGTTATAGAAGGGCGATGTTCAAACATTGACGTTCGTAGGATCAACACCACCTTATCGTTGTCCCCTACAAGAAGTTTGCTGCCGGTGGTAGTAGCAGGTGTGCGTGCGGACTCACTAATAACATGCCCTTCTAATCAAAAAAGCTCTGACCATGCTTGAGGACGAACCTTGAGTTTGAGTCAGAGCTTTATTTTTTATGCAGTTATATAAGCGTTAGCTTTACGCCTTGTTGCGTTTGAACAGCTTGCCAAATACCGGGGACAGCAAGGACAGCGCTGCAGCAACCAAGAAGAATAAGCACAACGGACGTTGGTAGAAGATAGCGAAATTGCCATCGCTCATAATCAAAGAACCAACAAAGTTCTGCTCCGCCATACCGCCCAAAATTATACCAATAATAATAGCGGACATGGAGAAGCCCAGCTTATTAAGGAAATAACCTACAAAACCACTGAAAACCATCAAATAAACATCATTGATAGAGTTGTTGTAGGAATAAGTACCAACAAAGGTCATCATAACAATAATGGGCAATAGAATATGAATGGGCACATTCACAACTTTAGTGAACAAGCGGATAAGGCTAAAGCCCATCAGACCCATGATCAAGTTTGCCAAAAGCAGACCAATGAAAATTGCATAAACATCCGGAGCCTTTTCTACAAACAGCAACGGACCGGGCTGCAAGCCCTGCACCATCAAAGCACCCATCATAATAGCAGTCGCACCGTCACCGGGGATGCCCAAAGTGAGTACAGGGATAAAGGCACCACCGGAAACAGCGTTGTTACCGGCTTCGGAAGCAACGATGCCTTCAGGTTCGCCATTGCCGAAATTGCTGCCATGTTTAGACCAACGCTTAGCTTGGTCATAGGAAACAAAGGAAGCAATATCACCACCGGTACCGGGCACGCAGCCGATGAAGGTACCAATAAAGGAAGAACGCAGCAGCGTCCCCAGAACACGTTTCACATCTGCCAAGGAAGGCAGTACACGGTCAATAAGCATGTGCTGCTCGTTACGCTCGTTATGATAGTATTCCTCAATGCTGCCCAACACCTGAGCAAAAGCAAATACGCCGATCAAAACAGGAATGAAGGATACACCGCCCAAAAGATAGGTAGTGTCCAAAGTAAAGCGGATAGCGCCCGTCATACTGTCAATACCCACAGTTGCCAGGAACAAGCCAAACAGACCGCCCATAATGCCCTTGATAACACTGCCGGAAGAAACGCTGGTGATAATGCTGAGGCCAAAAATCGCCAAAGCAAAATATTCCGGTTTGCTAAACTGCAGCGCCACCTTTGCCAACTGGGGTGCCAACAAAATCAGGCAGATGGTACTGAACACGCCACCGAAGGTACTGGCCATGGTGGACAGGCCCAATGCACGACCTGGCTGCCCCATTTTGGTAGCCATGGGATAACCATCCAGCGTAGTCGCCACAGAAGCAGGCGTACCGGGAGTCTTCAGCAAAATAGCGCTGATACTGCCGCCATAAATAGCACCACAATAAATACCCAGCAGCATCAAGATTCCGCCAATACCATGGAAAGTAAATGCCAAAGGAAACAGCAAAGCCAAGCCCATATTAACAGACAGACCTGGCATACAGCCAAAGGCGATACCCACCAAAACACCAAAGAACAAGCCCAAGAGGTTCAGGGGCACAAAAATCATATTTAAGGCACTGATTATATCACCCATTATGCAACCTCCTAGGATAAGAATATGGATTGGGGCAGCTGCGTCCGCAGGAGCATTCCAAACACCAGATAAATAAAGAGCAATGTCAGTATGGTAGTCAAAGCAATACCTTTTTTATTATGATAATCCATGAGTACCATTACCGCGGGAATCAACAGCGCCGCTGCAGGGAAGAACCCCAGCAGGTTAATCAAAATGCAGAACAGCACTACAAGCCCCATCATCAAGTAGACACGCTTGTTGGCAGCAGTCGCCAGATTGACCTTTTGCGCAGATAAATCACAGCGCTTGCTAAAGGTGTACAGTAAAAGCACTGCTGCACACACTGTCATGGCAAAGCCTAAACTGAAGGGCCAGAAGCCGGGTCCGGGGCCGTTTTCCGTAAATTCCATAGGAAAAACAGCTGCAGCCTGCATAATCAACGCGCCAATCACTAATCCCGCCAAGCTGACTATGTAATTGCAAATAGTCATATTATTCATCATTAAACAACCTCCCAATGGAGTTAAGCCTTAGGACCTACTCTCTTAGCAGCGGCCATAATTGCCAAACGACCATGTTCAAAGGTCAAGCCGCCTTGGAAAAAGACGTTGAAAGGTTCGCGGCAGGGGCCATCAGCGCTCAATTCGATAGATGCGCCTTGTACGAAGGTACCTGCTGCCATAATAATATCATCCTGATAACCGGGCAGAGGACTGGGAACAGGCTCTACATGGGCATCAACAGGAGAATTGCTTTGAATAGCTACGCAGAAGTCGCACAGACGTTGCTTGCTTTCCAAAGTAATAGCTTGAATAATATCGCTGCGACGTTCTTCCGGCAAAGGCTTAACAGCGTAACCCAGACCTTTGAAAACTGCAGCCGCAAAAATAGCTGTTTTCACAGCTTGCACAACAACATGAGGAGCAAGGAAAAGTCCTTGGTAGAATTCACGCTGAGTGTCGCCCAAAGTAGCGCCCATTTCACCGCCCAAACCGGGAGCGGTCAAACGATAGGAAGCATTTTCTACTAAATCCTTGCGGCCTACGATATAACCACCGGTAGGTGCAAAACCGCCGCCCAAGTTTTTAATCAGAGAGCCTGCCATCAGGTCAGCACCAACTTCAGTTGGCTCCTGCTTTTCGATAAATTCGCCGTAGCAGTTATCTACAAAGCAGATTACCTTGGGATTTACTTCCTTGGCAGCTTGACAGATGCGACCGATTTCGGCAACATCAATGGTTTTACGCACACTGCTGTAACCGCAGGAGCGTTGAATATGGATCATGGTAGTCTTTTCGGTAACAGCAGCCTTTACTGCTTCCAAATCCACATGGTCCCCTGTCATGGGCAGTTCTTTATAAGTTACGCCCATATCAACCAAACTTCCGAGAGTCTTCACCGGAGAACCGATGATGGTCTGCATAGTGTCATAGGGAGCACCGGTTACAGCCAACAGTTCGTCGCCGGGACGCAGGTTGCCCAAAAGCGCCACTGCTAAAGCATGGGTACCGCTGACAAATTGGGAGCGCACCAAGGCAGCCTCCGCTTTGAACAATTCTGCGTAAATCAAATCCAAAGTGTCACGGCCTACATCGCTGTAACCATAACCTGTAGTGGGTTTTAAATAATAATCGCTGACCATATTGTTACGGAAAGCAGTAATTACTTTTTCCGTATTGTACAGAGCAGCTGCTTCCAATTCAGGGGTGTGCTTGGCAACCTCTGCTAAAGCTGCTTGCTCCAATGCGTTAAAATCTACCAAATCTCTTCACCTTTCAATGCTTGATATATTTTTCAAATTCGCTGACCTGTTCTGCTTCCAGACGCACCTTCAACAAAGTGCCTTCCGCCAAATATTCCTGCTCCAGCACTGTACCTGCCTCATGAAGACGGGATACAGCTGCAGAATCGCTGTAGGGAATAAGGAAGCTTTCCTCTACGGACTTCATTTGCAGGTTTTCAGCAATCAGCTCCAGCAAGGCGTCTAAATTAATCCCTGCTTTAGCGCTGATGCAGATACTGTTTTCTTCCTTAGCCAAGCGTGCAGGCAAGGCAGAATCGAGAGGCAGCTTATCAATCTTATTATAAACTGTAATAATGGTTTTATCCTTAGCGCCCAGTTCGTCCAGCACTTGGTACACAGAGGCAGCCTGCTCTTTATAAAGCTCATGGCTGACGTCAATAACGTGGAGCAGGACATCCGCTTCCACAACTTCCTCCAAAGTAGATTGGAAAGCCGCTACCAGCTGGTGGGGCAAGCGTTGGATAAAGCCAACGGTATCCGTCAAAATAGCCTGCTGCTTATTGGGCAGGTCTAATTGGCGGGTTGTGGGATCAAGTGTTGCAAACAGTTGGTCCTGAGCATAAATATCGGAGTTCGTCAAAGTATTGAGCAAAGTGGACTTGCCTGCGTTAGTATAGCCTACTAAGCTTACTGTAGGCACGTTGGCTTTAGCACGTCCTGCTCGATGCAGACTGCGAACGCTCTTTACTTTGCCGATGCAGTCTTTAATATATGCTATACGATCGCGGATACGGCGGCGGTCCACTTCCAATTTAGTTTCGCCGGGGCCGCGGGTACCGATGCCGCCGCCCAAACGGGAGAGGGACAAACCTTTACCCATAATACGCGGCAAAATATACTGTAGCTGCGCCAATTCTACCTGCAGCTTGCCTTCATTGGTACGGGCACGTTGAGCGAAAATGTCAAGAATCAAAGCTGTGCGGTCCAAAACACGGACGCCCATAGCCTGTTCGATATTGCGCTGTTGAGCAGGAGAAAGCTCATCATCAAAAATGCACAAATCAATATTTTCCTGCTGTACATACAGTGCCAGCTCCTGCACCTTGCCTCTGCCAATAAAGAAGGCAGGGTCCGGCTTAGGACGCTTCTGCAGAAATTTTTGTACAACCTCTGCGCCTGCAGTATCTGCCAACTGCTTTAATTCTTCCAAAGAATCTTCTGCAGTCCACAAAGTATTGCTACCGCCATATTCCATGCCCACTAAAATAGCACGTTCCGTGCCTTGGGCAAGGCTGGCGCTACCGCTTTGCTTGTCCAAAATACGCTCTACCATAGCTGCCAGATTGGGGAAGAAAATGCCTTCCGCCTGCTCCAGTGTCGCAGGGCCATAGCATTCTACAGTGTACTGCTCATTTTGGTCGATGCCTGTAATCATCCCAAAAGTCAAAGTGCTTTGGGTAAAATCAGGTGCTGCCACACCAATGGCAACCATAGCATCGAAGCGGTTATTTTTTAAGGCGGAAATATCCACACCGCTAAGGGCGGGATTACCGTTGGGATGGGTGTGGACGCAGCGCACACCGCTCAAACGACTGCTGCCGCGGCGTCCTTCGATGGGGGGCAGCTCCACGCTTTGGTCATCCCCCACCGCTACAGCCAACACTTGGCCGCTACGGCTGATATACACGGACACCTCGCGGTTAATAAAATCCGTAACATCCGCCATCCGCGCGCCCAGCTCCGCTGTCACCAGCTGGCCGAACTCCAAGCGCAGGTCGTAAAAGGTTTTCAGTTCTTCAATAACGGAGTTTCTGATACCCTTCAGATTGCCGTAGATTTCTTTCGCCATAATCTCACTTTCTTACTTTTGCAGGCTCAATATTTACCCTGTAGCCTTTGATGAAGTTTTTGTGCATAGCGCCAATAACTTTTTCAGCCACATCTTCAGGTACTTCTACAAAGGTAAATTTATCATAAATATTAATCAAACCGATGTCGCGGGCAGGAATGTCAGCTTCAATAGCAATAGTGCTGACAATATCTTTTACCATAATCTTTTGGCTGCGACCGATGTTCATAAACAAGCGTACCATACCGGGACGACCGCCGGTGTTGCGCAAATCGTGGCTCAGCACATCCTCTTGGGGAGCTTCCAAAGCCTTGATGCCTTCCTGCATCAATTTCAAAGCTGCTGCAGCAACTTCTTCTGCGCTGTAATCATCCAGCAGGCTTTCAGCAATGGGCATATAGTCATGGTATGCGTTCAGCTCCAGTACGGTCTGCATCTTGCTAATGATTTGGTCGCGTTGACGCTCAATAACATTGGCAGCTGTAGGCAGTTGACGGCGTTGGATTTTAGTTTTTACAGTACGCTCGATCAACTTCAATTGACGGAACTCACGGGGAGTGATAAAGGTCATGGCTACACCGGTGTTACCTGCGCGACCGGTACGACCAATGCGGTGTACATAGCTTTCCGGATCTTGCGGAATATCAAAGTTGATAACATGGGTAATATTGTCAACATCGATACCACGGGCAGCAACATCAGTAGCAATCAAGATATCGCAAGCGCCTTCGCGGAATTTCTTCATTACGCGGTCACGTTGGTTTTGGCTCAAATCGCCATGGAGACCTTCAGCCATGTAGCCACGGGAGCTGAGCGCGATGGACAAATCATCAACTCCTTTTTTAGTACGGCAGAAGATAATCAGCTTGCCATCGATTTCTGCATCCAGCAGACGACACAAGCCTTCAACCTTATCCTTAGTTTCAAAATAATATTGTTCAATCAGAGGAACAGTCAAATCTTCCTTGGAAATAGTTACGTTCTTGGGAGCCTTCATGTATTTTTTGGTCAGGCTCAAGATGGGACGGGGCATAGTTGCAGAGAACAACAAGGTTTGACGCTCGGTGGGCAGGGAACGCATGATTTCTTCAATATCATCAACAAAGCCCATATCCAGCATTTCATCTGCTTCGTCCAGAACCAGGAACTTAATGTGATCCAATTTAATGGTGCCACGATTAATATGGTCAATCAAACGACCGGGAGTGCCGATAACAATCTGCACATTGTTTTTCAAAGCACGGATTTGGCGTTCAATAGGTTGACCGCCGTAAACAGGCAGAGCACGTACGCGGCGTACACGGCCAATCTTGCCGATTTCTTCTGCAACTTGGATTGCCAACTCACGAGTCGGGCACATAACAAGAGCTTGAATGTGCTTGAAGTTATCGATAGCTTGCACCAAGGGAATACCAAAAGCTGCAGTTTTACCGGTACCGGTTTGGGCTTGACCAATAACGTCATTACCTTCCAGTACAAGGGGAATGGTAGCAGCCTGAATGGGAGAAGGTTCTTCAAAGCCCATGTCAGTCAAAGCTGTTACGATTTTTTTATCTAATTCTAATTGTCCAAACATTTCTTTTTGTGTAGTCATTCGTTACCTCCACTATCTATTCTTCTTTAAGTTTATCTAACGCCATACCAATGGCAGTTTGAGCTATACGTAATTTATTTTCCGTTCTGGTAGATGAAAAATGATGCTCTTGGCAGTAAACCACATCTTCCAGGGCAACTGCAATATACACCAAGCCTACAGGCTTGCCTTCGCTAGGCTCAGGCCCTGCGTTGCCGGTAATGCTGACGCCCATGTCGCTGCCCAGCAGTCGGCGAACGCCCACTGCCATTTCGCAGGCAGTTTCCCTGCTCACCGCACTAAAGCGGTTCAAGGTTTCTTCCTGCACATTCAGCAGTTTCATCTTCGCCATGTTAGTGTAGGTTACAACGCTGCCCAAAAGGTACGCGCTGCTACCGGGGACGTCGGTTACTAGGCTGCTTGCCAAACCGCCGCTACATGATTCGGCAAAGGCAATGGTTTTGCCCCGCGCCAACAACTCCCGTCCTAAGCAGGCTGCCACACTGTCATCATCAACACCATATACATATTCTGCAACATATTGGCGTACCTCCGCTTCGCAAGCATCCAAAAGAGCTACTGCCTTGTCTTGGTTAGCTGCTTTAGCGGTCAGGCGTACTAAAATTTCGCCATAACGGGCATAAAGAGCAATGGTGGGATTGGTCTGCGCCATAATCACAGCATCCAGTTTTTCTGCCACTAGGGACTCGCCTACACCCCGTAGATGCAACGTGCGGGAAAGGATGATTCCCTGATCGGCGAAACGCTCCAAGAGGCGGGGCCACAACTGCTTTTCACACATATCCATCAGCTCGGAAGGAGGACCGGGGAGCAGGATGAAAAGCTTGCCTGCGTATTCCAGCCACAGTCCGGGAGCAGTACCAACTTCGTTTTGCAGTACTTCCGCCCCCACAGGCACTAAAGCCTGTTTTTCATTATTGGCAGAGCAAAGGCGACCTTTCTTACGGAAGTAGGCATCAATTCGCCCCCAAGTGTCCAAATCCAAGTAGCACTCCGCTTGGCACAGCTCTGCTACTGTTTCTTTGGTAATATCGCCACGAGTGGGGCCTAAGCCACCACTGGTGATAATAATATCAGCCCGCGCCATGGCCTGTTCCAACACTGCCCGCATGCGCTCAGGATTATCGCCAACCGTAGTATGGTAAAGCACATCAAAGCCCATGCTGTTCAGCTTACGGGATAAATACTGCACATTGGTGTTGATTATTTCGCCAAGCAGTAATTCAGTTCCAGTGGTGACTATTTCTACTTTCATTTTTTACGCCCGCTCTCCAACCATTTCGTAAGTAAAGCCTTGCAGAATGCGTACTTTTACTATATCGCCTACCTGCAGACCTTCCACACCTTCAATAAAGATGGTGCCATCAATATCAGGAGCTTCATGCTCGCTGCGTCCATAAGCAAGATTATCTTCGTCAAAACCTTCGACCAAAACATCCAGCACCATGTCTTCACGTTCCTTGTGAATATCTTCGGAAATACCTGCCTGCAAAGCCATCAGCTCATGGTAGCGGTTTTCCTTGATTTCCGGTGCAATTTGGTTTTCCATAGCGCCTGCTACAGTATTTTCCTCTTGGGAATATTGGAAAACACCGGCATTTTCAAAGCGTTGCTGCTCAACAAAATCTTTTAATTGCTCAAAATCATCTTCAGTTTCACCGGGGAAGCCTACGATGAAGGTAGTGCGGATAGTGATACTGGGGATGCGTGTACGCAGCTTGGTTAACAGCGCTTCCACTTCAGCACGGGTATCGTAGCGGTTCATGCTTGCCAGCAAAGTGTCGCTGGCGTGTTGCAAGGGAATATCAATATATTTGCAAACTTTATCACAAGTAGCAAAAGCCTCAATCAGCTCATCAGTAAAGTTGTTAGGATAGAGATACATGACTCTAATCCATTCGATGCCTTCCAGCTCGTTTAAGTCATGGAGCAGTTTGGGCAAAAGCAGCTTGCCTGTCAAATCTTCGCCGTAACGAGTAGTGTCTTGGGCAACAACAATCAACTCTTTCACACCTGCATCCGCCAAAGCACGTGCCTCCGCCATTACTTCGTCATAGGGACGGGAAGTGTACGGACCGCGCAGTTGGGGAATAATGCAGTAGGAGCAGCAGTTATCACAGCCTTCCGCAATCTTCAAATAAGCCATATAGTTGGGAGTAGTCAGCATACGCGGCGGCATTGCCACATTTTTACTTGTCAATTTTTCCATGTGCTTAACGCGTTTGCCTGCCATAACTTGGTCGATAACCCAGCCAATGTCAGTGAAAGCGTCAGTACCCACAATAGCATCTACTTCCGGCATACTTTCAAAAAGTTCGTCCACATAACGTTGTGCCAAGCAACCGGTCATTACCAAATACTTGCAGCTGCCGCTTTTTTTGTATTCTGCCATTTGCAAAACTGTGCTAATGGATTCTTCCTTCGCACTTTCAATAAAGCCACAGGTATTGACGATAATCAACCCTGCTTCCGCCGGGTCGTTAGTAATTTCCAATTGCTTATCACGAATCAAGCCCAGCATAACCTCAGAATCCACCAGATTCTTGGGGCATCCCAAGCTGACCATACCAATTTTCATTATTTAACCTCCTACTTGCTAAAACGCACCCTGCCCAACCAGCGATTGGTCAGAGCTTCCTGCTCCCGCTGGGTCAAATAGCTTTGGTTCAGCCACAGCTTATCCATGTCCGGAGCTTCCCCACCGGAGGGAAAGAAGAACATATAGCCTGTGGCATCCGCTTGGGAAACTGCTTGTACCTTTTCATCGGTCAAAAGCCATTCAACTAAATCGGACGCATACTCCACCTTGTTGCAATTTTTAAACACACCCGTGCCATATAAGTTTACAGGCGTACCCTCTTTAGGAAAAACCACATAGGCGGGAAATTTACTTTCAAGATATTTAAACACATAGCTTTGTCTGGTAATCGCCACATCCGCATCACCTACAGCCGTTATCCGCACAGGTGTAAAAGGAAACTTGGCGTATTTTTCTACAAAGCGGTTAATGTTCCACAAATAATTTAGGGAAGTCGTTTCTCCCTTAGCGTCAGCAAAAGCACCTAAAAAGTTTTGGGTACTGTTGCTGTCCGAAAGATTCTCCATAGCGATACGCAGGTTTTCGATATTCTCCAAATCCTGCCAGCTATGCAGTCTGCTTTGTCCCACAGTGCGGGCAAACTGCTGGTTCACAAGGAGTACGGCAGGGTCATAGAAAATACCATACCACAAATTGTCTTTATGGCGTAATTTAGCAGGCAGGCTTTTGCCTGCAGCCACAGGTACTGCTTGCAATCGTCCCTGCAGCCATAAGCCGTTTAAGGTACGCTGTTCGGCAAGCACCACATCGGGATCAGCCTCCCCCTGCTTGATTTCATAAATCGCACGGGCAGTAACTTTTCCCTTATGCTCCTTGTTGAACTCCTGCAATAAATCTTCGGTAAATTTATTATCCAATTCAGAGTAAAGGACTATCTCCTTGCTCGAATTGAAAGATATATTCTTATCATCGTCGCCACAACCGGCAGTGATGCCTGCCAAAAGCAGCAACGCTACCATCCATAGTCGCAGCATCTTCTACCTCCGTTTGGAAGGACGACCGCTTTGCCGCTGCCCTCCCTTAGGCTGGGAAGCTTTACCCTTTCTGCCATCAAAAGGCTTTCTCCCCTCTGCGGGAATCAGGCATTTAGGCCCATCGCCTACTAAATCCATGCGCCCCGCTTTTTGCAGCGCTTCCAAAACCAGCTGGCGGTTACGCGGTGCACGATACTGCATCAAAGCCCGCTGCATAGCCTTATCATGGGGATTGCGCGCTACAAAGACGCTTTGCCCAGTAGCAGGATCCACACCGGAATAGTACATGGCTGTAGCCGCACTACCGGGAGTAGGGATAAAGTCCTGTACCTGTTCAGGCTGATGCTTAATGTCGCGCAGGAACTCTGCCAATTCAATAGCATTGTTCAGAGTACAACCGGGATGGCTGCTAATAAAATACGGAACCAAAAATTGCGGTAGACCGATCTCTTTATTCTTCTTAGCGTAAGCACGCATAAACTTCATATAGACGTCCTTGCCGGGCTTGCCCATTTTAGCGAGAACCGGGGGTGAAATATGCTCCGGCGCTACCTTGAGCAGGCCGCTGATATGGTAACGGCACAGCTCATCCAAGAATTTTTGCTCTTTATCTGCCAACAGATAGTCGTAACGAATACCGCTGCGGACGAAAACCTTCTTCACCCCGGGCAGCGCACGTACCTTGCGCAGCAAGGCAATATAGTCGCCGTGGTCCGCATCCAGATTGGGACAAGGTGCAGGGAACAAGCACTGCCTATCTTTGCAGGCACCATATTTCAACTGCTTGCTGCAGGCAGGATGACGGAAGTTGGCAGTGGGACCGCCTACGTCATGAATATAGCCTTTAAACCCGGGCAGCTGGGTCAGCAGTTTAGCCTCACGCAGAATGGACTCATGGCTGCGTGCTTGAATTATACGCCCTTGGTGGGCATGAATAGCGCAGAAAGCACAGCTACCGAAACAACCGCGACAGCTGACAATAGAAAACTGTACTTCCTCCAGTGCAGCCACACCGCCTAAAGCATCATAGCTGGGATGCCATGCGCGCATATAATCTAAATCGTAAATGCTGTCCATTTCCTCCTGTGTCAGCGGATAGGGAGTAGGATTTTGGACAACATATTTCTTTTGACCTCTTTGCACAACGATTTTACCGCTAAATGGGTCCTGTTCCCTACTTTGCAGATGAAATGCTTGGGCAAAGAACTTTTTATCATCACGGATAGCCTTCCACCCAGGCAGTTTCACGAACTCTTCGCCTTCAGGCAGTTCATCAGCCACATAAGCAGTACCGCGAATATAGCGCATATCTTCAATAGATGCGCCACCAGCAAGATAGTCAGCGATTTCTACAACTTGCTTTTCGCCCATGCCGTAGACCAGAAGGTCCGCACCACTGCTTTCCAAAATAGAAGGCAGTAATTTATTTTCCCAATAGTCGAAATGCACAAAACGGCGCAAGCTGGCCTCAACGCCGCCAATAATTACAGGGATCTCCGGCCACAGGCGTTTCACCATTTGGGCATAAACTGCAGTAGCATGGTCAGGACGTTTGCCCACCGTGCCACCGGGAGTGTATTTATCTACGCTGCGCTCGTTTTTCGCCGCCGTATAGCGGCAAAGCATGGAATCAAGGTTGCCACCGGAAATCAGCACGCCCAGACGCGGCTTGCCCAAAACGGCAAAATTTTCCGGTTTGTCCCAAGCAGGCTGGCACAACAACGCAACCTTATAGCCCTGTGCCTCCAGCACTCTGCAGATAACTGCAGGTCCAAAGCTAGGATGATCCACATAAGCGTCACCACTAACAAAAAGGAAGTCGATTTGCTCCCAACCGCGGGCAGCGATTTCCTCCGGGGTAATCGGTAAAAACTGTTTCATGAATTACTCCTGTTTTAATCTAGTATATGTCTTCACTGCTACACCATGCTCACCCTGTAAGTTTACGGGCTCGCCGTTCACAGTAATCTTCATTACGCCAATATTGCCATATTTGATAATCAGCTTATCCTTAGCTTCGTAAACTTTCTTATCTTTGGCTTGCAGCATACCTGCAAAAATTTCCTTGCCGTCAGCAGTAACCTCTAACCAGCATTGATCAGCGGCTTCCATTTCCACCTGTACTTTATCCAAAATAACAGGTGCTTTCGGCACCTCCACCTGCTGCTCTGCCTTGGTTTCGTTTTTAGGCAGACTGCTAAAATAGTCAATGGCCTTAGGAATGCCAAAATAACCTGCAGCCAAAACAATAACAGCCACAGCACCCATAGCAATCTGTTTCATAGGCAGTTCCGGCATTTCAAAGCGACCTGTACCGCTGCCAATATCACGGGGATCCTTCAGTTGGATGTTCAAACGAACCTTCTCCACCTCGCGAATCCCTGCGCTACGCACATCCTCAGCGGATTTCCCTGCAGCGCTTGCCTTATATAAATCAACTAATGCAGGGCCATCCAATCCCAAATAGTTGCCATAATTACGGATCATGCCTTTTACAAACACTTCTCCGGGTGTTATCTCGTAGGCATCATTTTCCACAGCTTCCAAATATTTGCTGCGAATACTGGTACCCTTCTCCACTTCGGCCAAAGATAAGCCCTTCGCCAAACGCGCTTCCCGCAGAATTGTACCAACGCTTTTTTCGGTTTCCATATCAGTACAACCTCCAATGAGCAATTTATTTATTAAGGAAGCGCTCTTCCGCTTCCTGTCGTGCCATAATTACTTCCCTAGGCTTGCTGCCTACGGATTGACCTACAATCCCCAACTCTTCCATGGTATCGACTAGACGCGCCGCACGGGTATAGCCAATGCGGAAACGACGTTGAAGCATGGATGCAGAAGCCTGTCCCATGTCCAGGACTAAGCTCAGGGCATCCTCGAACAATTCATCTTCAGCCGGGGAAGCAGTGCCTGTTTCTTCAACAGCAGCACCTTTACTATCACACTCCAATTCCTGTTGGGTAACTTCTTCCGTATAGTTTACAGGAATGGACTGTCCTACAATGGAATCAACAATTTTATTCAACTCGGCATCGGTGACGAAGGCGCCCTGTACGCGCACCGGCTTGTTGAAACCGATGGGATAATAAAGCATATCGCCCTTGCCCAACAGCTTTTCTGCACCGCCCATATCGATAATGGTGCGGGAATCCGTTTGCGAAGAAACGGCGAAAGCAATACGGGAAGGGATATTCGCCTTGACGATACCGGTAATAACATCTACAGAAGGACGCTGAGTTGCCAGAATCAGGTGAATGCCTGCAGCGCGGGCTTTTTGCGCCAAACGCAGGATGGCATCTTCCACGTCCACCTTAGCTACCATCATCAAATCAGAAAGTTCGTCGATGATAATAACGATAAAAGGCAGTTTTTCGGCCGCTTGGGAATTATAGCTTTTGATTTCACGAACGTGGCTCTCGGCGAACAGTTTATAACGGCGTTCCATCTCCGCCACCGCCCAATGCAGTGCAGAAGCTGCCTTTTTAGGCTCCGTCACTACAGGAGTAAGCAAATGAGGAATACCATTGTAGTTGGAAAGTTCAACTACCTTGGGGTCAACCAGAATCAGCTTGACCTCCTCCGGACGGGCGCGGTACAAAAGCCCTGCAATAATCGTGTTGATGCAGACGGATTTGCCGCTGCCTGTAGAACCTGCCACCAGCAAGTGGGGCATTTTCGCCAAATCAGCAGGAATAATATTACCGCTGATGTCCTTGCCTAAGCCTATACAAAGGGGGGCAGGATCACCGCTGACCTTGCTATCCTCTACTACCTCACGGAAGCAGACCATATCGTTCTTAATATTCGGTGCTTCGATGCCGATAGCAGATTTGCCGGGAATAGGCGCTTCAATACGCACACCGGGTGCAGCCAGACGCAGCGCAATATCATCGGCAAGATTTACTACACTGCTAACCTTGACACCGGGTGCAGGCTCCAGTTCAAAACGAGTAACGGAGGGACCGCGGGTTACAGCTACAACCTTGGCACGGACGCGGAAGTCCGCCAAAGTCTGCTCCAACACAGCACATTGCTCCATAATATCCTTTTGGTAGGACGCAGGGTCGCTAACCTTGGGTTTATCCAGCAAATCTAACGGAGGAAGAATGTACTGTCCTTGTGCCTGATCCGCTTGCTCCTGCTCTACTGCAGGCTGCACAGGTGCGGGCACAGGAGTGGACTCTTTTTGCTCCGTGCGCAGTTTTTCCGCACTATCGAAAATGGCAATCTTGCGTTCTTCCTCTTGTTTAGGAACTACCGCAGGCTCAACATGCTGACGATGCTGCAGCTGCTCTCTAAACCGATTGTGGATGGCGGCGCTGCCGTCATCGTGATGCACATTACTTGCTAAAGGACGTTCCGGCTCCGGTGCAGGAGTACTGCCGTCCAAAAAGCTACGCTCAGGCATTGCCACAGGTACATCTTCCGCATCATAGTTAATCACAGGCCGCAAAACTACCGCAGGACGCTTTTCTTCCTGCCAGATAGGCACCTGCACAGGATCACGCTCCACCTCTTGCTTTACAGGTTCTTGTTTATAGGGGTCGCTATTATTAAAATTCAAAATGCGCTGAAAAGAAGATTTTTTCTCTATTCCATCGGTGAAAGCGCCAAATTCGCTGTTACGATAAACATCTTTAATGGTATTGCCACCGTTCTCCCTACGGGCTGCAGTCTGTTTAAAGACAGGCTTTGCTTTGCGTTCTTTAGGTTCCGCAGCCACCGTCTTTTGCGATTGTTCAGCTTCTTCCTCTGCAGCTGCAGTACCTTGCAGGTACTCCTTCAGCTTGCCCCAAGGAGCAAGCAATCCCGCGGCAAGCAGCCAACCACCTGCCAACACTACGGTAGTACCGCTTTCCCCAGCCAAACGGTGTAAAGCCAAGGCGATACAGCCGCCTAATAAGCCACCGCCTTCTAAAAGACGGTTGGGATAGAGTTCTTCTTTAAAAGGCACAAAAACATGATGAGCTGTGCCCAACAGGCACAGCATCACCAATAAAAATCCTAGTGTTTTTTTATGCAAAAATGCTACACGGCCGTCCACCAAAAGCTTTAAGGACACAACAAAGCAGCATACGGGCAGCAAGAAAACGCCCTTGCCCAATACATAATACTGCATTTTGGCAAGACTGCCCCACACTCCGCTTTCCGCCCCTACCACGAGAGCGACCGTCAGTAGTACGCCTACGGCCAGCAAAAGCCAACCGCACCAGGTAGCAGAACCGGTGTCTTTATTCTGTTGTTTTCTACGAGTTCTGTCCTTTTGCAAAATGCGTACTCCTTATAAATATTTTTAAATCAACATCAAATTTCCATGATAATGGGTAAAATCATAGGACGGCGACGGGTACGCTCGTAAAGGAAGCGCCCCAAGCTGTCGCGTACAGTGGATTTAATAGTGCTCCATTCGGAAACACCGTTTTCTTCGCAACGCTCCAGTGCCAACTGTACCTTGTCACGAGCTTCGTCCATCAAGCCTTCCGCTTCGCGTACATAGACGAAACCGCGGGAAACAATGTCCGGACCGGAAACTACATGGCAGCTTTCTTTGTCGATGGTCACTACCACAATCATAATACCGTCTTGGGACAGCTGACGGCGGTCACGCAGGACGATATTACCAACATCGCCAACGCCCAATCCGTCAACAAGAACTTTGCCGGACGGTACTTTGCCGGTAATGCCGATGCTGTTTTTGGTCAGCTCGATAACACTGCCGTTTTCAGCAATGACGATATTTTCCTTGGGCATACCCAAACTTCTAGCAATATTGGCATGCTTGATCAAGTGACGGAATTCGCCATGTACAGGGATGAAGAAACGAGGACGCACCAAATTGTGCATCAGTTTGATTTCCTCTTGGCTGGCGTGACCGGAAACATGGACGCCGTTGCTCTTTTCGTAAATAACGTCTGCACCCAGTTTGTAAAGATGGTCGATAGTACGGGAAACCAACTTTTCATTACCGGGAATAGGAGTTGCAGAAATAATTACCGTATCACCGGGGATAATATCCACCTTTTTATGATCGTTCATAGCCATACGTGTCAGCGCGCTCATAGGCTCGCCCTGACTGCCGGTAGTGATAATGACAATCTTGTCGGGAGTATAGTTATGACATTCATCAATGTCGATGATCTCGCCTTCAGGCGCTTTTAAATAGCCCAACTCTTTAGCAATGCTCACAACATTTACCATGCTGCGACCGATAACTGCCACCTTGCGGTCATACTTGAGGGCAGCATCAATAACCTGCTGAATGCGGTGTACATTAGAAGAGAAAGTCGCTACAATAATACGATTTTTTGCGTAACGGAATTCATCATCAAAGGTTTTGCCAACCATCTTCTCGCTGGGGGTAAAACCTGGGCGTTCTGCATTGGTGCTATCAGCCAGCAGCGCCAATACGCCTTTATCGCCGTACTCTGCAAATTTATTGAACTCGGTAACTTGACCATCTACAGGAGTGTGGTCGATTTTGAAGTCGCCGGTGTGAATAATCGTGCCGATAGGAGTGTTGATAGCAATTGCCACAGCATCAGGAATACTGTGGTTTACGCGGATAAAGTCTAATTTAAATGCACCTGCAGTAATCTTGTCG
Organism: Phascolarctobacterium sp.; assembly: GCF_045124115.1. Taxonomy (GTDB): domain Bacteria; phylum Bacillota; class Negativicutes; order Acidaminococcales; family Acidaminococcaceae; genus Phascolarctobacterium_A. Next base: position 90,235 of record NZ_JBGVLF010000065.1, read on the forward strand.
CCGGGCTTGATTGTGCGCAGGTTTTCAGAACTAACGCCGTTTTCCTTTAAACGGCCTTGTAAAATACCCAGAGTAAGTGCGGTACCATAAACAGGACAATCTATTTGTTTCATTACGTAGGGCAAAGCACCGATATGGTCCTCGTGACCGTGAGTCAGAAAAATGCCCTTCAATTTATCTTTATTCTCCACCAAATAAGTAATATCAGGAATTACTAAATCTATGCCAAGCATGTCATCTTCGGGGAACATTAAACCTGCATCGATCAAAATCATGTCGTCGCCATAACGGAAGACGGTCATATTTTTACCGATTTCGCCTAAGCCGCCCAAAGGGATGATTTGCACTTTATGTTGAAATTTTCCCAAAAAAAATACACCTCCATGTTATTTTTTGCATTTATCCGTACAAATGTAGAACTAAATTAATTTGAAATTGTGTCCGCACACATACTCTCACGTTATATTATACACTATAGAAGCACTTATGACAAATATACAGAGGATATTTTTGTAAAAAATAAGTGAAGGCAGAACAAAAAAGCTGCAGAGCATAACGCTCTACAGCTTGCGAAACTATTCTTCCTCTTCTGCTTTTACACCCCACAGTAAACCTGTAGTGAGGAATATTAAATTATAAACTAACGCCGGGAACAGGCTGTTAATCTGCCACGGACTGATATGTTTCCAAAAAACTGCAGCAAAGATGCCTGAACCCATTGCGGCAACACCCATGGAAGCACGCACCCGCTTATGGAAGAAGACGCAGAAAGTCAAAGGCAGGAAGATACCGCTGCCACGCAAAGCCATGGACAGATAGTTCCACTCCAATACGGAAGATTCCAAATGGAAGAAGACGAAAACAATAGCGCTGACAGTAGCTGCCAAAACGCTGAAACGGCTTGCCCACAGCAAATTAGTAGAAGTAGCACTGCGCCACATATTGCTGATTATGTCCCGGGAAATCATAGTGCCGATGCCCAAGGACAAACCGGCAATGGAGCCTAAAGCAGAAAGCAGCAAAGCCGCCAAGCCGATACCTCCCAGCCAATCTGGCAAATACGTTGCCAAATACAAGGGCAATGCGTCAATAGAATTAATCGTAGGATGATTTACGTGCATAAACATGCCAATCATTACGGAAGGCAGACCTACAGGAATAACTACCAGCGCTGCAGCTACGCAACCTGCAGCAGCAGTCTTGCTATCCTTGGCGCTGAACAGCGCCTGCACATAGGTCTGGGTTGAAATTACGCCTACAATCATGGAGCACAGGCTCACAAGCCCGTCCTCCACACCTTTACCAAACAAACTGAACCAAGGGTGCGCAGGGAAGGTAGCGGCAAGTCCGCTCCAAGAGCCCAAATCGCTGTAAGCCATAAAACCGCCTACGAAGATGCTGGCAAAAATCAAGCAGATTTTTATAATGCCCGCCATACCGCTGCCGCTAATGCCTCCAAAGAAGACAAAGCCTGCTGTAATCAATAGGATGAGTACAGCAGAAACGTATAAATCAACGTTAAAAACCCCTGCTACCAAATGCAGCGCGGTCAAAGTGCTGGCTACAATGCTGAAGAAAATACCGCCGCAAGAGGAAAGAGTTGCCAGCCAGCCTGCAGGCTTACCGTAGTTGACTACAAGGAACTCTGCCACCGTTGTCAAACCGCTAGCGCGTAAAGACTTCGCATAGAAAAGCGCCATAATCAAAAGGGCAATACCGCTGCCTAAAGTAAACCACCACGCCGTCAGCCCCAGCTTAAAGCCCAGCTGCGCCGTGCCTACGGTAGCAGCACCGCCAACAATAGTGCCGATAATACTGCCTGCTACCAAGCCCACGCCTGCACTGCGGCCGCCTACATTGTAATCATCCGCAGATTTAATGCGTCGGGAAGCAATAATGCCCGGCAGCATGGTTAAGATCAGCGTCAGCACAAGGCTGACCATATGTACAAATGAAAGTTTCACAACAACTCACGCCCTTTAATTTTGACAAATCCGTATATGCTTTATTTTACTACAAAGAGCAAATTTTGACTAATTATGAAACATTCTAATTCAGAATAAGTTTTATCCGTCTATTTTTTGTTAACTTTGTAACGAAATTTTATTGTTTGTAATCAATATGCAGATAGCGATTGTGCAGTTCATGGTGTTCGCCCAATAATAAATTGCTTAAGAAAAGCTCTAAATATTCCGTAGTAGCATAAATATCCCGCTGCCAATCATTATAATTGGCGCGCACTAAAGCATTACGGAAATACCAAGAATGTTTCTCAAAGGCATCATTATTTACCTTGTATCCCATAGTGCGCAGATATTTAATCGCAAAAACTGCGGTAGCACGAGTGTTGCCCTCGCAAAATGGATGAATCTGCCAAATATCGCACAAGAATTTAGCAAAATGCCGAACTTTTTCCGAAGCACTCAGACCGCGATAGGAAAACTCTTTTTCAGTACGAAAATCATAATCCAAAAGGCTGGCTATACTTTCATGGGCTGCGTAAATCACGCTAGTACCATTCAGTACCCATTCATTCTTGCTAATATTGTAAGTGCGTAGCTCCCCTGCATGGTCAAAAACTCCGCTAAACAAGCGTCGATGAATATTGCGCCATTCTACAGGAGAAAATTGAAAAGCATCCTCACCTAAGAGCTCGGTAATACGCGCAGAAACAATATCTGCTTCCCTAGTAGAGCTTTCGATTTGTTGGCGTGCTCCCAAAGCCTTGTAGTAGCTGTGAAGCTGTTCCTGTGCCTGCTTAATAGTGATCTTACCTTCGATATGCTCTTTAGCAGTATCCAAAAGATAAGCAGATGTTTCTAACCCATCTACCTGCTGCAAGCCAATAGCAGTCTGCCAAGCTATAGTTTTCTCTTGCTGATTAGGTTCACCCAGCTTAATATATTCACTTAGTTCTGCTTGCCACTTCTTTTCATCCATGGTTAGCCTCCTACTCCTTCTTCCCTCTGTAGTGCTTGTAACCGAAGAAGATCAATGCCACTACCACAACCAAAATAGCTAAGCGCATACTGTTTTCCTGGAAGTTGACGATATCATGGCCGATGACCACTTCCAAAGCGGTAGAAGGGAATTTGCCGATCAGGTTGGCGATAATATAATCACGGGCGCTGATACGGCTTACAGCGCCTACTGCTGTCAAAATGCCGGAGGGGAAATATGGCAGCGCCCTAGCAAAAGCCATCCACTCCAAACCATGCTTACCGCTGGCCTCGTCAATATGCTTCAAGGCATTGCTCTTTTCAATCAGCGCCTCCGCTGTACTGCGGAAGAAGAAGCGCATCAAGTAGAAACTAATAACAACGCCCACAGTTTCCGCCAACCAAGAAATCAAAATGCCCAAGGGCAGTCCAAAAATCAAACCATTGGCTGTGGACAGAAAAATAGACGGAAAAATACTGCCTGCGTTAATCAGTACATCCAGGATAAAGCTAATCACCATGGCCCAAGGGCCGAAGGACCGCAGGTACTCTACCAGTCCATCCACATTACCGCTAATAGCTAAGGTAAAAGTTTTACTGAAAAAGTCCTCTGCAAAATATTGAATACCACCAACTAACACTACCAAAAGCACAGCAGCTACAATTTTTGTAACTGTATCAGGATCCTGTAGCCACTTTTTATCTTTACTCACATCTATAACCCCATTACGTATTAAAAATCATTTTAAATCTTTCACCGAACTGCATTTCTACCAAAGCACGGATTTCCTGCATAGCTCCCGGCTTCGCCAGTTCTTCCACTGCCAGCTTCCGTGCTTGGACAATAGTCTCGGTATCTCGCATTATATCAGCAATGCGTAAATCTGGCAAGCCGTGCTGCCGCAGGCCGAAAAGCTGTCCTGCCCCGCGCTGCTCCATATCTTTTTCCGCCAGATAGAAGCCATCTTCGCTGTCATGGAGTACTGCCAGCCTAGCCAATGCTTCCGGGGTATCCGTTCCTGCCAAAAGTACACAATAGCTCTGCTTGTCGCCACGACCTACGCGCCCACGCAATTGATGCAGCTGCGCCAAACCAAAACGCTCGGCATTCTCCACAATCATCAGCGTTGCGTTAGGCACGTTGACACCTACCTCAATGACAGTAGTAGTTACGAGAACGCTGATTTCACCGGCGGCAAAGCCCTGCATTAAGGCTTCCTTCTCCGCCCCTTTCATCCGTCCGTGCAGCAAAGCACAGTTGACGTTTTTCAGCACGCCGCTTTTCAGCTCCTCATACACGCTTTCCGCGCTACGCGCCTCCAGCTGCTCCGAATGCTCAATCAAGGGACAGACCACATAAGCCTGCCGCCCTGCCTGCACTTGCCGCAGCAGCCCCGCATACACTTCCTGACGCTTTTGTTCATTGTAGCACAGTGTCTGTACAGGTTTACGTCCAGGTGGACGTCCTTTCATCAAAGAAATATCTAAATCGCCATAAACAGTCAACGCCAAAGTGCGGGGAATAGGTGTTGCCGTCATAACCAGCACATCAGGAGCGTACTCTGATTTATTGGTCAAGCGTGCCCGCTGCTCCACACCAAAACGATGCTGTTCGTCCGTCACCGCCAAGGACAGATGCTTAAAGCGCACATCCTCCTCTAAAAGAGCATGGGTGCCAACCAGTACATCTACCAGGCCCAGTTCCAAGTTCAATAGCAGTTCCCGCCGCGCCTTAGCGCGCATACCGCCTGTAAGCAGGCCTACACGCACGCCTGCAGGCTCTAGAAAGCTTTGCAGGGTTTCATAATGCTGTGCCGCCAAAATCTCCGTAGGTGCCATAATACAGCCTTGAAAACCGTTCTCCACTGCCTTAGCCAATGCCAAAGCGCTGATAACCGTTTTACCGCTGCCAACATCGCCCTGCAAAATGCGGTGCATAGGATGCACGTCCTGCATATCCAGGCTTATCTCCTGCCACGCTTTTTCCTGCTGTTCCGTCAGGGAGAAGGGCAACCCAGCCCTCACTTTGGCAAGCAGCTCGCCGTCTGCGCCATGCTTGATGCCTTGGCGCGTATCATGGCTCTGCCTGCGGTAATATAGCAGACCGCATTGCAGTAAAAACAGTTCCTCGAAGACGAAGCGCGCCTTTGCCTCCCGCAACGCCTGCCAATTGGGTGGAAAATGAATATTCTTTAACGCCGTCAGGCGGTCAGGCAGCTTGCACTTCTTTACTACGCTCGGAGGTAAACTTTCCGGTAGACCCTCCGCAGCCTTGGCCAAAGCAAGACGTATCCACTTGCGCAGATTGTTCTGCGTAAGCTTGCCCGTTAAAGGATATACGGGCATAATTCCCGGCGCTGTAGCCTCTTTGCCGTCCATCTCTTGAATAATACATTCAGAGACGGATTTAGCAGTGCGTCCCGGCCGTACTCTGCCCATAATCAGCAGTTCCTGCCCCGGTTTTAATTTTTGCGCCTTATAACGCTGGTACGAAAAAAAATAAAGCGTTGCGTAAGCAGTTTCGTCACGGACCGTTACCGCCGTATAGTTTTTGCCATGAGCACCATACCCGCTGCGGGCAGAGCAGACTTCGCCCTTGAAAATCTGCCTGCTGCCGTCCATTGCCAACTCTTTAATCTTTTGCAAACGACTATAATCTATATACGCTTCTTGACGGGGATAATACTCCAGTAAATCGCCAACGGTGTTAATGCCGGCCAAAGCTAAATCAGCCGCCGTTTTTGCGCCCACGCCTTTTAAAATTGTAACGGGTTCTTGCCACCACATGAAAATTACCTGCCTATTATAAATTCTTCTTGCTTTTCTTTGCGCTTTATGGTAGAATACTCATGTTAAATTTGTATGTGCCTTATGACTTATCACGTTTAAGGAGGTGGGAAATCATGGCATCTATCTGCGAAATCTGCGGTAAAGGTAAACTCGCTGGCAACAACGTCAGCCACTCCAATAGACACACTAAACGTGCTTGGAACCCGAACATCCAACAAGTAAGAGCAGTTGTTGAAGGCTCTGTAAAACGCGTAAACGTTTGCACCCGTTGCCTGCGTTCCGGCAAAGTAAACCGCGCTATCTAATCTTCGGATTTAAAAAGAAGCCAAATACCTTTCGGTATTTGGTTTCTTTTTTTGCGCTTTTTACTTTAATTTATAGCCACATTCCGGACAGAATTTAGCCAAGGAGCTAACTTTAGCACTGCAACCGGGACACAGAATGAAAGCACGGTATTCCGTAAGCTTCTTTTCAAAGAGATCATAGAATTGGTTTACTTCACCATCTTCACGTTTCCAGTTATAAATCTGCAAGCGTTCCTTGGTAGAGTCCATAATAACTTGGACAGTTTCTTCATCCAAAATTTGGAAAGCCAGCTGCATAATCTTATTCTTATTGTGGAATTTGATTACGCGGTTAGTTTCGTCAAGCTCATCAATAGTTACGCCCATTTCATTAATGGACAGCAACGCAATACGCCAAGCAACATCTACATCAATCTCATAAAGGCGGTTATCAAAACATCCGCCCGCACCATCTATTCTCATGATATCCTCCAAAAAATATATTTATTGTTCGTACTATTATACCACAAAATAGACTTATCGTCGATAAATGCACAAGCAAAAAGCAGAAAGCCTATCCCTATGCTCAGTAAAGTTAGGGATAGGCTTTTTTATTTAAAATAGTACTGACTTAGCAAGGGAATATCCGTCAACCATCCTTTAATTTTGCCTTTTTTCAAATATTTCTACCGTTTTCCCACCCGAATTGACCCTAGGGGTGGGGTTTTTCTCGGGAAATTGTAGGATAATATGACTAACAAAGCTGATATCTTACTCTAAAAAATAAGGAGGCTGTTAATATGTCAAGCAATGTAACAACAAAACCAAAATCCAAGCGCATTGACGAACTGGATATGGCGAAGGGGATTGCCATCTTTTCCGTAGTACTCATCCACCTTTCTGAAGTAGCAGGCGTTAACGTTCATAACCAAAAACTCTTCTTCCTCTTCACCCTGATGACAGAGGTTACCATGGGGATGTTCTTCCTCTGCTCCGGTTACGTGTTTAAGATGAAGGGTTCTGTCATGGAGGAGATTACAAAAAGATTCAAACAGATTATGCTCCCCTACTACAAAACCATCCTCATCATTACTGCTATGTATTATCCCATGTACGTAATGACAAGTAAAATCGACCTTTCCGTCTATATCGACAAATCCATTAGCAATTTACTCGCTATTGTAAACTACAGCGTCCTCCAAGGTAAAATTGATGTTAACATCCTTTGCTATGGTTATGTGCCTTTGTGGTTTATGGTAGAAATCTTCATGGCGTTCTGCCTGCTGATGCCGGTAGCAAGCTATTTAAAGGACAAAGGCATCACTACTCATCTTGTTGCTATGGCTGCCTTCTTGGGCATGGCAATGCTCATGACTGTATATGATCCGCAAGGCAATCTGGCTAACACCTACAATTCCACTACCAGCTTCTACTTTGTAGGCATTAATATTTTTGGTTTTGCAGGCTTACTGCTTTTAGGTCATATTTTAAAGAAATTTTCCTTCTTCGAGTTGGATGCCCAATCCAATAGTTATATCTACGGCATGTTTGCTGCATCCGTAATCGTATACTTCGGTGTTTATTCCCAATATAGCTGGATGGGCTATGCAATGCAGTTTGGCCGTTGGGGACAATATGGTTGCTGGAGCATCCTCGTTACTTCCATTGCAGCTATCGCCTTCACCTATATGTTGGTGTGCATCTGCCGTGTATTGACAAAGGCTGCTGCAGTTAAGGATGTCCTCCTCTTCTTAGGTACCAACACCCTCACCATCCTCCTGTGGCATTACTTCACTGCAGAACTCATTGCCAACCTGGGCGGTTTTTGGCGTCCTGTTTATTTCACCCCTGTTCCTGCAGAGGAATACAGCTTCACTCGTTTCGTTTGGTTAGTAGCTGCAACTTTGGCAACCATTACTGCCTACATTAAAGTTAAAGACCATATGGCTCTCAAAAAAGCCTAGTCACAATATTACTACACAAAAAAGCACTTCGGACGTTCTCCTTCATGTGCTGACCATCAAAGTTAGACTTCCAAAGCTAACTAATGAAGGTCAGTACATAATGTTCGAAGTGTTTTTTTACGATATTTCGCTAACTAAGATCAACCGCATAGTATTTTCTGTAAAGCACTTCTCAACTTTTTGTATCTCTACATCTAACAAAACTCTCAATTTCTCTAATTTCGTTTAGTGTAGAAATACAAAAACCTGAAATTTACCAATTTCGTTTAGTGTAGAAATACAAAAACTAGGACAATCTTGATTTTATATAGTACAACATACGCAGAGCCACAATTTTACGAAAAAAAGAAACTCTCGAAATCCGCTTGGACTCGAGAGTTTCACTTTTTATAGTTGCTTCCGCTTATTTACCGGTACGGCCGCGTTTGGTAAAGGGAATACCTTTAGCGCACAGGGGGCAGGTAGCGGGATCAAAGGTTTCAACGTTCAGGTGCAGCAAAGCTTCGGTACGGATGCCGAAATCAACTTTGCCACCGCTGCGGTCAACCAACAGGCCAACGCCAACCAGTTCGCCACCATGTTCTTTAACAACTTCCATAACCTCTTTAACACTGCCACCGGTAGTAACGATATCTTCTACTACCAGTACACGGGTGCCTGCAGGGATTTGGAAGCCACGACGCAGGGTCATCTTGCCATTTTCACGTTCGGTGAAGATTGCACGGGTGCCCAGTGCCTTGCCAACTTCGTGAGCCAGCAGAATGCCACCGGTTACAGGGCCAACTACCAATTCAACATTGTCGTTTTCATAACGACGTGCGATTTCTTGGCACAGGCGCTCGGTGTATTTAGGATGTTGCAGTACGTTGAATTTTTCTACATACATGGGGCTGTGCAGACCGCTGGTCAGCAAAAAGTGACCATGGAGCACTGCTTCGGTTTCTTCAAGCATTTTGAGTACGTCTTTTTCTTCTAAAACTGCCATTTGCTTACACTCCTTTGATTTCTTCTACAATTGCCAAAGCTGCTTCCTGACGATTTTCTGCCTTAGTAATGGGGCGACCAACTACAATGTGGCTAGAACCATTCTTGAAAGCGCCTGCAGGGGTTGCAACGCGGCTTTGATCGTCCAAGGATGCGCCTGCAGGACGCACGCCCGGGGTAACGATTAAAAAGTCAGGGCCGCAAGCTTCACGGATACCTGCTGCTTCGCGGGGGGAAGCAACAACGCCGTCCATGCCTGCTTCTTTAGCCAACTTAGCCAAAGCAATAACCTGCTCAGCAATAGTGTTCTTATAGTTCAAATCTGCAAATTGCTCATCGTCCATGCTGGTGAGAATAGTAACAGCAATCAGCTTCGGTGCCGGACGACCTGCTTTTTCTGCAGCTTCGCGTACAGCCTTCACTGCTTCGCCCATCATCTTCTTGCCGCCAACAGCATGTACGTTCATCATATCTGCACCCAGATCGCTGAGTACAGTGAGAGCGTGAGCAACAGTGTTGGGGATATCCTGCAATTTCAAATCCAAGAAAACGTGCTTGCCTTGGGATTTCAAAAAGCGGATAATTTCGCTGCCTACTGCATAGTACAGCTCCATACCAACTTTATAGTAGCTAACAGCATCGCCAAGCTCTAAAACGCAAGCCTTAGCTTGTTCCAAAGTGGGGAAATCCAGAGCGACGATTAAACGATCATCATGTTGCATTTGTCGTTCTCCTATTTATACAGGGGCATACTTGCCTTGCCCTCGGGCAGAGCCAAGCCCACAATCTCAGTAATATTTTGTACCTTATGACGGTCCAAATAAGCCAACATACCATGAGCAATGCTTTCAGCAATGTCAGGGTGGACAAAGTTTGCAGTACCCACTGCCACAGCACTGGCACCTGCCAGCATGAACTCGATAGCATCTTCAGCGCACATAATGCCGCCCATGCCGATAATGGGCACTTTAACAGCCTGTGCTACTTGGTACACTAAGCGTACTGCTACAGGACGCACAGCAGGGCCGCTGAGGCCGCCGGTAATATTGCCCAATACAGGGCGTTGGCGTTCAATATCAATCTTGGTGCCCAACAGGGTGTTAATCATGGAAATGGCATCAGTACCTGCGGCTTCCACTGCCTTAGCCATTGCCACAATATCAGTAACATTGGGGCTCAGCTTGGTAATAACAGGCTTGGAGGTGTTAGCCTTTACTTGGGCTACAACCTCTGCTGCAGCTTCGGGGCAGGTGCCGAAAACAATACCGCCCTCTTTAACATTGGGGCAGGAAATATTGATTTCCACAGCATCCACGCCGTCCACATCCAGTTTCTTAGCAACCTGGCCGTATTCTTCGGGAGAATGGCCATAGATGTTGACGATTACAGGTACATTATATTTGCGCAACTCAGGCAGAGTGTGCTCCAAGAAGTAGTCACTGCCGGGGTTCTCCAAACCAATGCAGTTCAGCATACCGGAAGGAGTTTCCACTGCGCGTTGGCCTTTATTACCCGCTGCAGGCAGCAGGCTGGTGCCTTTGACAGTCACCGCGCCAACTTTTTCCAAATCCAGAAAATCCGTAAATTCCAAGCCAAAGCCGAAGGTACCGGAGCCGGTAGTAACCGGGGTTTGCATCTTCACGCCGGCAATATCCACTGCCAAACGTCCATCATACAACGCCTTTACCATTCTCCTACCTCCTCTGCCCAGAACACAGGACCATCCTTGCACACCTTAATGCGCTTGCCAATGCCTTCACAGGCACAGGACAGGCAGGCACCAAGGCCGCAAGCCATGTATTTTTCTAAGGAAACCTGGCATTTTACGCCGGCTTCCATGCAAGCGTTAGCAACTGCACGCATCATGGGCACGGGGCCGCATACGTAAACGCAGTCGTATTTACCGCTAGCCAAAAGCTCCGGCAGCACTGCCATAACAGTACCCTTGGTACCTGCGCTGCCATCGTCGGTGGTCAGATACATATTGGGGCAGATGCCCTCGTATAATTTAGTCCAGAACAGTTCTTCAGCAGTACGACCGCCCATGAGGATATCGGGCTTACCTTCGCCAAAGCCCTCTGCCAAAAATTTCAGAGGCGCCAGGCCCAGACCGCCGCCAACCAAAAGAGGCTTTTCTGCTTCCATATTAAAACCGTGACCTAAAGGACCAACGATGCTCAGAATATCGCCTGCGCATACATCAGCCAAAATGTGGGTACCTTCGCCAATGATGCGGTAGATCATGGTAAAGGTGCCTTGTTCACGGTGAACCCCTGCCACGCCGAAGGGACGGCGCAGCAAAGGAGCAGTATTCTTGCACACCTGCACATTGACAAACTGGCCGGGTTCAGCCACATTGGCAATCTCAGGAGCATATACATCAATTAATTTAGTAGTACTGTTTAAAAGGCGTTGGCCAATAACCTTGGCCGCAGCTATGGTCTTAGCCATAATCAGTCCTCCCAGCTCAGGCTCAAATCCTGCAGAGCTACAACGCTTACTACACGACGACGGCGCATAGCGCTCATTACACGTTGCAATTCACGGGCAGTATCCATGGAGGTCAGGCAGGGAATTGCATGTTCAACGGTGGAACGACGGATTTTGAAGCCATCGCGTTCAGCATCGCGGCCATGGTTGGTGGTGTTGATAACCATGCTGATGTGACCGGATTTGATATCATCCAAAATGTTGGGGCTGCCTTCGCTAACCTTGGTAGCAACATGTACGTTAACGCCATTTTGCTGCAGGTATTCAGCAGTACCGCCGGTAGCAGTGATTACATAGCCCAGGGATTCAAAGCCACGGGCAATTTCTACTGCTTCGGGTTTATCCATATCAGCAACGGTAATCAGGATGCTGCCTTCGTGAGGAACATTGATACCGGAAGCCAAGCATGCTTTGTACAGAGCGCGGCTGAACTGGTAGTCGCAGGCCATAACTTCACCGGTGGATTTCATTTCAGGCCCTAAGGTGATATCAACGTTGGACATCTTGTTGAAGGAGAATACAGGAGCCTTAACAGCATAGTAGTCCGGGAACAGACGCAGACCGGGGCGCAGGCCTTGAGCACGAATGCTTTCGCCCATAGCGCACTTGGTTGCTACGTCTACCATAGGAATGCTGGTAACTTTGCTCAGGAAAGGTACGGTTCTGGAGGAACGGGGGTTAACTTCGATTACATACACATTTTCATCACGAACGATGTATTGGATGTTGATCATGCCCTTAACTTCCAAGCCCAGAGCCATTTTATTGGTATAGTTGATAATAGTCTTGATAACTTTTTCGCTGAGGCTGCGCGGCGGATATACAGCGATGGAGTCACCGGAGTGTACGCCTGCGCGTTCAACGTGTTCCATGATACCGGGGATCAATACTTCCTTGCCGTCGCAGATAGCGTCAACTTCTACTTCGGTACCTTGCAGGTAATGGTCAACCAGTACAGGATGTTCCGGAGAAGCTTTTACAGCGCTGGACATGTAGTGTTTCAGTTCGTCATCGTTATAAACGATTTCCATTGCACGGCCGCCCAATACGTAGGAAGGACGAACCATGGTGGGATAGCCGACATCATGAGCTGCAGCCAACGCGCCTTCGGTATCGAATACGGTGTGTCCTTTAGGACGAGGAATATCACAGCTGGTCAGGAGTTCGTCAAAGCGTTCGCGGTCTTCTGCACGGTCAATGCTGTCCACGCTGGAGCCCAGGATTTGTACGCCTGCTTTAGCCAGAGGACCTGCCAGGTTAATAGCGGTTTGGCCACCGAATTGTACGATAACGCCTTCCGGTTTTTCTTTTTCAATTACATTCAGTACATCTTCCACAGTCAAGGGTTCGAAGTACAGCTTGTCTGCAATGTCAAAGTCGGTGGAAACGGTTTCAGGGTTATTGTTGATGATGATGGTTTCGTAACCCAGTTCCTTCAACGCCCATACGCAGTGTACGGAGCAGTAGTCAAATTCTACGCCTTGACCGATACGGATAGGACCGGAGCCCAGTACAACGACTTTCTTCTTATCGCTAACCTTAACTTCGTCTTCGGTTTCGTAGCAAGAGTAGTAGTAGGGAGTCGCAGCTTCGAATTCTGCAGCGCAGGTATCAACCATCTTGTAGGTGGGCAGGATACCGTTTGCTTTACGCATATCGCGAATTTCGAACTCAGTCTTGCCTACGCGTTCAGCGATGGTGCGGTCAGCGAAGCCCATCTTTTTAGCCTTACGCAGTAAAGAAGGAGTCAGCTCATGGGTTTCCAAAGCTTTTTCCATCTTCACGATGTTCATAATTTTAACCAGGAACCATCTATCAATCTTGGTTACATTGTAAATATCGTCAATGGTGGCAACGCCGCGACGCATTGCTTCAGCAATAACGAAAGGACGCTCGTCATCAATCAGTTTAATACGGCTAACGATTTCTTCGTCGCTCAATGCCTTCAGTTCAGGCATTTCCAAGTGATGCAGGCCGATTTCCAAGCAACGTACAGCTTTCAACAAGGAAGCTTCCATGGTACGTTCAATAGCCATAACTTCGCCGGTAGCCTTCATCTGGGTACCCAAAGTGCGGTCAGCAGTTACAAATTTATCGAATGGCCAACGGGGGAACTTCAATACGATATAGTCAATGGTGGGTTCGAAGCAAGCCTTGGTCTTTTTGGTAACAGCGTTTTCAATTTCGTCCAGATTGTAGCCAACAGCAATCTTACTGGTAACCTTGGCAATGGGGTAACCGGTTGCCTTGGAAGCCAGTGCGGAAGAACGGCTTACGCGGGGGTTTACTTCGATTACATAGTAGTTTTCGCTAAAGGGATCCAGTGCCAGCTGTACGTTACAGCCGCCAACTACGCCCAGTTCGCGGACAATGTCGATGGATGCTTGGCGCAGCATCTGTACTTCTCTATCGTTCAAAGTTTGTGCAGGAGCAACTACGATGGAGTCGCCGGTGTGTACGCCGACAGGGTCCATGTTTTCCATGGAGCAAACGGTGATGCAGTTATCTGCAGCGTCACGGATAACCTCGAATTCGATTTCCTTCCAGCCTGCGATAGAACGCTCGATCAAGCATTGACCGATGGGGCTGTAGCCCAAACCTTTTTGTACGATATCAACCAGCTCGTCCTCGTCATTAGCAATACCGCCGCCGGTACCGCCCAGAGTGTAGGCAGGGCGTACAATCAGAGGATAGCCGATTTGACGACCGAATTCGCAAGCAGCCATGATGGTTTCTACGATGGTAGATTCCGGAATAGGTTGGTTGATCTTTTCCATGGTTTCCTTGAACATTTCGCGGTCTTCACCACGTTTGATAGCGGAAACCTGGGTACCCAGCAGGCGTACTTGGTATTCTTTCAGGATGCCCTTTTCTTCCAGCTTCATAGCCATGTTCAGACCAACTTGGCCGCCCAAGGTTGCCAGCAGGGAGTCAGGACGTTCACGTTTGATAACAGTTTCTAAGAATTCAATGCTGATGGGCTCAACATAGACGCGGTCCGCAATGTGCACATCAGTCATAATGGTTGCAGGGTTGGAGTTAACCAGAACTACCTCGAAGCCCTCTTCTTTCAGAGCACGGCAGGCCTGGGTACCTGCATAGTCAAATTCTGCAGCTTGGCCGATGATAATGGGGCCGGAGCCGATTACAAGAACTTTTTTAATATTAGCAAGCTTCGGCATAATTAACGACCCTCCATCAAATCAACAAAATGTTTAAACAGGTATTCATGACCACCGGGGCCGGGGCAGGCTTCCGGATGGTATTGTACGGTGAAGGAAGGATGTTTGGTGTATTCCAAACCTTCAATAGTACCGTCATTCATAGAGATATGGGTGATGTTGATGCCCTTGCCTTCAATGGAAGCAGGATCAACAGCATAGCCATGGTTTTGGGAGCTAATGTAGATGCGACCGCTACGCAGATCCTTTACAGGTTGGTTTACACCGCGATGACCGAATTTCATCTTGTAGGTGTCGCAACCGTTAGCCAGTGCCATCAATTGGTGGCCCAGGCAGATGCCGAACATGGGACGACGACCCATTACTTGTTTAATGCATTCGATAGCGTAGGGCATATCTTTGGGGTCGCCAGGGCCGTTGGACAGGAAGATGCCGTCCGGATTGCAAGCCATAACGTCGTCAACAGTTGCAGTTGCCGGGAATACGGTCAGATGGCAGTCGAAGCTGAGCAGGAAGTTCAGGATGTTTTGCTTAATACCGAAGTCCAAAACTGCAATATGGTATTTGCCGCTGCCCATCTTGTAGATTTCAGGAGTGGTAACGGTGAATACCTGGTCATGGATATCAGCTTGAGGCATCAGTGCCATTGCTTCTTCCATGGGCATTTCTGCAGGCACGATTACGCCGGGCAGAACGCCGTTATCGCGAATCTTGCGGGTAATGGCACGAGTATCTACGCCAACCAGAGTGGGCAGATTCTGTTCTTCCAAGAAGCTTTCCAGGGTGCCCTCGCTACGCCAGTTGCTGGGATGGTCGCACAGCTCGCCGATTACATAGCCTTGGAAGAAGCATTTACGGCCTTGGTTGAACATGGGGTTAATGCCATAGTTGCCAATCAAAGGATAAGTCATAACTACGATCTGACCACAGAAGGAAGGGTCAGTCAAAGTTTCTTGATAGCCGCTCATGCCGGTGGTGAAAACAACTTCACCAACAGCATTGCGTTTGCCGCCGTAGAGAGTACCCTCAAATACGGAGCCATCCTTTAAAACTAATTTACCTTTTCTTTCTACTTTGTGCATACTACACCATCTTTCATAACGAACTTGCCATGCAGCATAGTTGCGACTGCTTTACCCTTACATTCTTTACCTTCATAGGGAGTAAATTTACCGCGGGTATAGAATTTAGAGCTGTCTACAGTCCATTCTTTATCCAAATCCATAATGGTAATATCAGCAACGCCGCCCTCTTTCAGGGTACCGCCAGCCAGTTTGAAGACTTTGGCAGGCTCGCAGCTCATCTTGCTGATAATGGTTTTCAAATCAAACACACCGGTGTGATATAAATCGGTGAGCATTACGCCCAAGGAAGTTTCCAGACCGCAGAAACCGCAGGGAGCATAGCGGAACTCAACGTCCTTTTCTTCAGGAGCATGAGGAGCATGGTCGGTTACGATGCAGTCAACAGTGCCGTCCAGTACTGCTTCACGCATTGCTTGAACATGGTCCCAGCTACGCAGAGGCGGACTAACGCGGGTTGCAGAGTTATAGCCTGCGCAAGCTTCGTCGGTCAAGGTCAGATGGTGTACAGTAACTTCGCTGGTTACGTTTACGCCGCGTTTTTTAGCTTGGCGGATAATGTCGATTGCGCCTTTAGAAGCTACGTGGCAGATATGTACATGCGCGCCTGCATATTCAGCAATGATGCAGTCACGAGCTACAGCGATATCTTCGGAGATAGCAGGTACGCCGGGTACGCCGATACGTGCGGAAACAACGCCTTCATGCATATAGCCTTCGGAAGCCAGTTCCGGGTCGATGGCATGGCACATCAAAGGTTTGTCAAACGCGGTGATGTATTTTGCTGCCAGCATAAACAGGCGGCTGCTGTCTACATAGTGGCCGTCATCGGAGAAACCAACAGCGCCCTTTTCAGCCATATCGCCCATTTCGGCCAATTCTTCGCCTTTTTCGCCTTTGGAGATTGCACCAACTACTTCTACATTTGCATAGCTTTCTTCAGCAGCACGTTGTTTGATACCGCTTACGATAATGGAGCTATCTACAACAGGTTTGGTGTTAGGCATGCAGGCAACGGTGGTTACACCGCCGGCAGCAGCTGCCATAGTACCGCTGATAATATCTTCTTTTGCTTCCAAACCGGGTTCGCGCATATGGGTGTGCATATCGATGAGGCCCGGGGTTACTACCTTACCGGTAGCATCATATACTTCGTCCGCTGCTTCAGTAATGCCTGCAGCAACAGTTTTAATTACGCCATCCTCTACCAGGATGTCCATTACAGCGTCTAAATTTTGGCTGGGGTCAACTACCCTGCCGTTTTTAATCAACGTTTTCAATGTGTTTACCTCCTGTCAAAGTCAAGAATAAGAGAGCCATACGTACTGCTACGCCGTTTTGTACTTCAGTACGGATTGCAGCGTTATCGCAGTAGCCAACCTCCCAGGAGATTTCCAAGCCACGGTTCATGGGACCCGGATGGAGTACGGTTACATCGGGTTTAGCCAGAGCCAGACGTTTTTCGTTAATGCCGAAGATGCGGGCATATTCACGAGTGGTGGGGAACAGGCCTTTCTTTTGGCGTTCCAGCTGGATACGCAGGATATCTACAACGTCTGCATCAGCAATAGCATCTTCTACATGCTTGTGTACGGTTACGCCCAGTGCCTCGATATCATGGGGTAGCAAGGTCATGGGGCCTGCTACATGGACATCAGCGCCCATTTTCTTCCAAGCAGCGATATTGGTACGAGCAACACGGCTGTACAGAATATCGCCGATAATAGCCATCTTTAAGCCTTTCAGATCCTTGCCTTGCTCACGGATGGTGAACATATCCAAGAAGCCTTGGGAAGGATGAGCATGAGCGCCGTCGCCTGCGTTAATGATTACAGGGTCGGCAACGTTGGCAGCATAAGCAGCTGCACCTTCAATAGGATGGCGCATAACGATAGCGTCACAAGCCATGGATTGTACGGTCAAAATGGTATCGCGCAAGCATTCGCCTTTTACTACGCTGGAGTTGCCGGTGGTGATGTTTACAACATCGGCACCCAGGTATTTGCCTGCCAGTTCAAAGGAAGTACGAGTACGGGTACTGGGCTCGTAGAACAGATTGATGATGGACTTGCCACGCAGGGAAGGTACCTTTTTGATATCCCTTTTCATAATCTTCTTCATTTCCTCAGCAGTTTTCAAAACCAGCTCGATTTCTTCTACGCTGAGGCTTTCCAGATCCAGTATATCTCTACCGCTGAGAGATACATTTGATTTAGCCATTAGCTTTACCTCCTGTGTATTTTAATAATGTTTTGAGTATAATAAAAAACCTTCTCGCCCCGTGAGGGTACAAGAAGGCCTTGCTGCGTCAACAATAGTCAAACCTTGCAGTCTCACGGGACCAATTTAAAGGTGCATCATAGTTACATATTATTTTACACCTGTAGTGCCCATACGTCAAATATTTATAGAAAAAATTTACCTGTTTCTGACAAAAAAACTTAGAATCGGTGTATAATGTGTAAAGAAATTTTTCACGAAAGGAATGCACTATGCGTAATAATATAGTTGATAATCTGCGCGGGCTGTGTATGCTAGGGGTAATCGGCATCCACGTAGGCAGCTTGGCTTTGGCGCCCAACAGTTTCGCCCTCTACTGCTGGCTGGAAATTTTGAGCCGTTACAGCGTCCCTGCCTTCTTTTTCATCTCCGGGTACGGCCTGTGCTGCACGGATAAGGGCTTATTGACAGGCAAGCCGCTGAACTACATTGAGTTTATGAAAAAACGCCTGCAAGGCGCAGGGCTGCCCTACGTGGCGTGGTCCTTCTTCTATCTTTTTTATTTTTGGTGTACACTGCCACCGGGATATATCAGTTGGAACCCCCTCCACGTAGCCTACGTGCTGTTCTTTGGCTTAGGCTGCTATCATTTGTACTTTATGGTGATCTTGCTGTGGTTCTACGCCAGCTATCCCCTGTGGCGCGCTCTACTCCGCTTTATGCTGCGCCATAGCCTGCCCCTCTGCCTCGGTGCTTTATTCATCTTCCAATTGGCGATGAATTGGTGGACCACCCACACCGGCATTACTACTGACGGTTGGTCCCTTTTAGCGAAGAACTTTTTCGACCACCGTTTAAACTATCTGCCCCTGCACTACCTGCTGATCTTTATGGGCGGTGGCTTGGCTGCAGTTTATTGGGAAAAATTTTTGGCACTGCTCAAAAAGCACGCCGGCATCGTCCTCGCCTTCTATGCAGCTTCCATTGTCTACATCGTCGGCAGTGCTTGGTACTCCTTCCGCTACGAAGGCTACAGCCTTTTGGAACTTGCCTACACTTATCACCAGCTAAGCCCCCAAGGCTTGGTTTATACCATTGGCTCTTTGTTGGCGTTCTGCCTAGGCTTGCACTGGTTGGAAGCACGCAGCAGCACAGGCTGGACAAGCTACCTGCAGCACGCCCTCGATACTTTGTCCGCCTACTCCATGCTTATCTATTTCGTCCATCCTTTGCTTTTGGAATGGATGACCAGTTTCTACACAAAATTCGGCATTGTGATGACTGTTAAGAAAGTAGTGTTCTCCTACTTCTTCCTTGTCATTACTGCTCTCATTGCCAGCATCCTGCTGACGCAGTTCTTTAAACGCGTACCATTTATTAAGCTGCTGTTTACCGGGAAAAGTAAATAACTAAAACTTCCCACACCTAAAAATAGGTTAGAACCTTGAAAACTCAATATTTCAGCCAATAAAAAAGGCATAAACCGTATCCCTTTGGTATAATTAAAGCGCTAACAAAATCAAAGCAAAGGGGATTTATGCCATGTC
>NZ_JBGVLF010000066.1:0-97032 GCF_045124115.1 Phascolarctobacterium sp.
AGCTACGCGAACGCCCAGGTTGTCCAGTTCGTCAGCGAATTCAGCAGCCAGTTTGTCAACGTTAGCGCCTTTAGCCATAGCTTTAGCAACGATTTGAGCCATTTCATAACGGGTCATCAGTTT
Source organism: Phascolarctobacterium sp. (assembly GCF_045124115.1). GTDB lineage: Bacteria > Bacillota > Negativicutes > Acidaminococcales > Acidaminococcaceae > Phascolarctobacterium_A. The sequence goes on from NZ_JBGVLF010000066.1 coordinate 124, forward strand.
GTCGCCGCCGAAGGTAGCGTCGCCGTAGCCGTCGATTACGCCGGCAGCAGCCAGTTTGTTGATGGAGTCATAAGCCCAATGACCAGCAGGTACATCGGAGAACGGGTTAGCAGCGTATGCGGAAGCAGTTACGCCCAGAGCCATAGCCATAGCTAATACTAAAGATTTTTTCATTGTGTTTTCCTCCTTTAGGAAAATGTTTATTTTATAAAACATTCCTCGGGAGCCTGCCCTTCCATCAAACCTTGCAAGAGTTGCCTTGTTTCCTCTGCTATTGATTTCCGTTTCAGCTACCTTGAAAATGTTCTATAAGCATAATCAGCAAAGTATTTTGCTATGGATAAATTATAGTAAACTTTATGTAAATTATACAATTCTCATTGCTTATATATTCATTAGTAAAACTTCTATATAGAGTAGCTGTGTGTGCTAGATGGATAAAGCTGTGAACGTGTGCAGTGTGAAAGAACAGTATGATGCAATGCTAGGTGCTGTATGATAAATATATTGTATACAAGGGGAAGGGTGGGGGAGGACGCTAGATTTTGTTTGTAAACTCTATGAAGGTGCGTTATAATTAAGGTAAGCGAGGGGGTGACGAGATGGTTGACCATTTGAAGGAAGCAGAAAATATTACAACGTTGGTGCATAAAATTGTAGATGCTACGATGCCTGTGAAGGTGTATTTGTTTGGCTCAGTAGCAGAAAATAAGGAAGGTGCTGATAGTGACTACGATTTCTACGTTGTTGTTGGGGATGATACAGCTAGTACGTTGAAAACTGCGACCAAAGCATATCGTGCTATTCGTGGTTATAAATCTCGTCCGGTCGATATTGTCGTAGGAAAGGAAAGCACTTTTGAAAAGCGTAAAACTTGGGCGTTATCGGTAGAGCAAGAGGTTGCTACGAAAGGAATTCTTGTGTATGGACAATAATGTAAAGGATGCTAAAGAAGCATTGCGGTTTGCACAAGAGATACTTTCTTGGGCGGTAACGGAAATAGCAAAACATTGAATATTACAACAAACACGGCCGACGTCCGCGTGCTTCCTAAAGTGAGGGAAGAATGCGGACGTCGGCCGTTAGTTGTTTATTTATAAATATCTTCGCGGGAGTCAATATCAAATACAAGGATGAGGATTTTATCATCTTGTACTTGAAATATCGCTCTATATTTGCCAATGCGCAGACGGAAAACGTTGGCTGTAGTGCAACGAAAAACTTTGATGTCGTACTTAAAGATGTTATTAGGATAATCGGCAGCGATTTCTGCAAATGCTTTCAAAAAGCGTAGACCTTCAGGTTTATGTTTGAAGATAAATTTTTCCGCAGCTTTGAGGTAGCGTACTTTATACGAGGTCATCAATTTTTATTTCCCTGCCTTCATCCGTATTTTCCTCGATAAGTTTAGCATATTTAGAGTTAAATTCTTCCTGTTCATCTGCACAAACGAAATCGCAGTGGGATTTTATGTATTCTGCCATTTCTTGGCGTTCTGCTTGTTGTATATAAATGATGGTGCATTTTCTTAAAGTTTCGGAAAAGCTTTGTCCTGTTTTTTTAGCATAGTCGCTGATAATTTGGTTTTCTTCCGGCGTAATGGTGATGCTTTTGCGTAATGCTGTTGCCATGATGCAGTTCCTCCTTTATGATATGCCTTATATGTATAGTATATACTATGCATACTATTTTGACATGTGAAACTTTAGTGAATGGGATAAGTTATTTTCTGTTTTATGGAAATGGTGTATAATTAACCTATATAAGTTGAATTTATTACTTTTTCAGTATAGTACGTTGGTAAATAGTTTGTCTTGCGCTTGTAGAAAGAGAAGGTAGTTTAGATATGTATAGTGATCTTTATTATGATGATTTAATGGTGCGTATGGCGCATCATAGCACTGCTATCGAAGGCAATTCTTTGAGTCAGGGTGAAACCAAAAGCATATTGATTGACCGTATTGTGCCAAGAGTAGTGGAAATGCGTGAATTGTACGAGGTAGAAAATTATGGAGATTTTATGCCCGTGATGTTAGCTGATGTGGCTAATAAAATACCTATTGATATTGAACTGATAAAAAAATATCATGAACTTCTTTGCAAAAAAACTATTGAACATGTTCCAGGTAAATTTAAAGTTGTACCTAATAACATAGTTGGTGCAGATTTTACACCTACACCGCCTTATCGCGTGCTTACAGATTTAGAAGAATGGCGTAGAAATTTAGTTGCACAAATGGAGTATGCTCAAGATAATGATGCTATTGTGGAAGTAATTTGCAGACAGCATTTAGTTTTCGAGCGCATTCATCCTTTTCCGGATGGCAATGGACGTGTGGGTAGAGCATTAATGGTTTATATGTGCTTGCTTTATGGTATTACGCCTATTGTGATTACTAAAGAATTGCGTAAAGAGTATATGATGTATTTGAATACTGCGAATATTGCAGGGATGGTGGCGTTTTGCAAGCGTTTGCAGAGTGCGGAACAGGAAAGAATAGCAAGCTTCGCATAATAGTAGATATCACAACAAATACGGCCGACGTCCGCGTGCTTCCTGAAGTGGGGAAGTAGGCGAAAGTCGGCCGTTGATGTTTGCAGAAAGTAAAATTTATGTTAAGGTTTAGTTAAGTTTGCTATTACGATTGCTAGAAAAATATGTTATAATCGATATTTAGAAGGTCGGAATATTCCATGAATTAATAACTGTACGAGTATTTATGGAAGTTCTAACGTATACATAGGTAGGAGATTTGATTATGGCAAGTGATAATGAAGTTTTACAACTTACGGAAGAATTGTTGATTGGCAATGGATACCATAAGTCTGCATATTGCCATCCATTTGATGAAAAGTTGTGCGTAAAGATTTTGCATTTTCATCCGGATACGGATATGGAACGTGAACTTGGTTTCCGTAATGCGTGTAAAAAAAGAATAGCTAGCTCTGTATTGCTGCCTCAATATTTCGGTACTATTCCTACCAATTTAGGAGAAGGGCATGTGTACGAGCGTGTTTGTAATTATGATGGAAGCACTAGCAAGACTTTAAAAGAGTTTTTGAACGCCCCCCCCAGAAAAAATTAATGTTTCCTTTATCTATGAATTGTTGTCGGATTTTAAACAGAATTGGTTACGTGAGTGCATAGTCACTTCCGATGTCGACTTGGTGAACTTTTTAGTGCAGGAGGAATCTCCTTCTAAAGCTACGGTAAAAATAGTTGATAATATTGGTACGCCGGTAATGATTCCTTTGGCATACTATTTTGAACACTTTGCCAAAAAGCGTGCAAAAAAGTATTGGCACCGTTTTGTGGCGAGGCTGCAACAAGAGCATCCGCAAGTTCTGTGGCCGGAATTGTTTGTAAAGTTAGATGAATGTTAAAATAAAAAAGCTGAAGGAGAATCTATCTATGAATAAAGAAGTCGATGTTTTACAACTAACTAAGGATTTAATCATTGGCGTTGGTAATCATAAAACAGCATATAAGCATCCTAGTGATAGTTCCTTATGCGTTAAATTGATTCACTCTGAACCTGATCCTGATATTGATCGAGAGTTGGAGTTAAGGGAGAAATGTAAAAAGAGATTAGCTAATTCTATACTGTTGCCTAAATATTATGGAATCGTGCAGACTAATTTAGGTCGCGGATATGTCTTTGAAATGATCCGTGACTACGATGGGGGGGATCTCGCTCTTTGGAAGATATACTACGTGATAAGGCTGCAGGAAAAGACGTTGCTTTTGATGTAATGGAGTTGCTGCTAGATTTCAAGAAAAATTGGTTTAGCGAATGTGTAGCTGTTTCTAATACTGACTCCAAAAATTATATTTTGCAAGTTCTAGCACCTGGTAAGGCGGTGCTGAAGATTATTGACAATATTGGCACATCTGTGAAGATTCCTTTAGCTTATTACTTTGATTATTTCGCTAAAAAACGAGCAGAACGGTATTGGTTGCGTTTCGTAAAGCAGCTTCATAGGGAATATCCCACAATAATTACGGATAAAGAAGTGCAGCTACTATTAAAATAATAAATTTATAACGGCCGACGTCCGCGTGCTTCCTAAAGTGGGGAAGAATGCGAATGTTGGCCGTTTGTGTTTAATCTTCGCTTGTGTCGAGGGATAAAGGCGTTTTGCCTAAGTTTGTGAGCAATGTATCTTTGGAGTATTTATATTTAGGAGATGCAAGCGAATTGCTTTCGACAAATCGGTTGGATTCGATATTAAATACGCTGCACATAAGCTCGTAGGCTAAGTCGTTGGTCCAATATTTTTGACTGTTAGCTTTAAGGGCTTCGTAAGTTACGGGGTTCTTTTGAATATACTCGTCAGAGAAATATGCAAACAAGGGGATGCGTACACTGCCAAAGCCTTCAAATTTGGGAGATCGCCGTTTATCAGGCATTGAGCCATGGTCGGAGAAATAGACGAAAGCCTGCATATTGAGCTTTGCTTGAGCATAGGCAAAAACTTGGCTTAAGACGTAGTCGGTATAAGCAATAGAATTGGCGTAATTTACTTCTAAATCGTATTTGCCGGGTGTGCCAAATTTAGTAAAGCTTTCCGGATAACGGTTGAGAAAGTTAAAATGGCTACCTTTCAAATGCACTACCAAGAAATTGTTTTTATTTGGATCAATTTCATCCAAATATTTTAATAAAGACTCGTCGAACTGCACTTCATTAAGCTTTTGCTTGGTCCATTTTGCTACATCGGAGGTTTCTGCTAATAAAGAAATGGGCGTGTCTGCACAGCCAAGATGGCCTTGATTGCTGTACCAGTGCACTTTATAGCCTAGTTTGTGGGCGATGTCAACAATGGAGCAAGATGTAACAAACTCTTTGTCATTATATTGATTAAATTCTGTTAGTGCTCTAGATAGTGATGCTACTGTATTAGGAACCGTAGAGTAAGCATGGGGAACTAGAATACAGTTTTTATCAGCTTTTAATTTATCCAGCCAAGGAGTTGTTGGCAGAGGATAATTTTCATTAAAAGCGTGCATATAGTCGCGAGAGGCAGATTCGCCAATAACCATAACTATGGTTGAAGGTTTATCAAAAGGTCGGGTTAAAGTTTTTACTCGCAAGGAATCCATACGGGCTTGGGTATTAGCCTTATAGCTTTTATTATTATCACGGTATTCTTTTACATCAAGATAAAATTCGCCAATACCTGTTCTAACGAAAACGCCTTTTTTCTTCTTCCACAAGTAGTCAGTTAAAAAGATCGCTAGGGCACCTAAAATACATGCTTGGTAGATATTGAGTTCTATAGAACTTTGCAAGAAAGCATAGTTTATTTTGAAGAAACCGTAGCAGCTGCCTCCGACGGCAAGAATGCTGACCAGATTTAGGACGACGGGCATTTGCTTGAAAAACTCTATAATTTCGTTGTAGTTTGTGTCCTGCAGCATTTGCATACCGGTTTCGCTGATGCATTCTTTATAGAGTAAGTAGTAAATAATCAAGGAAACGGGGATGAGGAACATGAGTACTTCCACTATAGTAACTAATACTGCTACAGGAATATTTGCCCATGCAGGCAGGTAGTGAGCGATAATCAGCAGGGAGGAAAGCCAAGCGACTAGGTAGTAACCGAAGACTGCTTCAAAATGAAATTCAAAGTCCGGAGAAACCTTGTGGTTGCTGATGTAAAAAAGTGTGGGATAGGTAAAAATCCACATAAAAGCGATAAACAAAGCTCCTAGAAAGAATGGAGCTTGGATACTGATGCCAACTAGGGCGATGGGAGCAACAGCTGCCAAGGCGCAGGGAATATAGCGACGCATTTGCAAATAGGTGGCTTTGTTGCCAAGACCATGGGAGATGAGCAAATAAAAAGAATATGAGAGAACGTAAAGCACGAAAGCGAGAATTAGATATGGTTTATACATGGCAGACTCCTTTAGATAAATATCATTGGCGAAAACATCAACTATATTATACTACAAATATTAATTGTATATAAATTTTTTGAGGTCATAGGAAGTAAGTGATAAAAGCAGAAGTTTTGCATTTTCTTATGGGGAACGAGTGCATAAATAAAGTCATAGCCATTGTTTTTTATAGTGTAAGAGATTATACTATAAAGTGAAGTAGCGTGTACTGCAATAACACATTTACGAGTGGTATTAAACTGTAAAATAAATTTTTTGATAGGTGTGCAATGAACGATTTAACTGTAGTTGTTTTAACTAAAAATGAAGAAGCGAATATTGTTGATGTTATAAAAAATGCCAAGCAGGTTACGCCCCATGTTTTGATTGTGGACTCCGGTAGTACGGATAAGACAGTGTGGTTGGCGGAGGAACACGGTGCGAAGGTAGTATACCGTGCGTGGGATAATGATTTCTCTGCTCAGCGTAATTTTGCTTTGGAGCATGTGGCGACAGAGTGGGTTCTGTATCTTGATGCAGATGAAAGGCTGAATAAGGAGCTGTGCGAAGCCGTTGTTACAGTGTTAGAAGAAGGAACGCCTGCATCCTACAGGATGGTACGCAAGAACAGTGCTTTCGGTCGTGATTTTAATTATGGGGTTTTAGGGCCTGATTCTGTGGTTAGGTTGTTCCCTACGGCTGCTGTCAAATGGGTGGACAAGGTGCATGAGCGCCCAGTGACAGGGTTGGAGGAAAAGTTGCTGAAGGGGTATATCAAGCATTATACTTATGACAGTTTTGCTACGTATTTGGAGAAAATGAATGTGTATTCCTCCATGGGTGCGGAGAATAACAAAGCTAAAGGGAAAAATGTCAGCGTTATTGGCGATTTAGTATTGCGACCTGTTTATGCATTTTTCAAGATGTATTTTTTGAAAAAAGGGTGTTTAGAAGGTTGGTTAGGGTTTGTGCTCTGCCTAAATTATGCTAATTATACGTTGAATAAGTATGTGAAGTTGAAGTTGATGAAGGAAAGAGCTAGAAAAAGCTTGTGATTGATAAAGAGTGAGGTGCGATTATGAAGATTATGTTGGCTTGCGTATCCAAAATGGTTGGTGATACCGGTGGACTAGCCAAGGTTACTTGTGCTATGGCAAATGAGTTCATTAATAGAGGGCATGAAGTTAGCTTAGTTTATGATGATGAGCATGTAGGAGAGTTTTTCTATTATGTATGTGATGAGGTAAGAAGGTATAATCTTAGAGAATGTGCTGATGGTAGCATTATAAAATATCCTTGGTATTTAAAGATTTTGCGAGAGATTTTACGCAGTGGCAGCAAAATCAAGGCTCGTACTGTGAATAATGCTTTCAACGAAAAATTTTTAGTGGAAAATATGCGTAGATATTTGCAAAAAGAGAACCCTGACATTGTAATCACATCACAACCTGCTGCAAGCAAGCTGATTTTGTGCGATATCAAGGCAGGTGTTCCGGTTATTACTATGTCTCATTGTGATCCAGAGGACTATTTCCATACATATCCCAAGGCAGAGTTACCTTCTTTGACAAAGAGTGCGGTGTGTCAGGTTTTGCTACCTCCTTTTGAGCAGCACATTAAAAATCATGATCCTGAAGCCAAGACTATTACGATTGGTAATGCTATCCCTCAATATGATTTTCAAGCTGAACTGGATAAAGATAAGCCTGTGCACAAGATCATTTTTGTTGGTAGATTGACTAAAAATCATAAGCGGCCGCATTTGTTGATTAGTGCTTTTGCTAAGTTGGCTGCGAAGTATCCTAATTGGCAGGTGGAACTTTGGGGCGCCAAGGACAGACCTGCTTATTATAAGGAGTTAGAGCATATTGTTTCTAGCAATCATCTAGAAAAACAAGTTTTCTTGAAAGGGACTACGGATAAGGTTGGCGAAAAGCTGAAAGAAGCAGATATTTATGCTTTCCCAAGTGCATATGAAGGGTTTCCGCTTGCTTTGGGTGAAGCTATGAGTGCAGGCTTACCTTCTATTGGTTATAAAAATTGTCCTGCTGTTAACGAGATGATTATTGATGGCAAGACTGGTATTCTGTGTGATGAGGGCGTAGATGCTTTTGCGGTTGGACTCGATAAGCTGATGAGCGACCAAGAGATGCGTGTACGCATGGGCAAGGCTGCGAAAGAGGCGATGTTGGAATATGCACCGAAGAGGGTGTGGGATAAGTGGGAAGAGTTAGTAGAGAAGGTAGTTAAGGGAAACGGGCGGTAATAGTACTGCAAGTGTGTAAATGTTAAATGCTAAGTTGTTAATGATAGAAGGAGAAATTTTATGTATGATTATTTGATAGTTGGTGCTGGACTTTTTGGCAGTGTTTTTGCTCATGAGGCAACTAGAAGAGGTAAGCGGTGCTTGGTTGTAGATCGTAGAAATCATATAGGTGGTAATATTTACTGCGAAAGCATTGATGGAATTAATGTGCATAAATATGGTGCCCACATCTTCCATACAAGTAATAAGAGAGTGTGGGATTATGTTAATCAGTTTGCAGAATTTAATAACTACATAAACAGTCCTGTTGCTAATTACAACGGAGAGATTTATAATCTACCATTTAATATGAATACTTTTAGTAAAATGTGGGGAATTTCTACTCCAGCGGAAGCGGCGGATATAATAGCTCACCAAAAGACTACTATTAAGGGAGAACCTAAAAATTTAGAGGAACAAGCCATCAGCTTGGTTGGCACTGATATATATACTAAACTTATTAAGGGATATACTGAAAAGCAATGGGGAAGAGATTGTACTAAGTTGCCTGCATTTATAATCAAAAGATTACCTGTACGCTACACATATGACAATAATTACTTTAATGATCGCTTTCAAGGAATTCCAATGGGGGGGTATAATGTTATTGTCGAGAAACTGTTGGTTGACAGTGATGTTGAACTAAATGTAGATTTTATTAAGCAACGGAACAAATATGATAATGTAGCAAAGAAGATTGTTTATACTGGCCCCATTGACGAATATTTTGATTATAGATTGGGACAATTGGAATATCGAGGTCTGCGTTTTGAAACAGAATGTATAAAAAAAGAAAACTATCAAGGTGTAGCAGTGATGAATTTTACTGCAAGAGAGGTGCCTTATACACGAATTATAGAACATAAACATTTTGAGTTTGGTAAACAGCCTATAACATATATTACAAGAGAATATCCATGCAATTGGATTCCTGGAATGGAAGCGTATTATCCAGTTAATGACGAAATAAATCAAAGATTATATCAGAAGTATGCTGAATTAGCTTCTTTAGAAGAAAAAACCATTTTTGGTGGAAGACTAGCTGAATATAAATACTATGATATGGATAAGATTGTTGAAAACGCCCTTGCGTTGGCTGAGAGGGAAATATAACCATGGATATAAAAATATTAGTAGCTACACATAAAAACTACTGGATGCCCGAAGATGTGGTATATTTACCATTGCATGTAGGGCGTGAAGGTAAGAATGACCTTGGATACGTGGGCGATAATACAGGAGATAATATTTCAACTAAAAATTCTATGTATTGTGAATTAACAGGTATGTATTGGGCTTGGAAAAACTTGAAGTGTGATTATATAGGATTATGCCATTATCGTAGGTATTTCTGTTTTCCATCAGTGTCCGGTAATCCAGATAGTCGTAAAGAAAATGTTTTCCAAAAAGAAAAATATGAACAATTGCTTAAAAATAATGATATAATTTTACCTTTTAAATCTAAGGTGAGCAAGAAAACTGTAAAGGAACAATATTGTGCATCGCATTATGGTCGCGATTTAGAAGTGACGAGAGATGTTGTTGGCGAACTTTATCCAGAGTATATTGATAGCTTTGATTCTTTTATGTCAAATAGAAAAATGTTCTTTTTCAATATGTTTGTTATGAACAAGAAGTTGTTTGATGAATATTGTACGTGGCTTTTTGCAATATTATTTGAAGTTGAAAAAAGAACTGATATATCTAACTATGATACGTATCAATCTAGAGTATATGGTTTTTTAAGTGAGCGTCTTTTTAATGTGTGGGTAGCACATAAAAAACTCAAGGCTGCTTATGCAATGGTAGAAAACATAGAAGAAACCAATAATCATATTTATTTGCACAGACTAATTAGAAATTTAAAGTATAGGGTTATAGAAAAATTAGAAGAACTAATTTGATTCTAAATTATAAATCTGATATGTTTCTGTCCGAAGTGGACCACGAAAAATATCCGGATGTAAAGCAGAAGTATAGGTTTGAGTTGGTGGAAGAATAGAGATTTTTATTACTTGGAAGGAGCATTGCTGTATGAAGAAATATGAGAATTTTGTTAGGGCATTAGAGAATTTAAAAGATATCTTTGCGTACGATGAGCCTTATAGCAATGTTATATTGACAGGTTTAGTTGGTTTATATGAAATTTGCTTTGAGCAATCATGGAAAGCCATGAAAGAAATTTTGGATACCCAAGGATATTCGGAAGCTAAGACCGGTTCACCACGCCAAATTCTGCGTACTGCATACCAAGCAAAAATGATAGATGACGAAGCGCTTTGGCTAGAGGCGCTTGTTGCACGCAATAATGTGTCCCATGCTTATAATCAGGCAATAGCGTTAAATATTGTGCGCGAAACTAAGGAGAAATATTACGCCCTGTTTGTAAAATTACAGCAGGAATTAGAACAGAATTGGATAATGTGAGATCTATCATAAGAGGTTTATTTATGAGTACTGAACAACAACCTTTATATAAAAACACGGGGCTAAAGGTAACACTCGTGGAAGAAATTATCGGCTACGCTAAACAGTATGGTGTAGAGAAGCTATACCTTTTTGGCTCCCGTGCTAGAGGTGATTACAAAGAGCGTAGCGATATCGACCTAGCCTTTATTGGCGGCGATGCCAGCAGATTTATCTTGGCTATGGATGAAGACACTTATACACTGCTTTCTTTTGACGTCGTAGACTTAGGCAAGCCTGTGCAAGAAGAACTTCTACAGTCTATTCGTAAGGAAGGCGTGCTGTTGTATGCCAAAGATTGATTGCTATGAATTTGCTTTATAAAGTACCAAGTGGTAAAGGACGTAAGTTTATTTATAAGCTGAATGTGTAGTGACTTTACATTAGACTTTACATCTATGAAGAGTATTTTTTAGAGGTTTTTCGCGTGACTATTATCGTTACAGGTGGTGCCGGTTTTATTGGTTCTAACTTTATATTCCACATGCTGGCGAAATATCCTGATTACCGTATCATCTGTTTGGATAAATTGACTTACGCAGGTAATTTATCTACTTTGGCAGGTGTGATGGATAATCCCAACTTCCGCTTTGTGAAAGCAGATATTTGCGACCGTGAGGCAGTGGAGCAGCTTTTTGCAGAAGAACATCCTGATATCGTAGTCAACTTTGCTGCGGAAAGCCACGTGGACCGCAGCATTGAAGACCCTGGGATCTTTTTGCAGACCAATATCATGGGCACAGCAGTGCTTATGGACGCGTGCCGCAAATTTGGCATTACCCGTTACCACCAAGTAAGTACGGATGAAGTTTACGGTGATTTGCCTTTGGATAGAGCGGAGTTGAGTTTTACAGAAACTTCACCGCTGCGTCCTAGTTCTCCCTATAGCAGTTCTAAAGCATCGGCGGATCTTTTGGCGCTGTCCTACAAGCGTACCTATGGACTCCCTGTAACTATTTCCCGCTGTGGTAATAATTATGGGCCATACCAATTTCCAGAAAAGTTGATACCCTTAATGATTAGTAATGCCTTGCAGGACAAGGCGTTGCCTATTTATGGTTCCGGGGAGAATGTGCGGGATTGGATTTACGTGGATGATCATTGTAAGGCTATAGACATTATTATTCATAAGGGGAGAGTTGGCGAGATATATAATGTTGGCGCTAGTTGCGAAATGCCCAACATTGATATTGTAAAATTGATTTGTAAGGAACTGGGTAAGCCGGAAAGCCTTATTACCCATGTTACCGACCGCAAAGGACATGATATGCGTTATGCTATTGACCCGACCAAGATTTACAACGAGCTGGGTTGGTTGCCGGAGACAAAATTTGCGGATGGTATTAAGAAAACTATTAAATGGTATTTGGAGAACCGCAAGTGGTGGGAAGACATTATCAGCGGTGAGTACAAAAACTATTACGAGAAGATGTATAGTAAGAGATAATACTTAGTTTGTAATAAATAGGTTAAATACAAGGGAGATTAATGAATTTAAAAATGATGACACTAAACTCTGATAAAACTTTATTTTTGAAATTGTTTGCTATCGGTGGTGTTGTTTCCATTGCCGTAGGTAATATCTTCCTCGGATTAGCAACCGCAACCTTTTTGTGGAGTATTTATAAAAAAGGGTTTCGTATAGATTGTGCTTATAGTGGGTATTACAAGGCAATAGGTGTGTTCGTGGCATCAATGTTGCTTTCTGCTCTTTGTAGTGGGGAAATTGGACGTGGACTAAAGGTGTGGGCTGATTTTTGGATTTGGCGTATGATGCCTTTTGTTATTGTCATGACTACCATAAGAGAAGAAAGAACGGCTAAGAATGTCTTGTATGCAGGATATCTTGGATTTGGATTGGCAACAGCCATGGTACTGTGGCAGGGGATGCATGGTATGAGCAGAGCTAATGGCTTTTTTGGACATCCTATGACTTATGCTGGCTTTAGTTGTATATTTTTACCATTACTATTAGTGGGGGTGTTGGATAATAAATTAGAGAGACGTTTAAGAATTGTATATGCACTTCTGCTTGCATGTGGATGTTTGGCTTTGGGTTTTAATGGAACACGTGGGGCTTGGCTCGGAGTGGCAGTAGCATTTATGGTTGTGGTTTGCAGTTTTGCCGGAATAGATAAGCGGAGTCTTATTAGTGGTTTTGTTATTATGGCTATGGTAGGAGGCATATTTTATATAAATCCTAGTTTTCATAAACGTGCAGGTACGATTACTAATATTAAGAGACATACAGAGCGCTTGCTGATTTGGGAAAGTTCTTTAAAAATGTTTAAGGATCACCCAGTAACCGGTGTTGGCTTAGGGCAGTGGGAGGATAATTATCACAAGAAGTATATTTCTCCCAAAGCTAAGGAACCCAAGTTGGGCCATTCACATAATAACTATCTACAGATGCTAGCAGAAAATGGTATAGTTGGTTTTGCTGGTTTCATGGTAATGTTTGGGTATATTTTGTTGAATAATATGTTTAGTTGGATTAAAAATAAGAATCCTTATGCACTAAATATTGTTGTATCAACTGTTGCTATCATGGTTCAAGGACTTACTGAATACAACGCAGGTAACTCTATTGTAATGAAAATGTATTGGCTTGTACTGGCTTGTAGCTTGGTGTTGCGAGAATGGTGGAACAGCAAGGAGTAACTGTAGTGCTTAGTTTCTAGTTCAGTTTATAAATTAACAATAGATAATCTTAGAGGTGTTAAACATTGCTCCGTTTTCAAAATTTTTTAATTAGTATACAACAGGACATCAAAGCGTTTTTGCTTTGGTGTCTGCTTTTTACAGTTTTCCGTGCAGTTTTTATTGCCATTTACGCTAGTCAACTAACAGGTGGCATGGAAGATGTCTTGACCGCCATGTTTTTGGGGTTGCGTTTAAGCCTTAAAACTGCAGGATGGATTTCTATGGTAGGCTTTATCTTGGCGACATTGCCAAGGTAGTAGTGTGCAAATGGCCGGAAGCAAAAATCAGATGGATGTGGCACAGCTTTGCTTTACTATTTTTCTCTATTTGCTTTTATGCACGGATTCCGTACTATAGAATTTTTAACTCTGGCTTTAACATGATGCTCATTAATGGCGTCCATGATGACATTTATGCCACTTTTATTACAGCAGTACGAGAGTACCAGTTGCTGGTGCGACTGCCATTAGCCATTGTAACAGGCTTGCTTTTGGCGTACATTTTAAAACGTATACTGGCTAAGGGCGTATTGATTGACCATATTCCTGCAGGCAAGGGGGTATTGTATGCTGTTGGCACAGTGATCTTTATTCCTGTGCTGTGTGTTTTTGTTCGTTATGGTGGCGCCTTCCGCTATGACGATTCCATTAACTGGGAGAGCGCTGCACGCACTAATTCCAACCTGCTCAATGAAGCAATTCTTGATGATGGGCAGGCGTTATACCGCGTGTACCACATGAAGAAAAAGTTGCATAAGGTTACCAATGTCAACATCTCGCCTGCCAAAATGCGGGATTATATTGCTTTGGCAGGTGGGCGCAAGGATGATGCTACGATTACAGATGCTTTTATGCGCCAAGTTGCACAGCCTAAGTTGGCGGTGCAACCGAAAAATATCGTGGTCGTAACAGGTGAAAGCTTTGGTTTGTGGCCTATGCTGCCTAAGTTCCAAAACCTTGGCTTATATAACGAAACATTGCGTTTGAGCAAAGATGTTCACAGCGTCAGTGTCGGAAATATGCTTTCCGGCGGTGATGGGACTATTTCCGCAGTAAACGCCTTGTTAACAGGCTTGCCCGCCAGCGGTCTTTTTGAAAATTACCAGCCACAAAGTTTTAAAGGACCTTACCAGACGGGCATTGGTTATATTATGAAACAATTAGGGTATAAGACTGTCTTTTGGTATGGTGGGTTTCCCGGATGGCAGGATTTAGAAAAATTTGCTTCTGCCCAATGCTTCGACGAAGTTCATTGTGCTGATGAATTTGGCAAAAATGATGGCAATGCGTGGGGAGTACATGACGAAGTGCTTTTTGCTCAGGTAGAGGAGTATATGGCAAAACAAGGGGATGCGAAAGTTTTCCACTTGATTCTTACTACTAGCAATCACCCACCATATTCCGTAGATGTGGAAAAGGCTGGTTTCCCAAAAGCGGCAGTTGCTAGTAAATTGCCTGCGGATATAGATAATAATGAGCAAATGTTGAAAGAGCTTGGCCATCTGTGGTATGCGGATAAAACTGTAGGTGCCTTTGTTAGAATTGCGGAAAAAACAATACCAGCTACGTTGTTTGTTATAACAGGTGATCATTCGGAACGCTTTAGTTTTGCTAAAGAACAGGATAAAAAAACTACATCTGCACTACCGTGCATTTTTTATGGTTCTATGATTGCTAAACAGGCACTAGGGAATCTTACAGTAGGTTGTCATATGCAGTTGGCAGGAACATTGGCGGAAATGGTTGCTCCTGCAGGATTTACCTATAGCAGCTTGCTACCATCTATGTTTGCACATGTGGATGTGTATAATCATAAACTATATGCTGATAAAGAAAATATCGGCATGCTTTCTGAAAGAGAAGATTTCGGTAAAGTAGTCGCTGCTCAAAGAAAGGTCGCTGCTTGGCGCGTGCTTAAAGGCGATAAAATTCAGTAACTTATTTCCTTTGCACTTTTTTGCATAATGGTATAGAATAAAAAGTAATTGTGCAGTGAGTTTAGAATTCGCTGCAAGTAGTATGGAAGAATGGGGAGAAAACATGTTAGGAACAATCGTCAATGTAGGCTGCATTTTGACAGGCTCCGTCATTGGTAGCTTTGTCAGCCGCGGTATTAATGAAAAATACAAGAAAGCGCTTTTTGATGGCTTGGGTTTAGCGACAGTAGGCTTGGGTGCTAATGCCTTCGTCAGTAATATGCCCAAGGTAAGCTATCCTGTACTGTTTATCGCTAGCATCGCCATCGGTACAGTTCTTGGTACTTATTTCGATTTAGATGGCAAATTCCATGCGCTGTTGGAAAAAGCTAAGGGTGGCTCCAAGCTAGCGGAGGGTTTGTCCACTGCCATATTGCTGTTCTGCATCGGTACGCTGTCCATTTTGGGACCTATTGAAAGCAGACTTAATGGCAACAATACTTATCTCTTCACCAACGCTACCTTGGACTTTGTGTCCTCCATCATTTTATCATCGGCCTATGGCATCGGCATTGTCATTGCAGGTTTGGTGCTCTTCTGTTGGCAGGGAAGCATTTACATGTTCGCAGGGGTAATCGCTCCCTACATGACACCTGCCTTGATGGGCGAAATTTCTGTTTTAGGTGGCGTGTTCCTTATGAGTTCCGGACTAGGCATTTTGCAGATTCGCGATTGCAAAACGCTGAATATGTTGCCCTCCCTTGTGGTTCCGCCTCTGTTCTACGCATTGATGAGTCTCTTAAAGTAGCAGGCGAAAAGTGTAAACAATGTTATGCTTCTTAACAAAAAATAATATATTTTTAGGTAAATTGGGAAAATGTTACAATTTTTCTTGACAAACTTGTGCTGATTTGTGATAATCTACCCTAACAGGCTTGCCCCTGTCTGCGCTGCAGATGGGGGCGTTATTTATAGGAGGGACAGGTATGGAGCAGATTATCTCTATCGTTGTACGCAACCAGCCAGGCGTTCTGATGCGTGTAGCAGGTATGTTTTCCCGTAGAGGTTACAATATTGATAGCTTAGCCGTAGGTACGACACAAAATCCGGAATTTTCCCGTATGACCGTGACTATGGAAGCAGATGAGCCCACGGTGGTGCAGGTGTGCAAACAGTTGGCGAAACTTGTGGAAGTGGAAAAAGTAAAGGTGCTGCCGCCTAAATCCAGCGCTACCAGAAGTATGGTGCTGGTTAAAGTCCACGCAGGTCCTAAGCGGATGGAACTGCTGCAGCTGGCAGAAGTTTTCCGTGCCCACGCTGTGGACGTCACCGGCGAATCTTTGACCTTTGTTGCTACCGGTGACGAAGGCAAGCTGAAAGCTTTTGTGGATGTTCTGCGTCCTTACGGCGTAACAGAAATGGTGCAGACCGGTCTTGTTGCTTTGGAACGCGGCGATACTACCCTTGGTGTAGAAGAATCACGTTTCCAATGGCCCAACGGTGAAAAAAAGACCATCTAGGTTGAGATAGAGAAAGGATGTGAGCCTATGCAGATGACCGGTGCGGAAATAATGGTCAAAGTATTGGCAGAAGAAGGCGTAACTACAGTGTTTGGCTATCCTGGAGGAGCAATCCTGCCCTTCTATGATGCATTAAGAGAATCTCCCATTGAACATATATTGACAGCCCACGAACAGGGTGCAGCCCATGCTGCCGACGGTTTTGCCCGCGCTAGCGGCAAGGTTGGCGTGTGCATTGCTACCTCCGGCCCGGGCGCAACCAACTTGGTAACAGGTTTAGCAACGGCGTTCCTGGATTCCACTCCTGTAGTGGCGATTACCGGCCAGGTAAACAAGGAACTGATTGGTCATGACGCTTTCCAAGAAGTAGATATTACAGGCATTACCATGCCCATTACCAAGCATAATTTTTTGGTAAAGAATCCTGAAAATTTGGCGCAGACCATGCGCCTGGCTTTCCAACTGGCGAAGGAAGGTCGTCCCGGTCCTGTGCTTATCGACGTACCTCGTGATGTACAAACAGCTTTGATTGATTACGTTCCTGATCGTCTCCACGAACTGCCGCCTGTGCTGCCTGATAAAGAAAAGGTACAGGCTGCAGTGGATGCTATCAACAAAGCGCTGCGCCCTGTAATGCTCATTGGTGGCGGTGTCATTAGTGCGGATGCGGAGTACGATGCAATGCATCTGTGCGAAAAGCTGCATATTCCTGTAGTAAGCACTTTGATGGGCTTGGGCGCCATTAGCGCCTACCGCAGTCTGTTCCTTGGTATGACCGGTCTCCATGGTCACGAACGCGCTAATAACGCCATTAAGGAAGCAGATTTGATTTTGGCAGTGGGCAGCCGTTTTAATGACCGCGTTACGGGCGAGCGCAAACGCTATAGCGCTAATAAGACTATTATCCATTTGGATATCGACCCTGCGGAGCTGGATAAAAACATTGACTCTACAATCGGCATTACCGGTAACATGAATATGACCTTGAACATGCTGGAAAAAGGCGGCGTGCCCCATGATCTGACAGCATGGTGGGATTTGATCGCTACTTGGCCTGACATGGATGCGGATTTCGGCGATGAGGAAGCACCGGCTTTCTTTAAAGCGTTGAACCCTGTTATCAAGGATAAGGATTACATCATTACTACGGATGTAGGCCAGCACCAAATGTGGGCGGCCCAGCATATCAAGATTCAGTTCGCCCGCCAGTTGATTACTAGCGGCGGTTTGGGTACCATGGGCTTTGGTCTGCCTGCAGCCATGGGTGCCCAATTGGCGCGCCCTAAAAGCCGTGCTATCAGCCTTAGCGGTGACGGCGGCTTTAAAATGACGGGCTCCGAACTCTTTACTATCGCTAGCAACAAAATCCCTGTTATCGCCATTGTTTTCAATAACAGCGGACTGGGCATGATTCGCCAGCTGCAGACGGTACAGTTCAACAAACGCTTTACGGCCTGCGAACTACCGGGCTATATGGACTTTGTCAAATATGCGGAGGCCTTTGGCATTAAAGGCGAGCACGTAGACACTCCTGAAGCTTTGGCAGAGGCTTTGACTAAAGCTATGGCGAAGGAAGAGCCTTACGTAATCGAGGTTGCTATCAATCCCAAGAACATGGTACAGCCCATGGTTGCTCCGGGACTGGGCATTAACGACTATGTAAAATTTGTTAAAGAGGAAAGAATTACGAAATAACACAGGTTTAACATAGCTAATGTCTTTTATTTCTGTGAAACACTTGCTGAAACCTAACAAAAATGCTACAATTAAATTAACATGGATGCGAATTGCTTTCATGCAAATATTAGTCCACTAGAACCCTCGTTCTAGTTAAGCCATCGGACAGGCGGGACTGCTGCCGAGTGGCCTTGGCCACATTATTGATTGAGTTTAAACTCAAATTTTATAAGGTGATTGCTTGCAATCAAAATATCACTTGTGAAACGGTCAATAAGAGTAGTTTTGGAATAGCTGTGCAAGGCTTTTCTCATAATATTTGCCCTACACTCTGAAAGTAAGTTGCGTCTTAAATCTGACAGCGCAAAGCTGCAAGCGGATTTTAGGACAGGTGATAATATCATCTGTCCTTTATTTTTTTGTTGGGGAGAAAGCTATGGAAAATTTATCTCAATTGTCGGCACCTGTATACGAAGCGCTGGAGGCATTTCGTAAAAAACGCGTGGTGCCTTTTGATGTGCCCGGCCATAAACGCGGTCGTGGCAATCCGGAATTGCGCGAGCTGTTAGGCGAGCGCTGCGTTAACTTGGATGTTAACTCTATGAAGCCTTTGGATAACTTGTGCCATCCTGTCAGCGTTATTAAGGATGCGGAGCAGTTGGCAGCGGAGGCTTTCAAGGCTGCTCATGCCTTCTTTATGGTGGGCGGTACTACTTCTTCCGTACAAAGCATGGTGCTTTCCTCCACTAAGGCGGGGGATAAGATTATCCTGCCTCGTAACGTACATAAAAGCGTTATTAACGCATTAGTATTGAATGGTGCTGTACCTGTTTATATTAATCCGCAGGTAGATAACAAATTGGGCATCGCCCTTGGCATGGAGATTGGTGATGTGGAGGCTGCCATTAAAGCTAATCCCGATGCCAAGGCCGTTTTGGTCAACAATCCTACTTACTATGGTATTTGCAGTGACCTGCGCTCCATCGTCAAATTGGCCCATGAGCATAATATGCTCTGCTTGGTTGATGAGGCTCACGGCACCCACTTCTACTTTGGTCCCAATATGCCTATTAGCGGCATGGCTGCAGGTGCGGACATGGCGTCCGTTTCCATGCATAAATCCGGTGGTAGCCTGACCCAAAGCTCTCTGCTTTTGACAGGACCAAATGTGAATTGGGAATATGTAAGCCAGGTTATCAACTTAACTCAGACCACTAGTGCGTCTTATCTGCTACTGTCAAGTTTGGATATTAGCCGTCGTAACCTGTATATGCGCGGCGAAAGTTCCTTTGCCAAAGTAGCGGAAATGGCGGAATATGCCCGTGAAGAAATTAACTCCATTGGTGGTTTCTACGCTTATGGCAAGGAAATGATTAACGGCAAGAGCATTTACGATTTTGACGTAACTAAGCTTTCTGTTTATACTCGCGATATTGGTTTGGCGGGCATTGAAGTTTATGACCTGCTTCGTGATGAGTACGATATTCAGATTGAATTAGGCGATATCGCTAACATTCTGGCTTACGTTTCCATTGGCGACCGCTATCCTGATATTGAACGTTTAGTAGGCGCTTTGGCAGATATTAAGCGCTTGTACTCTAGCGACCCGTCTAAGATGCTCAAAACGGAATACATTGCGCCTCAGGTAGTTGTTTCTCCCCAAGAAGCATTCTATGCGAAGGACGAATCCCTGCCTATTAGGGAAACTGCAGGCCGTATTTGCAGTGAGTTCGTTATGTGCTATCCTCCCGGTATTCCTATTCTGGCTCCGGGCGAGGTTATCACTAAAGAAATTATTGAGTATATCTGTTACGCCAAGGAAAAAGGCTGCTCCATGCAGGGACCTGAGGATCCTGACGTAAATAATATCAACGTTTTGGTGTAGATTATCCCCTCTTAGTCAGCTCACGATGTTCGCTGACAGCTCTCCCCAAGGAGAGCCAAGAATGAGGCGGTTTCGCTGACAGTTCCCTAAAAGAGCAGTTAGAATATATATTAGACTGGAAGTGATGGTTTGGAATTATGGTTTTCTGATTTTCACACAGATGATGTGAAGCTGGATGTAAAAATAGAAAAGCAGCTTTTTGGCGAAGATACGGACTACCAACGCATTGACGTTTTTGAATCCAAAGAATTTGGGCGTTTTATCAGCTGCGACGGTTCCATTGTTTTCTCCGAAAAGGACGAATTCGTCTATGACGAGATGATTGTCCACGTGCCTATGGCTGTGCATCCCTGTGTGCGCAAGGTACTGGTAATCGGCGGTGGCGACGGCGGCGTTGCCCGCGAACTTTCCCGCTATCCGGAAATTGAAGAAATCGACGTAGTGGAAACTGACCATGTCTTTATTGATGTGTGTCGCGACTTTTTCCCTGATAACGCCATTGGTCTGGATGACCCACGCGTGACCGTATTTAACGCTAACGGTCTGCGCTTTTTGCGCTCCAAAGTTAATGAATATGATTTGATTATAAATGACGCTATCGACCCCTTGGGCCATGCGGCAGGTCTTTTTACCAAAGAGTTTTATGGTAACTGCTATCGCGCGCTCAAGGAGGATGGCATCATGGTATATCAGCATGGCAGTCCCTTCTACGATGAGGATGAAGAAACCTGTCGCGCTATGCACCGCAAAGCTAGCCACAGCTTCCCCATTAGCCGTGTTTATCAGGCAGCAATTCCTACCTGTCCCTCCGGTTACTGGCTGTTTGGCTTTACCTCTAAAAAATACCATCCCTTGAAGGATTTTGATCCTGTAAAATGGAAGGCAAGGGGCATTAAAACTTGGTACTATTCCGCAAACCTGCACAAAGGCGCTTTTATGCTGCCCAAATATGTGGAGGATATGCTTGAAGAAGAAGAAAAATAATAAGGAGTTGATTGGAAATGAGTAAATTATTAGTAATTGGTTGTGGCGGTGTAGCAGGTGTTGCTATTGCTAAATGCTGCCAAAATTCCAAGGTTTTCACCGAGCTGTGCATTGCCAGCCGTACTAAATCCAAATGTGATGCTGTTGCAGAAAAGCTGCAACCTACCACTACCACTAAGATTACTACCGCACAGGTAAATGCTGATTCCAAGGACGAGCTGGTTGCTTTGATTAAAGCCTACCAACCGGATGCAGTGTTGAACGTAGCTCTGCCCTACCAAGATCTGACCATTATGGATGCTTGCTTGGAATGCAAGGTTGACTATATTGATACTGCCAACTACGAGCCTGAAGATATTGACGATCCGGAATGGCGCGCAGTTTATGACAAGCGTTGCAAGGAAGAAGGCTTCTCTGCATATTTCGATTATTCCTGGCAATGGGCATATAAGAAAAAATTTGAAGAAGCAGGCATCATGGCACTGTTGGGTACCGGCTTCGACCCCGGTGTAACTAGCGTTTTCTCTGCTTATGCGCTGAAACATTACTTCGATCAAATCGATACTATTGATATTTTGGACTGCAATGGTGGCGACCACGGCTATCCCTTCGCTACCAACTTCAATCCTGAAATCAACCTGCGTGAAGTTAGCGCTCCCGGTTCCTATTGGGAAAATGGCAGATGGATTGAAATTCCCGCTATGGCTATTAAACGTGAATACGATTTCCCCCAAGTTGGCATGAAGGATATGTATCTGCTCCACCACGAGGAAATTGAATCCTTGGCTAAGAATATTCCCGGCGTAAAACGCATCCGTTTCTTCATGACCTTTGGTCAAAGCTATCTGACCCACATGAAGTGCCTGGAAAATGTTGGTATGCTGTCCACTAAGCCCATCAACTATGAAGGCAAGGAAATCGTGCCCATCCAATTCTTGAAAGCATTGCTGCCGGATCCTGCTTCCCTGGGTCCTCGCACTGTTGGTAAAACCAATATCGGATGCATCTTTACCGGTACTAAGAACGGCGAAAAGAAAACCCTCTTTATCTATAATGTTTGCGACCACCAAGAATGCTACAAAGAAGTTGGCTCCCAAGCAATCAGCTACACCACCGGCGTACCTGCAATGATTGGTACTGCACTGGTTGTAACTAAGCAATGGCAGGGTAAAGGCGTATTCAACGTAGAAGAGTTCGATCCCGATCCGTATATGGATATGCTGAACCAATATGGTCTGCCTTGGGTTGTAGATGAAAACCCCGTACTGGTTGACTAAGATGGATGTATTGCAAAAATTGCAGACTCCCTGCTATGTAGTGGACGAAGCAAAGCTGATAAAAAATTTAGAGCTCTTAAAATATGTACAGGAGGAAAGTGGCTGCCACATTCTGCTGGCGCAGAAATGCTTCTCCATGTTCCGCCTGTACCCCCTCATGGGGAAATATTTGGCAGGCACTACTGCCAGCGGCATTTTTGAAGCTAAATTGGGCTATGAGGAAATGGGCAAGGAAAACCATGTTTTCGCTCCTGCTTTTAAAAAGGAAGATATGGCGGAGCTGGTGAAAATCTGCGACCATATTATTTTTAATTCCTTCCGCCAGTTTGAGCTGCACAAGGATGTGTGCAAGGCAGCAGGGGTTAGTGTGGGCATCCGTGTAAACCCGGAATGTTCCACCCAAGAAGGGGAGCACGCCATTTACGATCCCTGTGCTTATGGCAGTCGCTTGGGCGTTACTTTGGCTAATTTCCCGGAAGAGCTGCCTGCGGAAATCGAAGGTCTGCATTTCCATACCCTCTGCGAGCAGAATGCTGACGACCTTATCACTACCTTTAAGGCTTTTGAAACCAAATTCGGCAAGTATTTTGATAAGCTGAAGTGGATTAATCTGGGTGGTGGCCATCATATTACCCGTGAAGATTACCAAGTGCAGGATTTAATCGACTTGGTTAAATATATCCGTTCCACCTATAAGGTGGAAGTGTACTTGGAGCCCGGTGAGGCAGTGGCGCTGAACGCAGGTTATTTAGTAACGGAAGTTTTGGATATTGTCCATAATGGTCTGGATATTTTGATTCTGGATGCTTCCGCTGCCTGCCATATGCCCGACGTATTGGAAATGCCCTATCGTCCTCCTCTCCGCAACGGCTATCTGCCGGAAGAAAAGCCCTACACCTATCGCTTGTCCTCCATGACCTGTCTGGCAGGTGATGTTGTAGGTGAATACAGCTTCGAAAAGCCTGTGGAGATTGGCGATAAGCTGATTTTTGAAGATATGGCCATTTATAGTATGGTTAAGAATAATACTTTTAACGGTATGCCCTTGCCGGATATTGTGTTGCTTAAGCAGGATGGTACTACGGAATTGGTGCGCCGTTTTGGTTATAATGATTTTAAAGGACGTTTGTCATGATGGAGAAAGCTATTACTCCTGCTGCCTGTGGCTATCACATGCCTGCAGAATTTGAAAAGCATGAAGGCTGCATTATTGTTTGGCCCCAACGCCCGGGCTCTTGGAGCTTTGGGGCGGAAGCTGCCTGCACTGCTTTTACGGCAGTAATTAAGGCCATTGCTGTCAGCGAGAAGGTTTACGTAGCCTGCGGCAAGGAACATTTTTCTAAGGCGGAGGCTGCGCTAAAAGGTATTGCCAATGTGGAGCTTTTCCTGCAGGGAACCGATGACAGCTGGGCTCGAGATATTGGTCCCACCTTTGTGGTGAAGGACGCAAACGGTCAACGCTTAGTAAAGGGCGTTAATTGGCGCTTCAACGCCTGGGGTGGCGAAGTGGACGGCCTTTATCCTGATTATGAGCAGGATGATGCCTTTGCTAAAGCATTTATGGCGAAAGAAGGCTACAGCTATTTTGATGCTGCTCCCTTTGTGCTGGAAGGCGGCTCCATCCATAGTGATGGTGAAGGAACTGCCATGGTAACTGCTTCCTGTCTGCTTAGCGCAGGACGTAATCCCCAGCTGACTAAAGAGCAGATTGAGGATATGCTCAAGGAATATTTGGGCGTGAGCAAGGTGCTGTGGCTGCCACGTGGCATTTACAATGACGAAACCAATGAGCACGTGGACAATGTGTGCGCTTTTATCCGTCCCGGTGAGGTTGTTCTCGCTTGGACTGATAATGAGGATGATCCTCAGTATGCGTTGAGCAAGGCTTCCCTTGATTATTTGGGGGGAGAAACTGATGCCCAAGGACGCAAAATCATCGTGCACAAGCTGCCTGTTCCCGACACTCCGGTGTGCATTTCTGCGGAAGAAGTTGCAGGCTTCGACTTTGTAGAAGGCGAAGATATGCGCGAAGCAGGGGAACGTTTGGCTGCGTCCTATGTAAATTTTTATTTTAGCAATGACAGTGTAGTATTGCCTGCTTTTGGCGGTGAGAACGAAGCCAGCGATAAGCGGGCTGCAGAAATTCTTGCCCAGCTGTGTCCGGAGCGCAAGATTGTGCAAATTCCGGCGCGAGCTATTTTAACCGGTGGTGGCAATATTCACTGTATCACTCAGCAGATTCCGGAGGGAGTACGCCAATGAGAAAGATTAAAGTTGCTGCAGTACAGCTCCGTTGTGCTGCTAATGTAGAAGATAACCTGCGCCATGCAAAAGAATTGGTGCGCCAAGCTGCGGCCAATGGTGCCCAGCTGGTACTGTTGCCGGAGCTGTGGGAACGTCCCTACTTCTGCCAGGAGCGCCGTTATGAATATTACGATTACGCACTGCCTGTGGAGGAAAATCCTGCAGTGCAGATGGGTATGCGTTTGGCAAAGGAGCTGAACATCGTCCTGCCTATCAGCTTTTTTGAGCGTGATGTAAACCAGCTCTATAATTCCATTGCCTGCATTGATGCAGATGGCACTAATTTAGGCGTGTATCGCAAAACCCATATTCCTGACGACCATTTTTATCAGGAAAAATTCTATTTTAAACCTGGCGATACGGGCTTTAAGGTTTTTGCTACCCGTTACGGCAAGATTGGCATTGGTATTTGCTGGGATCAATGGTTCAGCGAAACTGCCCGCTGCCTAGCTTTGGGCGGAGCAGAAATCCTGCTTTATCCCACTGCTATTGGCTCCGAGCCTATTTTGGATACGGACAGTATGCCTCATTGGCGCAGAGTAATGCAGGGCCACAGCGCTGCCAATCTGATGCCTGTGGTTGCTGCTAACCGCATTGGCTTGGAAACTGTAGAGCCTTGCGAGGAAAATGCAGGTCAAAAATCTGCTTTAGAGTTCTATGGTTCTTCCTTTATGACCGATGGTACCGGTGCCCTGATTCAGGATGCCAGCCGTGATAAGGAAGAAATCCTTTATGCCGAATATGATCTGGATGCTTTGGCTCAGGACCGCTTGAGCTGGGGGTTGTTCCGTGATCGTCGTCCGGAATGCTATGGTGCGATTGTCGGTAAATAAATTAAACTTACGGAGGCTGGTGTTATGCCAGCCTCTTATTTTTTAGGGAGAATGTCCAATGCCAAAAATTAGTAAAAGCATACGGAAAGTAAAAGTCGGTGGTTTAGAAATTGCTTATGTCCTAACGCGGAAAGCTATTAAGAATATGTATCTGCGGGTGCAAGTCGATGGCACGATTGCCGTCTCTGCCAACTTAGGGATTCCTCTTGCTACGGTGGATGCCTTTGTGAAAGCTAAAGTTGATTTCATCTTGCAGGCGCGTCAGCGTATAGCTACTAGAAGCGAGCAGAAGGAGCAACTGCAGGAAGAAATACAAAAAAATAAGACCATCCCTGTGTTGGGACGGTCTTTAGCAATCGTTGTTCTTCAAGGAAGCAAAAACAGCGGCATGGTGGAAGCAGAACGCATTGTGCTGACTTTGCGTGATGTTCAGAATGAAGAACTGTTTGCTAAGGTGCTTAACAAAGCTTTAAACGATTATTGTTGGCAGGTGTTTCAGGATGCCATAGATAGGTGGTGCAAAATTCTGCAACCTTATGGTGTGCCTCAGCCCCAGCTAAAGCTACGCAGGATGAAGTCCCGTTGGGGTTCCTGCAAATATAGGGATGGGATTATTACTCTTAATACACGTTTACTGCACATGCCTCTAGAATGCCTTGACCACGTAGTGCTCCACGAATACTGCCACTTCTTCGAGCATAACCATGGTCCGAGCTTTTACGCTTGGATGGAGCGTTTTATGCCGGACTGGAAGGAACGGAAAAAGCTGCTTAGAGAGTGGGGCGAAAGGGTGTAAGGGGAGCATAAATAATAATTTAGACAAACAATCGATAATTTGTTTATATTTCATTGTGGAGTTATGCACTCTATGTTATAATCTATATAGCAAGAGACAGTTGGCGGCTGGTTTTCCTACTCCCAAAGTAGGGAGGTGAGCCTATGACAATTTTTGATGTCCTTTTAATATTATTGGATGTTATTAAGATCGTAGTGCAACTTCTCTCGTTTTATTTCGCATAAAATGAGAAAAACCGCCTAAACAACGGTAGGCGGCTTCCTTCAAACACTAAACAACGAGGAGAGCCAGCCTGTCGGAGCCAGCTATCTCTTGCTATTATTATATCTCTAGAGAATTTTTTTGTCAATTATAGAGAATGCCTGCATTTTGAACTTTAGAATTACCTTACCCTTACAGTGCTTGCAGCGTAAAGTAATAGATAACAACAGTGCACAAAACGAAGCAGAGCAGCAGATACTGCGCCATGGTTACCAATGGTAATTTGATGTTGGCATATTTTTGACAATAGCGGGAGAAACAGAAAATGGTGAGCAGATTAAAGGCAATGGCAATTACCAGCATGGTCCAAACGCTGTTGGCCAAAGGCAGATAAGCAAAGCTTAAATTCACTACCGCTAAGAAGGGCATGCCCAGCATAGTTGCTTTGTGGTCGCCGCCTGCAAAGGCAAAGCAGATGGTGAGGATGATGCTGCCAAGGATTACAGGCACTACTGCTGCACGGGCTGCTGCCCCGGGCCACGGACGTGCGTCCTCTAGTTTGGTGCGCCAGTAGAAACGCCCGAACCATTTGTAGAGCATGGAGAGCAGCACTAAGTCAAAGGCGAAACCGATAACGCTGTCTAAAGCGCCTAAGCCTAAAAGACCAACGATGAAAAGCACTAGCAGAAAGCCCAAAGCTCCTACTAGAAAGAAAATCTGGTTATATAACCAATAAGCTAAGTAAATGTTGCCGAAAATACCCATCAATTTTACCTCCGCGGAAATCTTTACAAGTTTCGTTACTCATAGTATATTATAATTACAGCTGAAGGGCAAATAATTCTCTTCAGCTGACAAAGTTTCTAAATCGTAATTTAAACTTGTGCTATTATGCCGGTATAACGATTGGAGGTTTGACTATGAAAAAGTTAGGCGTAATTCTCTGTACGTTAGCTTTACTGATGGGTTTGGCGGTGCCTGCCCTTGCAGGACGTGCCAATTCAGGTTATTGCAAAGGAATTAAACTGTGCGGTCGTGTAAAGGTGGTCAACAGCTTTCCTGATTTAAAGGTCAAAGTAGTAAACTCTTTCCCGGATTTGCGGGTGAAAAAGGTCAACAATTTTCCTGACGATATTGGTGAATGGCAATTCGTTACCAGTGGCGAAGATTTTACCATTCAATATGTTAATGCTTTTGAAGATTTAAAAATTCAATTTGTGGATGCGTTCCCCGGTCCGCAATAAGATAGTAAAAAGCCGTGATGCTGTCGCTGTTATCATATCCAAAGGCGAATCATTTGCAATTTTAGCTCATGAGTGCTTAGAATCACCGAAGTGAAGCGTACCCGACAGAATCTTGTTTTACGAACAAGATTAGCCGCGAATCTTCGTTGTGATTCTGCACGAAATGAGCGTCAAAATTGCTAGTGAGCCGGGATATGATAACGCGACTAGATACATCACGGCTTTTATTTATACCAGACCCATCCACTTCCAATAGGTCATGCCCAAGAACATAATTAATGCGTAACCAATGATGGTCATGGGGATACCGCTGCGGACAAAGTCTTTAACTTCAAAGGTGTTGGTACCGTAGGCAATCATGTTCTGCGGTGCGTTAACCGGCAGGATAAAACCGAAGCTTACAACGTATTGCAGGATCATGGTCATACCCACGATGTTGACGCCCGGAGTCTTTAGATGCTGCAGTACGCTGATAACGATGGGGATAATGGCTGCAGCTAAACCTGTTGCACTGGCGAAACCCATGTGTACGATGATGAGGAACAGTGCCATAATACCTAAAACCATCAAAGTGGAGGAGTTAGCCAAATCAAAGGTGGTAACGATAACGTTAGCCAGCCAGGTAGCGGCTTTGGTGGAAAGCAGGGCGCTGCCCAAGGAAATGCCAACGCCAAAGAGCACTACTGTACCCCAGTTAATTTTATGTACTACTTCTTCCCAAGTCATAACGCCGATTTTCGGCAGCATCAGCAGAGTGATGGCAATCATAGTAGTGGTATAGGTATCGATGACGTGGAGTTTTTTCTCTGTGGTCCACAGGAGCAGTAGGCATAGGGAGATGACTAACAGCTTGATTTCATTAGCCGTAATTTTGCCCATATCAGCCAAAAGTTTTTTAACTGTGGCTTGACCGCCGGGGATTTCGTCGATTTCCGGAGGCATAATGAACATCATTACGTGGTACAAAGCAAAACTCATCAGCATAGCAAAAGGAGCGGCGGCGATGAACCAATCAAGCCAGGAAATGTCTACGCCTAATTGGCTGCGGATAAAGTTTACAGCAACCATGTTCTGAGCCGCTGCAGTTTTAATACCCACGTTCCAAACGCTGTCGACTTGGGCCACGGTAATCATCAGCATACCTGCAAATTTACTTTTCAGGGGCACGCCGAAGGCTTGAATCATACCCATAACAATGGGGACCAGGCAGGCAACACGGGCGGTGGTGCTGGGGACGAAGAAGCTGAGGATGAAACCGCAGCAGATGACACCGATAACGACGCGGTTAGCTTTGGCGCCTAGCTTGGACAGGATAACCAAAGCAATACGTTTGTCAAGACCTGTCTTGGTCATGGCAGTGGCAAGGAACATTGCTGCTGCAACTAAGCAGAAGGCGGTAGCGGAAAAGCCTTTGAGTCCCATGGCTAGTCCTGCGGAGGTACCAAAAATCTTTCCTGTAGCAGGATTGGGAGAGAAGCCAATTAAAAGAGCAATCAGCGTAATGATAACACCGGCGCTGACTGGATAGGAGATGGCGGTAGTGGCCCAAACGATTACGGAGAAGACCATTACGCCCAGCATACGCTGTCCTGCGACGGAAAGTCCTTCCGGTGTGGGCATAGCGATAATGCCTAGGAGAACGATAAGCGCGATGTAAAAACCGTACTTCTTGAAGAAGCCTTCCTGTTTTATAGTCTGTTTTTCTGTCATGGATATTCACCCCTCATTAAAATAAAAATAAAAAGAATAAATAGGGATCAATGCGATCACTCCCTAAAAACAGAAAACCCCGATATGCGCCTTCATTGGCATATCGGGGTTTAATCCTTGGCTACAGTATATCGCGATTATTCTAAAAAGCAAGAAAAATGTTAATTAGACTGTATTTTTTTATTTACTTAATTTTTTTCTGTAAAGCAGTTTACATTTAGTCTTCGTATTTAGTAGCTTCTTTGTAGAGGGCGATAACCTCTTCGGAAGGAGGCGGACTCATGAGGGAAGCAACTATGCCGACGATGAGGCTGGCAAAGAAACCGGGGAGAATTTCGTAAATGCCGGTAGAAGACAGGAATGCGAACCAGCCTAAGTCAACGACAGCACCGGTGATGATGGCTGCTACAGCACCTTGGAAGGTGAAACGTTTCCAGAACAGGCTGAGCATAATAGCAGGACCGAAGGCTGCACCGAACACGCCCCACGCGTTGGATACCAACGCCATAATGCTGCCTGCATTGGGGTTAGCTGCCAAGTACAGTGCAGTCAAAGAAATGCCCAAAACAACGAAACGACCTGCCCAAAGCATTTCTTTATCGGTAGCTTTGTCGTTGCGGAAGAAGGGTTTGTAAACGTCGCTGGCAAAGGAGGAAGCTGCTGCCAAAAGTTGGCTGTCAGCTGTACTCATAGAAGCTGCCAAAACTGCGGAAAGCAGCAGACCGGAAATAACAGCAGGGAAGATTTGGCGAACCATGGCGATGAAGACCAAGGAGTTTTTACTGATGTTTTCGTCAAAGCCTAAGTACATACGGCCGATAACGCCAACCAGTACGGCGAAGACGAGGATCAAGGTAGTCCAGCAAATGCCGATGGCTGCAGATTTGCCCATGTCTTTTTGAGAGCCTAAGGACATAAAGCGGATGATGATATGGGGCATACCGAAGTAGCCTAAGCCCCAGCTGAGGCCGGAAACAACGTCGCGCCAATCAGCGTAAGGGTTGAAGTAGTCAGTAGGAATGTGGGAAACTGCATCAGGACCAATTAAGGAAGCGGCAAAGATAGGTGCAATGAACAGGGCTGCCAGCATAATCAAGCCTTGGAAAAAGTCCGTCCAGCACACTGCGGAGAACCCGCCCAAGAAGGTGTAGCTGACGATGATGATAGCTGCCATGTACATAGCAACAGTTGCGTCCATACCAATTACGGTGTTGAACAAAGTGCCGCAGGCTTTAATACTAGAAGCAGCGTATACAGTGTAGGCAATCAGGAAGACCACGGCGCAGATAACCTGCAAAGCACGGGATTTAGATAAAAAGCGGTTGGTTAAAAATTGCGGCACGGTGATGGAGTCCTTTGCCACAATGGAGAAGGAACGCAGACGGGGCGCTTCAAATAACCAGCTCATGGTATAACCAATCAGCAAGCCGACACCAATCCACATTTGACCAAGACCAAGTGCGTAAACGGAAGCAGGCAGACCCATCAGTACCCATGCACTCATGTCGCTGGCGCCGGCGCTGAGACCCGTAACCCAAGGACCCATTTCACGTCCGCCCAGAAAATAAGTTTTTTCGCCACCGTTCTTATCTTTAACAAAGAACCACACACCTATAGCAATCATAAAGATTAGGTAAAGTGAGAATATAAAGACTTCTGTATAATTCATAGGACAACCCCTCCAAAAAATAGATATATAACATTATATATGCAAAAGCGAGGGTAAACAAGTGCAATTGCATAATTTTAGACGGAAAATGGGCGGATGCAAAAACAAAAAACGACTTTTCTTGACGCAGGAAAGTAGCTGATATATAATATTTAAGAATATAATAGTCTTTTTTATGCATTTTCGACAGGCATTGGATTAAAAAGAAATCCCGGGCTTGCAACCTTTCGTTATCAAGTGAATTTTCTAAGAAAGGGGCAGGCTCTAGTCGTGTTTACGGAGAAGAATGATGCAACCGGTAAAAATTCGTATTTTAAGCACTCTGAAGGACGCAGATGGCAGTCTCCAAAATACGGAGCAACGCTATCAAGGCACTATGCGGGAGAAAGATGGTAAATACTACGTTATGTACCATGAGGATGCCCAATCCGGGTTGGAGGGGACGAAGACCACTCTTAAATGGGATGGGGAGCATGTGCTGATCCTGCGCAGTGGCACCGTGGACCACAGGCAGGAGTTCCGCAGAGGCTATATTGACAAAAGCATTTATGTAACGCCTTACTTAAAATTGGCGTTGACCACGGAAACGAGCTACGTTTATACATATTTCCGCGACGGCGTTTGGCATTTGGAAGTTGAATATACGCTGCATCATGGGGGCAGTCCCTATGGTGATATGAAGATATTAATTGAAATTGAGGAGGATATACAGGTTGGACATTAAAAACACCTTGGCTGCTGCCATTAAGGCCGCTGCTGCTAAAGCTATTGCTGATGGAACATTAAAAGAAGGCGCTCTGCCGGAGGTGCTGCTGGAAGTACCGCCTCAAAAGGAGTTTGGCGATTTTGCTACCAACTTCGCTATGCAGTCTGCCCGCAGCCTGAAATGCAATCCCCGGATGATTGCCCAAGCAGTTATCGATAACTTGGATTGCGCATATATTGCTAAAACTGAAATCGCCGGCCCAGGCTTTATCAACTTCTATCTGAAACAGGATTGGATGTATGATATGCTGGCGAAGATTATTGCTGAAGGCGAAAACTACGGCAATCTGGTTAGCGACTGCAAAGAAAAAATCCAAGTGGAATATGTTAGTGCTAACCCCACCGGTCCGCTCCATGTAGGCCATGGTCGTGGTGCTGCTGTTGGCAGTGCGCTGGCTAACCTGATGAAAGCTGCAGGCTACGATGTAACTCGTGAATACTACATCAATGACGCCGGCAACCAAATCAATAATTTGGCTGCATCCGTCAACGCTCGTTACTTGGAGCAACTGGGCCAAACTGTAGAGTTCCCTGAAAACGGTTATCATGGTCACGATATTGTAGAAACTGCAGAGCGTATTGTGAAAAAGTACGGTGACAAGTTCCTGCACATGGATGAAGCAGAACGTCTGCAACAGTTCCGTACTATCGCTCTGAAAGAAAAGCTGGAAGCACTGAAAGAAGATTTGGCTGCTTTCAACGTTGAATTTGATGTATGGTTCAGCGAACAGTCTCTCCATGACGCAGATGCTATTCATAAAGCTTGCGACCTTTTGACTGAACGCGGCTACCTGTACGAAAAGGACGGTGCTCTGTGGCTGAAAGCTACTGAACATGGTGATGACAAGGACCGCGTTGTTATTCGTGATAACGGCGTACCTACCTACTTCGCTGCTGATATTGCTTACCATCGCAATAAATTTGAACGTGGCTTTGACCGCGTAATCAACCTGTGGGGCGCAGACCATCATGGCTATATTGCCCGCATGAAGGCTGCTGTTGGTGCTTTGGGCTACAATCCCGACCAATTGGAAGTGTTGATCCTGCAAATGGTTAGTCTGTACCGTAACGGTGAATTGGTAAAAATGTCCAAACGTACCGGTCAAAGCGTAACTTTGAACGAGTTGATTGAAGAAGTTGGCACTGACGCAGCACGTTTCTTCTTTACCATGCGTTCTATTGACAGCCAACTGGACTTCGATATGACTTTGGCAACGGAAAAGAGCAATGAAAATCCTGTTTACTATATCCAATACGCACATGCCCGCATTTGCAGCATTATGCGCCAATTGGCGGAAGCAGGCATTGCTGTGGCTACAGATAAAGCGAGCCTGAAACTGAATACTTTGCAAGAGGCTGAAGAACTGGCCTTGATTAAAAAGTTGGGCGAATATCCGGAAATGTTGCAACGTGCAGCTCGCGACCGCGCTGTACACAATGTAGCTCACTATGTACACGAGCTGGCAGGCTTGTTCCACTCCTTCTACAACCAATGCCGTATTTTGGGTGTGGACAGCGATTTGCAGCAAGCACGTATTGCCTTGGTGATGGCAGTCGGTCACGTAATTCGTCACGCATTAGGCATTTTGGGCGTATCTGCTCCTGAGCATATGTAATTTGTTAAAATATAAGTTTAGATAAAGAAGGGATGGGTAAAGATGACAAAGTATATTTTCGTAACCGGCGGCGTAGTTTCTTCCCTGGGTAAGGGTATTACCGCTGCATCCTTAGGCCGTTTGCTGAAGAGCCGCGGCTACCGTGTAACAATTCAAAAGTTCGACCCCTATATCAATATTGACCCTGGCACTATGAGCCCCTACCAACATGGTGAGGTTTTCGTAACCGACGATGGTGCGGAAACTGACTTGGATTTGGGCCACTATGAACGCTTTATCGATATCAACCTGTCCAAAAACTCCAACGTTACTACCGGTAAGATTTACCAATCCGTAATTAACAAGGAACGCCGCGGTGATTATCTGGGCGGTACTGTACAGGTTATTCCCCATATCACTAACGCTATTAAAGAGCGTGTTTTCTTGGTTGGCAAACAAGATAATGCTGATTTCGTAATCACTGAAATCGGCGGTACTGTTGGCGATATTGAAAGCTTGCCCTTCTTGGAAGCAATCCGCCAAGTTAAGAAGGAAGTAGGCCGCAACGATGTCCTCTACATCCATGTAACCCTCGTTCCCTACATCTCCGCAGCCGGCGAACTGAAAACTAAACCGACTCAGCACAGTGTTAAGGAACTGCGTAGCATCGGCATCAGCCCCGACATCCTGGTATGCCGCAGCGAAAAGCCTATTTCCAAAGGTATGCGTGAAAAAATGGCTATGTTCTGCGACGTAGATCCTGATGCAGTAATCCAAAACCTGACTGCTAAGAGCATTTACCAAGTACCCATGCTGATGGAAGACCAAGGCTTGGACACCATCGTACTGCGTAAACTGGATATGGAAGATAAACCCAAGGATATGAGCGGTTGGCATGATATGGTTGCCCGCATCCTGAAAAAATATGACCGCAAGGTTACCATTGCTGTTGTTGGTAAATATGTGGAGCTGCAGGATGCCTACATCTCCATTACCGAATCCCTGCGCCATGCTGCTGTTGCTAACGAAACAGAGTTGGATATTAAATGGGTTAATGCAGAAAAGATTGAAGCTGCTGATACCGATATGACTGAAGTGATGGCAGGCGTTGATGGTATCTTGGTTCCCGGTGGCTTTGGCAACCGTGGTATCGAAGGCAAAATCAAAGCTATTCAATATGCGCGTGAGAACAAGGTGCCCTTCTTCGGTATCTGCCTAGGCATGCAATGCGCAGTTATTGAATATGCACGCCACGTATGCGGTATGACCGACGCTAACAGCTCCGAATTCGATGAGAAGACCACCCATCCTGTTATCGACCTGATGCCGGAACAATTGGATGTAGAAGATTTGGGCGGTACTTTGCGTTTGGGTCTGTATCCTTGCAAAGTTTATCCCGGTACTCTCACCGAAAAGGCTTATAACAGCGAGTTGATTTACGAACGTCATCGTCATCGTTATGAATTCAACAACGCTTTCCGTGAGGAAATCGTTGATAAAGGCTTGGTACTGGGCGGTACCCTGCCTAACGGCCGTCTGGTAGAGATTGTTGAACTGCCGGAATCCGTACATCCTTGGTTCTTAGGTGCACAATTCCATCCGGAATTCAAATCCCGCCCCACCAATCCCCATCCGCTGTTCAGAGACTTTATCGCAGCTGCTTTGCGGGAACAACACTAATGTTATTTAGGCAGACTGCTTAGTTGCGGTCTGCCTTTTTTTTGATAGGAGGCAGGTATGCTTAAGAAAATTTTTATTAGCGCTGTGCTGCTGTTGGCAGTGCTGAGTTTTGTGGTTTCCCTGCTGAAAGGCAATAATAACGGGGAAAAGACTGTAACTGTGCCTGACCGTGTGGCTGTAATCAATATTGACGGCACTATCCTTAGCGGTGGTGACAGCCATGATAATCTGTTCCAACAGTCCCAAGGCATAACCAGTGGCACGATTATGCGCCAAATTCGCGAAGCTGCAGCTGACAGTAGCGTTAAGGCTTTGCTTTTGCGTATTGATAGCGGTGGCGGCAGTGCTACTGCTGCAGAAGAAGTGGCAAGGGAACTGCGCCGCTTTAAAGAAAAGACCAATAAGCCTGTGGTGGCAACCATGGGCAATACAGGTGCCAGTGCTGCTTATTGGATTGCAGTTTGCTCCAGCGATAAGGTATATGCCAACGCAACTACTTTGACCGGTAGTATTGGTGTGTATATGCCTTATATGAATACGGAAGAACTGTTTAAGAAAATCGGTATTTCTACCGGTAAGATTAAGAGCGGTCCTTATAAGGATATTATGACTAACGACCGTCCTATGACTCCGGAAGAAAGAGCGATTCTGCAAAATATTGTGGATGAAATCTATGTGCAGTTTGTTGATGCAGTTGCTAAAGGGCGCAAAATGGAAGCTAGCAGTGTGCGCCGTTTGGCAGACGGACGCGTGTATACAGGTCTGCAGGCGAAAAACCTGGGCTTGGTAGATGAAGTAGGCGACTATTACGATGCTTTGGCTGCTGCAGGTGAGCTGGGCGGTATTAAGCTGGGCGAAGATGGTCTGCCGCCTGTAAAGACTCAGTCCAAACAACAGCCTTGGGAGTATTTCTTTAGCGCTAAAATTGCGGAAGCAGTACAAACTGCGATTATGCAGCAATTGCAGGGCAGCTTGCAAGGCAATGCAGTGCAAAATGTAGCGAGGTAAGGACTATGCGTCGCAAAACCTTTGATGTGCTTTTTGAACCGGAGGTTGGTCTGGCTACCTTGGTAAAGCAGCCCTGTCCTTGGCGCAGCGCGTTGTACTTCACCTTGAGCGTGGGCTTTTTTACCGGCGTTGTTACTAACAGCTGGTTGTTGCAGCAGCCTTTGGAAGTACGCTTTGCCATTATCATCGTTACGGTGCTGATTGCAGGGACGGCCTTGGCGCTGTACGGTTTTTTGCTCCATGGCATTATGGAAACGCTGGGGGCGCTGGCAGGCGATCCTGTGGGCTTGATTTGCCTATTGGGCTATACGACCCTGCCTTTCCTAGTGTTGACGCCTGGAGCGCTACTGGCAGGTAAAATGGGCTTGGAAGGTCTGCCTTTATTGGGGATTCTAACGGCCGTAGGCTGCGTGTGGATGCTGTATCTGTTAGTGCGGTCGCTGGAGGCAGTCTACCTGATTGACTGGCTGCGGGCAGGCGTTACGGTGTTGTTCAGCCTGCTGTTGTTATATATTGTGATGGTGCTGCCTTGGCAGATGCTGATTGGTATGCTGCTGCGCAGCTTATAAAGTTTTAGTTGCGAAAAAAGACGGTTAGTGTCATAATAAACAAAGACATATCTGATAAATAACCAGATTATCAATATATTAAGGAGTGGTGTAAATAATGAACAGAGAGCTTTCTATGGAATTTGTACGTGTTACCGAGGCTGCAGCTATTGCTTGCGGTCGTTTGGTTGGCAGAGGCGATAAGAACGGCGCTGACGGCTTGGCTGTTGACGCTATGCGTGCTGCTTTCGATACCGTAAACATCAGTGGTACTGTTGTAATCGGTGAAGGCGAAATGGATGAAGCACCGATGCTGTACATTGGTGAAGAAGTTGGTGCCGGCGGTCCTGCAGTTGATATTGCTGTTGACCCTGTAGAAGGTACTAACCTGGTAGCAAAAGGTCAACCGGGTGCCATTGCTGTAATCGCTATTGCTCCGCGTGGCTGCCTGCTCCATGCTCCTGATATGTACATGGACAAGATCGCTGTAGGTCCTCGTGCTAAAGGCTGCATTGATATCAACGCTCCTATTAGCGAAAACCTGGCTCGCGTTGCTAAAGCTATGGACCGTAAAATTGCTGACTTGAACGTTGTTCTGCTGGACCGTGAACGTCATTATCCGCTGATGGAAGAAATCCGTAAAGCAGGTGCTCGTATTTCTTTGATCACTGACGGTGACGTTAACCCCATTGTTGAATGCTGCATCGAAGGTAGCGGCGTGCATATGTATGTTGGTAAGGGCGGTGCTCCGGAAGGCGTTTTGGGTGCTGTTGCCGTTAAATGCTTGGATGGCGACATGCAAGCACGTCTGTGCCCCGAAGACGAAGCACAAGTTCAACGTTGCTTGAAAATGGGCATTACCGATGTTAACAAAGTACTGACTTTGGATGATCTGGTAAAAGGCGATGACTGCATGTTCACTGCAACTGCAATTACCAACTGCAATATGCTGAACGGCCTGCGCTACTTCAATGACGGCGTTCGTACCCACACTATTTCCGCTCGTTATAAAACCGGTACCGTTCGTTTCGTAGATGCTATCCATAGCTTGGATAAGAAGGTACTGGCAGTAAAACTGTAATTCTTATAAAAATATATCTGGATAGGGCATGAAGTAATTTCATGCCCTATTTGGTGTCTTTCAAATTATTATGGAAAATTTACTTCTCAAGCAGGTTGCCCAAGTTGCCGAAGTGCAACGGGCTGCTGAGCTACACAAAAATAAACAGTCCTGCGTTTTAACCGGGTTGGCAGCAAGCAGCAAGCCGGTCTTTTTTGCTGCCGTGGACAAATTATGCGGTGCTACCGGCAGTTTGGCGTTTATAACTTCTTCCCGTGAAGAAATACGTGCTTATCGCAGGGAACTGAACTATTTTTATCCTGATTTGCCCATGCAGGAGCTTTATCCTGTCAGCTTGCCCCGTGTGCAGGCAGATACCCAAAGTTTGGAGCTGCAAGCAGGACGGGCTGCTGCTTTGCGCTTTTTGCAGGGCGAGGAACGTGGTATTGTCTTTATTACGGCAGAAGCATTGCAGCAGCATCAGCTGCGCCCCAGCGGTATGGGTGGCAATAGCCTGCTGTTAACTGTTGCCCAGGTGGTGGAACAGCAAGATGTGCTGAAGAGTTTGCTGGATATGGGCTACGAGCGTACTGATCAGGTAGATGCTATTGGTCAGTTCTGCCTTCGTGGCGACATTATGGATGTGTTCCCCATTAATAGCAATGCTCCCATCCGTGTAGAATGGTTTGATGATGAGTTGGACGCTATCCGTAGCTTTGATGTCAACAACCAACGGAGCCTGCAAACCTTAAAAGAAATCAAGATTGCTCCCATCAAGGTGGAAGATGACGAAGTTTTTGATGCTTCCATCTTTGATTACTGTGCTGCTTCTACTTTGGTCGTTGTGGATGAGCCTGTCCGTGTGTTCTCCATGTTGGAAAAATTGGACAAAGAAAACAAAAGCAACGCCGAAGAACTGTTTGCCCAGGCGGAAATCATTGCCCAATGTGCAACTGCCGGTGTACAGCTTGTTTCTGCTTTAGGGCACAGCTATCTGCCGGAATTGCCGGCGGTGAATGTACCTGTCCGTGCAGTGGCACCGTATAATAAGAATATCAATATGTTGGTAGAAGACCTGCACAACTGGCTCAGTGATGGCTTGGTACCCATTATTATGCTTTCTTCTGCTATGAAGGCGCGCGGTATGGCGGAAAATATGCGCAACTACAATTTGCAGGGTGTATATGTACAGACTGGACTGCAGGAGGGCAAGGTCAATGTTATGAGCGGCGACCTTGATCATGGCTTCCGTTTTTGGGATACCAATTGGGTTTTGCTGACGGAAAATGATATTTACGGTATGCAGAAACGCAAGCGCCTGCACAGTAAGAACCAAGGACAGCAGCTGCAATATTTCTCTGATATTAAAGCAGGGGATTATGTAGTACACAAGATTCATGGTATCGGCCGTTATATCGGCGTCGAGAACATGGAAGTAGGCGGGATTCATCGTGATTATCTGCTCTTGCAATATGCAGGGGAGGATAAGCTGTATGTGCCTGTGGACCAAGTGGGGATGCTCCACAAATATGTGGGCAGTGAGGGCAACGTGCCCCGCCTGTCCAAAATGGGCGGTACCGATTGGAAAAGGACTACGGCGAAGGCTGCTAAAGCCATTACGGAACTGGCGGAGGAACTGCTGCGTCTGTACGCCCAACGGCAGATTGTTCCCGGTCACGCCTTTAGTCCTGACGGACCCTTGCAGAAGGAGTTTGAGGATGAGTTCCCCTACGAGGAAACTCCCGACCAACTGAAGGCGATTGCCGAAATCAAGGCAGACATGGAAAAACCGCAGCCTATGGAAAGACTGCTCTGCGGTGATGTTGGTTATGGCAAGACAGAGGTTGCTATTCGTGCTGCCTTCAAGGCAGTGGTGGACGGAAAGCAGGTAGCGGTTATGGTCCCCACCACGGTACTGGCTCAACAGCATTTCATAACCTTTAAAGAGAGAATGCGCAATTTCGGTGTGACCGTAGAAATGCTCAACAGGTTTTGCACTACCAAGGAGCAAAAGCGGATTTTGCAAAATTTGGAGGACGGCAAAGTAGATATTTTAATCGGTACTCATCGCCTGCTGCAGCCTGATGTGCGTTTTCCTAATTTGGGCTTGTTGATTATTGATGAAGAACAGCGCTTTGGCGTTGCTCAAAAGGAAAAAATTAAAAAATGGCGTGTGGGTATTGATGTGTTGACTTTAAGCGCAACGCCCATTCCCCGTACACTGCATTTGGCCCTTGTCAACGGCAGGGATATGAGCGTCATTGAGTCACCGCCGGAGGATCGTCTGCCTGTAGAAACTTATGTCAGCGAATACAACGAAGGCATGATTAAAGAGGCTATTGAGCGCGAACTGCGCCGTGGTGGACGGATTTACTACGTTCATAACCGTGTCAGCGGCTTGGAGGCTATTGCGACCCGCATTCGCCGCCTTGTGCCCGGGATTAACATTAAGCTTGCCCATGGGCAGATGAACGAAGAAATGTTGGAAGACGCGATGATTACCTTCTACGAAGGCAATTGTGATATGCTTTTGTGTACTACCATTGTGGAGAATGGTTTGGATGTGCCTTTGGCCAACACCATTATTATCGATGGTGCCGAGAACTTCGGCCTGTCCCAACTGTACCAGATGCGTGGGCGTGTAGGCCGCAGTTCTCGTTTGGCATACGCCTATTTCGTCTATAAGCCTAATAAGGCGTTAAGCGAAATTGCGGAAAAACGTTTGCAGGCTATCCGTGACTTTACGGAACTAGGCGCAGGCTTTAAGATTGCTATGCGTGATTTGGAAATTCGTGGTGCAGGCAATCTGCTGGGCAGTCAGCAGCATGGCCACATTGTGGGCATTGGTTTTGCTGCCTACTGCGAAATGTTGGAGCAGACTATCAACCGCCTGAAGAATGGCAAAGTGGCTGTGCCTGAACCGGAACCTGTGCTGGAGATTCCTGCAGAAGCGTATATTCCCGACAGCTATATCGCCGATCCCCGGTACAAGATGGAGCTTTACCGTCGTTTTGCAGAAATGGAATATGCGGAAAGGGACGATTTGCTGGACGAACTCATCGACCGTTTTGGCAATCCTCCGGAAGAAGTTACCATGCTGTGGCGTTTGGCTAGCTTGAAGGGCCTGTGCCGTCTGATGAAGGTACGGGGCATCAACGTCCGTCAAGGGGCGATCCGCATTACCTTTGATGCTAAGGCGCAGGTAGAGCCGGAAGCGTTGATGAAATTGCTAGCAGTGCATAAGAACACCATGACCTTTAAAAACGGAGCGGAGCCCCAACTAGTGTACCGTACGGGCAGTATGAAGGAACAGCCTTTAAACTGGTTGGAATGTACGCTGCCGGTGCTGGCTTTAGGTAATAAATTTAATAAGTAAATCTATTTCAATATAAGTTTTATGTTATTCGAAAGAAGGAGGTGAAGGCAGATGGGGAAAGATAAGTTCCTGCGGGGAGCAATGATTTTGACTTTGGCAGGGCTGATGGTAAAAATAATTGGCTCAGTCAACCGCATTCTGCTTTCACGTCTGTTAGGCGGGGAAGGCATTGGCCTGTACCAAATGGCTTACCCTGTATATTTGCTCTTGCTGGCCATTTCTTCCGCAGGTATTCCTGTTGCCATTTCCATTATCGTCTCCGGTTATTTAGCTAAACAGGATTACGGTAATGTGCGACGGGTGTTCCACCTGTCCTTAGCTGTGATGGCCTCCTTAGGCTTGGTGCTGGCGTTGCTCCTAGTTGCCGGGGCAGGCTGGTTGGTGGACACAGGCGTTATTCGCGACGGCAGAGCGTACTATGCTTTGGTGGCGTTGGCACCGGCAGTGTTCTTTGGCACTGTGCTGGCCAGCTTCCGAGGCCTTTTCCAAGGTCATCAGCTGATGACGCCTCCTGCTGTTTCCCAAATTTTGGAGCAGTTCATCCGCGTAGTTACCATGATTGTTTTAGCGTATGTACTGCTACCTTACGGTTTGGAGTACGCTGCTGCCGGTGCTGCCTTTGGCGCTGTGCCGGGCAGTTTGCTAGGCATGGTAGTGCTAGGCTGCTTTTATCACCATTACCGCAAAATTTGGCGGCAGCAGTATGGCGACTTGCAACCTCGGGAGCAATTGGAGCGTGGCGCTTTAGTTAAACGTTTGCTGTTTTTGGCATTGCCTGTATCCTGTGCCAATGTGCTGGTCCCAGTTACCAATAGCATTGACGTGTTGCTGGTGCCTGGATGCTTGATTAGTAGCGGTTTGACAGTGGAACAGGCGACCACCCAGTTTGGCTATTTGGCTGGTATGGCGCAGCCTTTGTTACTTTTGGCAACTATCCCTACCATTTCCTTAGCTACAAGCCTGGTGCCTGCTATTTCCGAGGCTCATGCCTTGGGCAAGTGGGATGTAATTGAGAACAAGGCGGCAACGGCCGTGAAGCTTTGCTGCTTGTTGACGCTGCCTGCGGCAGTGGGCATGGGCGTGTTGGCGGAACCTATCAGCCGTCTTTTGTACGGAACCGGGAAGGCAGGCGTCGCCATGCTGCATTCTGCACCTGCACTGTGGTTTTTAGGAATGCACCAAGTAACCACGGGTGTACTGCAAGGTATGGGGTATAGTGCTTTGCCCATGGTGCACATGTTGATTGGCATTGGTGCCAAGCTGGCTGTGCTGTCGCCCTTGACAGCAGGCGAGTATGGTATCGTCGGGGCAGCGTGGGCCACCAATATTAATTTTGGCGTTACCGCGCTATTGAATATTTTAGCTTTGGGCTATTACAAAATTACCTTTCGTTGGTATAATATAATTAGAATTATGGTGGCAGCTGCCTTGATGGGTGCTGTAGCCGTCAATGTCTATGCTGCTGCTGCCGTATTAGGTAACGTGGTGGCAGTGGTGTTGGCCATGGCTGTGGCAGCTGCAGCCTATGTGCTGCTTTTGCTGCTTCTGGGCGCTGTGAGCAAGGATGAACTGCGTCATTTACCATTAGTTAAGAAATTTTGCAAATAGATAGGAGAATTGCTATGGGTACTATTACTATCGTTGGCTTAGGTCCCGGTGCTGTAGGCCATTTGTCCTTGGAAACCATGGGGCTGCTGAAAAACTGTCAGCAGGTTATCTTGCGCACGGCTGTGCATCCTTCTGTTTCCGAACTGGAAAAAGAAGGCGTTAACTATACTTCCTGTGATGATTTGTACGAGCAGGGAGCATCCTTCGAAGAAGTTTATGGCAACGTTGTTGCCCGTGTTTTGGCTGCTGCTCAAAAGGGCGATGTGGTGTATGCTGTGCCCGGTAGTCCTCTGGTTGCGGAGCGCACTGTAGTAATGCTGCGGGAGCAGGCTAAGGAGCAGGGCGTGAAGCTGGTAATTAAGCCCTCCATGAGTTTCTTGGACTTGGCTTATGTAGAATTAGGCATTGACCCTATCGCCGGTCTGCGTATTATTGATGCCCAAGATTTTGCTGTCGTAGGGGATGCAGGTAATTATCCTTTGATGATTACCCAGGTTTACAGCCAATTGGTAGCTAGCGATTTGAAAATTGCCTTGATGGATACGCTGGATGATGATTACGAAATCTATTTCCTGCGCAATTTGGGCCTGCCTGACGAAGAATGCCGTCCTATAAAATTGTTCGAGCTGGATCGTCAGCCCCATATCGACCATTTGACCAGTGCTTATATTCCTCCCATGGAAGATGGCGTAATGCCTAAAGGTATTGTCAGCTTTGGTGATGATGAGGAAAGCGATGTGGAAGTTTTCAACGATGCCGATGAAGAATTGGTAGACACTGATTCCTTTGATGACGTTGATATCCAGCCTTTGGTAGATGTTATGCGTACTCTGCGTGAGCCCGGTGGTTGTCCTTGGGACCGTGAGCAAACCCATGCGTCCATCCGCAGCAACATGATTGAAGAAGTTTACGAATACTTAGAAGCCGTTGATAATGACGATGTGGAAGGTATGCGTGAAGAACTGGGCGATGTGCTGATGCAGATTGTTTTCCATGCCCGTATGGCGGAAGAAGCGGGTCGCTTTGATTTGCAGGATGTTATTGACGAAG
The DNA here is from genome assembly GCF_045124115.1 of Phascolarctobacterium sp. Lineage (GTDB taxonomy): Bacteria > Bacillota > Negativicutes > Acidaminococcales > Acidaminococcaceae > Phascolarctobacterium_A. The sequence goes on from NZ_JBGVLF010000066.1 coordinate 44,187, forward strand.
TAGTGGATAAATTGATTCGCCGTCATCCCCACGTTTTCGGCGAAACTCATGTTAATGGCAGCGATGAAGTGCTGGTAAATTGGGAAGCTATCAAGAAAACGGAGAAGACTGAGCGCAAGCATATTCTTGATGGTGTAGCACAAGGCTTGCCTGCACTGATGCGTGCGTACAAGCTACAGAGCAAGGCTGCTAAAGTTGGCTTTGATTGGCCTGATACCACCGGTGTATGGGCAAAGGTACAGGAGGAATTGGGCGAACTGCAGGAAGCACTGCAGGCAGGGGACAAGGAAGCGGCAGAAGCAGAATTAGGCGACGTGCTTTTTGCCATCGTTAACTATGCGCGTCATTATAAAATTGAGCCCGAAGTTGCTCTAAATGGGACTAATAATCGCTTTGCTACCCGTTTTGCCCATGTGGAAGCGCAAGTGGAAGCAAGCGGTAAAACATGGCAGGATTTTACTTTGGCTGAACTGGATCGCTTCTGGGATGAGGCTAAAGCAGCAGAAAAGTAAGGGAAACCCCTATAAATACGGGGAATTGGAAGAAATTTTCTAAAAAAGGCTTGCAGGAAACTGTTTTAGCGTGTAGAATACTATATGCTAGTCAAGATGAGCCGCGTGCTCTGAATTTGATTGAAGCTCGAAGACTATAACTGAAGGAGGATTTTTTAATGAACAAGACTGAATTAATCGCCGCTGTTGCAGAAAAAGCTGGCTTGACCAAAAAAGACGTGGAGAAGGCAATTTCCGCTACTCTGGAAACCGTTAAGGAAGAGGTAGCTAAAGGCGGTAAGGTACAGGTTGTAGGCTTCGGCACTTTTGAAGCACGCACCCGCAAAGCTCGCATGGGCAAGAACCCCCAAACCAAGGCTGCAGTAGAAATTCCTGCTGCTACCGTTCCTGCTTTCAAAGCTGGTAAAGCTTTCAAGGACGTTGTAAACGCAAAATAATCTTGTTTGCTAAATGCCCGGCTTTGTAGTCGGGCATTATGTGTTTTTTTGACGTAAAACCAGGAGGTACCCATGAGAAGGCGTAAAAGACGTAAATCTCGCGGCTTTTTGCTGTTCATGCTGGTAGTCATCGCCATGTGCACTTTTGTAGTTGGCAGGCAGGAGTACAGCATCTACAAGATCAAGCAGGAGCAGGAAGCTACAGCGCTGCGTATTGAAACTCTGCAGAAGCAGAAAGCAGAGCTGGAAGCGGAGCGGAAGCGACTGCATGACCCGCGTTATATTGAAAAGCTGGCCCGCGAGGATTACAATATGGTGGGTAAAAATGAGGTGCCCCTCTTTATAGTAGAGGACCAAAAGCAAGCAGAACAAAAGTAATGGTCTTTGTTCTGCTTTTTTTGTTGACACTTTTCTTTTGTTAAGAGTATAATACAATAGTATTAAAGAATTTTTAAGGGGGATTTTTTTCTCGATGTCACTTGAAGTAGGTGCAATTGTTGAGGGTGAAGTCACTGGCATCACCAATTTTGGCGCTTTTGTCCAATTACCGGAAGGCAAAGTAGGCCTTATCCATATTTCCGAAGTATCCAATGTTTATGTAAAAGATGTGCATGACTTTTTAAAAGAACATGACAAGGTTAAGGTCAAAGTATTGACCATTGATGAGCGTGGCAAGATTGGTCTGTCTATTAAACAGCTCACTCCTCCGCCTGCTCCTCAACCTAAGCCCCAACGTCCGCAGCCGGAAAACCGCGAACGTCGTGGCAATGGCATGCGCCAGCAAAGTGCACGTCCCGCATCCCCGCTTTCTTTCGAGGATAAATTGTCCAAGTTCCTGAAGGACAGCGATGACCGCATGCTGGATTTAAAACGCAATACTGAATCCAAACGTGGCGGCCGTGGCGCCAGACGTGAAAGATAAGTTTGGTGAAAAGGGGCACTCTGCGGGGTGCCCTTTATTTTCATGTAGCAGAATATAAAGCTATGAAGATTGATGCATTAGTATTCAAACTGCATAAAGCATTACGCAAGGCGCTGGAGGCTGACAAACATTATTTGCTTGCCGTTAGCGGCGGTTCTGACAGTATGGCGCTTTTGAGTGCTTGTATAGCTTTGCAAAATGAAGGCTATGGTACGTATAGCGTCTGTCATGTGGAGCACGGTCTGCGGGGCGAGGAAGCTATCGCTGATGCGGATTTTGTTGCAAGCTTCTGTAAGGAGCGCTGTATTCCTTGCTTTGTAGAACATGTGGACGTGCTTGCCCAAGTGGCGGAGCAAGGGCTTTCTGTAGAGGAAGCTGCCCGGAATCTGCGCCATGGTGTTTTGCAAAGCGTTGCTTTGCGGGAAGAGTGCGACACTGTCGTTTTCGCTCATAACAGCGATGACCAGGTGGAAACGGTGCTGATGAACATTTTGCGTGGCACAGGGCTGAAAGGCTTGGGCGGTATCCGTAGCTGCAGCCATGCAGGGTTACATCCCCTGTTAGGCTTTTCCCACGCTCAATTGGCAGAATACTGCCGCGTGCAGGGAATCGCTTATCGTCATGACAGCAGCAATGATGATTTAGTTTATACCAGAAACCGTATCCGTCACGAGCTTGTTACCTATTTAGAGCAAAATTTTAACAGTAATTTGTGTAGCAGTCTAACTACGATGGCGATGCTGATGCAGGAAGAAAATGATGCTTTAGATGCTGTTGCTTGGCAGGCTTTTGCCGAAGCTGCAGCTGTAGATACAGGGGCGGAAACCGATGGTTGCTGTGTACGTATTTACGGCAAAAAGTTGAAAAAATACCCTGCTGCTGTAGCCAAAAGAGTTATTCGTAAAGCCTATGCTGCTTTAAGCAGAGCAACATTGAGCTATGAGCGTACTCAAGCAGTTTACGATTTATACGTACGTAATGCAGGTGGTAAGACGGTACAGCTTCCTGATGGCGTCATTGTTAGCTGCGCCAAGGGTGTGCTTATCTTCCGACGTTTACGTGTTGCAGGTAGGAAAGATTTTTCCGAATAAATACATTATATGTCAAAGAAATTTTATAAAAGGAGTTTTTATCATGCATGACGACATTAAAACTATTTTGTTGACTAAAGAGCAAATTGATACCCGTGTTGTAGAAATGGGCAAGGAACTCACTGAAGCCTACAAAGACAAGGATTTGGTTGTTGTAGTATTGTTAAAAGGTGCAGCTTGGTTTGCTACCGACCTGACTCGTGCAATCGACCTGCCCCTGCGTGTGGACTTTATGGTTGCCTCTTCCTATGGTAACGGCACCAGCACCACCGGCAATGTAAAGGTAAAACTGGACTTGAGCGAAGATATTAAGGGTAAGGATGTTTTAGTTATTGACGATATTATTGACAGTGGTGTAACCTTTGCTGCCATCAGCGATATGCTGCGCCAATATAAACCTGCATCTTTAAAGACTGCTGCCCTGTGCGACAAGGCTGAGCGTCGCGTAAACGGTTTGCAGGCAGATTATGTGGGCTTTAAGATTCCTGATGAATTTGTTGTAGGCTATGGTTTGGACTATGCAGGCGACTATCGCAACCTGCCCTATATCGGGGTACTGAAACCTTCTGTATATGCTAGAAAATAATAGGGCTCGGGGTGAAAAGGAAAATTTCCCCAAAATAGTTGCTTGATTTTGCTTACTATAATATAATAAAAACATTACCGTAAAGTGGAAGGAGGATACGTCCTTGAATAAATTTTTTAAGAACGTACTTTTTTATCTGCTGGTAATCATGGTACTTATCTGGATGTTTGATTTCTACGGGCAGAAAACACCTAAGGCTGATGAGATTAGCTACAGCAGCTTTATGCAGCATGTTCAGTCTGAAGAAATTACCCAGGTAAAGATTGTTGATAATGTTATCAGCGGTAAATTGAAGGATGGCAAAGATTTTACTACCGTTGCTCCTAATGACAGCAAGCTGGTGGAAAAACTAGAAGCCAAAAATGTTGATATTAAAGCTGAGCTGCCCCCGCAACCACCTTGGTGGATGAGCATTTTAAGCAGCCTGCTGCCCATGCTGATTATCGTCGGCCTGTGGTTCATGATGATGAACCAAGGCGGTGCCGGTGGTGGCAAGGTGATGAACTTTGGTAAGAGCCGTGCCCGTCGCTATGATGATGAGAAAAAGAAGGTAACCTTCAAAGATGTAGCAGGTGCAGCTGAAGCTAAACAGGAACTGGAAGAAGTTGTAGAATTCTTGAAGAGCCCCCAAAAGTACAACGATTTGGGTGCCAAGATTCCTAAAGGCGTACTGCTTTATGGTCCTCCTGGTACAGGCAAGACCTTGTTGGCTAAAGCTGTTGCCGGTGAAGCAGGCGTGCCTTTCTTTAGCATTTCCGGTTCTGACTTCGTAGAAATGTTTGTTGGTGTAGGCGCTTCCCGTGTCCGCGACTTGTTTGATATGGCTAAGAAAAGCGCTCCCTGCATCGTCTTCATTGACGAAATCGACGCTGTAGGCCGTCAACGTGGTGCCGGTTTAGGCGGCGGTCATGATGAACGCGAACAAACCTTGAACCAACTGTTGGTAGAAATGGATGGCTTTGGTGCTAACGAAGGCATTATCATGATTGCTGCTACCAACCGTCCTGATATTCTAGATCCAGCTTTGCTGCGTCCGGGCCGTTTCGACCGTCAAATCGTGGTTGACCGTCCTGACATCAAAGGCAGAACAGAAATTTTGGGTGTTCATGTAAAAGGCAAACCCGTTGGCAACGACGTTTCTTTGGACGTAATCGCTCAACGTACACCCGGCTTTACCGGTGCTGATTTGGCCAACTTGGTCAACGAAGCTGCACTGTTGACTGCCCGTAAGGACAAAAAAGTCATCAACATGCCGGAAATGGAAGAAGCTGCTGAACGCGTTATCATGGGCCCTGAACGCAAGAGCCGTGTTATCAGCGATAAGGAGAAACGCCTGACTGCATATCATGAAGGCGGTCATACCATTGTAGGTATGCTCCTTGAACATACTGATCCTGTCCATAAGGTTACCATTATCCCCCGCGGCCGTGCCGGTGGCTATACCCTGAGCTTGCCGAAAGAGGATAAGTATTACGCAACCCGTAGCGAAATGCTGGACGAGTTGAAGGTGCTCTTAGGCGGTCGTGTGGCGGAAGCTTTGGTGCTGAAGGAAATTTCTAGTGGTGCCAGCAACGATCTGCAGCGTGCTACCCAATTGGCACGTCAAATGATTTGCGAATACGGTATGAGCGAAAACATCGGCCCTGTAACCTTTGGTCATCGTCAAGACCAAGTTTTCTTAGGTCGCGATATTGCTCGCGATAAAGACTACAGTGAAGAGGTTGCTGCGGAAATCGATAAGGAAGTACGTGCTTTCTTGGAAGATGCTTACGCTGCTACTGAAAAGCTGTTAAGCGAAAACATTGATAAGCTGCATGTTATCGCTCAAGCGTTGATGGAAAAAGAAACCTTGGATGAGGAAGAAATCAACCAACTGGTCAAATATGGCCATATTCTTTCTGCAGAAGAAAAACTGTACTTGGTACAGCAGTCTGTAGCGGAAGAAGAAGCTGCTAACGCTGCTGAAGCTGAAGCATAAAGAAAATAATTTCTCAGAGGTCGGAATAACTCCGACCTCTTTTTTACAATTTTTCCTTAATAATATTCTTGCAGAATGGTTGTGTTTATAGTATCCTATATATGGAAAAGGAGGACTGTAAGATGACTGATATTGCTGAAAGCCTAGCGGGCAACAAGATGCTGATGCTCAAGCAGGATATTGCTTTTTTGCGGGAGCGCTTGGCAGCATGCACTGATGAAGATGCCAAGAAAGCCATCCGTCGCGAACTGATGGAAAAAGAAACATACTACAATATCCTTGCAGACCGCCAGCGCATCAACTACTAAGCCGGAATCAACTGCCGGCTTTTTCTGTGTGTAAGTATTGAAAAAGTTCCGGTAATGATGATAAAATATAATTTACGATAATTTTTATTCCCAGTTATGCTCGTGTAGGAGGACTATTTTGGAAAAGTTAGTTGTAAAAGGCGGCAACCGCTTGCAGGGTACTGTTAAAACAAGCGGTGCTAAAAATGCTGTATTGCCGATTATTGCTGCTTCTATCTTGGGGACCACGCCTAGCCATTTGGACGAAGTGCCTATGTTGGAAGATGTGCATACTATAAGTGAAGTTTTGCGTCGCTTAGGGATGAAGGTAAATTGCCCTGAGCCTAATGTGCTTGATATAGATAGCAGAGAGATTACCTCTTGTGAGGCTCCTTACGAATTGGTACGTACCATGCGTGCTTCTTTCTTGGTTATGGGCCCTTTGCTGGCGCGTATGGGCAGAGCCCGCATTTCCATGCCCGGTGGCTGCGCTATCGGCGCCCGCCCCATCGATATCCATTTGAAAGCTTTTGAAGCTTTGGGTGTGAAGATTGAACAAGGTCATGGTTACATTGATGCTACTGCTCCCAACGGTTTGAAGGGTACCAATATTTATTTTGATTTCCCCAGCGTAGGTGCTACCGAAAATATTTTGATGGCAGCATCTTTAGCTGAAGGGGTTACTATTGTCGAAAATGCAGCGGAAGAACCGGAAATAGTCGACCTTGCCAACTATCTGAATAAGATGGGTGCCAAGATTCGCGGTGCAGGTACGGACACCATCCGTATTGAAGGTGTGAAGGAACTTCATGGCGCCGACTATACCATTATTCCCGACCGCATTGAAGCAGGTACCTATATGATTGCAGCTGCTATGACCGGTGGCGACGTCATTGTAGAAAACGTGCTGCCTGAACACCAAAAGCCTTTGATTGCTAAACTGCGTGAGGCAGGCGCTTTGGTTGAGGAAGATATCGACAAGGTACGTGTGGTGGGCAGGCTGCCTTTGAAGGCTGTGTCCATTAAAACTTTGCCTTATCCCGGGTTCCCCACGGATATGCAGGCGCAGATGATGGCCATGATGGTTATTGCTGAAGGCCGTAGCAAGGTGACGGAAACTGTTTTTGAGAACCGCTTTATGCATGTGGTTGAGTTAAACCGCATGGGCGCTGATATTACCACTGAAGGTAGAAGTGCTGTGATTGAAGGTCCCAGCAAGTTGACAGGCTGCGATGTACGTGCCACAGACTTGCGCGCCGGTGCTGCTATGATTTTAGCTGGGTTGGTGGCAGAAGGCACTACCCGTATTGGTGATTTGCACCATATCGACCGCGGTTATGAGCATATTGTGGACAAGCTGCGTGGCTTGGGCGCTGTAATTGAGCGTATTGATGTAGACTAATCCATTGGCTTTACGAAAAAGAGGAGACAGATTATGTTTAAAAGTATGGATATAGGTATTGATTTGGGCACCGCCAATATCCTTGTGTTCGTTAAGGGCAAGGGCGTGGTGCTGAAGGAGCCCAGTGTTGTGGCTATTGACAAAGTGCACAACAAAGTGTTGGCAGTGGGCGAGGATGCTCGCGAAATGTTGGGGCGTGCTCCCGGAAGCATTGTGGCAATCCGTCCTTTAAAAGAGGGCGTTATTGCTAACTATACCGTAACCCAAAAATTGTTGGCTTACGTAATTGAAAAGGTAGCAGGCAAGAGCTTGTTCTTCAAGCCCCGTGTTATGACCTGTGTGCCCATCGGTATTACTTCCGTAGAGAAGCGTGCCGTTATGGAAGCTACTACTCAAGGCGGTGCTTCTAAAACTTATTTGATTGAAGAACCTTTAGCTGCGGCTTTAGGTGCAGGTATTGATATTTCTGTACCGCGTGGCAACATGGTTGTGGATATCGGTGGCGGTACTACCGATATTGCTGTCCTCAGCTTGGGCGGTATTGTAGTTGATTCTTCTATCCGCATTGGTGGCGACCATTTTGATGAAGCTATTGTCCGTCATGTAAAAAAAGTACACAATGTTTTGATTGGCGAGCGTACTGCGGAAGAAATCAAAATCAAGGTTGCTACTGTAGCACCTGATGGCAGAAACGAAAGCATTACTGTACGCGGTCGCGATATGGTGACAGGTCTGCCGAAAACTTTTGAAGTTAGCAGCGATGACTGCCGTACTGCTTTGGAGGATGCAATTGCTTCTTTGATCGCTACTGTGCGCCAAGTATTGGAAAAATGCCCGCCGGAACTGGCTGCAGATATCGTGGATAATGGTATCTATCTGACTGGTGGTGGCGCAATGCTGGACGGTTTGGCAGAAGTTATGCAGCGCGAAACCGGTATTACCACTCATATTGCTGATAATCCCTTGGAGTGTGTGGCTTTAGGCACCGGTAAAGCACTGGAAAACTTAGACAAGCTGCATCCAGGAACTGTTTATACTGTTTCTAATTTAGATATGTAAGTAAATTTGAGAGGCTGTGACGAAGTTCGTCAATATATCTATTCCCGCCTCACATGCGATTTCTTAACGCTCATTTCGTGCAGAATCACAGCGAAGATTCGCGGCCGAGCTTGTTCATAGAATAAGCTGCTGTTCGCTTCACTTCGGTGATTCTAGGCACTCATGAGCTAAGTTCGCAATGATTCGTCTGGGAATATGATGTGTTGACCACTGTCACGGTCTCTTTTTCGCGTGAAACATGGAGGTTGCATAGTATGAGGAAACTCATTGTAGGTGTTGCGATGGCCATGTTGGCAATGGTATCAGTAGCCAGCGCTGCGCCTGTGGAAAAGCTGCGAACCAGCGTAAGTCCGGCTAGGGTGCGGGTGGTGCTTGATAGCAAAGAGCCCATCGCCTACAAGGTGGATAAGGATAATTTACAACTGGAAGTGGAACTGCCTGAAAGTACGGCTGTTAAACAGCAGGCACCTTTAAAGGATGCTGCAGTTAAGAGCGTGCGCTTAGTTCCCGTAGGCAATAAAGCAGCTAAACTTATTATTGACTTAAAAAAGGACTGCCAATATAAAGTATATGCTTTACCTAATCCTCATCGTCTGGTAGTAGATATTTTCCGCATTAATATTATTAAGCAGAGCAGGGAACTCGCCAAGGGCGTGACTTATACTTACGCGCAGGACGAAATGAACGGCAGGCAGATTCAAGCGTACGTAGTAAGTGTTGCTCCGAAAGCCAAGTACAAACTGCAACCTTTTTCTGCAGCGGGCGCGTATAATGGCAGGGGCTTAGTTTCTAGACAGGCTGCTGCAAAAAAAATGCTGGCTGCTATTAATGCTTCCTACTTCGATACGGATGGCTGGGTTATCGGTAATGTAAAGAAGGATGGGGAACTGCTGGCCATGGATGAGCAGCCGCGCAGCGGTCTTGTCATTAAAGATGGTGAGCCGGATATCGTGAAGGATATTGCCTATACAGGTACGCTGACCATCAATGGTGGCAGGAAACTGCACATTAAAGGCATGAACCGTCTGCGTGTTGCCGAAGATTTAGTGCTGTACAATCATCATTTTGCTCCCACTACTAAAACTAACCAATGGGGCTGTGAAGTTAAGCTTATTAACAACCGCGTAACAGATGTTTCTACGAAAGGCAATATGGTCATTGCTGCCAATAGCATTATTGTCAGCGGTCATGGTACTAACAAAGATGCCTTGTTGAAATTGCACGTTGGTGACAGAGTTGCTTTGCAGGAAACTTTAGGCAATAGTGCTGCGGATGCTGCGGAGACCGTGGTTAGCGGCGGACCGCTTTTAGTAGAGCATGGACGTGTTAATGTACGGGTGCAGGAAGAAGCGATTGCCAATGATATTGCCAGAGGCCGTGCTCCCCGTACTGCCGTAGGTATCAAGAAGGATGGCAGTCTGCTCTTAGTAGTTGTGGACGGGCGTAGCAATAACTCCGCTGGGATGACGCTGCAGGAGCTGGCAACCTATATGCTGCGTCTAGGTGCGCAAGAAGCAGTAAATTTTGATGGCGGCGGCAGCAGCGTAATGGCTATCAATGGCAAGGTGGTCAACAAACCTTCCGATGGCAGGGAACGTCTCGTAAGCATTGGCTTGGGGCTTGTAGCGCAATAATACACAGTTTCTTAACTTGTCAAATGATAAGGCAGGCTGTATAATTAATTTAATAGTAGACTAGTTAGTCAGCAACATGTGCCGGCGTGATTTCCACGCCGGTATTGAAATATTAGCCCTTGAACAAGGGCGTGTAGGAGCAATTAATGAAGATTTTACTTTTAACATTCCTTCTGTGCTGTCAAATGGTAATGGCAGCGGCGAACGTACCCTTGATGCCTGTCCGTGATATTAAACCGGGGATGCAAGGCATAGGCAAAACTGTTATCAGTGGCGATACTATCGAAGAATTTAACGTAGAGATTTTAGGCGTTAGCGGTAACGAAGCCACCGGTTACAGTATTTTTGTGCGTTTATATGGTGATTTGATTGATAAAACAGGTGGTGTTGCTCAAGGTATGAGTGGTAGTCCTGTTTATGTGGATGGCCGTTTGGTAGGCGCAGTAGCTTTTGGCAAGGTCTTTAACGATCCTAACTATTGTTTCCTAACTCCCATTGGCAGGATGCTGCCTTTGGTAGACGAGCCTTTCAACACTCCCTCCGATTGGATTCCTAAAGGTACTGCTTTGCAGGCTGGTGGTTTTACGGAAGCCGGTTTAGCTTACTTGCAGGAGAAACTGCAGCCCTTGGGCCTGGATGCTGTCAGCGGCGGCAGTACAGGTCAAACTTCAACTAAAGCTTTAGAAGCAGGCAGCGCCGTAGGTGCGTCCTTGATGCAGGGCGATATGACTTTGGGCGCTTTGGGCACAGTTACTTGGACCGATGATGCAGGTCATGTGCTGGCTTTTGGTCATCCCTTCATGCAGAGAGGCGATAGTAATTTTTATATGACTAAAGCCTGGGTGTTGGGCGTTGTCCCCAATCTGCAGAGCGGCTATAAAGTTGGCAATTTAGGCGAAGCTGTGGGCAGCTTTACCCAGGACCGCAGCAGCGGTATCGGTGGTGTGGAAGGCAAGTTGCCTAGTTCCGTTCCTGTCTTTGTTAATGTGAATGATTTGGGACGTGGGCGTGGTTGCAGTTTGCGTGTGCGTGTGGCAGAAGACGAAAAACTTTTGCCTGCCATCGTAGATGCTGTAGTTGCCAATGGTTTGAGCAAGTCCGTTGACCGTGGTGGCGGTGGTACTGCCAAGCTGCGTTTTATGATTACCGGTGTGGACGGCAAAAAAGGAAATATCCTAATTGATCGCGAGAATATGTATTATTCCGGTGACGCTTTATTGAAGAATGTGACTGGGGAAATGACGGAAGCACTGTCCACTTTGATGCGGAATAAGTTTGATGCGGTACAGCTTTATGGCGTTACTGTGGAAGCACAGGTAAGCGATGAAGCCCAAGTGGCAGAAATTCAGTCCGTAAAAACTTTGAACCGCAAAGTAAAACCCGGCGAAAAGGTAGCCATTGACGTTACTTTGAAACCTTTCCGCGGGCAGGAATTTACCCGTACGGTTTACTTCAAGGTTCCCAAAGATCATGTAGGCGGCAAGCTACCTCTTAGTGTACGCGGTGGCAGCAGCATGGCGTGGGTTGTCGAGCTGCTGCGTAAACAGCAGCAGGAAGGCGCTCCGGAAGCTAAGAAGAAGGAAGTCCGCCGCACTTTGCAGGATTATATTAAGAGCGTAAATAACGCTGATAAGAATAACGAAATCGTCGTGGATTTGGCGCAGCCTAATATGGCTCCTGCCGGCGAACAAAATGATGCAGGTTTGATTGGCTTGCTGCAAGGTTCTCCTTTCAAACAGAAATATCCCTTTGATTTTATTATTGATGGTGAAAGCGAAATAGTTTTGACTGTGGAAAAATAATTGCTTTTGCCACAAGTATGCCATATTTTTAGGCTATAATAAAAATAGCAAGATAGAAAAGGATGCTTACTATGTTAAAGTCGATTTGTGCAGCAATAGGCAAACAAATAATGTTATTTTGCGCTGCTAGCGGCAGAATGACACTGCTGTTCTTGGGGACGCTGAAGCGCCTCAAAGACGCAGACCTGAAGGAAGTTGTGCGCCAGATGGCGCTTTTGGGTGCAGATTCTCTGCCCATTGTTTTGATGACTATCCTTTGCACAGGTATGGTTTTCTCCGTGCAGACTGCCAAGGAGTTTGTCCGTCTAGGCGCTGCCTCCACAGTTGGCGGTATTGTGGCCATTGCTATGGCCCGTGAACTGGTGCCTGTTTTGGTAGGCGTAGTTGTGGCAGGGCGCATTGGCGCGGCCATTGCTGCGGAGCTGGGAACCATGAAGGTTACGGAGCAGATCGACGCACTAAGGGTAATGGCAGCCAATCCTATCAGCTATCTTGTTGTGCCGCGCTTTATTGCGGTAGTGTTGATGATGCCGGTACTAGTGGTGTTCGCTAATCTTATTGGCAATATCGGTGGTTGGGTTGTTGCCCACTACTACGCAGGCATTGGTACATTTACTTATGAAAATTCCATCCGTACCTTGGCAGAGTTCTACGATGTTTTTGGCGGTATGCTGAAGAGCTGCGTTTTTGGCGCCATTATCTCTATCGTAGGTTGCTACAAGGGCTTGAATGCTCCTAATGGTGCGGAAGGCGTTGGCCTGGCAACTACTGCTTCCGTAGTGTTGTCCATTATTCTGATTTTTATTTTTAATTACTTTTTGTCCATTCTTATTTATGTGTAAGGAGTTGGCGTGATGAATACAGAAACGATGATTAAAATACGCCAACTGAAAATAGCCTTTGGCAGCAAAGTGGTCCTAGATGATTTAGATTTGGATGTATATAAAGGTGAAACTTTGGCGATTATCGGGCCTTCCGGTACAGGTAAGAGCACGGTAATTAAGGTGTTGACCGGGCTTTTGGCTCCCAATGATGGCAGTGTAATCATTGGCGGCAAGGAGACCAGCACCTACAGTGAAGAAGAATGGGATACCTTGCGCAGCAGGATGGGCGTAGTTTTCCAATATTCTGCTCTCTTTGACTTTTTAACTGTAGGGGAAAACGTAGCCTTTGGTTTAAGACGTCACTTTCAACTGGCGGAGGAAGAAATCCAACGCAGAGTGGCAGTGCTTTTAGATTTAGTAGGTATGCCGGGAACACAGGCGATGCTGCCTGCGGAGCTTTCCGGCGGTATGAAGAAAAGAGTTGGCTTGGCAAGGGCGTTAGCTATGCAGCCTGCCATAGTCTTTTATGACGAGCCTACTTCCGGACTTGATCCGGTAATGACGATGAATATCAGCAGACTGATTCGCAAGACTCAGCAGCAGCTGGGTGTGACATCAGTTTTGGTAACTCATGATATGGACAGTGCTTATTACGCTGCTGACAGGATTGCCATGTTGTATAAAGGAAAAATCGTCCAAGTGGGGACACCGGACGAAATCAGGAATAGCACAAATCCGGTCGTGCACGCTTTCGTAAACGGCTTGGAGTGGAAAGAGGAGGATGCAGATGGGAAACAGTGAAGTTAAGGTAGGCGCTTTTGCTTTAGGCGGCGCTGTGGTGCTGGCAGGCATCATCACCTTTATGGGAGCGTTTTCCTTTGGCAAAAAGGGTTACGAACTGCGGGTAGAGTATCCTCAGGTAAGCGGTTTGATGCCCGGTCATGTAGTGCGTTACGCAGGTGTGCAGGTTGGTACGGTTAAGAAACTTAACGTCTCTCCCGATAAGGTTGAGGTTATTGCAGAAATAGACGATAATATTAAGATTCCCACAGGTGCTGTTTTCAGCATTGCTGCTGACGGTATCATGGGAGAAAAATACGTGAATGTCGTGCCGCCGAAGAAGCCCGGGCAAGGCTTTATTAGCGAGGGCAGCACTATTCATGGCGTTCCCGGTGGCGGCATGGATGAATTCTTTGCTAACTCCGGTGATTTGGTGGAACGCATGGAAAATATTGCCAGTGCTTTTGAAAATGTCTTTGGCGATAAAGAAGTGCAGCAGTCCATGAAGGAAGGCTTCAAGAATATGCAGGCCATTACGGAAAATATGAATACCTTTACCAAGGTTATGGCCGACGTGGCAGTTACCAATCAGCAGGATATTAGCCAAATGGTGCAGAATATCAACATGCTGAGCCAAAGAATGGCAGCAACTTCTGCGCATATAGAAAGCCTTGTTGCAGGTGTTGATAATAATGGTGAAACAGGGCGTAATATGGCGGCTATTGTGAAAAACTTAGCGGATACCAGCCAACGTATGGAAAATATTGTGCAGGTATTGGAAACTGTGGCCCAGGACCCTGTGACCAAAGATTCCTTGAAGGAAACCTTGGTGAATGTGAAAGAAGCCAGCGCGCGTGCCAATAAAATTATGGGTACGCTGACGGAAGCAAAGATTTCCGCAGACGTAGGTTATGCCGGCGAAGGCGGCGACTGGCGCGGCAGTTTAGGCGTAACTTTGAGTCCCAGTGATAACGCTTTCCTTTATATGGGCGGCTACGATATTGGCGAAGCCAATAAGTTTGATTTCATTATGGGACGCAAAATGGGTAATGCTGCTGTAGGCATGGGCGCTATGCAGGGGGAATTCGGCGTAGGTTTGAGCTACGATTTAAGTAAAGACTTTAAGCTGTATTCGCAACTGTATGATTTCGATGACGCTAAAGTGCGTTTGGGTGGCGAACTGCGTTTGACTGATAGCTTTTCTCTGTACGGCGAAACCATGGATTTGGGTGGAACCAAGCGCGACACCTATATGGGTGTAAGAACTTATTTCTGATTTCATAAATTTTTCATTTGACATTTGCCGATGGAAAAAATATAATTTTATATATGCTGACTGACCAGTCAGATGGGCGTGATAGGAGGTTCCCTGATGAATAGAAATAAATTAAGTAAGAGATTGCTGGCGCTTTCTGCAGCAATGACCATGGCTTTGTGCCAATCTGCTTTTGCCGGTGAAACTGTAGAGTTGAACCTGCAGGACGCTATGACCCGTGCTTTCAATACTAATCCTGCTATTTCCATTGCAGGCTATGAAGTAAAATCTGCTAAAGCAACCTTGGATGCTGCCCGCAGCAGCCATTTGTTCAGCATTAACGCTCAACACGTAACCCAGCGTGGTGGTTATGATGATGATCGTTATGCTACTACCATTGTAAAAAATGGTGGTAATATTGATTTGGTAACTGTAAATACTGGCAAGCAGATTGGCAATAGCCACACTAATGCTATTACCGCTTCTCTGCCCATCTACACCGGTGGTAAGCTGCGCGGCGCAACCCGTCAGGCAAAAGCCAACTATAAGGCAACTTTGGAAGGCAAGCAATTAGCTTATAATACCATGCGTTCCACCGTTACCAATGGTTATTGCACCATGCTGCAAGCAGATAATCTGCAGAAATTAGGTCGCGAGTCCGTAGAGCGTTTGGCAGATCATTTGAAAAATGTAGAGGCGCAATACGAAGTTGGCGTAGTTGCTAAGGTTGACGTACTGCGCAGCCAAGTAGAACTGGCAAATGCTAAGCAAAGCCTGATTCAAGCAGAAAATGCTTACCAAATTTCCGAAGCTAATTTGAACCGTATCGTGGGTCTGCCCATGGACACCACTTTGAAATTAGATAATATTCTGGACTATGTTCCTTACGAAAACGATATGGCTTATTGCCTTGATTATGCTGCTAAGAACCGTCCGGAACTGGAGCAGGCACGCCAAGGCGTGGAAGCTGCTAAAGGCGCGCTGATGGTTGCCCGCAGCGGGCATATGCCCCAAGTGGCAGCTACTGCCAGCCAAGCATGGAGCGATAGTAACTGGCCCGGTGATGAAAACGGCAACTGGGGCGTAGGTGTAAGCGTTAACTTCAACGTTTTCGACTCCGGTGTAACTTTGAGCAAAATTCATGGTGCTCAAGCTGATTTGGCTAAGGCTGAAGAAACATATCGCGACACTGTGGACGCAGTTAATTTGGATGTACGCTCTAACTATTTGGGTCTGCGTGAAGCAGAAAAACGCATTCATACTACCCAAACTACTGTGGAACAAGCGGAAGAAGATTACCGCATTGCCAAACTGCGCTATATGAACGGCGTTGGTACTAACACCGACGTATTGGATGCGCAAGTTGCTCTGACTGATGCTAAAACCAACTATCTGCAAGCTTTGTATGATTACAAGACCTGCATGACTGATTTGGAAACTGCTATTGGTGTACCTATGCAGTTCCCCACAGCTGTTACTGTAGAGCCCAAACTGGCGGAAGCAGAAAAGGCTGTTAATGAAAAAGCTGAAGAAGAATAAGTAAAATTAAATAGAAACCTCTATAAAGAGGCTGGGACAAAGCTAGTCATCGTTGCCATATCCCTAGACGAATCATTGCGATTTTAGCTCATGAGTGCTTAGAATCACAGAAGTGAAGCGAACCGAATAGCAAATTGTTTTGCGAACAAGATCGGCCGCGAGTCTTCGTTGTGATTCTGCACGAAATGAGCGTTAAGAAATCGCACGTGAGTCGGGATATGGCAACATGACAATATGTGTCTCAGTCTCTTTTTGCGTAAAACAGAACATAAATTTCTGCCGTATAAACAGGAGGATTGCTACTTATGTCGAAATAATACATGGTTACTTATAAATTATTTCGGCTTTTTGACATGCTTTTGTCACAGAAGCCTGTTAGACTTATAATGGTGATGTATATGAAAAAGTATTTTAGGTTCATAGGCTTTTTAATTGTACTGCTTAGTGCAGGCTATATATTTTTAGTAAACTCCGTCATGCCTCCCTATATTCGGCAGATGCTGCCGGTGGCAGAGCAGGTGGCATCCCAAATGATCAATGGCAGTATAACCATTGGCGACCTTACTTGGGATGGTGGTTTGCAGGCGGAAATAGATAATATTGTTGTCAAAGATGCCAAAGGTGCTAAGGTGGCAGAACTTCCTAGGACTATTGTGCACTTTCGTCCTTGGCGCGCCTTTAATAAAGGCGCTGCCGCTATCAGCAAAGTGGAGTTGATGCGCCCTAAGGCGTATTTGGTAATGGACGCAAAAGAGCAGTGGAATATGCAGAATCTGCTGAAGCCTTCTGATTCGGATGAAACTCCTTTTTATGGCTTGCTGGAAATCAGCCAAGGTTCTGTAGCTGTGATTACACCTCAGGGACAGTGGGAGCTTGGCATCAAGGGTACTGTTGACGGTGGAGCAAATCCTAAATTTGCTGTAGATTTGCAGGCGGAAAGTAATAGCGACCGCATGCAGGTAACAGGTTTGATGACTACTAAAGGCGAAGGACGTCTGGAAATTAAGGGTGATAAATTAGCGCTAGCACCCTACGCAGCATTAGCCAAGCATTTTGGCAAGGTAGAAGAGCTGCAGGGCGGGTTAGGTAAATACGCTGTGCTTTATATTAACGAAAAGGATAAGCGCAGTTTTTCCGGTGAAGTAGCTTTAGCTTCTTTGCAGGGTAAAATGGCTGCCAATGGTGAGCTACACAGTTTGAAACTGGATGGTCTTGTTAAAGCTGCCGATAATCTGCTTACTACTAAGAGTTTGCAAATCGCAGTGGACGGACAGTTGCTGCAGTTGGATTGTGCTGCAGATTTGCGCGATAGTGATTTGCCTAAGGGCGAAGGCGTACTGACTGCTGCTAAGTTGGAGTATGCAGGGTACAAAGTCGGCAAGCTGCGGGTACCTTTCCATGGCAGTAAAAAAGAAATTGTTTTAGAGAAGGCTACAGTTGCTTATGGCGGTGGGGACATTGTCCTCAATGCTACTTATGACGTAGATGAGAAAAACTTGTTGGCTGATTTGGATGTGCAGCATGTAACGCATACGCCTGTAGAACGTCCTATGGATGCGGTTACAGTTAGCGGTAAATTGGCAGTATTAGCTGCAGTTGGTGAGGAAAGCATCAAAGTACATGCTGCTACCGATGCTGCAGACATTAATTGGCGCAATCTGAGCATTAGTAAATTGGCTTTAGATGGCTCTGTCAATGGTGATGGCTTAAAGATTGATCATTTTAGTGCTGCTGCCGGTGAAAGAGGATTGCTTTTAGCAAGTGGTACTGTTGCTAAAAATGGGGCTGTGGACTTAAAAGGCCGGATGACGGACTTCCCTATTAACCCTGTTTTAGATTTGGCGGGGCAGGAAGGCAGCGGTTTTTGTTCCACCGGCTTTGCTATTGGCTGTACGATTACTGCTCCTGAATTTGCAGGTATTGTGCAGTTAAGCAATGCTACTATTATGCAGCAGCAAATCAAGGAAGCACATGGCTATATCAGCCTCAAAGATAATTTGTTGGACGTCAAAGATTTTACGGCACAAATGGAGCAGGGACAGCATATCCTTAACGGTAGTGTGGATTTGCGGGGCGAACAGCCTTACCTTGACTTGGCGTTAGAAACTTATGGCGTCCGTATCGAGCCTTTAATGCGTCTTGTTACCGGCGATGCCCAAGTAACGGGTAACGTGGATAACGTAGTACAAGTGCGCGGTACTCCTGACAAACTTCATGTTTATGGCGAAGTACATGCTTCTGATGGTAGTGCTGTGAAGCAGCTTTTCAACCGTGTAGATGGTCGTTATATTTATGAAAATGGTCGGCTGGAACTGCAGGATTTCCTCATCAGTGCGTTTATCGCCAGCATTAAACTCAACGGTGTTATGACTGCCGATAAGCGTTTGGATTTTTCCATGGAAGCTCAAAATGTTGACTTGGCACATCTGCCTATTAAAGATGAAACAGTGAACTTGGAAGGTCGGTTGAATGCATCTGGCCATTTGGGCGGTACTTTGACCACGCCAACCTTTGATGGTGATATTAACAGCGAAAAAATTTATATTAATGGCGAAGCGCTGACGGAACTGAAGGGTACTTTGACTAGTAACGCTAAGGAGAAGAACTTCTTGCAAGTTACTTTTAAACAGCCTTATCGCGATGATCCTTTGGAATATGGCATGTATGGCGCGGACTTGAACCTAGACTTTGTTCAGCGTACACTGCAGGGCAAAGTTATGATGGTTTGGGGCGATGTCGGCGGTTTGCTGCGTATGTCTAAGCAGGATTATGATATCAATGGCGTTCTGCAGGGACAATTAGATATTAATCCTCAAGGCAAAGGCAGTGGCATTATTATTAAGGTACAGGCGGATGATGTAAAGGTACATAACCTGTCCTATGCTCATGCTATTTTTAACGGTAGTTTAAAGAAGGGCGTGCTCTACTTTGATGATGTAAAGCTACAGGAACAGGAAGGCGTAGAAGATCGCGGCCTTATTACTGTAGCAGGTAGCGTTGACTTGCTACAAAAGCAGCTTGACGTGCGCATGGAAGCAGCTAAAGCAAATCCTGCCATTGCTACAGCAGTAATGAAGAACCCTCCGGCAGTTAGCGGTGAAATGGATATGCTGGTAACACTGGGCGGCACTTTCGCTAATCCTGCCGGTGAAGGCGCTTTAACTGTTGCCAATGGTTCCGTTGCGGGAGTGGGTTTTGATAGTTTGGCTGCATCCTTGAATTTAAAGGATGACCATATTAATTTGGAACAGCTGCAGGCGACTAAAGATGCTTATGGCGTCAAGGCTGCCGGTGATATCCCCTTAGATATTTTCCGTTCCAAAGAACAGCGCCGCAATCCCCGTGCGGAAATGAATATTACCATGGATTTAAACGAAGCACGTTTAGGTATTCTGCCAGCAATGACCAAGATGGTGGAATGGGGCGTAGGTGAAACCCAAGGACAAGTACGTTTGGCAGGTACTTTGGAAGAACCTTTGCTGTATGGTTCTTTGAAGGTAACTGACGGTGCTGTTAAAGTTAAAGATTTGGATACTGTTTTGGAAAGCATTAATTTGGATGTGGATTTCCAAGGCAATAATGTTCTGCTCCGTGATTTGTCTACAAAGTTGGGCAAAGGTAAGCTTAGCGCCCAAGGCAGTTATGCGCTCCACACTACGGAAGATGTAGCTTATAATCTGCAGATAAAGGCAGATAATGCTGAACTTGCTTCGCAAATTTTCACAGGTCGCATTAATGCTGATGTACAGATTGTGCCGCAGAAATATCGTGACCGTAAGCAACGTATCGGTAATGTACCGCCGCCCATTGAATATCGTCCTTTAATTAAGGGTAACGTTCGCCTTGATGATGTTTTGGTAAATATGCCGACCATCCCGGAAATGGGCGAAGGCGAAAGCAATCTGGGGATGGATTTGTCAGTACAGCTGGGTAGGAAAATCCACTTGTATAACAGCTATCTCTATGATATTTGGCTTGCCGGCGGTCTTGATATTAAAGGCAGTACCTTGTGGCCTATGATTGACGGCAATATCAAAGCGGAAAAAGGTACCATTACCTATCTGCGTACTGATTTCAAACTGGAAGACGCTAAACTGGTATGGATTACGCCGGGAAGCTTCTTGCCGGAAGTCAGCTTGACCAGTAAAGCACGTTTCAGTCGTTACAATATCTACATGAAGGTTCTTGGTCCTGTGGAAGAAATGGATTTGCAGTTGACCAGTGATCCTCCTATGGAGAGAAATACCATCGTCCGCATGCTGACCTTGCAACGCGATACTGCAGGTAGCAACGAAGTTACGAGCGAAGATATGAATAACCTGATGACTGTGGGCTTGCAGATGACGGTATTAGGTGACGTGGAAATGCTGATCAAGCAGACCTTGGGCTTGGACCAATTCCGTATTTATACGGGCAAGGTTCGTAGCGGTATTGGTTTTGAAAGCACACGTAATACTACTCAAGACTTGACTACAGACGAACGAAATCAGTATAATGTATTGGTAAGCAAATACATTGGCGGCAAGTTCCTTATTGGCTATACTACTAGTTTTGATGCTCTTGACAGAAGTGTTTTTGGACAGTATGATATTAGTAATCGTTTCAATTTGACATACTCTCGCAAGTATGACATGTATGATAAGACTGAAGACTGGTATGGCTTGGAATACAAAGTAAGCTTTTAAAAAATTTTACGGAAGGAGGTGGAAACATGCTACAAAGCTATTTGGAAGAATTGCGGAAGACGCCGCTGCTGGAGCCGAAGGAGGAACGTGAATTGTGGGAACGTTCTGCTCAAGGTGATTTAGAAGCTCATCGTAAGCTAATGTCCTCTTATCAACCATTGGTATTCAAGATTGCTTTTGGCTTTAAATTGCCGGAGGCAGAAACCATGGAGTTGATTCAAGAGGGCATGGTGGGGCTTTTAGAAGCAGCGGAAAATTACGATTATACACGCGGAGTAGCTTTCAGCCTGTTTGCCTCCTACCGTATCAAAGGCAGCATGGTGGATTATTTGCGTCGTAGTTCCGGCAAAGGAGTTGTCTATCTTGACAGTGAAATCAGTAATGGCTACACTTTGAGTGAC
This sequence comes from Phascolarctobacterium sp., assembly GCF_045124115.1. GTDB lineage: Bacteria > Bacillota > Negativicutes > Acidaminococcales > Acidaminococcaceae > Phascolarctobacterium_A. The sequence goes on from NZ_JBGVLF010000066.1 coordinate 65,381, forward strand.
GCCCTGCCTTCAGCTTTAGCTTCGCCGACGGAGTTGGCAGAGCAGCAATTGCTGAGGGAGAAGGTAGCTCAAGCCATGGATAGACTGCCGGTGAAGGAGCAGCAAGTGCTACAGGGGATGTATTTGGAAGATAGAACAGCCCAAGCAGTGGCAGATGCTATTGACGTAAGCCTTGGCCATGTGTATCGTTTGCAAAAGCAGGGGGTGCGCCGCATTCGCGGTATGCTGTCACGGTTTATTCACGATTTTAATAAAGAATAAGCTCCTACAGTTCTTTAAACTAGAAAAACAAAGTATTTAAGCGTAATTTAATTATAATTGCTCATAATGGAGCTATATGGAATGTTAAACTATTGGCGACGTTACTGATTGTCTTTACTGTAGTTTTTGTTAGGAAAGGAGTCCGAATATGGCTCAACCGGGGCAAGCATTGTTGCGCCGTATCCGTTGCATTAAAAGCAGTTTGGATAATGCGGAGCAAAGCTTTTTAGATAATAAGGAAATACGTGGTGAGCTTGATTTAATGCTGGCAGAAGCAGAAATGCAGAACTTGCGGCGCAAGAAGGATGTTCCTTGGTCTTGGAATCGTCAGCTTTTGGCAGGGTGCGCAGCGGTGCTGTTGGTATTAGCGGGCTTTGGTGGATGGTATTGCGCTAAGGACCATTACCTGCAACCACAAGAAACCACTACTGTTTATGTTCCTACAAGTAAGCCCAAGGCTGCAACACCGATACCGACGGTGCCTGTAGCGCAAGAAGCTACGCAGACAGCGCAGCATAATGTAAGTAAGAATCCTGTTGGGGAAGTAATTCCCAATAAACAGCAGGTTACTATATCCAACGCCGATCTCCATAAATTAGTGCGGTCGGCACGCGTGGAATTGAGTAATTCCAAATAAACCGTAAGGGGGAAATTCCATTGATTAAGAAAAACTTGTGGCAGCCTTTAACCGTTGGTTTGGCAGCTGTGCTGTTGGCAATGCCTGCGTACGCTGCAGAACCCCAAGCTTCCGCTGGGGACGCTGTTGTAGCTCAGACTGCACAGGGACAGAAGGAAGAAAATCGTTTGGCACCATATTTGGGCAAAACCATTACCAAGCAGATAATAGAAGGTTGTGTAAATGTTCCTGAAACTGCGATTAGAAGTGCTTTGAAAACTAAACCGGGTATGGAGTTTACCGAAAGCGGTTTAAATGATGATTTGAGCAGTATTTATGAAACCGGTTGGTTTTACGATTTGCGTCCTGAATTTAAACTAGTGCCTGAAGGCGTACAGGTTATCTACCATGTGTTGGAAAATCCTGTTTATAAGCAAACAAAGGTCAATGGCAACACTGTTATTGACGGTAAGAAAGTAGATGCCTGCTTTGATCTGGAAGCAGGTCAAATTGCTAACTTGAAGCAAATCAATAAGTGTGTGCAAAAGTTGGAAGAAGAATATCGTTCCAATGGCTATATTTTAGCTCGTGTAACTGACGTACACATGGAGCAAGACGGTACTTTGATGGTGTCTGTTAACGAAGGTATCGTAGAAGGCTTTAAGGTTAAAGGCAATTCCAAATGTAAAGATTACGTCATTACTCGCGAAATGAAATTGAAGGCTGGGAAACCTTTTAATGCTAAGGAAGCACGTCGTAGTATGCAACGTGTCTACAACTTGGGTTACTTTGAAGATGTTAACATCAAATTGAATCCCGGTCGCGAGCCTAACTCTGTAGAAGTAGAAATTTCCGTAGTGGAAATGAATACCGGTACTTTTGGTATTGGCGCAGGCTACAGTAATGCGGACGGTTTTGTCGGCATGGTTTCCATTGGTGATAAAAACTTCCGTGGTACCGGTGACAAGATCAACATCCGTTGGGAGTTCGGCGGCGAAGACAACAAGAACTATGACTTCAGTTATACTCGTCCTTGGCTGGATGATAAAGAAACCGCTGCTACCATCAATCTGTACGATATTACTAACGAATATGCGGACTACAATATCGATGGCGATGAAATTGCCCGTTACGATAAAAAACGTCGTGGTCAAGAGATTACCTTCAGCCGTAAGACCAATAACGAGTTCGTTAGCAACTACATTACATTGAAGAATCGTGACGATATTTATAAGGGTGAAGCTGATGGCTACGAAGGCGATACCGATCAATACTATGAAGACCAATTCTATGATCCTGCCAATAATAGTGTAAGCGGTAAGTATGAAACTTGGATGCCTGCTAGCGCTGCAGAGCGTCGTAAAGAAAACTTTGGCGTAACTCGTTCCATTACCTTTGGTCGTGTATTTGATTCCCGTGATAATATTTACGATCCCCATGAAGGCAAGCGTATTGGCTATAGCTTAGAGTGGGCCGGTGGTTTAGGCGGCGACTTTGACTTTACCAAAATTACTGCCGACTACCGTTACTACTACCGTGCCGGCGGCGAAAGCGTTTGGGCGTTGAACTTGGGCGCAGGCTATGCTGATGGCGATATGCCTCTCAGCCAGCGTTTCACCATGGGCGGCAGTGATACCCTGCGTGGTTACGAAGATGACCAATTCCGTGGCAACAGCATGGTAAAGGCTACGTTGGAATATCGTTTCCCCATTGTTAAGAAGGTGCAGGGCGTACTCTTTACTGATAATGGTTATGCGTGGGATAAGCGTCATGAAGACGAATTCGATTTTGGCCTGATTAAGAATAGCTATGGTGTAGGTTTGCGTATTAACTCTCCGTTAGGTCCTGTTAAACTGGATTATGGCTATGGTGAAGACGGTGGCAAGTTCCACTTTAGCTTTGGCGGACAGTTCTAAGGTGCTCGTTTAGGGAGCGTTAGCTACTATGAAGCTGAATAAAATGTTTTTAATTGCTGCAATGACATGTTTGCCATTGCAGCATGCTTTTTCTGAGACAATTGAAAATGTGTCCGTGCAGGTTGTGGACATTAACGGTGGCACTAGCCAACTGCTTCTTGAGAAAATGGATAGCAGTATGCAGGTAGTTGCCGACCAACTATTCTTAGGCAAGGATAGCCACATGGTAGAGTCTGCCAAGGATGATTATGTACGTTTGCTGGCGGAAATAGGCGACCGTGTCTTTACGGGCTACGAAATCAGCGATGTGCGTTTTGCTTCGGGGAGCGGTACGGAGATCGTCATGTACGCCCGTCCCTGGGGTGGAACGATTAGACAGCCTGAGATTGACTTGCAATTCTCCGGTGTAGAGCCTGAAACGGCAGCGCTATTGCAAAGCAGGATTCCTGCACTTAAAGCAGATTTGGAGCGGGCTATTAGCGGTGCCAGTGTGGATGCCGGCGATTGGGCAGGTGGTGTACTGCGAAAAATGGTACGGCAGCAAGTGGAAAAGCAGCTGCCGGAGTTTAAAGCAGCGGTGGATGTCGTGCAAGAACACGGCAAGACTGTGGTGCAGGTAGTAATCTATCCTGTAGGCCAGCTTGTCACTAATGTGAAGTACGAACTACGCAGCGAAGCAATACCCAATATTCTGCTCATGAAGTTAAAGTACAAATACGCGGCAGAATGCGATAAACTGCGTGGTTTGCCTATAGCTTACGTGAAAAATCATAAAGCAGCTTTGGAAAGTATGCTGACAGAAAAACTGCTGGCGGAGCAGCCTGTCCGTGAATTTAAGCTGCAACCCAAAGTAACCATTGTGCCCGGGACCGTTTTAGGTGTGACGATTATGATTAATTCGGATAAATACAAAGTATGGTTCGAAGGTTATGGTGATGTGGGACGCGATAAGGATAACCTTTCCGGAAAGGCACATGTAGGTAAATTCATTTCGCCTAGGGACGAAATTTTTGGTGAAGCGGAGCTGGTTTTAGATGACGTGGATTGGATTTTTGGTACTGGCTATACCCGTTACTGGGGCAAGAGTGCTTGGAGCTATATGCGGCGTATGCCTGTAGGCGATAATGATTACCGCTTAGAGTATAACCTGAGTCCTAAATGGCGCCTGCGGGCAGAGCATTTTTCCGGTGATGACCGTAATGAATTTGGTGTCCGTTATCGTATCCATGAGTTCCTTAGTGCGGAATATGTCTATGGCGGCGAAGAATTTTACTTACGAATTATAGGAAATCTCTAGCAATTCTTGAAAGAATAGCTGAAGACTGATATAATAAAGTATATTCGTATGTCACGAATTTTTTTGATTTTAAAGAAAGTAGGGATTTTGATTATGATGCAGCAATTGCGTAATCCTAAAAATGTTAAATTGGTTTCTCTGTTTGTAGCAGCAATTTTTGTATTGGGCTGCTTTGCTCTGTCTTTGACGCAAAGCGGTTTTGGCAAAACTGCTTCTGCAGCTGCCAGTGAGTCTGCTATCGGCGTGGTAAACTACCAAATGCTGGTAGCCCAAAGCCCTGACTTGAAGGGTGTCGATGAGGCCATGAAGACGGAAATCGAAAATGCGCAAAAAGATTTCAATGAAAAAAGTAAAACTATGAACGAAGCAGAAAAGAGACGCTATTATACTCAAACTCAAGAGCGTCTGCAAAATAAGCAAAAAGAACTTATGGATCCCGTAATCAAAAATATTGAGGCAGCTATTAAAAAAGTTGCTGATAAAAAAGGCTTGGTAGTTGTTGTAGAAAAGAGCACTGTAGTTTATGGTGGTCTGGATATTACTGACGAAGTTGCTAAGTCCATGCAAAGTGGTAAATAAGCATAGGCAATAACTGTGTCGAAGGAGGTGCTTTATGGTCAGAAAGAGGTTGCTGTGGGCATGTGCATTGCTGGCAGCCATAATGCTCCTTTCTGCTTGCGGCACTTCTACAGGCAGTTCCGGTGAAAAAATTGCTGTCATCAACTGGGAAAAAGCCGTTAGCGCTCATCCCAGCTATAGCAAACTGCAACAGGGTGAAAGGGTTTTGCGGGATTTAGTAGCGAAGCGTAAAAGTCAAGCAGAATCTGCTAATGCCCAGTTAGGCAGTTTGAACAAATTGCGTGCTTTGCGACGTCTTAGCGAGCAAAGCTATCTAGATGCTGATTTCAGTACTAGAATGGTGGAGCAGCGGGAGATAGAAAGCAAGCGCCTGCAGAAGTATTCTGCTGAAGCGGAAGCACAGGTGGATGCAGAACTAGCGCCCCGTAAGAAAGCTATTGAAGATAGTTATCAGTTGCAAATCTTCAATCTGCGTGCTTCGTTGGAAACAGTGCGGATGAAGCCTGCAGAGCGAGAGGGCTTGGAGAAACAATTGCAGGATGCCCAACATGAGCGGGGACGTCGTGTTATGGAGCTGGAAAAAGAAAAGCAACAGCTTTTAGCAGCGAAAATGGCACCGTATTTGGCAGAGTCTAAAGCGCGCATGGATGCGGCAGCTGTTAAACATCACCAAGAAGTGAATGCTATGCAGCAGTCTAAAGATGAACGCGATAAGGAACTTATGACTACTGCTCCTAAAGCTCTGAAAAATATCCTCTCCATTATGGATAGGGAGATTGAAAAACAACAGAATAAAAATGATAAACTGCGGGAAGCAATCAACAAGGATATTTCTGATGCAGCAGTGCGTTTAGCCAAAGAAAAAGGCTATACTGTCGTCTTTAACAAATTCAAAGCTAACCTCCGTGCCGACGATATTACGGATGCGGTGGTACGGAATTTGCCAAAATAAAACATTATTATAAGTGAGGTTTGAAAAATGAAAAAAATTATTGCAGGCTTGATGCTGGCAGCTGCTATGTTCAGCTTCGGTTGCGGCCGTAATGCTGAGTTCGGTGTTGTAGATATGCAAAAGGTAGAGACTGAAGCTCCTATCGTAAAAACTACTCAGGAAGACCTGAAAAAACAAATGAGCGAGCTGAAAGCTGCTATGGATAAGGATATGGCTGGTAAGTCCGGTGAAGAAGCTACTAAGGTTGCCGAAGATTATTCTGCCAAAGCTAAGTTGGCACAAAGCGAAGCACAGAACAAATTGAAAGCAAGCTTGGATACTGCTTTGAACCAAGTTGCTAAAGAAAAGAATTTGGGCGCAATTATGATTAAGGCTGCTGTTCCGCAAGGCGGCACCGATGTAACTAAAGATGTAATCGCTAAGATGCAATAATGCTGTGAAAGCGGGCGGGGAGGTCGTCCGCTTTTCGTGTACAATGAATCTGTTGCTGTACGCGAAAAATTATATGGAGGTTTGAAATGGAGAAGAGTGTACAAGAATTAGCTGAGTTTTTACATGGTACTGTAGAACACGATAATCCGGAATTAAAGATTACCGGTGTTAACGGTTTGGTGGAAGCGGGTCCTACTGATATTTCCTTTGCAGTTCCGCCCCATGTTGAACATTGCCATTTGAGTAAAGCAGGTGTTATGGTCCTGAGCCCTGCTGACCCGGAGCTGGACGGCCGTCCGGTAATCCGCGTAGAAAATCCGCGTGCAGCTTTTGCAGCATTGCTGGAGCTGTTCCGTCCCCAAGAGAATGTAGAACGCGTAATAAGTCCTTATGCTTTTGTTGCTAAGACTGCTAAGATTGGTGCTAATGTTGCTATTCAACCTTTTGCAGTTGTTGAAGACGGTGCAGAAATTGGCGATGGTACTGTAATTTATCCTCATGTTTATGTTGGCAAACGTGTAAAAGTCGGCAAAGATTGTGTGCTTTATCCCAACACTACCATCCGTGAAGAATGTGTATTGGGTGACCGCGTAATCCTGCAATCCGGTGCTGTTATTGGTGGCGATGGCTTTGGCTATATCACTCAAAACGGCAAGCATAGCAAAGTGCTGCAAACCGGTAATGTTGTTCTTCATGACGATGTGGAAATCGGCTGCAATACCTGTATCGACCGTGCAACTGTTGATAGCACTATCGTAGGTAAAGGCACTAAGATTGATAATTTGGTACACTTGGGGCATAACGATGTGTTGGGCGAAAACTGCTTGGTAGTTGCCCACGTTGGTATTTCCGGCAGCGTAACTGTTGGCAATAACGTAACTTTTGCCGGCCAAGTTGGCACTGTAGGCCACATCACTATTGGCAACAACTGCGTATTCGGCGGTAAGACAGGTATTACTAACAATGTTCCTGATAATTCCGTTATGGGCGGTTTCCCTGCTATGCCTATGAAGGAATGGCTGCGTCAAGAAGCTAATTTGCGTAAAGTTGGCGATATGGCTAAACGCATCAAAGCATTGGAAAAAGAATTGGCACAATTAAAAGAAAAATAATCTGGTGAGACTGTGTTAGGCTATTATATTGTTAAACTTTTTAGTAAAATAATGTGCATCCTGCCCAAGTGCCTGCGTAATTTGTTTGCCAGCTTTTTGGGCAGTGTTGCCGTGCTTGTGGTGCCCAAATGGCGGTTGCAGATGGCGGCAGCCAATGTGCAGGAATGCTTGGGTGTCAGTCCTGAACGTGCGCGCCAGATTGCAGAAGACAGTCTGCATCGTTTTGGCCGTATGGTAGTAGAAGTATTGCGCTTCCCCTTGCTGAACAAGGATAATATTGCTCAAAACGTCAAGGTTGAAGGCTTAGAATATCTTGAAGCTGCTTACGCCTTGGATAAAGGTGTCATTATGTGCACAGGCCATTATGGCAACTGGGAGCTGCTGGGTGCTACGGTAGCGTTGCATGGCTATCCTATGCTTTCTATTACCCGCAAGCAGAACAATAGCTATATGGACAAGGCGATCAATGAATTCCGCCAAATGGTTGGTCAAAAGGTTACTTATAACCGTGGCGGTCATGGCCTTTTAGCTATTAGCCGTATGCTGAAGGAAAAGAATTTATTAGGCGTGTTGTACGATCAAGATACTAATGATGACGGCGTCCACATCGACTTGTTCGGTAAAGATTCTGTTATTCCCATGGGGCCTGCAGCTTTGTCCCGTCTGTATGGTTCTCCTATTCTGCCCATCTTCCTCCATAACAACGAAGATGGAACTTGTACAGCCAAAATCTATCCTCCTTTGTATACTCCTAAGACTAAGGACAAGGAGAAAGATTTTTATGATGTAACCCGTCAGTTGGTTACGATTTTAGAGCAAGAAATTATTGCCCAACCGGAAATGTGGTTCTGGGTACATGACCGTTGGAAAGACGGTAGAAAACGGTTTGGCAAGAAAAAGTAAATCATAAAGGAGGATGAAAATGTCCGAGAAAATACAAGCAAAGCAGCACACTGTAGGAAAAGAAGTTTCCTATTCCGGTATTGGTCTGCATTCCGGCAAGGACGTATTGATGACCTTTAAGCCTGCTGCTCCTAACAGCGGCATTACCTTCGTGCGTACGGATTTAGAAGGCAAGCCTACCATTCGTGCAATTGTTGATAATGTCAGCTCTACTGTTAAAGCAACCACTTTAAGTGAAAATGGTGCTGAAGTTTTCACTGTTGAACATTTAATGTGTGCTCTTTCCATGATGGCAATTGACAACATCGTTATTGAAATGTCCTCTCCTGAGCCTCCTGTAACCGATGGCAGTGCCAAGGTTTTCTGTGAGCTGATTGAGGAAGCAGGCATTGTGGAACAAGACGCTGAGCGTACAGTTTACGCTGTAGATAAGGCTTTTGCCGTATATGACGGCGATCGTTATATCGCTATCCTTCCCTACGATGGTTATCGCATTTCCTTTACTTCCATCAATCCGCATCCCCTGTTGGGAACGCAATATTTCGATATTTTGCTGGATCAGGAAAGCTTTAAAAAGGAAATTATGAGCGCCAGAACAGTAGCTTTTACCAGCGAATTGGAAATGCTGCGTAAAATGGGTTTAGGTTTAGGCGGTTCTTTGGAAAACGTAGTGGTATTTGATGAGGAAAAGATTCTTTCTGTACCGCGCTTTGATGATGAATTAATTAGACACAAAATTTTGGACGCTATTGGAGATTTGTACTTGTTAGGGCCGATTAAAGCGCATGTAATAGCTGTAAAAACAGGACATGCGTTTAATTCCCAAATTGCTAAACAAATCCAAGCATATAGAAATAAGGAGGCTTAATCATGACTGTTTTAGATATCAATGAAATTAAAAAGATTCTTCCCCATCGTTACCCTATGCTGTTGGTAGACCGCATTTTGGAAATTGAACCTATGAAACGTGCAGTAGGCATTAAGAATATTACCGCTAACGAAATGCAATTCTTGGGCCATTTCCCCAATGAACCTATTATGCCCGGCGTACTGCTGATTGAAGCTATGGCGCAAGTTGGCGGCGTTGCTATGCTGTACCCTGAAGAAAATCGTGGTAAGATTGCTGTTTTCGCTAAAATCGACAATGTACGTTTCCGTAAACAAGTAATCCCTGGCGACCAAGTTGTTACTACTGCTGAAGTTACCAAGATTATGCGTGGCAACATGGGCATTATTCATTGCGAAGGCAAAGTTGATGGTAAAGTTGCTTGCGAATGTGACTGCACCTTTGCGATTATGGATCCCAAAGAGGATGCAAAAGCTTAATTAGTTCACACTGTTTGTATAGGTGCAGTAAAATTGCTTGTTACCATTTCGCATCTACCTAAGCAGATATTCCTTAAAAAAATATTAATGAGGTAGAAAACCAAAGATTAAAGAAGGTATTTAGCGATAATTGGTGAAGAATTTGCAAAATGAGCTGATTTAAGCGGTGAAAAAAACGCTGCGGGGATGATTATATACTATATCTGAATTTAATTGGATGATTAAATTTTTTGGGGAGTGAAAGTAATGAGTTCAGTGATAATGCCTGAGAGCGGTATTCATGCAACCGCTATTATACATCCGTCCGCTGTTTTGGGTAAGGACGTAACCGTAGGCCCTTATGCTGTTATCGACGAGGACACGGTTATCGGCGATGGCTGCGTAATTGGCGCTCATGTAACTATTCATAGATATACTACTATTGGCAAAAACAACCGTTTCTTCCCGGGCTGCTCCATTGGTGCAGAACCGCAGGATTTGAAGTTTGTCGGCGAAAAGTCTTATACCGTTATTGGCGATGGTGGTACTTTCCGCGAATGCGTAACTGTTAACAGGGGTTGTGGCGAGGGCGCTGAAACACGTATTGGCAACAATATTTTGATGATGGCTTATACCCACGTTGCCCACAACTGCATCGTTGGCAACAACGTTATTATGTCCAACGTTGCTACTTTGGCAGGTCATGTTATTGTAGAAGACCGTGCAGTTATTGGCGGTCTGTCTGCAGTGCACCAGTTTAGCAAGATTGGCCGCAACGCAATGATCGGTGGTATGGCGCGTATTGCTCAAGATGTTCCGCCTTTTATGATTTGCGCAGGCGATCCTGCCTTCGTATCCGGTTTGAACAGTGTTGGTTTGTCTCGTGCAGGGATGCCTGCAGAGCATCGTAGCGAACTGAAAAAGGCTTTCCGTATCCTGTATCGTAGCGGTCTGCCTCTGCAAGAAGCTATTGCTACCATGGAATCTGAACTGGAAGCTTACGAGCCTGTAGAACATTTGCTGCGTTTCCTGCGTACTGTAGAACGTGGTATTATTCGTACCCGTAGAGGTTAAGACATGGAAGTTATAGGCGTACTTTCCGGTATTGGTCATTTGCCTGTGGAGGTAGCGCGTTCTGCAAAATCCCAAGGTTATGAAGTTGTAGCTGTAGGTGTTGTTCCGGGGATTGATGAGGAACTGCCCGAAAGCGTAGATTTCTACTATGACATTAATATCGGCAAGATCGGTAAAATCATTTCTACTTTAAAGAAACACAAGGTTACTAAGGTCACTATGATTGGCAAAGTAACCAAGGAAGTATTGTATAAGGCAGGCGCTATAGTGCCTGACCTGCGTGCTATCAAAATTTTGGCCAGCGTGCCTGACCGTAAGGATGACACCATTATGAACGCTATCGTCAAGGAATTGGAAGGCGAAGGCATCGAGGTTATGGATCAGACTATCCTTATTAAACCTTTGCTGCCCGCTCCCGGCGTGCTGACGAAACGTAAGCCGACGGAAGCAGAGTTAGCGGATATGGAGTTTGGTTTTGAGATGGCTAAAGCCATTGGCGGGTTGGACATAGGTCAAACAGTGGTGGTTAAAAATCGCGCTGTTATGGCAGTGGAGGCCATTGAAGGCACTGATGCCTGCATCCTGCGTGGTGGTTATTTGGGCAAAGGCGGTGTGATTGTAGCTAAGGCGGCGAAGCCTTCTCAAGATCAGCGCTTTGATATTCCCGGCTTTGGTACCAAAACTTTGGAGTCCATGATTTACGCAGGTGCTACCGGTATCGTCATTGAAGCAGGTAATACCTTGATTGCCGAGCGCGAAAAGGTAGTTGCTTTGGCTGATGCACACAATATTACCATTTTAGTTAAATAAATTTCATATTTTTTAGGATTTTTTTAGCGGCTGACAGCGTATGTCAGCCGCTTTTGTGTTATAATGTAAGGTGAATAATTATAGGCTGTAGTGATGAGGAGAAATCATGGCTAAAATTTTAATCTCCGCCGGAGAAGCTTCCGGTGATATTCATGCAGCAGCTGTAACTGCTGCTATAAAAAATATAGATCCTGACGCCCAGGTCTTTGGCATGGGTGGTGATGCTTTGCGTGCCGCAGGCGGCGAAGTGTTATTTGATATTAAGGACCACGGTGTTATGGGCTTTGTGGAAGTTATCAAGAAACTTCCTGACTTGTTCAAGCTACGTAGCGATTTTGCTAAGGTAATGGATGAACGCAAGCCTGATTGCTTAGTGGTTGTTGACTATCCGGGGTTCAACATGAAATTGGCGAAGGTTGCCCACGATAAGGGCATTCCTGTTGTTTCTTATATTGCACCTTCCGCATGGGCTTGGAACAAAGGCCGTGCTAAAAATGTGGCTAAGATTGTGGACAAGGTTGCCTGCATCTTCCCATTCGAGTACGATGTATATAAGGAGGCAGGCGCACCTGTAGAGTTCGTCGGTCATCCTTTGGTGGATATTGTTCATCCCACTATGAGCAAGGCAGAGGCTGAAACTTGGGTTGGTAAGGATCCTGATAAGAAACTGGTTCTTTTGATGCCCGGTAGCAGGCTGATGGAAATAGAAAAGATGTTGCCAACTTTGCTTGAAGGCGCTAAACAGTTACAAAAGCAGTTGCCCAAGGTGCAGTTTGCTATGCCCCGTGCAGGCACTATTCCATTAGCAATGCTGCAAAGTAAAATTAAAGCTAGCGGTTTGGAAGTAAAGATTACTGAAGGTCATAACTACGATTTATTCAGCGTTGCAGATCTTGCTTTGGCTACCAGCGGAACGGTTACTTTGGAAGCAGCCTTGTGCGGATTGCCCAGTGTTATCGTTTACCGTACTTCCCCTTTGAATGCTTTTATAGCAAGACTTGTTATCAATATTCCTAACATCGGTCTGCCCAATATTGTGGCAGGCAAACAGATCCTGCCTGAACTTTTACAGGAAGATTTTACACCTGCTAAAGTGGCGGCTGCGGCTATGGAATTGTTGGCGGAAGAAAACCGTCCTCGTATAGCGGAAGATTTAGCCTATATGAAAAAACGCTTGGGCGAGCCCGGTGCGGTTGGCAGAGTTGCTCAACTTATTTTGAAAATTGCTGAGGAGAAGAAATGAATTTATATTTGCGTGCGTTAAGATATGTTAAGCCGTACATTGGTAGGGGCGTTTTTGCTGCTATTTGTACCGCTATTGCCGCAGGTGGCACAGCCTACTTGCCTTGGATTATCAAGGATATGGTGGACCAGGTTCTAAAAGAGAAGAACACTGAAATGCTCAACTACATTGTGGCAAGCATTATTGTGGTATTTATTATTCGTGGCATTGCCTTCTATGGTCAAAGTTATTTGATGAACTATGTGGGGCAAAGAGTGATTATTGATATCCGCTTAGATGTATACAAGAAGTTACAGCGTCTAGGTTTAAATTTCTATGACAAGAATAAGACTGGTACCATTATGTCTTATGTAACTAATGACGTTAGTGCTTTGCAGAGTGCTATGGTAGATAACGTAGTAGAATTGGTAACGGAAAGCGTTATTTTGCTTGCTTCTATTGTCATGATGATTTATTTGGATTGGCGTTTGTTCTTGGTAACATTCAGTACCTTCCCTGTAGTATTGCTCTTTATTGACCAATTTGGCAAACGTATCCGTAAATCCGGTAGCCGTATCCAAGAGGTAACTGCGGATGTAACTTCTGTGCTTCAGGAAACTGTTTCTTCTGCGAGGGTTATTAAATCCTTCGTTCGTGAAGAATACGAAATTAACCGCTTTGCCAGAGAAAATATGAATACTTTCCGTGCTCACATGAAATATGCCCAATTGTCTGCAACATTGACTCCGACTATTGAATTTGTAGCTGCCGTGGGCGTAACTATTATTCTTTGGTATGGCGGCAACAGTGTTATTGATGGCTCAATTACTGCAGGTAGCTTGGTTGCTTTCTTGACTTATGCTGTTAATATTTCCAATCCTATTAAGCGTTTAAGCCGTGTTATTGGTAACATTCAAAAAGCTTTGGCTGCAGCCCAACGTGTATTCGACGTTATGGATATGCCGGAAGCTATCAAGGATGCGCCTAATGCTAAAGCTCTGCCCCTGGTTAAAGGTAATGTCCGCTTTAATGATGTTTCTTTCTCCTACAATCCCGGTGAAGAAGTGCTTAGCCATATGAGCTTTGATGTAAAACCCGGGCAGATGATTGCCTTTGTAGGTCCTTCCGGTGCGGGCAAGTCCACTGTGGCTAGCCTGCTGCCTCGTTTTTACGATGTAACTTCCGGCAGCATTACCATTGATGGACAGGATATTCGTGACGTTACCATGCAGTCCCTGCGTGAGCAGGTAGGCATTGTGCCGCAGGAAACTGTGCTGTTCAATGGTTCTGTATATGATAACATTCTTTATGGTCGTCTTGATGCGACTAAAGAAGAAGTTGAAGCTGCGGCAAAAGCTGCTAATGCTCATAACTTCATTTCTGAACTGCCCCAAGGCTACAATACTATGTTGGGCGATAGAGGCGTAAATATTTCCGGCGGTCAGCGTCAGCGCATTTCCATTGCCCGCGCTATTTTGAAGAATCCGCAGATTTTGATCTTGGACGAAGCAACTTCTGCACTGGATACGGAAAGCGAACGCGTAGTACAGGAGGCTTTGGACCGCTTGATGATTGGCAGAACATCCTTCGTTATTGCCCACAGACTTTCCACCATCAAAAATGCTGATAAGATTATGGTTTTGGAAAAGGGCTGTCTAGCAGAAGAAGGTACCCATGATGAGTTGATGGCTAAGGATGGTCTTTATGCACATCTGTATAAGATTCAATATCGCAGCAAGGAAGCTCAGTAAGGCGAAAAGAGGTTAGTGAATGTATATTCTTTATAATATTTTAATTTTAATAGTTTTGGTGGTCTTTGTACTGCCCTACTATACATATCGCCTGTTTACAGAAAAGGGTTTTAAGTTACGTTTCAAGCAACAGGTTTTTGGTAATATTGATGAAGCTGAAATTGCTAAAGTTATGCGCAAGGACTGCATTTGGATTCACGGTGCTTCCGTAGGTGAAATCGTAGCTACCAGTCCTTTGGTAAAGCAAATCCGTAAGGAAATGCCTGACCGCCCGGTATTGGTATCTGCTTTTACTGTAGGTGGTTACAATATGGCGAAGCAGATTATTCCTGAAGCTGATGCTATTATTTATTTCCCGTTAGATTTGCCGTTCGTGGCTGAATCTTTGGTTAAACGTATCCACCCCGGTGTATTTATGCCTGTAGAAACGGAACTGTGGCCTAATTTCCTGCGCGCTATCCGCGAACGCCATATTCCTGTAATGATGGTCAATGGTCGTATTTCTGAGAAATCCGTGAAAAACTATCGTTATTTATATGGAATTTGGGATGATATGCTGAATACTGTTACTCGTTTCTGCATGCAGTCCAGCATTGATGCTGATTATATTGCTCATCTTGGTGCTGATAAAAATAAAATCTTCGTCACCGGCAATACTAAATTTGACCAAACTTATGCAGAAGTAACTCCTGAAGATCTTGATAAATACCGTTATGAATTGGGCTTGCGTCAAGATTATCCTATTATTGTGGCAGGTTCCACTCATCCGGGCGAGGAAAAGATTTTGCTGGAGTCCTTTACTGCAGTACGTAAGAAATATCCCCATGCCCGTTTGGTTATCGCTCCTCGTAAAACTGCTCGTGCGGAAGAAATTGCTAAATTGGCTTCTCACTATGGTTATGAAACCGGCTTCCGTTCCAAAATGCTGGAGGAGCAGGGAGAGCGCAAGGAATATCCCTTGCTGATTATTGATACCATCGGTGAATTAGGCCGTATTTATGCTGTTGGCGACGTTGTCTATGTTGGCGGCTCCTTTAGTAATACCGGCGGCCATAACGTTTTGGAGCCTGCAGCTCATGCTAAACCGATTTTGGTTGGTCCTTCCATGCAGAACTTTAAGGATTCCTATGCTTTGTTGAGCAAGGTTAAGGCTTGCAAAATGGTAGCAAACCAAGGCGAGCTGACCAGTGAATTCCTAGATATTTTGGCGAATGATGAACGTCGTGCTGCTATGGGTGCGGCTTCCTTGCAAGTTATCAAGGAAAACCGTGGTGCTGATGTACGTAGTATCGGCTATTTGAAGGAACTTCTGGATCTGACTGCTGTTCCTTCCCGCGACTATCCTGTTTATCCTATTAACACCCGCAATCTGACGGATGAAGGCGGTGGCCGTCTCCGACACGGTGATGCTATTATCCAGTACATCTATCAAATTGCTTATGGTCCGGATACTCCGTTTATGGGGTGGCTGCTTCTGGCTGTGCTGCGCGGTATGTCCTATTTGTATGAATTCGGCGTATGCTGCAAGCTGAGCATGTACGAGTCCGGTTTATTGAAAAAAGAAAAATTGAAATGCTGCGTTATCTCCATCGGTAATATTACTGTTGGCGGTACCGGTAAAACTCCTACTGCCCAAAAGATGGCTGCTATTATTAAGTCCATGGGCTATCGCGTTGTCATTTTGAACCGTGGCTATCGCTCCCATTGGGGCAAGGAATTGGGTGTTGTTTCTGACGGTAATAAGATTTTTATGACTGCCTATGAAGCAGGTGACGAAGCTTATTTAATGGCGAAGACTCTGCCCGGTATTCCTGTAATTATCGGCAAAAACCGTGCTGTTACCGGTCGGTATGCTGTAGAAAAAATGCATGCGGAAGTTATCATTATGGATGACGGCTATCAGCATTGGCAGTTGGAACGCGATTTGGATGTGGTTTTGGTTGATACTTTGAATATGTTTGGCAATGGCTATGTATTGCCTCGCGGCACGTTGCGCGAACCTTTGCAGAACTTGGTTCGTGGCGACCTGTTCCTGCTAACCAAAACTGACCAAAGCAGTCGCTTGAGCAGAATGCAGCTGCGTAACACTATAGCTAAGTACAACGAAGGCGCTCCTGTAATAGAGAGTGTGCATCATCCTAAAAACTTTGTAGAGATTGCTGACTGGTACAAAGGTATTTCCGAAAACATCAAGGATTTGGAAGAACTGCGCGGCAAGGACGTTATGGTCTTCTCTGCTATCGGCAATCCTTCCTCTTTTGAACAAACATTGTCTAGCATCGGCCTGAATATTTTGGAAGCAGTGCGTTATCCTGACCATCACGATTATGGTATGCTGGAAATGCAGTATATTAATGAACGCGCTAGCAGTCTGAAGGCTGTTGCCATGGTTGTTACTGCTAAAGACGCAGTAAAGATTCCTACTGAGTTTATTTATTCTGCCCGCGAAATTCCTCTGTATATCCTGAATATGGATATCTGCATTACTGAGGGCATGGATAAGTTTAAAGAGTATATTGAGAACGCCATTACAAAGGAGCTTGATAAAAAATGAAAGTTTTATGCGTAATTCCTGCCCGCTATGCATCTACCCGTCTACCGGGCAAACCCTTGAGCATGATTGCCGGAAAACCAATGATTCAACGTGTTTATGAACGTGCCTGCATGGCTAAGCTGCCCGACGAAGTTGTTGTAGCAACTGATAATGAACTGGTAAAGAATGCGGTGGACAGCTTTGGCGGTAAAGCTATGATGACTTCTCCCGACCATCCCAGTGGCACCGACCGTTTGGCAGAGGTGGCTTTAGGCTATCCTGATGTGGACGTTATCGTTAATGTACAAGGTGATGAACCCATGATTCCTCCTGAGGTTATCGATCGTCTGGCAGAAGCATTTACTGAAGATGCTGATTTGCAAATGGCAACATTGAAGGTAGAGATGCCGGAAGAAGATTACAACAATCCTGCAGCAGTAAAAGTTGTAACTGATTTGAACGGTTACGCATTATACTTCTCCCGTAGCCTGATGCCTTATCCGCGTAATAAACCGGAAGGCTATAAGGTTTATAAACATGTGGGCATTTACGCTTATCGTCGCAGCTTCCTGTTGAAATATGCAGCTTTGGAGCCCACTCCTTTGGAGCGTGCCGAAAGCTTGGAACAGCTGCGTGCTTTAGAAAATGGCTATAAGATTAAAGTTTTGGAAAGCGATTTCCAGGGCATTGGTGTAGACACCCCCGAAGATTTGGCAGCAGTAAATGAACTTTTTACCAAAATGAACAAATAACTGGAGGTTAGACATGCATATTGTTAAAGTTGGTAATTATGAGGTTGGGCAAGGGCATCCCTTGATGCTTATGGCAGGTCCTTGCGTATTGGAAGGCTATGAGCGCAGCTTGATGATTGGTCAGCGTACCAAGGAAATCTGTGCAGAATTGGGCATTCCCTACGTATTTAAAGCTTCTTTTGATAAAGCAAACCGTTCTTCCTATGCTTCCTTCCGTGGACCCGGCATTGAAGAAGGCTTGAAGATTCTGGCGCAAATTAAAAAGGATTTGGGCGTACCGGTTGTTACTGATATCCACGAACCTTGGCAGGCAGAAAAGGCTGCAGAAGTTGCCGATATCCTGCAAATTCCTGCTTTCCTGTGCCGCCAAACCGATCTCGTTTGGGCTGCTGCTAAAACCGGCAGAACTATTAATGTCAAAAAAGGCCAATTCTTAGCACCTTGGGATATGAAGAATGTTATCAAAAAGGTGGAGGAAGCTGGCAATAATAATCTGATGCTGACTGAGCGTGGTGCTAGCTTCGGCTATAACACTTTAGTAACCGATATGCGTGGCTTGGCAATTATGCGCGAGCTTGGCTATCCTGTGGTTATGGACGCAACTCACAGCGTACAGATTCCCGGTGGTCAAGGCACTTCCAGCGGCGGTCAAAGCCAATATGTTCCCCATATGGCACGTGCTGCTGCTGCAGTAGGTATTGATGCATTGTTCTTAGAAGTACATGACAATCCTGCAGAAGCACTAAGCGATGGTCCGAACATGGTGCAGTTGGACAATTTAAAGAAACTGCTTAGCGATGTTATCGCTATAGATAAGATTGTAAGAGGTTAAGAAGAAAGGTGGCAGCAGGTATGGAAGCAATGCTGGAGCATGCGCGGGATGTGCTGCGTATGGAAGCAGAAGCTGTTTTAGAGCTTGTGCCCAGAGTAGATGAAAATTTTGCCGCAGCAGTTAAGATGATTCTGGACTGCCATGGGCGTACTGTTATTACCGGTATGGGTAAAAGCGGTTTGATTGGTCGCAAGATGGCGGCAACCTTAGCTAGTACCGGTACTCCGTCTTTTTATCTGCATCCTGCGGAGGGCATCCATGGCGATTTAGGCATGGTAACTAGCGAGGATGTGGTTATTGCTTTGTCCAACAGCGGCGAAACCGGCGAAGTACTTAACATTTTGCCGTCCTTGCGCAGAATTGGTGCTAAGATTATTGCTATGGTTGGTAATGCTAATTCTACCCTTGGTAAGAACGCCGATGTTATTTTAAATGTAGGTGTTAGCAAAGAAGCATGCCCCTTGGGTTTGGCACCCACCAGCAGCACTACTGCAGCATTAGCCTATGGTGATGCTTTGGCATTGGCTTTGTTGAAAAAGCATAATTTTACTGCCAGCCAGTTTGCTATTTTCCATCCCGGTGGCAGTTTAGGCCGTAAGTTACTTTTGACTGTAGGCAATATTATGCATAAGGGTGATGAAAACCCCACTGTATTGGCAGATACTACCGTACAAGAAGCACTCTTTGTTATTACTGATAAAGGTTTAGGTGCAGTATCCGTTGTTGACACTAATGGTGTTATGCAGGGCGTACTTACCGATGGCGATATCCGTCGCGGTTTGAGCAAAGGCGTGGACTTCCTGCAGCGTCCTGTAAGGGAATTGATGACTGCTAATCCTAAAACTATTACGGAAGACAAGCTTGCTGCCCAAGCATTGCATTTGATGGAAAGCAACAAGCCCAAACCGATTACTGTGCTGCCTGTTATTGATGCAGAACGCAAGGTTATCGGCCTGCTGCATATGACTGACTTGGTTCGCCAGGGAGTGGTATAATGAGCGGTAAAAGCAAGGAAGAGTTCTGCCGTGATTTACAGGATGAGCCTTGGTTTGAGGATACGCAGGAACGGATGGCTGCCATTCGCCTGTTAGCGCTTGATGTTGATGGTGTGCTCACTGACGGCACTATTAACATAGGGGAGAACGGCGAACTGTTCAAAGGGTTTAATGCTAAGGATGGTATGGGCGTCAGTCTAGCACTGCGTAGCGGTCTGCAGGTTGCTATTATCACCGGACGCAGGAGTGCAATTATCCATAGACGTGCTCAAGAGCTTGGCATTACACATATTTGCGAAGGCATTAAGGATAAGGCTGAAGCTTTAAGAATGTTGTGTGCAGAACTGCAGCTGGATGTGTCCGAAGCAGCCTTTATGGGTGATGACCTTAATGATATTCCTGCCATTGTAAACTGTGGCTTTGCTTTCGCTCCTGCTGATGCAGTTGAGGAAGTGTGCAGTATTGTGGACATGGTGACTTTTGCCCAAGGAGGCAGAGGCGCTGTGCGCGAGGCTATACAGAAACTTTTAGAGGCACAGGGGAAATGGCAGAAACTTGTGGCGGCATATTTCCAATCCGGGCAAGGAGATAAACAATAATGTGGTTGTATTATTTATTAAAAACATTGAGTACAGTGATTTCCTGGCTCCCTTATAAAATGATAGTTGTCATTGGTAAGGGCGTTGGGCACTTGTACCATAAAATTGCAAAGAAGCAGAGGGTTCGCGCTGAAGAAACTATTCGCGAGCGTCTGGGCTATAGCGAAGAACAGGCACGCGCTACCATCAAGAAGTTGTTCATCAATTTGGGCATTACTTTCATGGAAATTATGTATATGCCTGCTCTGAACAAGGATAATATTCGTGGCTTAGTAACTTTTGACCGTCCGGAAGTGTTGTGGGATGCAGTGCATGAAGGTAAAGGCGTGGTAATGCTTGCCTGCCATATGGACAACTGGGAGTGGTTGGGTGCAGGCTTGGCTTTAAACGGCTTCCCGTTGAGTGCGGTAGAAAAACCCCAGCCTAACAGAGTGTACAGCGACTTTATGAATGAACTGCGTACCGGTGTAGGTCAAGAAATTTTCTCCCGTGGTACCAGCGAGATTTTAGGTTGCGCTAGAGCGATGAAAAAGGGACGTATGTTGGGCTTGATTGCCGACCAAGACGGCGGCTATGATGGCATCTTTGTTTCTTTCTTGGGTAAGATGGCCTCTACTCCCAGCGGTCCTGCGTATTTTTCTCGTAAATTTAAAGCGCCTATTATACCTATTTTTATTGTTCGTAAGCCCGATGGCTATGGTCACCAAGCGATTGTTAAGGATCCGATTCGCTATGAGTTTACCGGTGACCAAAAGTTGGATGACTATAATGTTACTTTGAAAATGACCCAAGAGGTTGAAAAAATCATAAAAGAATATCCTGACAATTGGATTTGGTTCCAGCATCGTTGGAATACACCTTATACCCCACCTGAGGAGGCAGAACAGGCAGATGCAAAATAAAAATATTATTATATCCGTTATTGCGGGCCTGTTAGTAGCAGCAGGTATCATAGGTTGGTTGATTTTTGGCGGTGAACGACCTGTCACCATTAAAGGTGGCAACGGCGTTAGTGCTCAAATCAACGCTACCTTGAAGAATACGGTGTTGCAGCGTGAGCAGGATGGCAAACTGCTGTGGAAATTCACAGTTGCCAGCGTTACCAATGATAAGCAGAAAAATACTGCTACTTTAAATGGCATTACGGGCAAACTCTATCGTAGTGATGGCAGCTATGTAGATATTTCTGCAGACAAAGGCAGCGTACAGCTTAATAAAAATGATTTTTCCTTAGAGGGTAATGTTAAAGCGGTGTTGAATACAGGTGGCGAATTATACGCTGATAAAATTACTTGGATTCAAAAGACTGATAACATTACTGCCAAAGGACATTTTAAATTGGTTAAGAGTCCGTGGACTGCTATTGCTGACGAAGCGGTGACAACCAGTGCTCTGAAAAACGTAAAGCTGAAGGGTAACGCAAAAGTTGAGAAAGGCGGCGAATAGAATGAATTATAAAAAGAAAGTAGTGCTGGCTGTAGCAGCTGCTGTCCTTTCCTTGGGATTAGCAACTACAGCGTGGGCTGCTCCCGGAAATTTCAGCGTCCAAGCTGATGAGCTGGAATATAACTTGCAGACTGGCGAAGGTGAAGCTAAAGGTCATGTCGTACTGCTGCAAGACGGTGGCAAGGCTACCAGCGACTATGCTAAATTTAACAGCAAAACTAAAAGCGGTGTGCTGACCGGCAATGTTGTTGCTGATAGAGGCGATGCCCACATTGTGTGCAATGAATTTATTGCCCATGATGAAAACAATATGTCCGCTGTTGGTGGCGCAGTCATCACCAAGGAAGGTAAAAGTTTGAGCGCTGACCGTGTGAACTACTATAAAGCGCGTGAGTATGCGGAAACCGTAGGCAGCTGGGCGCGTTTGACAGATGTAGATGGCAGCGTACTGAACGCAGCGAAAATTGATTACGATATGGCTAAAGGCGTAGCTAATGCTTACGGCGGCGTTACCATTAACAGTGATGCCCGTAATCTGACTGCATCTGCTGACAGCGCTGTTTATAAGACGGACAACAATGGTTATGTAGAGCTGATTGGTAATGCCAAAGCTACCCAAAATGGTAATTCCGTTGCCGGGGACAAGCTGCGTTTGACTAATGCCAATGTAGCAATTGCCGACGGCAATGTTGATGTAATCTACATTCCGGAAAAGCAGCCTGCTGTTAAGGAGCAGGATGTTGAACAAGCAAGCGCATAACCGAGGGAGGATACGAGCTTGATTATTAAGACAGATAATCTTGTAAAAATATATGGCGGACGTCATGTAGTTGATGGTGTCAGCATTACTGTAGAGCAAGGCAGTGTAGTCGGCCTATTGGGACCCAATGGCGCCGGCAAAACTACAACCTTCTACATGATTGTTGGCATTGAGCGTCCCAATAGCGGCGTTGTTACTTTGGACGGCAAGGATATTTCCGGTATGCCCATGTACGAGCGTGCACGCGCAGGTATCGGCTATCTTCCCCAAGAAGCTTCCATATTCAGCAAAATGACTGTAGAAGAAAACATCATGGCTATTTTGGAAACCACTGATTTGAATACTGCTGAACGGGAAGCAAAGATGAATGACCTTTTGGATGAATTCCGTTTGAACCATGTGCGTAAGAGTGAAGGCAAGGCTTTGTCCGGCGGTGAACGTCGTCGTGTAGAAATTGCCCGCGCCCTTGCTACTGATCCGGCCTTTATCCTTTTGGATGAACCTTTTGCCGGTATTGACCCTATCGCTGTTGCTGATATTCAAGGCATGATTGCCCACTTGGCGCAACGCGGTATCGGTATTCTGATCACAGACCACAATGTACGTGAAACATTGAGCATTGTTGATAAAGCGTATATTTTGGCTGAAGGTAAGATTTTACTTCATGGTGATAGCAAAACTATTGCTAATGACCCTGTTGCCCGTAAGTATTATTTGGGTGACAATTTTAGTATGTAGGAGGAAGGAAAGTGCGTTTACGTTTATTAGACCGTTATGTGCTGAAGGAGCTGTTGTACCCCTTCGTTTTCGGCATCGCCGCCTTCTCCAGCATTTTTATTGCCAGCACCATGCTGTTCAAAATCACTCAGTACATTACCCGCTATGGCGCTCCTATGGAGACCATCGCCCGTTTGTTTATGTACAACATGCCGGAAATTATCAACTATACTTTCCCTATGTCCATGTTGTTGGCAGCATTGATGGCTTTTGGCAAGCTCTCCGGTAGCAGCGAAATAACCGCTATGAAAGCAGGCGGTGTCAGTTACTATCGTATTGTAGCACCTGTCTTGGTGGTTGGCTTTATTGTCAGCATGTTCTCCGTGGTTTGGGCAGAAAAGGTTGTGCCTGCATCCAAGCATGAAGCAGGCCGAATTTTGAACGAAGAAATCAAACAAAACAGTAAGCCCAGCAGCCAAAACCACATCGTTATTAAAACTATTAGCGGTAAGACTCAGCGTGTTACCTATGCTAATAAATTTGACGAAAAAGAAGGCAAGATGACTGATATTACCATCGAAGAATTTGAAAATGGTAAGATTGCCCGTATCCAAACTGCTCACGAAGGTTTTTGGGAGAATGGCTCTTGGCGTATCGTTGATGGCAATGTTTTTGCTCTTAACGACAAGGAAGGCGTTACCAGTACTGCTAAATTTACAGAACAGGTCATTCCTTTGAACTTCTCTCCCAAGCAGATTTCTTGGGAGCAAAAGGATCCTGAAGAAATGACTATTGCGGAGCTTCGCGAATACATCGGTATGCTGGAGGCGCAGCAGTCTCCGACTAACCGTCAATGGTGTGAAATCTTCATGCGTATCAATATTCCTCTGGCAAGCTTCTTCTTTGCCATGATTGGTGCATGTTTGGGTACGCAAAAACAGCGCACCAGTTCTTCCATTGGTTTGGGTATCAGTATTATCGTTATCTTTATCTATTACGCAGTTATGGCCTTTACTTCCGGTTTGGGCAAGGGTGGCGCTATGCCTCCGTTCTTAGCTTGTACTCTGCCTAACATTTTGTGCTTAGGTATTGGCGTATATCTGATGAAGAAGAAAAACGTATAATTCGCTTTTGGCAAGTATGTAAAGGAGGGGGTCCATTGGTCGGCATACGCTTAATCATTATTATGGCGGTAGTCGGTGGGTTGATCGCCTATATTGCAGATAAGATGGGCAGCAAGATCGGCAAGAAAAAAATGTCCGTATTCGGCTTGCGCCCCAAGTATACTTCTATTTTGCTGACAGTTGTTGGTGGTTCCATTATTGCTATGTTGACCATAGGCGTAATGGCTATGGCTTCCCAAAGTGCGCGTACCGCTCTGTTTGGTATGGACAAGCTGCAAAAGGAGCTGAAACAGTTGAATTCTGAAAAGCATTTGGCTGCCCAAGCTTTAGATGAGGCAAAAATCAGAGTTGAAGCCCAAAATGCCAAGATTAATATGCTTGACGAAAAAATTAAGGAAAGCACTAGGGAAAATGATGCCATGGAAGCCCGATTGGGCGAATTGAATGCCATGTATAACCAGGCGCAAACAGCGGTTGCCGACCTGACTGCAGCAAAGGCCCAGCTGTCCGATGAAATTGAAGATTTGGAGAAGACTACTGCAGCACTGCGCAAGGGTATTATCAATATGCGTGAAGGCCAAGTATATTATCGTGCCGGAGAAATTGTCTACGCAGGTATTTTGCGCAGCGGTTTGAAGCATGATGAAAACGTGGCACAGGTTAACTGGCTTCTGCAGAATGCTAACGAAACGGCTTTGCAACGACTTGGTGTAGATGATCAAGAACAGCAGTTGCAAGCTATTTGGATTGCCCGTGAGATTGTGGAACAGACGGTTGCTGCTTTGGACAAGAGCAAGGGCAACTTGTTTGTGCGTGTGCGTACTGTGGCTAACATTATCGTGGGTGAATTGGCAGTTTGCGATTTGGAAATTTTTGAGAATCAATTTATTTATCCCGATGGCACTTTGATTTACAGCGAGGACTTTACCAATGTGGGCAAGGAAGGCTATGAAGGCATTATTATGGGCTTCCTAACGCAGGTTAACCATCTTGCTGTAGAGGCTGGCGTGCTCCCTGATCCTTTGACGGGTAAGGTTGGCAATATGGATGCTGCAACCATGATTGAAACAAGTAATATGATGCGCCGCATGAACGGCAATTTTACTCTCAAGGCTTATGCTAAAGGTGATATTACTACGGCAGGTCCTGTAAGAGTAAGGCTGGAGGTGCTTCCAAAAAGTGAAGATGTATCTGGGGATTGATCCCGGACGCAGCAAAACAGGCTTGGCCCTTGTAGCTGCGGACGGCAGGATCATCGCCCTGCATATTGCTTCTACGGAGCGTATTGAAGAAGAGCTGCGGTCCTTTGCGGGACAGCAGCTCTTGTCACATATAGTCATGGGCGATGGAACTAATAATAAAGCTATTGGTAAAGCAGTAGCAAGAGTTTTTCCGGCAGTGGAACTTGATTTAGTGGGTGAAGCTCACAGTACTGAGGAAGCGAGAACTTTGTATTGGCAGGAAAATCCGCCTAAAGGTTGGCGGAAGTTAGTACCTTTGGGACTACTTGTTCCCGACGAGCCTTTAGATGCTTATGCTGCTGTAGTGCAAGTTCGTAGATGGCTGAATAAAAAATGAGGTGTTAATTATGGAAAAATTTTTAAATGCATTGGCATCCAGCGCGCCTGCACCGGGCGGTGGCGGTGGCGCAGCTATGGCAGGTGCTTTAGCTGCGGCACTTTCTTCAATGGTAGCTAATCTTACCATTGGCAAGGAAAAATTTGCAGCGCAAGAAGCGCAGGTGCAAGCTTTGCTGAAAGATGCTGAGGAACTGCGTGCTGAAATGCTGCAGCTGGTTAGCGATGATGCAGAAGTGTTCAATAGCTTTATGGCTTGCTATAAACTGCCTAAGGCAACGGAAGCAGAGAAGGCTGCACGTACCGCTGCTATTCGCGCTGCTGCCAAGAAGGCGGCAGCGGTGCCTCTTGCTATTGCGGAGGGAGCAGGCAAAGTGCTCGTTATTGCTGACAAGCTGACGGTATTGGGTAACCCCGGTGTGATTACAGATGCAGCTTGCAGCGCTATTTTAGCTCGTGCTGCTTTGCGTTGCGCAGAGTATAATGTCCGTATTAACCTGAACCTAACTAAAGATGATGAGTTTAACGCTGCAGCATTAGCAAAATTAGAAACTCTGCAGAACGAAGCACTGCGATTGGAGAACAACGTTTTAAAGCTGACGGATGCAGCAATATCCTAAAGTTCTTGACGGAATGAAGATAATAACATATAATTGAAAGGTAACGGCAATTGAATAAGTTGGCTTTGTTGACAATGAATCATTGACGGGACTATTTGGAAAGGTGGCCGAGTGGTTTAAGGCTCTAGTCTTGAAAACTAGCGAAGGTAACACTTCCGTGGGTTCGAATCCCACCCTTTCCGCCACATAAAAATACACGTAAAGCATAAATAAAAGGAGATAGAACCTTGGCTATTACTGGTAAGAATGTTGGCAAAACCCTGCGTTGCCACTATCAAGGAACTTTAAACGATGGTACTCAATTTGACTCTTCCTATGACAGAGGAGAGCCGTTGGAGTTTAAATGCGGTGCAGGCATGATGATTGCCGGCTTTGATGCAGCTGTTGCAGATATGGAAGTTGGCGAGATCAAAAACATTCACCTGACTCCTGCGGAAGCTTATGGCGAAGCAGATCCTAAGCTGATTTTTACCGTTCCTGTTAAAGAGTTGCCTGGCTCTGAGGTGCTCAAAGCTGGTCAAAGAGTAACTCTTACTAATACCTATGGTCAACCTTTCCCTGTAGTTGTAAAGGAAATGGATGGCGAAAACATCACTTTTGACGCTAACCATGAAATGGCTGGTAAGGAATTGAATTTTAAAATTGAATTGGTTGAAATTCTCTAAGGTTAATTTGTCAGCGTAGGTGTTGACAAACGAGGGGATTTTTGCTATACTACAAAAGTAGTCTATTGGAGTGGTACTCAAGTGGCTGAAGAGGACGGTTTGCTAAATCGTTAGACGTGTCAAAGCGTGCGTGGGTTCGAAACCCACCCACTCCGCCAATATGCGGTTTTCAGGGCTTAGATTTTTCTAAGCCCTGTATTTTTTTGTTCAGGGATGACAATAAGGATGACAATAAGTTTTAGAAGACGAAAAAAACGATGCTTTTAGCACTTGTAGGGTGTGAAAAGCATCGTTTTTCTTTTTGGGGGAAACAAAACATTTAATTGGCGAATTAAAGATTATTGACTATGTGTTCTGAGGCTGATGGTAATAAAAAGGAATCTTTTTTAGATAAAGCCGAATTAAATGGGATATTCAGGAGATTATATGAGTCTAGAGCCATAATAGCAGTATCCTGCATCGCTTTAATTGCATGGGCATAAGTGTCTAATGTTATGCGTATGGAAGCGTGTCCTAGTCGCTCAGAAACAACCTTAACGTTTACTCCTGATGATAGCAACCATGTAGCGTGACAATGTCTTAGGTCATGGAATCTAAGTGCTGGAGGTAGGTTATTAGATTTTAAGATAATCTGTTTGAAATAGTGGTAAGAAAATGAAGCGGGATGTCTAAGTTGACCAAACTTATTAGCAAATACAAAGTTATGATCAATGTATGTTGTAGAATTGATTTCTTTGTATATGTTTATCTGCCAATTTTTATATTCCAATAAGGCATTTTTTACAAAGATGGGGATTGGTATAGACCGTCTACTCATATCTGTTTTCAAATCTTGTTGCAAAATAGTTCCATGATTAGTTTTGACTGCACTTTGAACAATATGAATTAGATTTCTATCTAAGTCTATATTATTCCAAGTTAAACCGAAAATCTCGCCTAACCTCATACCTGTTCCTAAAGCAAGTACGACCGCAAGGAAACTAACCATACTTTGCGTTTTCGCAGCGGTTATTAGTTCTAAAGCTTGTTGGTGAGACAAGATTAGTATTTCTGCTTTGGAAACCTTTACGGTTTTCGTTTTTTCAGCCTGGTTTTTAAGTATGATGCCTAAATCATATGCATCATTAAGAGCTTGGATTAGTAATCTTCTAGTAGTATTAACGGTACGAGGAGAAAGCCCCTGATTGGTTTCGCCACCTTCATTTAGTAAACGTATTAAAAATTGTTGAATAATATCAGTAGTTAGTTCGTTAAGTGAGATGTCACCGATGTACGGAATGATGTGTCTATTAATAGCCAACTCATATCGTTCATAGGTCTTTAAACGAATTTCTTGCTGTTTGTAATTAGATAACCAATGCCGTAACCAGTCAGAGAGCTTTTGGTGGCTTTTGGTTATATCAACATTATTTTTGATTAGTGTAGTAAATTCAGTTGCTTTTTTCATTGCGTCTCTAGCACTCTTTTTGCTAGTGAAAACCTTACGCTTAGTTTTATTTAGTTTTGAATCATAGTAACTAATGTAGTATTCAAAACGGTTACGTTTTTTATTATATTGAGGGCAACCCTCTCCATTTGAACGTTTCATATTAACCTCCTAAAAGTATAAGACCCGTTGATACGGGTCTTATACTTTTTGTTTATGCATATTTACCTTTTTGGATAAGACTATCAATATACCATTTGGGTATGAGTTTTCGCTTACCCATTGTAACCACTGGAATGGTACCATCTTTAATTCCAGCATAAACAGCTGAAAGACTAATGGGAAGAGGCCCACCATTTTTTACAATAAGTTCTTTTGCATTAAAAAATCTGTTGGTTGACATAAGCTACCTCCTTTTTATGTATCACAGTAGACAATGTTTTTTTAGAACCTTTAAAGCGGGTTCATAAAAATTAGTTTCAATAATTATTTCATCAACAAGCTTTTTGGAGACCTTATCGGTGAGAACCTTCAAATCACCTACTCCAACGAATGGTTTAATAAGTTCTTTGGTAGTAGTACTTTCAGGGATTGTAATTTTCTTTGCTCTAACATCCTTTTGGCAATCAAAGCATAAAGGAACATTGAATTCTTTCAATGAGTAGAAAAAAACTTTATCTGATAGCCGCTCGTTACATACGACACAGTAAGGGTCTGGGGTAGGGGGTTTAGGTTGAGGCAACAAGGAATCAAAAGGGAAAGGATTATGAGGAATAGCACTAGGCAAAGTTATAGTCTCTTGTGTATTGGATATCAATTCAGTGGTAGCAGGTTGTGCATACATTTGAGTGGTATCGCAAGTTACTAAAGGTGAGACATAATTACAATCGTAATAAGCATGGCTGTAACAGGGATCACCATACGGGTTAGTAGGGATAGATGAAATGTGCTTTTGATGCTCACGCATAGCTTGATAAGACAATAGAATATCAACATAACTTGATGGTTGGGGGTCATAAACTACAGTAGTTGATGCTGCGGAATAATCTTTGGATGATTTATGCCCTCTTAATGGGAAGCCGTAAGAGGAAAAAATTTCATCGATTATATTGCGTTGTAGATACAAATCATTGTTGCTAAGCTGAAGCCTTTTACCTGATAAGATATCAATGGTAGAGCCAACGATATGTACGTGCGGATGGCTAGTGTTTGAGTGCACAGCTGCCACGATTTGGTATGTGCCTTTTTTAGCAAAAAATTCAGCAATAAAATCTTTAGTGCCATTAAGCAAATCAGTATGGGTGATGCCACCGGAAGCAGAGATTACAGAATGAAATGCAATTCTACCGCCTTTTTGAGAAAATTTATCCAATACGATATTGGTTTCTTTTTCCCATTCGTTTTCGGAAAGATTGTGATAAAAGGATGCGGCAACTTTGTCAGGGTTCAGGACATAAGCAATGTTCTTGAAAATGGGGTTGCTGCTTGCGTTGATAGCTTTTGCGTTGAAGTTACGGAAAATAATGGTATTGCTAGATTTGGCCATGGAAAAGTTCCTCCTTAAAATTATTCAAGATTTTTTTGCCTGTTTCGTCTGTGTGGGAAACGAGCAAGGTTAATAAGTAACGCAAATAATTTTCTTGATTGGCACGAAGTAGGTCGGCTGTTAGGTCACTGGTGTTGTAAAAGCTGGAAATTGCTTTTCGAATAGCATCGGATCTATTGGGAGAGTAGCCGTTTTTTACTACACCATCGAGGAGCATAAGCTCCTCGTTGGTGAGACGAATGGTGATGCTTAATGACTTCATTCAGTTGCCTCCTCGTTTTGGGGGGAGATAACAGACAAGCCTTTATATCCATATGCCGGAGCGCTTCCGTCAATGCGAAATTTAGAGTACAGAACCCCTGGTAATGTACCGATTGCCGATTTCAGTTCTTGAGCGGACTGAGGCTGAACTGCATTTCTGAGGCAAAAAGCGTGGTAGAGACTCAAAAGAGTTTTTGTGTGGAGCTTTTTGTTGGTATCTTCTTCGATGCGGATGCAGTCTTTGAGGAATTTACTAACGGAGTTAACTTCTATCGCATAGCGTTCAAGGTAATCATTCGCAATTTGCGGAGTTGCAAATTGAAACTTTGATTTCACAAGTCTAGGTACGCTAGCTAGTGCCCAAGAAACGATAGTGTCCTTTTCAGCCAGCAATTTTTCTAGAAGGTAAGGGTCGCGTCTATCGGCAGTAATAGAATTTCCGAAGTAAAGCAGCTTTATGCGTTCTAAAATTGCAAGGGGGTCTGCATCAGCCAAGGGGGGGAGGAAGTTGCCACAGTACAAAAGGTGAGCGGTTGAGATGAAGGTTTCTGGTTCAGCATTTTTTCTCTCGATAATGATGCTATCTCCAGAGCTTATACGTTTAAACACATCAAAACCAGTAACTTTGTTGGAGCTAATCTCCTCACAAATGTTTGCGGAAGCATTCTTAAGCATTGCCAAACGGAATTTGTCTGAGAGCTCCTGCAGGGATAAGGCGGATGTATTCGGAAGCACAGCTCGTAAAAATCTTGCGAGTACGCTCTTGCCAGCACCGGAT
The DNA here is from genome assembly GCF_045124115.1 of Phascolarctobacterium sp. Taxonomy (GTDB): domain Bacteria; phylum Bacillota; class Negativicutes; order Acidaminococcales; family Acidaminococcaceae; genus Phascolarctobacterium_A. The sequence goes on from NZ_JBGVLF010000066.1 coordinate 96,242, forward strand.
ACCCCAATTAGAAAAAACGCGCCCTTGAAGGTGCGAATGTTTGTGAGGGTAAATCCTAGAATTTGTTGTAATAAAAGGATGCTGTCTTCGTCAGCTTGAAAAGTATCCTTTAAAAAATTAGAAAAAACAGGAGCTGTTTCTAATGTTGCGTTTGGATCAAATTTCGCATCTATCTTGATGGAAAAAAACTTACGTTCATCGCTAACAGAAGAATGAAGCTGACCGTCATGCACACTAAAAAGACCATTTTGCAGGCAAATGTAGTCTGGAGGATTTAATTCCTTAATGTTCAAGCACGGAAGCTCGGATAAAGTTTTAATGGTATCTTTCAAGAGGCCATTAGTTATGATAACGTTATCATCGTTGGAAAAGTGTTTGCGCAGTAAGAGAGTAGCCTTGCTGCCACAAAGAGGAGAAACGAAGCAATCATCATCAAGAATGTACAAAGTACCTTGAAAATTTACGAAAAGGTTGGAGTTAACTAATGCTTCAAGGAAGCGAATGCGATTTAATTTTTTGGTGCCGTCGTGTTTGATGTCAACAGCTGTGTCAATATTCAGTAACATACTGGATCTCCTTTCGGTATAAAAAATGACACAGCAAGAATAACACATGGTTTGTGTTTTTACAACACACAAAAAGGAATCCAAAAACGTGAGAATAAAATAAATAGTAACAAAAACAACCAATTGATAACAAAATAAGTGGTATAATTACAAAGAAAGGATTTATAAAAACGACAAAAGATGAATAAAGTTAGAAAAAGCGGATGTGGGAATAAAGCTGAAAAC
>NZ_JBGVLF010000067.1:0-1505 GCF_045124115.1 Phascolarctobacterium sp.
TCGTCTTTACGTAATCCCTAATGCTGCTCTTAGCTTTTCTAATCGCTCTCATTTTGTTTCCACTTGCATCTCTTGCACTTAATACCCCGTTATTTCGATTCTTTTGCCCCTCTGAGCCGATTACTATGATTGGCGCACTAAACACTACCCCTCGATAGATTCGTCCCTCCTGGTCCATTTTCTGCAAAGTATTGAACTTCTCCATTTGCTGCTCCTTCCATACAGCAGCACACCCCTCTATTTTTATCCATTGACTTTCACGCTTTGCAGATTTAAACTATTAAGCGTAAAATTTAATAAAAATAAATAAAAGTGCTTTGCTATATTTGTTTTCTAGCCAACGACAAATATAGCACTTTTTTTGCACTTTTTGAAGCAATCTTGCATTTCTCATTTTTTTGAAGTCCGGAGAAATGCCAGATTTCAAGCCGTTTTCTCCTTCCCTCTCATATACGTCGGAACGGCAGAAAGTGACGACATGCTATCCCTATATCAAGTCATTAGGATAGCATGTCTATGGGGCCCCTCGCGGGGCCCCATAGATTCATCAAATCGGTAGCTTTCTCTCCTGAATATTTTGCCTTAACCCCTATTTGCTTTTTAACACGCAACAAGAGCTTTAAATCAAGGGCGCGTTTAGCGCTTGTTATACCCTTGATTTAAAGCTCTTGGCGTGTTCCTTGCTAGTTACGGGGTTAAGGCTATCCTTGCGACTAAGCCGCCGCCCGAGCAGGCGCAGAGCCGGAGGAAATAGTGTGGGAGGGTCCCACACCTTTCCGGAGGCGGGGGAATGCGACGGGCGAGCCCCCTATCCGACGAGCGCCCTTCCCCCTGCTTATGCGCTCTGCAACCTTAGCTGGGGTTGGAGCGCCGGGGATGGGGGTGCAGGGGGAAGGGGCGGCAAGGAGGGGGCGTGCGGCTACCTTAGCCTTGCACCTTCACCCGAACTTCCATCCCCTCTAGTTCCATGCAGTATCCTTCGGCTTTCTCAAAGTCCGTGTTTTTATATATCTTCTTCGGCTTCTCTAGGTTCTGGCTGTGCAGATAATACCGGCAATTGAACATCTCCATGTCCTTCTTCACGTAGCTCACCACGTAGTTTATTTGCTTGCTCCTACTACGGGCTCCCCTAACCTCCTTCTCCTCAGAAAACCCATATTTCCACTCAACTGGCACATTCGTAAATCCATGAAAGTGCCAGGCTCCGTCTTTGTGCTTCTCAGGGACCAAAATATACTTAAAGCCCTTCCTTCTCACTGAATTAGAGAGCCAATCTCTTATCTTTTTGTAGATTATCCCCGAATCGTACCTATCTATTTTACTTGCATCTAGGGTATATGTAACAAAATACTTTAAATCTAGATTCGTCTTTACGTAATCCCTAATGCTGCTCTTAGCTTTTCTAATCGCTCTCATTTTGTTTCCACTTGCATCTCTTGCACTTAATACCCCGTTATTTCGATTCTTTTGCCCCTCTGAGCCGATTACTATGATTGGCGCACTAA